>DASYKY010000100.1:0-15976 GCA_035995025.1 Actinophytocola sp.
ACGAGCTCGGCTACGAGGAAGGTCCCGGCAACGAGAACAAGTACGGCCCGTCCGCGGCGTGGTGCTCGTCGTTCGCCACGTGGGTGTGGCGTCAGTCCGGTGTGGACATCCCGTCCCTGCCGTTCACCGGCGACGTCTACACCTGGGGCCAGGAGCACGGCCTGGCCTACGACGCGGGCGACCTCGGCCAGTCACGCGCCGGTGACGTGCTGCTGTTCGGCAGCGGCCCGGAGTCCCCGAGCACCAGCACCCACATCGGGGTCGTGGAATCGGTCGACGGCGACCAGGTCACGCTGATCGAGGGCAACTCGAGTGACCGGGTCCAGCGGGTCACCCACAGCCTGTCCGGCGGAGAGTTCTACGGAGGCGTGCACCCGCATTGATCGAGCTCGCCGGAACCTCGACAATCATGGGAGGTCTCGCGAGGAGGAACCCGATGCGGCATCGCGCGTACGTGGCTCAGGTCGGTGTGGAGAACGCGGAACTGCTCGCCAAGCACAGCAGAACCGCGTGGCTCGCCTCGGAGTACCGGCCGATGGATCTGGGCGATGGCCGCATCTCGCTGAGCGAAGAAGCGCTGGGCGCGTCGCGGGAACTGGGTGAGGAAGAGGACGGCGCGATCACCGAGGATGCCGAAGGCCTGCGGATCTGGGTGGCCGACGACGCGTTCGAACTGATCGCGGAACTGTAGCGACCCAGGGGAGTCGCTGCCCCGCGGAGCCCTTGCAGTCACCTGTGTTGCCGCTCTCGGCCCGGGTGGTGGTCCGGAGAGCGCCAGCGCGCGGCCGGGTCGCGCATTCCGGCCACGAGCACGCAGGTCGCGCCGACCAGAATGCCCGACCATCGCAGGTGCGCCGCGGTCCATTGTGCCCCGGAGCCGACCAGCATCGGCGCCTGCGGGATCGACGCCGCCAGCAACAGCGCGGCCACGAGCGCGGGAGTGGTGATGATGCCGGGGTGCTCGAATCCGTGTCGACGGCCCCAAACGGCCACGGCCCAGATCACGGTGAGCGCGGCGGCGAGCTCGGCGGTGAGGCCGAGGCCGACGGCCCACCGATCGCCGGCCGGTGCCGAGGGGAGGAAGCGGGCGAGCACAGCCGTCCACAGTGGGACGACAACGGCCGCGGCACAGCCGATGCGCAGCCAGAGCCGGCGGGCCAGACTGTACGGGCTGGCCTGCAGGGTGACCGCCGCGCTGTCGTCGAGTACGTAGCCGCTTCCCAGTGCCAGCAGCAGGCCCAGCACGCGCAGGTCTGCGATGACGTCGTGGGTGTCGCCGCGGCGTACGGCCAGGAACGCCGCGACGGCGACGACAGCGCTCACGAAAGGTGCCAGGCGCAGGCTGCGGACCAGGTGGCCGCTGCGGACGAGTTCCCACGCCACGGACGGTGTCATGGCAGTTGGAGCCAGCCGAGGACCAGCGTGGCGGCCAGGACGGGCACACCGACGAGGGCCAGCCGTGGCCACTGGGTGCGATCGCGGTAGACGGCGGCGACGGTGGCGCAGGCGCAGAGCCCGGCCAGGTAGGCGACGTGCAGCCACGGTTCGCCCGGCACCGGCGCCCGATTCTCGAAGGCGGTCTCCGTCGACCACCACATCCACCAGATGCCGGCGTCGAATCGCCCGAAAACCACTACACCGCCCAGGGTCGCGGCGATGAACATGATCACTACGCCGCCCGCGAAGGGCAGCCAGCGGGCGGCGAGGACGCCGAGCAGCCCGGCGCCGGCGAGAATGAACGGAAGCTGGGCGAGCTCGCCGGCGGTCTGCAGGTCGTTGGGCGGGATGTCGTTGACGCCGTCGATGAGGGCCATGGCACCCGCCGCGACGGCGCCGGTTCCGGCCAGTGGGAGCGCGACACCCAGACTCATCGCCCAGGTCCGACGCGTGTCCGTGGTCGGCGTGACGTTCAGCATCTCCTCGGCCCGGTTGCGGCGGGCACCGCTGGCGACCAGGTTCGCCGCGAAGAGGACGAACATGGGCGCGAAGAACGCGACGTCGACGAAGATGGTGCCGTACCAGTAGCCGGCGGTCCGGCCGCCGCTGGCCCCGTCGACGGCGGTGGTCACGATGACGACGACGGGTACCAGCCACAGCACGGGATGCCGGGCGAGGCGGCGGGCCTCCCGGCCGATCAGTGGCGTCAAGTGGCGGAGGACGGCCGTACGCGGGCCGGCGGTGGGGGAGTCCACAGCGGTCATGAGTGGGTGACCTCCAGCTCGGGTTCGCCCACGAGCAGGAGGTACGCGTCCTCCAGCGTGGGTGGGATCAGCTCGGCGCCTGCGGGTGGGTCGCCGACGTTGCGGTAGGTGCCGTCACCGGTGCGCCACGCCGCGAGTGCGGCTGGCGACCGTTGCGTGTCTGTCCACACGCGACCCGCGGCCTGCCCGGTCAGCTCCGTGGGGGTACCGGCGAACCGGGCCCGGCCCTCGTGGATCACGGCGATCCTGGTGCACAGGGCGGTGATGTCCTCGGTCTGGTGACTGGACATGACCACCGTGCGCCCCTCGCCGGCTTGAGAGATCATCTCCCGGAACCGCAGCCGCTGCTCGGGATCGAGGCCGACCGTCGGCTCGTCGAGGACGAGCAGGTCGGGATCGCCCAGCATCGCCTGGGCCAACCCGACCCGTCGGCGCATTCCGCCGGAGAGGGCCCGGATCCGCTTCGCGCTGACGGGCACCAGCCCGGTCAGCGCGATGACCCGGCGGACTTCGTCATGCCGGGGCCGCCGGTCGGTCATCTTCTTCAGAATCGCCACGTAGTCGATGAACTCGAAGACCGTGAACCCCCGATGGAACCCAGCTTCCTGGGGCAGGTAGCCCAGGCGTTCGCGGATCCGCGTACGGTCGTCGGGGCGCGACGGGTCGCGGCCCAGCAGGGTCACCGTGCCGCGATCCGGCGCCAGAACGGTGGCGATCGTCCGGAGCAGAGTCGTCTTTCCCGCCCCGTTCGGTCCGAGCAGTCCGGTCACCCCTGGGCCGGCTTCGAGGTCGACGCTGTCCAGCGCCCTCGTACGACCGAAGGACTTGGTCGCGCCCTGCACGCGAACTGTGGTCATGTGGTTCTCCCCAGCTTGATCGTGAAGTTGTTACGGGTGACGGCGAGCCAGGTGCCACCGCCGATGGCCACGGCGAGCCAGAAGATCTGGGCGCCGATGCCGAAGGCGAGGTCGACGTGACCGGCGATGGTGGCCGGGGCGGTCACCAGCACCCAGGCCGTGGCCACGACGCCGACCGCGACGACGGGCGTCATGCGGGCCGTCAGAGCCAGCGCGGCGCAGGTGAGCCCGGCGATGGGCAGGAGCCAGGCGGCGGCCAGCCAGTTCGAGCCGGGTAGCGCGAGTCCGGCCACGGCCACGATCGGCACGGTGACCGCCAAGACCGCGGCCGTGCGGATCAGCAGTAATCGCAGCCCCGAGTATGGCGCGGCGAGCCCGATCTCCCGGGTCGGGTCGAGGCCGCCCGCGAAGGCGACCGCGACACCCGCCAGCGGCCCGAGTGGGGCGACCACGAGAAACATCCGCAGGAAGCGTTCATCGACCTGAGCCGCCCAGGCCGCGAGCGTGAGCACACCCGCGACGGCCAGCAACCACGGCCCCCGCAGCGTCGGCGTCGCGGCTACGAGGCGCGCCGTCGCCTCGCCGACGCCGAGCCGGGCCAGCATCCGTTCGGGCCGGCTCCGCCGGGGTGCGTCGACCCGGTCGGCCACCTCATGCCAGATCGTCTCCACCCGCCGAGCATCCACATAGGACGCGATCACGCCCCGGCAGGCGGCGCATCTCATCAGGTGCGCCTCGGCGGACGCGGCCTCCTCCTGCGGGGCAGCTCCCTGCGAGTACCGGCGGATCGCCTCCGGATCCAGGTGCCAAGCGGTCATCCCAACCTCCCCGTCATGCCAGCCGCTCCCGCAACAGAAAGCGGGCGCGCATCATCCGTGTCTTGACCGTGCCAGCCGGGATACCCAGCAACTGGGCGGCCTCCCGCGTCGTCAGTCCATCCAGGACAGTCGCCTGCACGACGGCCCGCAGCTCCGGTGACAGGCTCGCCAGTGCCGCCCCCACGTCGCCGTACTGGACGGCGAGCAGGACGTGCTCCTCTGCTGACGTCTCGACGCCGGCGAACTTCGTCAGCTCATCGGCAGGCGGCCGGCTACGCCGCAGCGCGTCGACCAGACGGCGGATGCCGATTCCCCAGATCCACGCGGCCACCTCGCCCCGGCGATCCCACCGCCCGGCCGACCGCCAGACCGCCACGAACGTGTCCTGCACGACCTCGTCGACGAGCTCCGGCGACGAGCACCGCCGCCCGAGGCGCACCAACAGCCACGGCAGGTGCCGCCGGTACAGCTCAGCGAACGCCTCCCTGTCGCCGTCGGTGATCGCCGTGAGTAGCTGGGAATCCTCCCGCGGATCCGGTGGTCGCGTCAGCATGCGACACCGCCGTAGCAGGGCGTGGCCGGGTCGGCCTCGGTGGCGATCACGAGTACCGGTGACGCCGTGATCTGCCTGTCCGCCTGCCGCACCCGGATCATGGCCACGAGCCATCGTGGCACCCACGAGGCCCAACGATCGAGGTAGCTCCCATCCACGCCTTGTTAGTCGCAACGAGCGGGGCGAACGGTTCACGGGACTGGTCTGGCCGCGCTGCCGGACGACATGCTCGAACACCTGCCCGTCGGGAACGGCGACCAACTCCTGGCCTCGCCGGACATGCTCGATACCGCCGTTCGGGCGTGATTTCTGCTCGTCCACATCGGATGTGAACCCACCATTGTCGTAGGCTGTCCGGCCTAAGTTTCGCCGATGCGCGCCGCGCTGTAGTACCGTCGCTCCGCCTTTTACGGATCAGGTACGGAGTTTTGTATGGCGTTGCCGACCCGGACACCTCTCGATCAATTCGCCGAAATGCTGGACACGCTCGTTCCGCAATTTCCGGCGGCGGAGATCGTCGAACGAGTGCATTCGCATTTCGCCGAGCTCATCGCCGACACCGGCTGGCTCGACGACAAGTTCCGGGCACCGCCGGAGGCCGGCGACATGGCCGCCTACCTGCTCGCCGCGGGTGAGCGCGCGCCGTGGACGATCGTGTCCGTGGTCTTCCCGCCGGGCACCACGACCCCGGTGCACGACCACCTCACCTGGGGCATGGTCGGCGTCGTCCAGGGCACCGAGACCGAGACGCGTTTCGCCCGGCTCGACGACGGCGCACGGCCGGGATTCGCCCGCCTGCGGCGGCTGGAAGCGGTTCAGAACGACGTCGGCGCCATTTCCCACGTTGTTCCACCGGACCGCGAGATCCACCGGATTCACAACCCGTCCGGCGAGCCGTCGTGCTCTATTCACTTGTACGGCGAAGATCTGCAGAAACTCGCCCGGCACGAATTCGATCTCGACTCCGGCGAGGTCCGCACACATCAGCCGGCCTATGAACCGACGAAATGTTAGGCCCGGCCGATGATCGATTGTTGCCGGTATTCCGGACGATCGAGAAGTACATATCCGGCAACGTGATCAACGGCGCGGCCCTGGCCGTGGCGCGAGGCGGCGAGCTCGTCGCCGAATGGTACGGCGGCACCGCGGCGCCGGGACGCGACGCCGCCCCCGACACGCTCTGGCCCCTCGCCTGCATCTCGAAGGTCTACACCGCGGCCACCGTGCTCGCCCTCGTCGAGCAGGGTGAGCTCACGCTCTCCATGCCGGTGCGCGCCCACCTGCCGGCGTTCGACCGCGACGGCTACGCCGACATCCGGCTGCGCCACCTGCTCACGCACACCTCCGGCATCCCCCGCACCACGCCGGACCGCTTCGCCGAGCTGCTGCGCGCGCAGGCACCGCTCGCCGACCACCTCGCCGACGGGCTCGCCGGGCCGCTGCTCTTCGCGCCGGGCCAGGCGTTCACCTACACCGACCACGGCTACGCGGTGGCGGCGCGGCTCGCCGAGGTCGTCACCGGCCGCCCCTTCCGCGAGCTCATGCTGGCCGCCCTGCTCAAGCCGGCCGACCTGCACGACACGTACTTCCCGCCGCCGCCGGAGGTCGACGACCGAATCGCCGCCGTCGCCGGCGTGCCCGCCGAGGGCACCGACGGCGCGTTCCTCACCTCCGGCTACTTCCGGCGCCTCGAGTACCCGGCGTACGGCGTCTACGCCGGGATCCGCGACCTGCTGCGCTTCGGCCTGCTCTTCGGCGAGCGACCGCCCGCGCGGATGCTCAGCGCCGCCACGGTGCGTTGCATGACCACCGACCAGACCGGCGGCCGCGCGGTCGGGCACGTGATGCCGGTCTACGCGGCGCAGCCCCGGCCGTGGGGACTCGGCTGGGCGGTGCGCGGCGCGCTGGGCAACGGGTTCGAGGACGTCGCCTCGCCCGCCACCTTCATGCACGTCGGCGCGGCCGGCTCGATCCTGCTCGCGGACCCGCGCGCCGACGTCACGGTCGCGTTCGCCTCCAACCGCCACGTCAGCGCCGGGACCGAGCACTTCGTGCAGCGCCTCAGCTCGGTGGTCAGCACGGCGCTGGCCGCCCTCACCTGATACCCGGGGACATACACATGGACACCGAAGACCGCCGCGTCGCGATCGTGACCGGCGCCTCCCGCGGCATCGGCGCGGAGATCGCCCGCCACCTCGCCCGCGACGGCCTGGCCGTCGTCGTCGGCTACCTGACCGACGAGACCGCCGCCAAGCAGGTCGTCGCCGACATCGAGCGAACCGGTAAAGGCGCCGCGGTCGCCGCGCGGGCCGACGTGGCCGACGGCGACGCCGTCAGCCGGCTGTTCGACGAGGCGGAACGCGTCTACGGCGGGGTCGACGTGCTCGTGGCGAACGCCGGTGTCCAGGCGCCACGACCGATCCCGATCGCGGACGTCGACGACGAGACGTTCGGCCACCTCGTCGGAGTGAACCTGCACGGCACGTTCCTGCTGCTGCGCCAGGCGGCGCGGCGGCTGCGCGACGGCGGCCGGGTGGTGACGATCTCGACGTCCGCGCTCGGCCTGCACCCGCCCGGGCAGGCCGTCTACAACGCCTGCAAGGCCGCGACCGAGGTGCTGACCGCGGCGCTCGCGCGGGAGCTCGGCGCGCGGGGCATCACGGCGAACGCGGTGGCGCCCGGTCCTACCGATACCGAGCTGTTCCGAAGCCGCTACCCGGCCGCGGCCGTCGAGGGGCTGGCCGGCCAGACGCCGCTGGGTCGCATCGGCTCGCCCGCCGACGTCGCCCGCGCCGTCGGCGTCCTGGTCGGCGAGGCAGGCGCGTGGGTGAGCGGGCAAACCATCCGAGTCAACGGCGGCCTGGTCTGAGGGCCCGGCGCCGAACGTGGAGGACAGCATGGACCTGGTCGCGGTGATCGGCCCGAACCTGCTCGACGACTTTCTCAACGACGCCCTCAAGGAGTACGTCACGAGCCTCGAGACGGCGGGCGACAGCGCGCAGCACAAGCCCCGGTCCTGGGGCCTGCTGTTCGGCCGGACCGAGGACGAGGTCGTCCGGGTCGAGTCGCTGCGCTTCGCGGCCAACGTCCGGGAGACCGACGACTGCGTGCTCGAGGAGTTCCGCGACGTCATCGTGCCGTGCTTCGGCGACGCGTACCGCGACAAGGGCCGCGGGTTCTGGTGCGACTCCGCCGAGCAACTGCGCCTGACCCGGGAGGCGGAGGCGCAGGGGCTCGAGCCGGTCGGGTCGCTGCACATGCACCCCGACTGGCATCACATCGGCCCGGACGGTGAGCGCAGGCAGCGGGTGGACGACAAGCCGACCGCCATGGACGAGTACGTCTTCCGCAACACCGGCTGGCCGGTGAACATGATCTGCTACCTGGAGAGCGGCAGCGGCGAGATCACCTACACGCTCGCCGCGTGGACCGCGCCGCCGTTCGACGAGCCGGAGCGGCGCGCCGAGGCGATCCCCATCCGCACCTCGCTGGCCCCCTCGCCCGCGTCCCGAACCTGGTGACCCCTGCCCACTGAGGAGATTTCCCCGATGTCCGACACCCCGGAAGAGTTCGACCTCATCGTGATCGGCGGCGGGCCCTCCGGGGCCACGGTGAGCACGCTCGTCGCCATGCAGGGCTTCAACGTGCTGCTGCTGGAGAAGTCGAGCTTCCCGCGCTACCAGATCGGCGAGTCGCTGCTGCCGATCACCGTGCACGGCATCTGCGGGATGCTGGGCTGCCTGGACGAGGTGAAGAGCGCCAACTTCGTCAAGAAGCACGGCGGCGTGTTCCGGTGGGGCCAGAACCCGGACCCGTGGCGGTTCAACTTCGCGATCGCGCCGGACCTCGAGAAGGTGGACGCGGGGTACGCCTTCCAGGTCGAGCGGTCGCGGTTCGACGAGATCCTGCTGAACAACGCGCGCAAGCGGGGCGTGCAGGTGCGGGAGAACCACGCGGTGAAGGACCTGATCGTCGAGGACGGCCGGGTGGTCGGCGCCCGGTTCACCGACGAGGACGGCACCGTGTCGACCGCGCGAGCGCGCTACGTGGCGGACGCGTCGGGCAACCAGAGCCGGTTCCACAAGATGGTCGGCACCCGGGTCGTGTCGGAGTTCTTCCAGAACATCGCGCTGTTCGCCTACTTCGAGAACGGCAAGCGGCTGGCCGACCCGTTCGGCGGCAACATCCTCTGCGCCGCGTTCGAGCACGGGTGGTTCTGGTACATCCCGCTGTCGGACACGCTGACGAGCGTCGGCGCCGTGGTGGACCGCCGGCACGCGGACAAGGTGCGGCAGGGCCACGAGGCGGCGATGCGCGAGTTCATCGACTCGTGCGAGATCGTCAAGGACCTGCTGGAGCCGGCCACCCGGGTGACCGAGGGCCAGTACGGCAGCTACCGGGTGCGCAAGGACTACTCGTACTCGACGACCCGGTACTGGATGCCCGGCCTGGTACTGCTCGGCGACGCGGCGTGCTTCGTCGACCCGGTGTTCTCCACCGGCGTGCACCTGGCCACCTACTCCGGCCTGCTCGCGGCGCGGTCGATCAACACCGTCCTGGGCGGTACGCCAGGCGTGGACGAGGAGCGAGCCTTCACCGAGTTCGAGACGCGCTACCGGGCGGAGTTCGAGAACATCTACAAGTTCCTCATCGCGTTCTACGACTTCAACCGGCACGAGGACTCCTACTTCTGGGAGGCCCGCAAGATCCTCAACACGCCGGAGCGGGACAACGAGGCGTTCGTGCGCCTGATCTCCGGGGTGTCCACGGTCGACATGGAGGTCTTCTCGACGGGCCAGCGGATCTCCGACCACCTCCGCTCCTACGACGAGGGCAAGGACGAGCAGGGCATCCTGAAGGCCAACAGCCTGGTGAGCCTGGACATGCGCGGCCTGCAGGACCGCGTCATCCACGGCGACGACCGTCCCGCGGAGAAGCCCCGCCACGAGGGCGGCCTGGTCCCGACCAGCGACGGTTACCACTGGACCACCGCCTGAGTTTCCGGCTGCGACGCCGGGCCCGGCTACCCAGGATCCGACGCGCTTCGCGACGTCGGGAGGGGCCCGGTCGCTGCCGACCGGCGAGGGGCGCTGCCATCAGGGCGGTCGATGTAAGGCCACACCGAGCATGACGCCGACGGTGAAGGGCCACCAGAGCGCGGTATCCGCCGGCCGGGTCGGCGGAACGGGTCGGCGCTGTTGCGGAGTACTACGCCGAGTACGCCGCCGAGCAGCATGGCGATCGTTGTCATTCGCGGCCCCGCCTGTGGTCGCGGGATCGTTGATTGGGTAGGGACTGTGGCGGTGTGCATTCGGGATGGACACCGCGGTTGGGTCCGGCGAGCCCCACCGCCGGGCGCAGAAGCGCTGGACAGGTGCCTTACCGGGCTTCGAGCACGTGGCCGGTCGGTGCGGCGAAGTTGTACCTGCCGGCGTGGTGGGTTGCGAGCGCGTTCGCGCATGATGGGCAGGCGATCGTGCGGGTTTCGGTGAGCGCGAGCTCTGCGGAGGAGAAGCCGGTGAAGTGCCGGACGGTCTGGTTGCCGACCCGGGCACACGAGCGGCAGACGGCCGCTCCGCAGTGGGTGCAGACGGCGACGGCCGGTGCGGTGTCGCCGTTGCTGGCACAGTCGTAGCAGTGCATGGTTTCTCCTTTTGTTGTGCTCCGGTGGTCAGGTCAGGGTGAGTACGAGGGCGATGACGGCGAGGAGCGCGATGAGCATGTAGGCGACGTAGGCGTCGAGTCGTCCGCTCTGCATCCGTTTGGCGCCGCGGACCACGGTTCGCAGGGGGCGCAGCAGGGGCCGGTAGAGGAACTGTTCGACGGCTTCGACGACGTCGGAGGTGTAGCCGAGGTGCGCACCGCCGGCGTCGCGGCGGGGATCGTCGTCCTGGCCGCCGGTCTGGCGTTCGACGGTGCGTAGTTCGGAGCGGGTGAGCAGGACGTTGGCGAGCACCTTGCGGGTGGGGTTGGTGAACGCGAACGGGGTGTACTGGTTCTCGCCGGCGACGCCGCCGGTCGCGGAGCGCCATGCGGGTACCCGGCGGACGGTGAACATCCTGCGGCGGGCGAACGCGACGCACAGCAGTGCGGCGGCGCCGAAGAGGGTCGGCAGCATCACCGCGAGCCAGGACGGCGACAGGATCGAGAACTCGCCGAACACCGGTTGCAGCACCCACGGCGCCTTCAACGCGGAGTCGGTGATCGTATGGGGAACCAGTGGGTCGAGGCCGGTGCTGATGAGGCGTACCTCGAGCGGTGCGACGGCGGCGACCGCGAGGCAGCCGACGCCGAGGAGCACGACCGCGATCTTGCCCGGCAGCGCGGTGTCCCGGGCGAGCGTCTCGTCGTGGGGGCCGCGCGGGCCGAGCACGGTGAGGCCGACGATGCGGACGAACGCTACGGCGGCGAACCCGACGGTCAGCGCGACCAGCGCGCCGCTGATCGCCAGCGGCAGGGTGTAGCCGAGCGGGTTGAGCCGGAACTGTTGCATCAGTGCTTCCAGCAGGAACCATTCGGAGACGAACCCGGCGGTCAGCGGGAGACCGGCGAGAGTGAGGGCGCCGATGGCGAGACCGGAGCCGGACCAGCGCAGCCGGTGCCCGGCACCGCGCAGCTGGTCGAGATCGGTGGTGCCGGTGGCGTCCTCGATTCCCGCGACAGCGGTGAACAGCAGGGCCTTGGCGAAGGCGTGCGCGATCAGTTGCAGGGTGGCGGCGAGCAGCCCGACGGCGGCCAGCTGGTCGATTCCGGTGGTGGTACCGACGAGAGCGACGCCGAACCCGACGGTGATCAGCCCGGCGTTCTCGACACTGGAGTAGGCGACCACTTCGGCCAGGTCGGTCTGCACGGTGGCGTGCGCGATGCCGAGCAGTGCGGTGGCGCCGCCGAGGAGCAGCACCACGACGGCCAGCCAGGGCGGGGGCTGGTGCAGCAGGTCCAGAGTGCGCCACAGACCGTAGAAGCCGACGTTGACCGCGACCCCGGCCATGATCGCACGCAGCGGCCCCGGCGCTGCCCGATAACCGCGGGGCATCCACACATGAACAGGGATCAGGCCGATCTTGACCGCGAAACCCAGTACCAGCAACGCGAACGCCGCGTCGCGCACGCCGGTCTGCGGCAACGCGGAGAATCCCGGGAGCGCGAAACTCCCGCTTTGCGCGGCAAGCAGCAGGAAGCCGATCAGCAGGGCGGCGCCGCTGGCCTTGCCCATCACGACCGTGACGATCGCGGGAGCGGCGTTGCTCCCGCGATCGTTGTGCCCGTGGTCGCGTTCGTGCGCGGTGAGCAGGTAGAAGGCCAGGGTCAGTGACTCCCAGGCGAACAGGAACACGAACACGTGGTCGGCCGCGATGACGACCGCGACCGACGCCAGTGCCAGGGCGTACGCGGAGCCGAGGCCACGTGCCTTGACTCGGTGTGGCCGCACGGCCCAGCCGGCGCACGCCACCACCGGCTCGGTGATCGCCCCGAACGTCTTCGCCCGGCTCGCGCCCAGCTGCGCGTACGGTGACCCGGTCTCCGTCGCCGCGACCGCGACCGCGAAACTCGCCAGGGCCAACACGAACCCACCACCGAGGATGTCGCCCATGTAGCCCAGCGGCAGCGGATAGGTGGTCAGCACCGGAATCAGCAGCGGCACCGTGAGATAGCAGGCCATCGCCGCCAGCGGCGCGGCCAGGAACACCCACGACGCGCCCTGCGGGGCGAGCGCCTCCTTCCGGAACGACTTGCCCAGGTCGTAGTAGGGCTGCAGCACCCGCGGCCCCCGGCGCCCCTGCAACCGCCCCTCGACCTTCGCGATCACACCCGACACGCCGGGCGCGGCGAGCAGGATCGTCAACACCTGCAGCACCTGGACGACCGGGATCGGCACGCTCATGGCCCCACCCCCGCCCGGGAAACACGGGCTGCATGAGCTGAGGAATGGGTCGTGACGTGACTGTCGGGGAATGCTGGGGTCTCGTCCACTCGGACCTCCTCTACCGGCCTGCCAAACGTGCGAACACGAAGGTGGTGCGGTAGAGGCCATCAGCGGAATTCGACTCCGCGGTTAAGGCGAGCCCCATCGCCTATGATCACAGTCTGCGCCAGCGCGCGCCCATTGTGCACGCCCGACCCGCAACGCCCGGATCGGCGCTTGACGGGGAGCGCGCGCAGCGATCTACTTGATATTGGTGATGGATCCCGCCGGGGCTGCCGGTCCGAACCGCCTCGACACGAGGCTGATGGTTCCTGGTCAGGCGCGTGGGTCGTGCGCGTGCCGCACTCGCGCCAGGAGGACCATCCATGAAGACGTCAGGGCGGGCACTGCGACTGTCGATCTTCGTCGGCGAAGGCGATGTCTGGCGCCACAAACCGCTCTACACCGAGATCGTTCACCGCGCCCACCAGGCCGGACTCGCCGGCGCAACCGTGATCCGCGGCATCGAGGGATACGGCGCCACCTCGCGGATCCACACCACCCACCTGTTCCGGCTCAGCGAAGACCTGCCGCTGCTGATCCTCATCGTCGACGAGGAGGACCGCGTCCGCGAGTTCCTGCCTCGGCTGGACGAGCTCGACATCAGCGGCCTCATCGCGATCGACGCGGTGGACACCGTGCGCTACACCCTGCCCGAGCGCAAACACGCGCACTGGTGGTCTTCCCACTAAGTCTCTCGCGCGACGTGCTCGGCGCCCCGCACCGGAATCCGGTGGAGACAGCGCTCGGCACCTGCGCCGTCTCGCTCGACGGCTTCGCCGACCGCGTCTACCGGGCCGAGGACCGCGAGTGAACCTTCGCACAGACTCGAGAGTCCGGAGTGCCTGGTCAGCTATGCTGAATCGATCGCGGTGGTGGGGCTCGCCGCTTCCGGAGCACGGAACAACCGCGGCTTGCGCCGCCAACGGTCCCTACTTGACCATGTTGTCGGGTTCAAGTAGGGAGCGAGTGTGAGCAGCGAGGTCGAGCTGGCGGAAGCCACCGAAGCCATCGATCCGGATGTCGACCTCCGGATCCGGTCCCAGCGGCGCGAGCTCGTGCGCTCCCATGGCCTCGTCCTTGTGGTCATCGCGCTGGGAGGCGGCCTGGGCGCCCTCGCTCGCTACGGGCTCACCGAACTGCTTCCCACCGCACCTGGACACGTCCCGTGGGGCACGTTCGTCACCAACGTCTCCGGCTGCTTCCTGATCGGCGTGCTCATGGTGCTGATCAGCGAGGTCTGGTCCGCACACCGGCTTGTCCGGCCCTTCCTCGGAGTGGGGGTTCTCGGTGGCTTCACCACCTTCTCCACCTACGCGGCCGAGATCCGTGCGCTGCTGACCCCCGACTCGGTCGAGCTCGCGTTCGGCTACCTGGCCGGCACCCTCATCTGCGCCATGCTCGCGGTCATCGTCGGGGTCTGGCTGACACGTGCCGTCACCGGTGCCGTTCACGACCCGGAACGGACGGTCTGACATGCAGCTGACCGGACACGCCCTGCGCCTGTCGATCCTCATCGGCGAGGACGACACGTGGCACCACAAACCCCTGCACCACGAGATCGTCAAACGCGCCCGTGAAGCCGGACTGGCGGGCGCCACCGTGCTACGCGGCTTCGAGGGCTACGGCACGTCCTCGACGATCCACACCACCCGCCTGCTCAGCATGACCGAGGACCTGCCGATCGTCGTGCTCATCATCGACGCCGAGCACCGTATCCGTGCCTTCCTGCCCGAGCTCGACGAGCTGATCGGCGAGGGCACCGTGCTCCTCGACGAAGTTGAAGTCCTGCGCTACCAAGGAAAGCAGCGATGACCGCGGTACTCGTGTTCGTCGGTGCGATGATCGGCGCGCCGATGCGCTACCTCACCGACCGCGCGGTGCAGAACCGCCACGACAGCCTGTTCCCGTGGGGCACCTTCAGCGTCAACGTCGTCGGTTGCCTGATCCTCGGCGGACTCACCGGCGCCGGCCTTGCTCTGCCCACCCCGATGCTCGCCCTGCTCGGCACCGGATTCTGCGGCGCCCTCACCACCTACAGCACCTTCAGCTACGAAACCCTGCGCCTCATCGAGCAGAAGACCTACTTCTACGCCACCATGAACGTCGTCATCAGCATCATCGCCGGTCTCGGCGCCGCCCTCGTCGGCTACACCACCATCCAAGCTCTCACCAGCTGACCGCGCCCCGAGCGAACAGCAACCACTGTTCGTCGGCGCGTGAACGTCAAGCAGTCGTCCGGCGCGGGTCGAGGTCGGTGACTCACCGGCGAACGCGGGCGTTGTCGGTGTCGGTGAGCAGGTGGTCGCGGGCCCACCGGCCGAGTTCGCGCAGGGCGGGGATGAGTGCCTGGCCGGTGGGGGTCAGTGCGTAGCGGACGGCGATGGGTGGGCCGGTGTCGACGCGGCGGTCGACGAGTCCTCCGGTGACGAGTTCGGTGAGGCGGGCGGCGAGGACCGAGTCGCTGATCGGTCCGCCGACGCCGCGGCTGAGCTCGGCGAACCCCGCTTCGCCGTCGGCGAGGACGCCGAGGATGACCCCGGTCCAGCGCTTACCGAGAACAGCGAAGGCGGCTGACAGGGCGACATCGCAGCGCGGTCCGCGCTCGGCGTGCGATTCCTCGTGCCGGTCCGGGTGCTGGTGTGTTGTGGCCATCGTGCCCCTCCCCACAGGCAGTCTACGGTGAGGAGAAGATGCTTCTAGGATAGAAGTACCTTTGTCACGAACAGTGCTGACACGAATCGGAGAACTCATGAACAGCTCCCATGCCGTTGATGCCGCGCTGCTGATCCTGCGTCTCGGTGTCGGTCTCACGCTGGCCGCGCACGGCACGCAGAAGTTGTTCGGCTGGTTCGGCGGGTCCGGGTTGACCGGCACCGGCGAGATGTTCGACCGCATCGGATTCCGGCCCGGACGGATCAACGCGGCCCTGGCCGGGCTCGGCGAGGCCGGCGGCGGTCTGCTGCTCGCGCTCGGGCTCCTCACCCCGATCGGCGGCGCGGCCGCGGCGTCGACCATGATCGTCGCGAGTTCCATGCACACCTCCGCCGGATTCTTCAGCTCCAAGGGCGGGCTGGAGTTCCCCATGACCCTCGGGATCGGCGCGGTCGCCTTGACCATCGGTGGCGCCGGCCAGTTCTCCCTCGACCAGCCACTCGGCCAGCCGCTGGACGCACCATGGATCGCGATCACGGCCCTCGTCGTCGGAATCGTGGCCGCCGCCGCGCTCATCACCCGCCAACGCGCGCTCGCCAGGACCCAGCCCGCAACCGCTTGATCAGTACCACCCGATCCAGTTGACGAGGAGTCCACCTCAGGCGCGTCGGCTTCACCCGCCCGCGGTTCGCCCCGCTGGCCCGACCAGGTCGAGCTGCCCCCCGGGCTGGCTGCGGGTGCTGACCGGCGAACGGCTGCGGCCGGCGCTGCGCCTCGTGCCGAACCCGGAAGGCACTGGGGACTGGAGGAACTGGCACGCGAGGCGGCCATGTCGCGGACGACGTTCACCGAACGGTTCCGGACCGTAGCGGGTGTGCCGCCGCTGACCTACCTCAACCGCTGGCGGATGCTGCTGGCGCAGCAGG
>DASYKY010000101.1:0-161085 GCA_035995025.1 Actinophytocola sp.
CTTCGATCGCGAACAACGCGGGCTGGGTGTTCCCGGTGTCGTCCAACCCCTCACCCGAGACGATCACCCCACGCAGCGACGGGTCCAGGTGCGCGCACACCTCGTCAAACGCCGACGCGAACGCGGGATACGCCGAGTACAACTCCTGGCCCATCGCCGCGCGCTGCGCACCCTGACCGGTGAACAGGAACGCCAACCGGCCCCCGGCCACCGAACCGGAAGCCACCTCCACACCATCCACGAAGACCGCACGGTGATCGAACCGGGCCCGCCTCGCCAGTGAGTACCCCACGTCGAGCGGTTCGGCGGTGTGCGCCCGGAGGCGCGCGACCTGGGCACGCAGCGCGTCCGGCGTTCGCGCGGACACCGCCCACGGCACCACCGGCGGCGCCGCGGCGGGTTCGGGCTGCTCGGTGGCCGGCGGCTCCTCGATGACGACGTGCGCGTTGGTGCCGCTGATACCGAAGGACGACACGCCGACCCGGCGCGGGTGGCCGTCGGTCTCCCACGGCACCGGCTCGTCGAGCAGCCGGACCGCACCGGAGGTCCAGTCGACTTGGTGGGTCGGCTCGTCGGCGTGCAGCGTGGCCGGCAACGTGTTGTGCCGCAACGCCATGACCATCTTGATCACGCTGGCGGCACCAGCGGCGGCCTGGGTATGGCCGATGTTGGACTTGATCGAGCCCAGCCACAGCGGCCGGTCCTCGCCGCGGTCGCGTCCGTAGGTGGCCAGCAGCGCCTGCGCCTCGATCGGGTCGCCGAGCGCGGTGCCGGTGCCATGCGCCTCCACCGCGTCCACATCGGACGTGGTGAGCCCGGCGGTGGCGAGCGCCTGGGTGATGACCCGCCGCTGCGACGGCCCGTTCGGCGCGGTCAGCCCGTTCGACGCGCCGTCCTGGTTCACCGCCGACCCACGCACCACGGCGAGGACCGGGTGACCGTTACGCTGCGCGTCGGACAGCCGCTCCAGCACGATGATGCCGGCGCCCTCGCCCCAGACCGTGCCGTCCGCGCCCGCGCCGAACGCCTTGCAGCGGCCGTCGGGGGCGAGCCCGCGCTGCCGGGAGAACTCGACGAACGCCTCCGGGCTCGCCATCACCGTCACGCCGCCGGCGAGTGCCAGCTCGCACTCCCCCGACCGCAGCGCCTGCGCGGCCAGGTGCATCGCCACGAGCGACGACGAGCACGCGGTGTCCAGCGTGACCGCGGGCCCTTCGAGGCCGAGGGTGTAGGAGATCCGGCCGGACGCGACGCTCGCCGCGACCCCGGTGCCCCAGAAGCCTTCGACGCCTTCCGGCAGCCCGGCCAGCGTGGGTGCGTAGTCGCGGTACATGAGGCCGGTGAACACTCCGGTCCGGCTGCCGCGCAACCGATGCGGGTCGATGCCGGCCCGCTCGAGGGCCTCCCAGGTGGTCTCCAGCAACAACCGCTGCTGCGGGTCCATGGCGAGTGCCTCGCGCCTGCTGATCCCGAAGAACTCGGCGTCGAACAGGTCGGGCTCGTCGACGAACCCGCCGTGACGCGCGTAGGACTTGCCCTGCGCGTCCGGGTCGGGGTCGAACAGGCCGGCCAGGTCCCAGCCGCGGCCGGCCGGGAACTCCGAGACACCGGAACGGCCCTCGGCCACCAGCGCCCACAGGTCGTCCGGTGTGGACACGCCACCCGGGAAGCGGCAGCCCAGCCCGACGATCGCGATCGGCTCGTCGGCGACGACCGCCACCACCGATGCGGCCGCCTGCGGCGGGCCGCCCGCCGGCGCCAGCTCGGAACGGAGATGCTCGACGACGGCCAGCGGGCTGGGGTGGTCGAACACCAGCGTGGCCGGCAGCCGAAGGCCGGTCGCGGTGTTCAGCCGGTTGCGCAGCTCGACGGCGGTCAGCGAGTCGAAGCCCAGCTCCTTGAACGCCTGCTGGCCGGTGATCGCGTCCGGCGAGCCGTGGCCGAGCACGGCCGCGACGTGCTCGCGGACGAGGTCCAGCAGCAGGGCCCGCTGTTCGGGCTCGCCCAGCTGGGCCAGCCGCCCGGCCAGGCCGGCGTCGTCCGGGCCGGCGGCCGCGCGCCTGGCCGGCGGGCGGACCAGGCCGCGCAGCAGTGGCGGGACGTCGCGGCCGGACCTGCGCAGGCCGGCGAGGTCGAGCTTGACCGGCACGATGAGTGCCCGGGCGACCGAGCGGGCGGCGTCGAACAAGTCCAGTCCGTCCTCAGTGGACAGTGCGCCGAAGCCGGCTCGGGACAGCCGGGCCAGGTCGGCGGTGTCGAGCCGGCCACGCATGCCGCTCGCCTGCTGCCACAGGCCCCAGGCCAGCGACAGCCCGGCCCGCCCGGTAGCACGGCGGTGCTGCGCGAGCGCGTCGAGCACGGTGTTCGCCGCGGTGTAGTTCGCCTGCCCGGCGGTGCCGAACACGCCGGCCGCCGAGGAGAACAGCACGAACAGTGGCACGTCACCGGCCAGCTCGTGCAGGTGCACGGCGGCGTCCACCTTGGACCGCAGGGCGGAGTCGATCCGGTCGCCGGTCAGCGACTCGAGCACGCCGTCGTCGAGCACGCCCGCGGCGTGCACCACGCCGGTGAGCGGGTGTTCGGCGGGCACGCCGGCCAGCAGCGCGCGCAGCGCCTCCCGGTCGGCGACGTCGCACGCGGCGACGGTGACCGTGGCGCTCAGCTCCTCCAGTCCGGTGGTCAGCTCGGCCACGCCGTCCGCATCGGGACCGCGTCGGCTGGCCAGCAGCAGGTGCCGGACCCCGTGCTCCTCGACGAGGTGGCGGGCCAGCAGCGCACCGAGCCCGCCGGTGCCGCCGGTGATCAGGACGGTGCCGTCCGGGTCGACGGCCGGTGCGTCGCCGGTGGCCGTGGCACGGAACAGCCGGGGTGCGAGCAGCTCGCCGTCGCGGACCGCGACCTGCCACTCGTCCGTGCCCGCGGCACGGGCCAGCACCTCGTCGTCGACATCGGCGTCAACGTCACTGCCCACGTCGACCAGCACGAACCGGTCCGGGATCTCGACCTGCGCGGCACGCACGAGCCCCCACACGGCGGCGGCGGCCACGTCCGGCACGTCGGCGTCCGGGCCGGTCGCGACAGCGCCGCGGGTGACCAGCAGCAGCCGCCCGCCGTCCGGTCGCTCGGTGGCGAGCCACTCCTGCAGCGTGGTGAGCGCCCAGGTCGCGGCCGCGCGAGCGGCGTCCGGGATCGGCCCGTCCGACCGCGGCGCGACGGCCACTTCGTACGGCCGGTCGACGGCCCGTTCGGTGGCCGGGACCCAGTCCACCGTGTACAGCGAGTTCGGGGTGGTGGCGCCGGCCGCGGCGAGCTGCTCGGTGGTGACCGGGCGCAGCAGCAGCGAGCCGACGGCGGCCACGGGCGCACCGGTCTCGTCGAGCAGGGTCAGCGCGACGGTGTCCTGGCCGGCCGGTCCGATGTGGACGCGGACGGTGGTGGCGCCGGTCGCGGACAGGGACACGTCGGACCAGCTGAACGGCAGCGTGCCCGTGCCGTCGACGAAGTCGCCGAGCGCGACAGCGTGCAGGGCGGCGTCGAGCAGTGCGGGGTGCAGGCCGAACCCGTCGGCGTCGCCGCGGACCGGTTCGGGCAGCGCGACCTCGGCGTACACGTCGTCGCCGGAGCGCCAGGCGGCACGCAGGCCGTGGAAGGCCGGGCCGTAGTCGTAGCCGGACTCGGCGAGCGTGGCGTAGAAGCTGGTCAGGTCGACTTGCTCCGCGCCGGCAGGCGGCCACGCGGTGACGGCCGGCGCGGCTGCCGGCGGGGTGATGGACAGCGTGCCGGCGGCGTGCCGGGTCCACGACTGGTCGTCGTGGTCCGCCTCGTCCGGCTGGGAATAGACGGTCACGGCCCGGCGGCCGTCGTCGCCGGCCGGGGACACGATCACGTGCAGCCGCACGGCGCCCTGCTCGGGCAGAGCGAGCGGCGCTTCCATGGTCAGGTCGTCGAGATGCTCGCAGCCGGCCTCGAACCCGGCCCGCAGCGCCAGCTCGACGAACGCGGAGCCGGGCAGCAGCACGACGCCGCGCACGGCGTGGTCGGCGAGCCATGGATGAGAGTGCGTGGACAGCCGCCCGGTCAGTGCGATGCCGTCGCCGTTGGCCAGCGTGATCACCGCGCCCAGCAGCGGGTGCCGGGCGGGGTTCAGCCCGGCGGAGCCGACGTCGCCGCTCGCGGTGGCGGGGACGAGCCAGTAGTTCCTGTGCTGGAAGGCGTAGGTGGGCAGCTCGACGATCCGGCCGCCGGGCAGCAGGGCGGTCCAGTCCACGTCGACGCCGCGTACCCAGGCGGCCCCGATGGCGGCGGCGAGCGTGTGGACCTCGTCGCGGTCCCTGCGCAGGGTCGGCACGAACTGCTCGCCCTGCCCCATGGCGGTGAGCACCCCATCGGGCCCCAGCTCGACGAACGTCGACACACCGCGCTCGACCAACGTGTCGACCGCATCGGCGAACCGAACCGCCTGCCGCACCTGGCCGACCCAGTACTCCGGGTCAGTGAACTCGGCATCCGAACCGGTCACAGTGGACACAATCGGAACCTGCGGCGAGTTGTAGGCAACGCTCGCGGCAACGGCCCGGAACTCCTCCAGTATCGGCTCCATGCGCGGCGAATGGAACGCATGCGACACCGGCAACTGCCTGGTCTTACGCCCCTGCTCAGCAAACACCGAAGCCACCGCCTGCGCCGCGGCCTCTTCACCGGAAATCACTATGGAATCAGGCCCGTTGATCGCCGCGATACCCACAACGTCGGTCAGATGCGGAGTGACCTCGTCCTCAGTGGCCTGAATCGCGATCATCGCGCCACCCGAGGGCAACGCCCGCATCAACCGACCGCGCGCCGACACGACCTTGCACGCGTCCTCCAGCGACCACACCCCAGCCACATGCGCAGCAGCCAGCTCACCGATCGAATGCCCAGCAAGCACATCGGGCTTGATGCCCCAGGACTCCAGGAGCCGGAACAGGGCGACCTCGACGGCGAACAACGCGGGCTGCGTGTTGCCCGTGTCGTCCAGCCCCTCGCCCGACGCGATCACCTCACGCAACGACGGATCCAGGTGCGCGCACACCTCGTCGAACGCCGCCGCGAACACCGGATAGGCCTCATACAGTCCACGGCCCATCGCCGCACGCTGCGCACCCTGACCCGTGAACAAGAACGCCAACCGGCCCCCTGCGACCGAACCCGACGCCACCTCCACACCCTCCACCAGCACCGCGCGATGGTCGAACCGCGCCCGCTTGGTGGCCAGCGTAAAGCCGACATCCACGGGGTCCAAGTCCACATCGGACAGACGATCGAGCTGTGCCCGCAAAGCGTCCGGCGTGCGGGCCGAGACCGGCCACGGCGCCACCGGCACCGGAGCCCGCAACTCGGTGGCCTCGGCGGCGGGGGCTTCCTCGATGAGCACGTGCGCGTTCGTGCCGCTGATGCCGAACGACGAGATCCCGGCCCGGCGCGGCTGCGCACCCACCGGCCACGGCTGCGCCTCGGTCAGCAGCCGCACGTCGCCCTTTTCCCAGTCCACCCGCGAGCTCGGCGCGTCCACGTGCAGCGTCGGCGGCAGCTCGTCGTGACGCATCGCCAGCACCAGCTTCATCACGCCCGCCGCGCCCGCGGCCGCCTGCGTGTGGCCAAGGTTCGACTTCACCGAGCCCAGCCACAGCGGCCGGTCCGCCGCGCGGCCCTGACCGTACGTGGCCAGCAGGGCCTGCGCCTCGATCGGGTCGCCCAGCCGGGTGCCCGTGCCGTGTGCCTCCACGGCGTCCACTTCGGATGGGGTGAGACCGGCCGACTTCAGCGCCTGGCCGATCACCCGTCGTTGCGACGGCCCGTTCGGCGCTGTCAGCCCGTTGGACGCGCCGTCCTGGTTCACCGCTGAGCCGCGGACCACCGCGAGCACCGGGTGGCCGTGGCGCCGCGCGTCGGACAGCCGCTCCACCGCGAGCACCGCGGCGCCCTCGCCCCAGCCGGTGCCGTCCGCGGACTCCGCGAACGACTTGCACGTGCCGTCCGCGGACAGCCCGCCCTGCCGGGAGAACTCCACGAACGTGTCCGGCTTGGCCATCACGGTCGCGCCGCCGGCCAGCGCCAGGTCGCACTCTCCCGCCCGCAGCGCCTGCACCGCCAGGTGCAGCGCCACCAGCGACGACGAGCACGCGGTGTCCAGGGTGACCGCCGGCCCTTCCAGGCCGAGCAGGTACGCGATCCGTCCGGACGCGACACTCGCCGCGGTGCCGGTGCCCCAGAACCCCTCGGTGCCCTCCGGCAGCTCGGCCAGCGACGGGATGTAGTCGTGGCACATCACGCCGACGAACACACCCGTGCGCGAGCCGCGCAACGCCTGCGGGTCGACCCCGCCGCGCTCAAGCGCCTCCCAGGACGTCTCCAGCAGCAGCCGCTGCTGCGGGTCCATGGTCAGCGCCTCGCGCGGACTGATCCCGAAGAACTCTGCGTCGAACAGCCCTGCCTCGCGCAGGAACCCGCCGTGCCGGGTGTAGGTCTTGCCCGGCGCCTCGGGGTCCGGGTCGTAGAGCGCGTCGACGTCCCAGCCGCGGTCGGCGGGGAACTCCGTGATGCCGGAGTCCCCCGCGGACACCAGCCGCCACAGCTGTTCCGGAGTGGACACCCCACCCGGGAACCGGCAGCCCATGCCGACGATCGCGATCGGCTCGCTGGCCTTGCCCTCGAACTCGGTAAGACGGCGGCGGGCCTCACGCAGCTCGGCCGTCGCCCTCTTCAGGTAGGCCAGGTACTTCTGTTCGTCCGCCACCTCAGTCTCCTCGATCACGATCGACGGGTCAGCGCGTGTCCTTGCCCGGGCTGCTCTCCGCGGGCAGCACGGCGACCAGCTCGGCCTCGACCTCACGCAGCGCCTTACGGGCCACCCGGCCGGCCCTGGCACGCGGGATCTCGTCGACCCGGTACAGCGCGACCGGCACCTTCACCGTGGAGAGTTGCCGGCGGCAGGTGGCGAAGATCTCGGTCGCATCGAGGCCGTCGGGGCCGGCCTTCAGGTACGCCACCGGCACCTCGCCCATGGCCTGGTCCAGCTCGCCGATCACCACGGCCGCGGCAACGCCGCGCACCCCGAGCAGCAGGTTCTCGATCTCCCGCGGGTTGATCACGTCGGCGCCGCGGGTGATCACCTCGGACATCCTGCCGGTGATGGTCACGTAGCCCAGGTCGTCGCGGCGGGCCAGGTCGCCGGTGTGGTACCAGCCGTGGGTGATCGCGGCCGCGGAGGCGCCCGGCTGGTTGTGGTAGCCACCGGCGGTGACGTTCGGGCCGCTGACCCAGATCTCGCCCTCCTGGCCGATGCCGGAGTCGGCACCGGTCCGCGGGTCGATCACGCGCACGGCGATGCCCGGGATCGGCAGTCCACACGCGGCGTCCATGCGCTCGCCGGACGGCCAGCTGACCGTCACCGGGCCGGTGGTCTCGGTCGTCATGTAGCTGTCGAGCAGCCGAACGCCGAACGCGTCCTCGAAGGCCTCACGCAGTGCGGTGACACCGGAGGACCCGGCGACCAGGCAGGTGCGCAGCTCCGGCGCGTCGACGTGCCGCCCATCGGCCGCCCACAGCAGGTCCTGGAAGGTGGCGGGCATGCCGGCGAGGAACGTGATGCCCTGCTCGACGAGTTCGTTCACGAACCCGGACCGCTGGGTGATCAGGTCGCCGAGGTTGTCCGCCGACGCGGACGCGACCCAGCCGGTGGCGCCGACGGTGACGACGCCGATCACGCCGACCTGCTGGGCCAGGCCCTCGGCCAGCGGCAGCGGGCAGCACACCCGGTCCTCCGCGCAGAGGCCCAGGATCGGCGCGTAGCAGGCGGCGATCGCCCACATCACGTTGCGCTGGCTGAACAGCACGCCGCGCGGCGAGCCGGTCGTGCCGGCGGTGTAGGTCAGGAAGGCGAGGTCGTCCAGGCCCAGGTCGCCACACGGCGGCGAGGCCGGTTCGGTCGTCGCCAGCGTGGAGAACACCGGCAGCTCGCAGTCCGCGGGCGCGGACTCCTCCGCGTTGTCCACCAGCACGACGACGAGGTTCGGGAAGCCCGTCCGTAGCCGGCAAACCTGCGCCAGGTGCGTGGCGTCGGTGAACACCGCCTTCGCCTTGCTGTCCGCCAGCAGGCTGCCAAGCTCGCGGTCCTCGAGTCCAGTGTGGACAGGCGCGCTGATCGCGCCGGCCCGCAGCACGGTCAGGTACGTCTCCACCGCCTCGACGCAGTCGTTCAGGTAGATCAGCACCCGGTCGGCGGGCTCGACGCCCAGTCCACCCAGGTGCCCGGCCACCCGCGCCGTGCGCTGATCCAGGTCGGCCCAGGCCACGCTGCGCCGGGCGTCGGCGAACGCCGTCTTCTCCGGAAACTCAACCGCGTTCTCCCGCAGCCGCTCGATCAGCGGCCGGATCAGCTCGGTTCGCAACATGTCACACCTCTCTTGTGAAGCGACTGCGGCCATGGGGCGTCGCCCCGACTTCGCGCGGGCTGCTCCCGCTCGCTACGCCGTTCATGGCACGAATATTTCTCCGCTCGACCCACGTTGCGGTAACCGCTCGCCAATTCCTGTCGCGGCTGTTTCCCGGTCGAGCCGACAGTTCCTAGGAAATGGTCACGGGTAAGGAAAGCGGGAGCCGGATGAGCGTCGACTCGCGCCAGCTCAGCTCGTGCTCCGGCACCGCCATCCGGATGTCCGGGAAGCGCTGGAACAGCTTTTGCAGCGCGATGCCGTTCTCGATGCGCGCCAGCTCGGCACCCGGGCACGCGTGCGGGCCCCGGCCGAACACGAGGTGCTTGTTCTCTGCCCGCTCGAAGTCCACCTCGTTGGCGTCCGGGAACTTGCCGGGGTCACGGTCGGCAGCGCCGATGGACAGCAGCACCGTGTCACCCGCGGAGATCTGCTGCCCGCCCAGCTCCAGGTCCTCCCTGGCGAACCGGCGGAACCCGCGCTGCGTCGGGCTGTACATCCGGAACATCTCTTCCATCAGCGCGTGCAGCTCGTCCTCGTCGGCGTTCGCCAGCCGCGCGGCGTACTCCGGCTGCTGCATCAGCGCGATCGAGCTGCAGGACAGCATGCCCATCGTGCTGTCGTAGCCGGCCGCGAACATGATCAGCGCCATGTGCGACAGGTCCTCCGGGGGCAGGAGGTTGCCGTCGTCGTCGGTCACGTCGGCCCACACGGACAGCAGGTCGTCCTGCGGGTTCGTGCGCCGCTCGACCAGCGCGCGGGCCATGGCCTCGCCGATGCCCTGCGGGTTCACCAGGCTGTGGGAGAAGACCAGCTCGCCCCACTCCCGGACGTGCACCCGCTCCTCCTCCGGCATGCCCACCAGGTCGCAGATGACGGTGATCGGCAGGGGCGCGCAGAAGGTGTCCATCAGGTCGACGACCCCGCCGTCCGCGCCCTTCGTCGCGATGTCGTCGAGCAGGCCGTCGACCAGCTGGTGGATCTTCGGCTTGAGCAGCCGCATCCGCCGCGGCACGAAGCCGTGGTTGACGAGCTTGCGCGACTTGGTGTGGTCCGGCGCGTCTTCCATGACCAGGCGGGACTGCGGCAGGCCCTCCGGCGGCAGGTTGTTGGTGTAGTCGGCGCCCGCGTACCTGCGCTGCCGGGCGAGCCGCTGGTCCCGCAGCGCGTCGTAGACCTCCTGGTACCCGGTCACGAGCCACACGGGAATGCCGTCGGGCAGGCAGACCCGGTGCACCGGGCCCTGCTCGTGGAAGCTCGTGTAGGTGTCGAACGGGGCGTGCCAGTACTCCTCGTCGAACGGCATGTCATGGCCGTGCATGGGGCACTTGTCAGCCATTGGATTCCTCCGAGTTGGTTCAGTCCGCCACCGGGACGGACTCGCGCGGCGCGGTGGCAGGCGCGCGGGGCGGCTGGGTCGGTGCGGGCGTGCGGAGCCCGATGGCGGCGACGACGATCGCGATCACGGTCAGCACCAGGCAGAAGCCGTACACGCCCAGGTAGGACGACACCGTGCGGGTGCCGTCGGCGGCCGTGCCGGCCTGCAGGATGGTGGCCAGCGCCGCGGCGCCGAGCGCGCCACCGACCTGCCGGG
The DNA here is from genome assembly GCA_035995025.1 of Actinophytocola sp. GTDB lineage: Bacteria > Actinomycetota > Actinomycetes > Mycobacteriales > Pseudonocardiaceae > Actinophytocola. Next base: position 10,066 of record DASYKY010000101.1, read on the forward strand.
CGGTGTTGTTGATCGCGCTCACGCTGGCGAACTTCGTCGGTGGCGCGGACATCGCCCCCGCGGACATCGCGGCCATCAGCGTGGCACCGATGCCGAACCCGACCAGCACGCTCGACGGCAGCCAGATCTGGAAGAACGCGTGTTCCGCGGTCAGGAACGCGAACAGCAACAGGGGCACGACCGCGTGCGCGCCCATGCCGAGCACCGCGGAGAATCGCGGCCCGCCGAAGCGCACCATGACCTTGCCCATCACCACGGCGCCGATCGCGGCGATCACCGCGCCCGGCGTCTGGGCGAGCCCGGCCTCGAGCTCCGAGTAGTGCCAGATGTCGGTCAGGAACAGCACGCTCGTCAGCAGCCAGGTGTACATCACCGTGCCGTACAGCAGGGCCACCACGTTCGCCGCGGTGAACACCCGGTTGCGGGCGAACAACGACACCTCAAGCGCCGGCGAGCGGTGCCGCCGCGACCGCCACACCGCCACCGCCAGGCACAGCACCGCGCCGCCCAGGCAGACGAGCGCACGGGCGGACGTCCAGCCCCAGCTCGAGCCGTTGGTGATGCCGACCGTCAGCCCGCCGACGCCCAGCACGAGCAGCGCCGTGCCGGCCACGTCGGGAAAGCCGCCGGTCGCCGGCGCCGGGGTGAACACCCGTGCCCCGGCGACGACGAGCGCGATGCCGAGCGGGATGTTGATCAGGAACACGGCGTGCCAGCCGAATGCGACGACCAGCAGGCCGCCCAGGCTCGGGCCGACCGCCGCCGCGACCGCGCCGGTGGCGCTCAGCAGCGAGATCGACATCACCCGGCGGGCGGGCGCGGTGTCCAGCAGCAGCACCGAGAGCGAGGCCGGCACCATGACCGCGGCCCCGATGCCCTGCACCGCCCGCGCCGCCACGAGCAGGGGCACACTCGGTGCGAGCGCGCACAGCAGCGAGGCGACGGTGAACAGCGCGATCCCGCCGAGCAGGATCCGCTTGCGCCCCAGGGTGTCGGCCATCCGCCCACACGGCGCGAGCAGCGCGGCGAACATCAGCGCGTACGCACTGACCACCCAGGACAGCTCGGGCAGGCCGGTCGCCGGGAACTCCCTCTGCAGCGCGGGCAGAGCCAACATGGTGACCGTGGAGTCCAGCATGGCAAGGAAGTTCGCACCGGACGCGGTGAGCACCACGGCCCAGTACGATGGCAGAGCACGTTCGGTGGTCATTTACCGCTCCCCTGCGAATTCGAGCCGGCGGCTGTCGGGTCGCAATGGGGCCCAGTATGCCGAGACGTGGTATTCGGCCGGTCGTCATCCGACCACGGCCGGCCCACGCCCCGGTAATCGGCCGCTTTACCGTGAAACGCCACGCAGGCGGGTCGGCATCGCCTGCGTGGCGTCATCTCACCTTTCGTCTCACACGGAAACCGGCTCCCGCGCCGCCACCTCCTTCCGCGGCACGCCTCGGGATGCGTTACCAAGGACGCTGCGCAACACCAGGTAGAGGAGCATCGCGATGGGCGACAGCATGATCGCGAGCACCAGCACCGGGGCCATCACCAGCGGGTGGATGCCGCGCTCACGGCTGTCGAGGTACATCCACCGCCCGACGAACAGATCCCACGCGATGATCTGCGCCCACATGAAGATGAGCACGGCCGGCTGGGCCACCAGCTCCTGCCACACCGGCAGGGTTGGCTTGGCCACCGCGGGAACGAGCTCGCCCAGCCGCGGGATCGCGAAGAAGAACCAGAACACCAGCGGCAGCGTCGAGCTCCACGGCGTGGACATGATCCGTTGCGTCCAGCGCCACCTTGGGGCCACGATCATCAGCGTCCAGAACGGCGCCGCGCCGACGAAGAAGACCAGAACGAATGCCAGGTTCATCTAGACCAGTACCTCCTCACGCTCCACCACCGGTTCCGGTGGCGGTGTCGTCCTGCTGGTGGAGCGCAGCGCCCACAAGGCGCCGGCCACCGTTCCCGCCGCCAGCACGAACAGCGCGGCGATCGTCCAGAAGTCGGGCTCGAGCAGCGGCTGGGCCCTCAGCGCCTGCCAGGTCATGATGAACAACAGGCCGAGGTAGCCGGCCGCGAACGTCCACACAAGACGGACGCGGGCGAGCTCGTCGCGTAGCCTCGGCGAGCGGGCCATCAACATCGCGAGCACCAGCGCGAACAGCGGGACCATCTGCAGGCCGTGCACGCCGACGAAGTGCGGCACGCGCAGATCGCCGCCGGTGGTGTTCCAGCCGGTGACAGCCATGCCGGGCCCGCCGTCGTGCACGCCGATGCTGTGCGCGCCGATGTCGATGCGCGGGTGCTGAGCGCGCTGGTCCGACGAGCTGGTCGTCATCAAGAACGCGACCGCCATACCGGTGAGCGTGATCAGCATGCCGAGCCGCAGCGACCACAGGAACGCCTTGTCCCGGTGCTCCTCCCGCAGCAGCATCACCGCACCCGCGAGGTTGACGATCCAGAGGACGAAGATGCTGCCCGCCATGGCCGCCCACATGATCGCGTCGAACGCGGTGCTCACGTTGAAGTGGCTGCGATGCCCGCGCACGGTCTGCAGGACGACGATACCCACCTCGATGAAGCACACGTAGGCGGTGATGTTGCCGATGACGCGGCCCTGCTTGATCCTCTTGCGCGGCAGCGTCAGCATCCACGCGAGCGTCAACGTGTACAGCCCGAACGAGATCGCGAACTTGGCCGGCTTGGCCCAGATCGGCGCGCCGACGAGGACCCGGTCGTCCACGACCAGACCGACGAGCGAGACCACCTCCAGGACCGCCGCGAACGCGGCGAACCACAACAGCGGCCGGTTCCACCCGGAGCGGACGGGTTCCGCCTCGTGGTCGGGTGCGGGCTGCGGCGGCAGCGCCAGTTCCTCGCGTGGGGTATGCCCCAGGAACCTGCGCACGCCGAGATAGAGCGGCACCGCGAGCGGCGACAGCATGATCGTCAGCACGAGGAACGGCCCCATGATCATCGGGCGGATGCCGCGCTTGAGGCCGTCCCGGTACAGCCACCGTCCGACGAACAGGTCCCACGCGATGATCTGTGCCCACATGAAGGTGAGCACCTTGGGATCGACGAGAAACGCTTGCCAGGCCGGCAATGTGGGCTTCGCCACGGCCGGCATCAGCTCCCCCATCCGGGGCAGCGCGAACATGAACCAGAAGACGAGCGTGGGCGCCACGATCCAGGGCGACGCCACGATGCGTTTGGTCCACCACCACTTGGGCGTGGCGATCATCAACGTCCAGAACGGTGATGCGCCGACAAAGAAGACGAGGATAAACACCAATTTCATGTCAGACCAGTACCTCCTCACGGACCGGTGCTGGCGCAGTCATTGTCCTTGGTACGCACCGCCCACACCGCCGCTGTCAGATAACCAGCCGCGAGCAACTGATCACTCCACTGCGCGGTAACCAAACGCACAACCGTCCACACCAGACGCAGACAGGCCGGGTGGTCGAAGTCCACGACAGACACATTCAAGACGCGTGTGCTACACGCGCGCGAACCGACAGGTGTGCCAAGTGGACTGATCACAGCCCGCTGGCGCGAGACGCGCTCATGGCGCCTGTGCGACGGACCGCCGGACGGCAAAGGCCGGCCCTCGGGTTGATCCCCGATGGCCGGCCGGGTGGAATTCGGGTCAGGCGGTGCGGCGGGTGCCCGTGGGAATGGCGCGGACGTGCCGGCGGATTCGGTCCAGGATTTCCGGCACGTGGTCGTTCAGGTAGAAATGCCCGCCCGGGAAGACGTCCAGCGAGAAATCACCGTCGGTGTGCTCGCGCCACGCCTGTGCCTCCTCGATCGTCACCTTCGGATCGGCGTCGCTGACCAGGACGTGGACCGGGCAGCTCAGTCGCGGACCCGGGCGGTAGGCATAGGTTTCGGCGGCGACGTAGTCGCCGCGGAGAGCCGGTAGCACCATCTGGAGCACATCGGGATCGGCCAGGAGGGCGGACTCGGTGCCCCCCAACGCTTTCACGGCCGCGACGAGGCGGGTGTCATCCAGCGCATGGGTCCGCTCGAGGCGGCTGCGGCTCGGCGCGGGCCGCCCCGAGGCGAACAGCCCGGTCGGACCGGCACCGCGCCGCTCCAGCCGCCGCGCCACCTCGAACCCAAGAGTGGCGCCGAGGCTGTGACCGAACAGCGTGACGGGCCGGCCGGTGATCGGCTCGATGGCCGCCACCAGCCCGTCTGCGAGGTCGTGCACCGAGGTGAGGCAGGGCTCGCGGAGCCGGTCCTGGCGGCCGGGGTACTGCACGGCCAGCACTTCGATCTCGGGGGCGAGAGCCTTGGACACACCGAAGAAGTAGCTGGCCGAACCGCCCGCGTGGGACAGGCACAGCAGCTGGGTCGCGGCGCCGTCCGACGGGTGGAATCGGCGGACCCACAGGTCGGTGTCGGTCATCTCATCTCTCCCCGTGTGAACGTACACGCTGTTCGAATGGCACCACCACCGGCGCGTGTTCCGCAACCGGTGGTGGGCCCGTCCGGGTCGAACGTCAGGCGTCGAGCGCGGTCGGGCGGCCGTCGCACCAGCTGATCGTGGTGGGGGCGACCGCGGCGAGACCGGTGTTGGTCTGGCTGTCCAGCACGTCGATGTTGACGTTGCCGGTGGCCGGGGCGTCGGCGCCGTTGAAGAAGAAGGAACTGAGAATCTCGCACGTGGTGGTCTGCATCGGAGACTCCTTGAGTCCACTTGGAGTTCGCTCGCGTGGTGGAGCAAACGCTGATCTCAAATCTCCGCTCTCGAGCCGCTCTCGACAAGGTCCACACTCACCAGTTACTCATGGGTTCCCTCACCAGGAGTATGTGAATAGCTCACGTTGACCCCATGAGGTCGGGCTACTACTGTCGGTGATCGCCCGCGTGCCCCCCTGCGCACCCTGATCGCACCGGCCGGGACACCGGGAACAGTTCCGCTCTTCGGCGTGAAATGCTCACCTCGGGCTACCGGAATGTTCCCGCCGCACCGCCGCTGACCTGGTATTGCAACTCCGCCGGCGCGTATTCGGTGGACCTGGAGAGTTCCCCGGCAATGACCCGGTACCGGGCTATTGTGGCCCGAAACTGCGGTACGCGCGCATTTCCAGACTCGGAGTGAAACCCATGGAGTTTTCCGTTCTCGGGAGCATCGAGGTCACCGCAGGGGATGTCCGGCTCGAGCTGGGGGGAGTCAAGCAACGGGCGATCCTCGCCTACCTCGTGCTCCACGCCAACAAGGTGGTACCAACCAGCCAGATCCTCGAGGTGATGTGGGACGGCAGCCCACCGCCCACCGCGCGCAAGATGATCCAGAACGCCGTGTCGGGAATCCGCCGGATGCTCTCTCACCACGGCGAACCCGGCACCACGCCCATGCTGCGCACGCACCCGCCGGGTTACCAACTGCGACTGGACACAGAGGACATCGACCTCTACCGGTTCCGGCGGCGCGCTCGGGAAGGGCGCGCGGCGATCGCCGACGGCAATCCGGCCCGCGGTGCCGAGCTGATGCACGACGCACTTTCGCTGTGGCGGGGACGAGCACTCACCGACCTCGTCGAGACCGGTATCAGCTGGTCCGAGCTGACGGCCATCGAGGACGAACGACTGTCCGTTCTGGAGGATCGGCTGGACGCGGAGCTGACCTGCGGGCGGCACCGGGAGATCACGCCCGAGCTCGAGGTGATCACCGCGACCGAGCCGCTGCGGGAACGACTGTGCCAGCAGTTCATGCTGGCGTTGTACCGCTCCGGCCGGCAGGCCGACGCGCTGCGGATCTACCGCCGCACGCGCGAGGCGCTCGTCAGCAGCCTCGGGCTCGAGCCGGGCCGCGGTCTGCAGGACCTCCAGCAGCGCATCCTCGACCACGACGCCGCGATCCAGGTAACCGCCGGTCGCTGAGGCCGCACCAGCGCGGCACCGCCCGCGGGTTACCCGGCGGTGGACGCCGTGCGGGCAACATGAGCATGCGTGGCGGCTGGTTCCAACACACACATCCTGTTCCGTACCGGAACATCGTCCAAGAGGTGTCAACGACATGCCACGTACCGACCTGCTCCGGCCCTTACCCGAGCTGCTTCGGTCCAACGCCCGCCGGTTCGGCGCCCGTGTCGCGTTCGCCGACTCCCGGCGCAGCGTGACCCACGCCGGGATCGACGAGCGCACCGCACGAATCGCGGGGCACCTGGCGGACCTGGGCGTGTGGCCGTCCGACCGGGTCGCCGTGTACCTCGACGGGGTGGCGGCCGTCGAGAGCATCCTGGCCGTCGTGCGGGCGGGTGCGGTCGCCGTACCGCTGGATCCCGCGCTCGACATCGCCGAGCTGGCGGACCTGCTGGCGGACAGCGGCGCGGACACGGTGATCACCGACGCGGACCGCCTCGCGCGCGTGACCGCACTCGAGCAACCGCCGCTGAACGTGATCGTCAGCGGGCCCGGCGGTGCGGGCGCGACGACGTCGTTCGAGAAGCTGGCGACGACCGAGCCCGGCGAGCCCGCCCGCGACGACCTCGGCCTGGACGAACTGGCGTTCCTGGTCTACACGGCGGGCACGACCGGGCCGCGCAAGGGTGTGCTGTCCACACAGCGCAACGCGCTGTGGTCGGCCGCCGCGGCGTACGCCACGGTGCTCGGGCTGTCCGAAGAGGACCGTCTGTTGTGGCCGCTGCCGGTACACGACGGGCTGGCGCACCACCTGTGCGTGCTCGCCGCGACCGCGACCGGCGCCACCGTGCGGCTGGCCGGCGATCTGTCCGAACGGGCCCTGAAGGTCGCGCTCACCGACGAGCGCAGCACGATCATCGCCGCCACGCCGGCGATCCACCGCGCGTTGCTCGGCGCCGTCGCCCCGGATCTGCGGGCCGGGCTCGCGGTCGGCGCGGCGAGCGACGCGGAGCTGCGCGAGTCGTTCGCCACGGCGTTCTCCGCCCCGCTGCTGGACGTCTACGCGACCACGGAGACGTGCGGCCCGGTCGCGATGAGCTGGCCGCGCGGCGACACCGACCTGCGCTGCCTGCCCGTACCGGGCCTGAGCGTGCGCATCGTGGACCCGCTGACCGGCACCGACATGGGCGTCGGCCAAGAGGGCGAGCTGTGGGTCAGCGGCCCGAACGTGATGGCGGGCGGCTACCACAACCGTCCCGACACGACGGCGGCGGTGCTGCGCAACGGCTGGTACCGCACCGGTGACCTGGCCCGCCGCGACGAGTCCGGCTACCTCACGGTCGCCGGCCGCCTCGCCGACGTGATCGCCGTCGGCGACGAGCAGGTGCGCCCGGACCGCGTCGAGACCGTGCTGCGCGCGGCCGGCGGCGTGACCGACGTGGCGGTTGCCGGCCGGCCGGACGACGTGCTCGGCCGGACCGTGGTCGCGTTCGTGGTCGCGCCCGAGGTGGACCCGGTGGACCTGCTGGCCGCGTGCCGGCGGCAGCTGCCCGCGGCTGCGGTGCCGGTCGAGGTGTACGCCGTGTCGGCGATCCCGCGCACGGCGGCGGGTGCCGTCGTGCGCCATCGGTTGCTGGAGTCACCCGCCCGGCTGCTGGCGACGGCCGCGACCGTCCACGACGAGTTGTTCGAGCCCGCCTGGGAACCGGTGCCCGGCGGCGCGGTCGACGGCGAGCCGGGCGACTGGGTCCTGGTCGGCACCGGTGGGCTGGCCGCAGCTGTCGAGTCCTTCGTGGACACCTACGCCGACCTGCCGGCGCTGCTGGCGGCCGTGACCGGCGGCCGGCCCGCCCCGGACGTCGCGTGCGTCGAGGTGGACACCGAAGGCACCCTGCCGGAGCAGCTGACGGAGTGCCTCGCCGACGAGCGGCTCACGGTCACCCGGCTGGTCATGCTGACCCGGGGCGCGGTGCACGCGGGCGGCTACGCGCCCGAGCCCGCGCTGGCCGGCGCTTGGGGCCGCGTCCGGGAGCTGCAGCGGCGCACGCCATGCCGTGTCGTGCTGGTCGACGCGGACGTGGCGACCGAGCACGGGCTGCGCGCGGCGGTCGCGTCCGGCCACGACGAGGTGGCGGTGCGCGCGGAGACCTTGCTGCGCCCCACATTCACGGCCGTGCCGGCCGCCCCGGCGGGCGCCGTGCTCGGCGGCACCGTCGTGCTCGTCGGCGACGAGCCGGACCTGGCCCGGCACCTGACGGGCGCGCACGGCGCGACCGTCGTCGAGGCCGCCGACGTCGACGCGCTGGCCGCGGCGCTGGACGAGCACGACGACGTGTCGGCCGTGGTGTGCGTCGAGCCAGCGCCGGAGGTGGCGCGGGCCGCGCACGACCGCACGCTCGGCAGCGAGCTGGCCGCGTTCGTCCTGCTGTCCACAGGGGACGGTACGGAGGCGGGCTCGTTCGCGGACGCGCTGGCCCGTCACCGGGCGCTGCTGGACCTGCCGGCCGTCGCGGTGACGTGGTCGCGGACGGGCTTCATCGACCTGCCGGCCGGGCGGCGGGCGGCGATGTTCGACTCTGCGGTGGCCGGTGCGGCGCCCGCGGTGATCGCCGCGCGCTGGCACGCGACCGCCCTCAGCCCGATCGCCGCGGGCGCCGGCCCGGCGGCGGAGGCCACGCTGACCGGGCTGCGCGAGCGCCTGCTCGGCACGCCGGAGGCGGACCGCACGCGGGTCGTGCTGGACCTGGTGCACACCGAGACGGTCGCGGTCCTCGACGGGCAGGCCCCGGCCACGCTGGACGCGGAGACCCCGTTCCGGCAGCTGGGTTTCGACTCGATGACCGCCGTGCAGCTGCGCGGGCGGCTGTGCATGGCCACGGGTCTCGACCTGCCGGCCACCCTGATCTTCGACTACCCCACGCCCGACACGCTGGTCGAGCATCTGCTGACCGAGTTGGGCGCAGGCCCCGAGACCGAGTCGGCGGCCCCGGCGGTGACGGTGGCGGCACGCCAGGACGAGCTCATCGCGATCGTCGGCATGGGCTGCCGCTACCCGGGCGCGGTCACCTCGCCGGACGAGCTGTGGCGGCTGGTGGCCGACGGCGTGGATGCGGTCACGGAGTTCCCGGACAACCGCGGCTGGGACCTCGCGGCACTGTTCGACGGCGACGGGCCGGGCACGATCAGCGCGAACGCGGGCGGTTTCCTGCACGACGCGGCGGACTTCGACGCCGAGTTCTTCGGCATCAGCCCCCGCGAGGCGCTGGCCATGGACCCGCAGCAGCGGCTGCTGCTGGAGACCTCCTGGGAGGCGCTCGAGCGGGGCGGCATCGACCCGACCGCGTTGCGCGGCAGCGACACCGGCGTGTTCGCCGGCGTGCCGGTGCAGCACTACGGCCGCGGCGGGCACACCGAGGAGGACGGTGTCGAGGGCTTCCTCATCACCGGCATCGCGAGCAGTGTCGCGTCCGGCCGGATCGCGTACGTGCTGGGCCTGGAGGGCCCCGCGATGACCGTCGACACGGCGTGCTCGTCGTCGCTGGTGACGCTGCACCTCGCGGCGCAGGCGCTGCGTTCCGGCGAGTGCTCGCTGGCCATCGCCGGTGGTGTGACCGTGATGTCCGGGCCGGAGACGTTCACCGAGTTCTCCCGGCAGGGCGGCCTGTCCCCCGACGGCCGGTGCAAGGCGTTCTCCGAAGGCGCGGACGGCACCGGCTGGGCAGAGGGCGCCGGCATGCTGGTCATGGAGCGGCTGTCGGACGCGCGGCGCAACGGGCACCGGGTGGTGGCCGTGCTGCGCGGCACCGCGATCAACCAGGATGGTGCGTCCAACGGGCTGACCGCGCCCAACGGGCCGTCGCAGCAGCGGGTCATCCGCCAGGCCCTGGCCAACGCCGGCCTCACGCCGTCCGATGTGGACGCGGTGGAGGCGCACGGCACGGGCACGATGCTCGGCGACCCGATCGAGGCGCAGGCGCTCCTGGCGACGTACGGGCAGGACCGCGAGCGGCCGCTGTGGCTGGGCTCGCTGAAGTCCAACATCGGCCACGCGCAGGCCGCCGCCGGCGTGGGTGGCGTCATCAAGATGGTGATGGCGCTGCACCACGAGGAGCTGCCGCGCACGCTGCACGTCGGCGACCCCACGCGGAAGGTGAACTGGACGGCCGGCGCGATGACGCTGCTGACCGAGCCCGCCGGGTGGCCGTCCGGTGAGCGGGTCCGCCGCGCCGGCATCTCGTCGTTCGGCATGAGCGGAACCAACGCGCACGTGATCATCGAGGAGCCGCCGGTGGTCCCGGATCCCGAGGTGGTCGAGGGCCCGCCGGTCGTGCCATGGCCGGTGTCGGCCCGAACGGCGGACGCGCTGCGTGCCCAGATCGACCGTCTGTCCGATGTGGACCTCGATCCGGTGGACGTCGGGTTCACACTGGCGAGGCGGGCGCGTTTCGATCACCGCGCGATGCTGGTGGATGGTGTGGAGGTGGCGTCCGGGTCGCTGGTTCCGGGCCGGTTGGCGTTCCTGTTCACTGGTCAGGGCGCGCAGCGCGCGGCGATGGGCCAGGGGCTGTACTCGGCTTTCCCGGTGTTCGCCGCGGCATTCGACGAGGTGTGTGCGCACCTGGATCCGTCGCTGCGTGAGGTGATCGTCTCGGGTGAGGGGTTGGACGACACCGGGAACACCCAGCCCGCGTTGTTCGCGATCGAGGTCGCGCTGTTCCGGCTGTTGGAGTCGTGGGGCGTCAAGCCTGATGTGCTGGCGGGTCATTCGATCGGCGAGCTGGCTGCCGCCCATGTGGCTGGTGTCTGGTCACTGGAAGACGCCTGCAGGATCGTCACGGCACGAGGCGCGTTGATGCAGGCCCTCCCGGCCGGGGGCGCGATGATCGCCATCCAGGCCACCGAAGACGAGATCACCCCGCACCTCACCGAACAGGTGGGTATCGCCGCGATCAACGGGCCCGACTCGATCGTGGTCTCCGGCGACGCGCACGCCGCCGAGACGGTGGCGGCGGTGTTCGCCGGGCAGGGTCGCAAGACCAAGCGGTTGACCGTGTCGCACGCGTTCCACTCGCCGCTCATGGACCCCATGCTCGACGAGTTCCGCGAGATCGCCGCAAGCGTCACCTACCACGAACCGCAGATTCCGATCGTGTCCACCGTGACCGGCTCAGCTGCCGACCTCACCGACCCCGAGTACTGGGTCGGACAGGTGCGCCAGGCCGTCCGGTTCACCGCCGCCATCGACACCATGACCAAACGAGGCGTGACCACGCTCGTCGAGCTGGGACCAGACGGTGTGCTCACCGCCATGGGACAGAGCGAGCAGTTCGTGCCCACCCTGCGCAAGGACCGCGACGAGGTCGCCGCGCTCGCGGCCGCCGCCGGGGCGGCCTGGGTGCGGGGTGTGGACGTCGACTGGGACGCCCTGCTGCCCGGCGGCCGGATCGTCGAACTGCCCACCTACGCCTTCCAGCGGCGCTCGTACTGGCTGCGCCCCGCAGACGGCGCCGACCTGAGCGCGGCGGGCCTCACATCGACCGGGCACCCGCTGCTCGGCGCGATGCTGGGCGTCGCCGAGTCGGACCGGCTCGTGCTGACCTGGCGGCTCTCGGTGCAGGCCCAGCCGTGGCTCGCCGACCACGCCGTGCTCGACACGGTCCTGCTGCCCGGCACCGCGTTCGTGGAGCTGGCCGGCCGCGCCGCCGAGCACACCGGCAACGCCACCATCGAGGAGCTGACCCTGCGGGCCCCGCTGATGCTCACCCCCGAGCGCGCGGTCGACCTGCAGGTGTGGACCGGGCTGCCCGACGACCACGGCCGCCGCTCGGTCGAGCTGTACTCCCGGGCCGCCGACGCGGACGGCGAGTGGACCTGCCACGCCACCGGTGTGCTCACCAACGACCCGGTCGCCCAGCCGCTCGTCCCGGAGGCGCAGTGGCCGCCGGCCGGTGCCGAGCCCGCGGCGGTCGGCGACTTCTACGACTGGCTGCTGGCCCGCGGCTTCTGCTACGGCCCGGCCTTCCAGGGCGTGCAGGAGGTGTGGCGCCGGGGGGACGAGCTGTTCGCCCAGGTGACGCTGCGCGAGGAGGAGCAGAAGGGCGCCGCCCGGTTCGGCGTGCACCCCGCGCTGCTCGACGCCGCCATGCACCCGATGGTGCTGCACCTCGACGCCGGCTCGCAGCGGGGCCAGGCCTGGCTGCCGTTCTCCTGGCGCGGCGTACGGCTGCACCGCTCGGGTGCCACCGCGCTGCGCGTGCACCTGACCCCCGACGGCACCAGCTCGGTGCGGGTCAGCGCCTCGGATGACGAGGGGAACCCCGTACTCGACGCCGAGTCGGTCGCGCTGCGCCCGGTGTCCACCGACCAGCTCGGCGGCACCGCCGCCCCGGCCGCCGCCCTGTACGCCACCGAGTGGGTCACCGTGCCCACCCCGGCCGACCGCACCGTCGCCGGCACCGAGGTGCACGCGGTCGAGCCCGGCGACACGGCCGAAGCCGTCCACGAGGCCGTGCGCGGCACGCTCGCCGCGCTGCAGGAGTCGCTGTCCGGGACCGGCTGCCTGGCCGTGGTCACCCGGCCCGGAGACCTCGCGGGTGCGGCCGTGTGGGGCCTGGTGCGCTCCGCGCAGACCGAGCACCCCGACCGGTTCGTGCTCGTCGAGGCCGACGCCGGCACCGACGAGCTGGTCGGCGCGGCGATCGCGTCCGGCGAGGCGCAGGTCGCCGTGCGCGACGGCGCGCTGACCGTGCCACGCATCGCGCGGACCTCACCGTCCACTTCGGACGATCGATTGTTCGACCCGGACGGCACCGTGCTCATCACCGGAGGCACCGGCACGCTCAGCACGGCGCTGGCCCGCCACCTGGTCACCGGGCACGGTGCCCGCCGCCTGCTGCTGGCGTCCCGCCGCGGCCCGTCCGCGCCGGGCGCCGAGGAGCTGCGTGCCTCGCTGACCGAGCTGGGCGCCGAGGTCGAGATCGCCGCGTGCGACGCCGCCGACCGCGCCGCCCTCGCCGCGCTCCTGGACGGCCTCGAGCACCCGCTGTCCGGCGTCGTCCACGCGGCCGGCGTGCTCGACGACGGCATCCTGGAGTCGCTGACCGGCGAGCGGGTCGACGCCGTCCTGCGGCCGAAGGTCGACGCCGCGCTGAACCTGCACGCGCTGGCCGGCGACGTGGACCTGTTCGTGCTGTTCTCGTCCGTGGCGGGCATCCTCGGCACCGCGGGGCAGGCCAACTACGCGGCCGCCAACGCGTTCCTCGACGGGCTCGCCGCACACCGGCACGCGACCGGCCTGCCGGTGACCACGCTGTCGTGGGGCCTGTGGGCACCGGACAGCGCGATGACGCAGAACCTGACCGATGCCGACCGCGCCCGCCTCAACCGGACCGGCGTGCTTCCGCACACCGTCGAGGACGGGCTGGCGCTGTTCGACGAGGCCTGCCGGTCCGGCGAGCCGCACCTGATCCCGGTGACACTGGACCACGCCGCGCTGCGCACCGCGACCGGCGCGCCCGCGCCGCTGCACGGCCTGGTGAAGACGCCGCGCAAGCGGTCCCGCGGGAGCCGGGCGAGCGCGTCCGCGCTGGCCCAGCAGCTGGCCGGGCGGCCGGCGGCCGAGCGGCGCGGGCACCTGCTGGAGGTCGTGCGCACGCAGGTCGCGTCCGTGCTGGCGCTGCCCGACCCGGAGACCGTCACCGCGACGAACGCGTTCAAGCAGCTGGGCTTCGACTCGCTGACCGCGGTCGAGTTCCGCAACCGGCTCAACACCGCCACCGGGCTGCGGTTGCCTGCCACGCTCACGTTCGATCACCCGACCCCGGAAGCGCTGGTCGAGCACCTGCTGGCCGAGCTGGACGAGCAGGACGCACCGGCGCCGGTGGTCACGGCGGCCCGGCCGTCCGACGAACCCATCGCGATCGTCGGCATGGCCTGCCGCTACCCGGGCGGGGTGTCCACACCGGACGAGCTGTGGCAGATGCTGGCGACCGGCCGCGACGGGGTGAGCGGGTTCCCGGCCGACCGCGGCTGGCACCTCGACACCCTGTTCGACCCGGACCCCGACACCCCCGGCACGAGCTACGCCAGCGAGGGCGGGTTCCTGCTCGACGCGGCCGGGTTCGACGCCGAGTTCTTCGGCATCAGCCCGCGCGAGGCGCTGGCCATGGACCCGCAGCAGCGGGTGTTCCTGGAGACCTGCTGGGAGGCGCTCGAACGCGCCGGCCTGGACGCGAACGCGCTGCGCGGCTCGACCACCGGCGTGTTCACCGGCCTGATGACCCACGACTACGCGGTCCGCGCCAGCGCGGTGCCCGAAGGCGTCGAGGGCTTCTGGGGCACCGGCACCGCGGGCAGTGTCGCCTCGGGCCGGGTCGCCTACACGCTCGGCCTCGAGGGACCGGCGGTCACGATCGACACCGCGTGCTCGTCGTCGCTGGTGTCGCTGCACCTCGCGGCGCAGTCGCTGCGTTCCGGGGAGTGCTCGCTCGCGCTCACCGGCGGCGTCACCGTGATGGCCACGCCGGGCCTGTACGTGGAGTTCTCCAAGCAGCGCGGGCTCGCGAAGGACGGCCGCTGCAAGGCGTTCTCGGCCGCCGCGGACGGCACCGCGTGGGCCGAGGGTGTCGGCGTGCTGGTCGTGGAGCGGCTGTCGGACGCGCGGCGCAACGGCCATCCGGTCCTCGCGCTGCTGCGTGGCTCGGCGGTCAACCAGGACGGCGCGTCCAACGGCCTGACCGCCCCCAACGGGCCGTCGCAGCAACGGGTCATCCGCAACGCGCTCGCCGCCGCCGGCCTCACACCGTCCGATGTGGACGCCGTCGAGGCGCACGGCACCGGCACCTCGCTGGGCGACCCGATCGAGGCGCAGGCGCTGCTCGCCACGTACGGCCGGGACCGCGACCGCCCGCTGTGGCTCGGCTCGCTGAAGTCCAACGTCGGCCACACGCAGGCCGCCGCCGGTGTCGGCGGCGTCATCAAGATGGTGCTGGCCATGCGCAACAGCCTGCTGCCGAGGACGCTGCACGTCGAGGAGCCCAGCACCAAGGTCGACTGGGCGGACGGGGCGGTCGAGCTGCTCGCCGACGCCGTGCCGTGGGAGGCCGACGGCCACCCGCGCCGTGCGGGCGTCTCGTCGTTCGGCGTCAGCGGCACCAACGCGCACGTGATCGTCGAGGAGGCACCCGCGCCCGCACCGGCCGCCGAGGCGGCCCCCGGGCCGCCGGTCGTGCCGTGGGTGCTGTCGGCCCGCACGCCCGAGGCGCTGCGCGACCAGGCCGCCCGGCTGAGGCCCTTCGTGGACGGTCACCCGAAGCTGCGGCCGGCCGACGTCGGCCACTCGCTGGCGACCACTCGGGCCGGGTTCGACCACCGTGCCGTGGTGTCCGGTGTCGACCGCGACGAGCTGCTGCGCGGGCTGGCCGCGCTCGCCACCGGCGCGGACGCGCCCGGCGTGGTCACCGGCGCGGTGCGGCCCGGCAAGCTGGCCGTGCTGTTCACCGGGCAGGGCGCGCAGCGGCCCGGCATGGGCGCCGCGCTGTACGCGGCGTTCCCGGTGTTCGCGGCCGCGTTCGACGAGGTGTCCGCGGAGCTGGACCGGCACCTGGATCGTCCACTGCGGACGGTCATCGACGAGGACCCGGACGCGCTCGGCCGGACCGGCTTCACCCAGCCCGCGCTGTTCGCGTTCGAGGTCGCGCTGTACCGGCTGCTCGAGTCGTGGGGCGTGCGGCCGGACCAGCTGGCCGGGCACTCCATCGGCGAGCTGGCCGCCGCGCACGTCGCGGGGGTCTGGTCGCTGGCGGACGCCTGCACGGTCGTCGCGGCGCGCGGCAGGCTGATGCAGGCGTTACCGGCCGGTGGCGCGATGGTCGCCATCCAGGCGACCGAGGACGAGGTCGGCCCGCAGCTCACCGAGCGGGCCGGGATCGCGGCCGTCAACGGCCCGGACTCCGTCGTGGTGTCCGGTGTGGAGGAAGCCGTCCTGGCGGTCGCGGCGGTGTTCACGGAGCAGGGCCGCAAGACCAAGCGGCTGACCGTCTCCCACGCGTTCCACTCGCCGCTGATGGAGCCGATGCTGGACGAGTTCCGCGCGGTCGCCGCGGGCGTGACCTACCACGAGCCGACCATCCCCGTCGTGTCCACTGTGACCGGTGCGGACGCGGACCTCACCGATCCGGAGTACTGGGTCGGGCAGGTCCGGCAGCCGGTCCGCTTCACCGACGCGGTCGCCACCCTCACCGCGGCGGGCGTGCGCACCTTCCTCGAGGTCGGCCCGGACGCGGCGCTCACCGCGCTGGGCGGCGAGGACTTCGTGCCCGCGTCGCGGCGCGACCGCGACGAGGTGCCCGCGGTGATCGAGGCGCTCGCGCGGCTGCACACCCGCGGCGTGCGGCTGGACCTGGCGGCGCTGTTCCCCGGCGCGGGCCGGGTGGACCTGCCGACGTACGCCTTCCAGCACGAGCGGTACTGGCTGATCACCCCGGACGCGGCGGGCTCGGCGACCGGCTTCGGGCTCGGCGCGACCGGCCACCCGCTGCTCGGCGCGGCGCTCGGGCTGGCCGGCTCGGAGCGGGTCGTGCTCACCGGCCGGCTGTCGACGCGGGACCTCCCGTGGCTCGCCGACCACGCGGTGCACGGCACGATCCTGTTGCCCGGCACGGGTTTCGTCGAGCTGGCGCGCCGCGCGGGCGAGCACACCGGCCTGGACGTCGTCGACGAGCTGACCCTGCACGCTCCCCTGGTGCTCACCGAGCAGGCGGCGGTGCACGTGCAGGTCGAGGTCGGCGAGCCCGACGAGACCGGTGGGCGGCCGGTGCGCATCCACTCCCGGCGGGAGGACGCGGACGGCGACGCGTGGGTGCACCACGCCTCCGGCCGCGTCGCCGACGACGCCGAGCCGCCGCGCGCGGCGGGTGGCGCCGGTGGCGAGTGGCCGCCCGCCGGGGCGGACCCGGTGGCCGCCGACGAGCTGTACGACCGGATCGCCGACCTCGGCGTGGACTACGGCCCGGCGTTCCAGGGCCTCACGGCCGCGTGGCGGCGCGGCGACGAGCTGTTCGCCGAGGTCGAGCTGCCCGAGGCCCTGCGGTCCGGCGCCGAGCGGTTCGGCATCCACCCGGCGCTGCTCGACGCCTCGCTGCACGCGCTGTTCGTGCCGGAGCGGGCCGACGGCCAGGTGGCGCTCCCGTTCAGCTGGAGCGGGGTGCGGATCCACCCGGAGTCCGCGGCCACCGCCGTGCGGGTGCGGATCACCCGGGCAGGCGAGGACGCGTACGCGCTCGAGCTGACCGATCCGGCCGGCACGCCGGTCGCGTCTGTCGAGTCGCTCGTGGCCCGGCCAGTGAGCGCGGACGCCCTGCGGACCGGGCCGGACTCGCTGTACCGGCTGGACTGGGTGCCGGCGAGCGCGGGCGCCGCCGAGCCGGTGTCCGGCGCGGAGGCGCTGCGCGTCGAGCCCGGGACGTCCGCGGCCGCCGTGCACGCGGCGGTGCACCGCACGCTCGGCGCGCTGCGCACCGCCGACCGGTTGGTCGTCGTCACGCAGGGGGCGACGACCGGGGACGATCTCGCGGGCGCGGCCGTGTGGGGCCTGGTCCGCTCGGCGCAGACCGAGCAGCCGGACCGGTTCACGCTGGTCGACGTGTCCGACCCCGCGGACGATGTCTCCGCGGCGCTGGCCACCGGCGAGCCGCAGGTGGCGGTCCGCGGCGGCACCGTCCTGGTCCCGCGGCTGACGAAGGCGGCAGTGTCTACTTCGGACGGTCCACTGTTCGACCCGGACGGCACCGTGCTGGTCACCGGCGGCACCGGCACGCTCAGCGCCGCGCTGGCCCGCCACCTGGTCACCGAGCACGGCGCGCGGCACCTCGTGCTGACGTCGCGGCGCGGCCCGTCCGCGCCGGGCGCGGCCGAGCTGCGCGCGTCGCTCACGGAGCTGGGCGCCGAGGTGGAGATCGCCGCGTGCGATGCCGCCGACCGGTCCGCGCTCGGCTCTCTCGTGGCGGATCTCGCCCACCCGCTGTCCGCTGTGATCCATGCGGCCGGCGTGGTGGACGACGCGACGCTGGAGACGCTGACGCCCGAGCAGGTGGACACGGTGCTGCGCCCCAAGGTCGACGCGGCGCTGAACCTGGACGAGCTGGCCGGCGACGTGGACCTGTTCGTGCTGTTCTCGTCCGGCACCAGCGTGCTCGGCACGGCGGGGCAGGCGAACTACGCGGCGGCGAACGCGTTCCTGGACGGGCTGGCCGTCTCGCGGCACGCCGCGGGCCGGCGGGTGACGGCGCTGTCGTGGGGCCTGTGGGCGCAGGAGAGTGCGATCACGGGTCACCTCGGCGAGGCGGACCTGGCGCGGATCAACCGGGGCGGCGTGCGGCAGCACACCGTCGAGGAGGGCCTCGCGCTGTTCGACGCCGCGTGCCGGTCCGGCGAGCCGCACCTGGTGCCGGTGAAGCTGGACCACGCCGCGCTGCGGACGGCGACGGACGTGGCGCCACCGCTGCGGTCGTTCACCCGCACCCGGCGGGCCCAGTCCGGCCCGTCGACCGTCGCGCTGGCCGCGCAGCTGGCCGGCCGGAGCGAGGCGGAGCAGCGGGGCGTGCTGCTGGACCTGGTCCGCTCGACCGTGGCGACGGTGCTGGCCCACGGCTCGCCCGGGACGATCTCGGCGGCCCAGCAGTTCAAGCAGCTGGGCTTCGACTCGCTGACCGCGGTGGAGCTGCGGAACAAGCTGAACACGGCCACGGGCCTGCGCCTGCCGGCGACGCTGACGTTCGACCACCCGACGCCCGACGCGCTGGTCGAGCACCTGCTGTCCGAACTGGGCGGCAGCCGGTCGACCATGCGGCTGCGCGCGCTGGCGGAGGACATCGCGAAACTGGAGGCGTCACTGGACGGGCTGGAGCCGGCGGACGAGGCGGCGGACGAGGCGGTGGACATCGCCACGTCCCTGCAACGCCTGCTGACCAGGTACCGCACGAAGACCGACCCGGCCGCGGCGGCGGCGGACGAGGCAGCGGACGAGGCGGTGGACGACCTGACGTCCGCCACCGCCGACGACATGTTCGGCATCCTGGACGACGAGCTCGGCGACGTCGCTTGACCAGGTGTTGCGGCGCGGCCGGCCCGTCATCTCCCTGCTGGTTTGGACAGTGAGCCGAACCAGGGATCGGCCGGCTGCGCCGCGGGCCCGGTAGCGGCGGCCGGGCGGCGGTGGCGGACGATGTGGACACCCGCCGCGCGGGCGGCGGCGAGGTCGCCATCCGTGCTGCCGACGAACAGGCACCGCCCCACCGGGATGGCACGCTCGTCGAACCGCGGTGGCCGCCAGGCCGGCGACGACCGTGATCTGCGTGCCCGCGGCGGGCATCGCGGCAAAGGCCGCACGACGCCGGGGGCGACCCCCGCGGCCGCCATCACGTCGTACTCGATCCGGCACAGTTGCGCGTGCACCGCCGCTCGGTGGCCGGACCGATCGTCGCCGCGTAGCCGAGCACGACGAACGGGTCTCGGTTCGTGCCACCCTGCGCGGCAGCGGCCCGCCGGCCACCAGCACCCGCAACCGATCGGCGCTCGCCGCGAGCGACCCCCAGTCAGGCGTGGACGTGGGCGGGCGGTGCGTCCAGACCGCAGTGCACCGTGGGCCGGGTCTGCGCGCCCGCCGTCGGAGCCGGGTTGCGGATCATGACGGCCGCCAGGACGCCGGCCAGCACGCAGAGCGCGCCGGCGATGAGCGAGGCGGTGTGGAAGCCCGTCGAGAAGGTGCCCGGGAGGTAGTAGGCCGCACCGGTGATGCCCGCGGCGGCCGGGAGCACGGCGACCGCGATGAGCCCGGCCGCGCGGGCCACGTCGTTGTTGACCGCGGAGGCCATCCCCGCGTGCTGGGCGGGCACGGCGGCCAGCACGGTCGACGTCAGCGGCGCGACGGTGGTGGCCAGGCCCAGCCCGAGCACGGTCACCGCGGGCAGCACCGCGGTCAGGTAGCTGCCGTCCGCGCCGACAAGCGTGAACAGCGCCAGGCCCAAGCCGACCAGGACCGGCCCCACGCTCATCTGCAGCCGCGGGCCGATGCGCGCGGCGAGCGCGCCGGAGCGAGCCGACAGCACCAGCATGATGACGGTGAGCGGCAGCAGCGACACGCCGGCCTGCAGCGGGGTGTAGCCGGACACCGTCTGCAGCTCGATGGGTAGCAGGAACAGCGTGCCGCCCAGCGCGCCGTAGATCACGAACGTCACCAGGTTCGTGGCGGTGAACTGGTGCGAGGCGAACAGCTCCAGCGGCAGCATCGGGTTGCGGGCGCGGCGTTCCCACAGCACGAACGCGGCGAGCACGACCACCCCGCCGACAAGCGCGGTCAGCACGCCGGCACTCGCCCAGCCGCTGGCGGAACCTTCGATCAGCCCGTAGGTGAGCCCGACCAGGCCCAGGGTGACCAGCGCCCCGCCGACGAGGTCCACCCGCCCGGTCGCCTCGGCGTCGCGGGACTCCGGGACGTGGCGCCAGGCCAGCGCGATGACGAGGACGGCGATCGGCAGGTTGATCGCGAAGATCAGCCGCCAGGACGCCGTCGCGATGAGCCACCCGCCGAGGAACGGACCGATCGCCGAGGCCACTCCGGACAGACCGGACCAGGCGCCGATCGCCCTGCCGCGGTCCTGCGGCGCGAACGACGCCTCCAGGATCGCGAGGCTGCCGGGAGTGAGCAGGGCCGCGCCGACACCTTGCAGCGCTCGCGCGGCGATGAGCACCGGCGCGTTCGGGGCGATGCCGCACAGCACCGAGGCGAGGGCGAACCACACCACGCCCACCATGAAGACGCGGCGCCGCCCGTACCGGTCGCCGAGCGCGCCCGCGACGAGCAGCAGCCCGGCCAGGGTGAGGGTGTAGGCGGTCACCACCCACTGCAGCGTGGCCAGTCCGGTGTGGAACTCGCGACCGATGGTGGGCAGCGCGATGCCCACCACGGTCGCGTCGACGGAGGCGATCGCCGAGCCGAGCACCGTGGCAGCCAGCACCCATCGCCCGGGCCGGCTGGCGTACCGCAACCCGGCCTGGCCGCCGGGTGCCGTGCTCAGGTTGGTCACCACCCGCACTCTCGTCCGGCGGCCGCGCCTCAGCAAGAGGTGCCCGGCGGCGTCAGCTCACGCGGCGTTCGTGGTGCTGCCAGAAGCGTTCGCGCAGCTCACGGCGGAGGATCTTGCCGCTCGGGTTGCGGGGGACCTTCTCGAGGAACTCGTAGCGCAGCGGCTGCTTGAACGTGGCCAGCTTGCCCTTCAGGAACAGCGCCAGCTCCCGCTCCGACAGCGTCTCTCCCTCCACCGGGACCACGAACGCGTGCACGATCTCGCCCCAGCGGTCGTCGGGGACGCCGACCACGGCCGACTCCGCGACCTTCGGGTGGCGGCCGATGACGTTCTCGATCTCCGCGGGGTACACGTTCTCGCCCGCGACGATGATCATGTCCTTGATCCGGTCGCGGATGAACAGGTAGCCGTCCTCGTCGAGCACGCCGGCGTCGCCCGTCACCAGCCAACCGCCGACCAGGGTCTTCGCGGTGGTCTCGGGGAGGTTCCAGTACTCCAGCATCGCCGACGGGGTCTTCAGCCACACCTCGCCGATCTCGCCCGCCGGCAGCGGGTTGCCCGCGCTGTCCGCGACCTTGACGTCGAAACCGGGGTACGGCCGCCCGGCCGCCTGCATCTTGCCGCCGTCCGGTGCGTGGTCCGCCGGTGGCAGGCACATCGCGGTGTTGCCGGTCTCGGTCAGGCCGTAGATCTGCGCGAACTCGCACCCGAAGCCCTCGACGCAGCGGGCCAGCAGGGCCGCGGAGATCGGCGCGCCGCCGTAGATGATCTTCCGCAGCGTCGTGAAGTGTTCCTTGGTGACCCCGGGCTCGGCGAGCATCAGCCGCATCATCGCAGGCACCAGGCATGCCGTGGTCACACCGAGCGACTTGATCAGCTCGACCGCGCCCGCCGTGGTGAACTCCCGCATCACGACGTTGGTGGCGCCGGCCGCGAAGCCCTGCGTCGCCCACCAGATGCCGCCGATGTGGAAGCCGGCCATCCCGACGAGGCTGATGTCCTCCGCGTAGAAGTCGATCCACCTGAGATCGGCGCCGGCCAGCGCGTCGCGCACCCCGAAGAAGCTGCGGTGCGCGAGCACCACGCCCTTGGGCAGCCCGGTCGTGCCGCTGGTGTACATCTGCACCACCGAGGTGTCCGGCGTGACCCGCGCGAGCACGTTCGTCTCCGGCTGCGGAGCGATCCACGACGCGAAGCCCGCCCCGGGCGCACCCGGCTCGTCCAGCGGGACCACCGTGGCCAGCCGCGGCAGCTCCGGCGCGAGCCGGTCGGCCGTCGGCTGCGCGGCGGTGTCCACGAACAACATGGCCGTACCGGAGTCGCGGAGGATGTGATCGACCTCGTCGGCGGCCAGCCGCCAGTTGATCGGCACCAGCACCGCACCGAGCTTCGCCGCGCCGTAGAGCACCTCGTAGTAGTGCTCGGACTCCTTGCCCAGGTACGCGATGCGGTCACCGGCGCGGATGCCCGCCGCCTGGAGGCCGTGCGCGACCTGGCTGCTCACACGGTTCAGCGCGGCGTAGTCGATGCGCCTGCCTTCGCAGATCATGGCGATCGCATCGGGCCTGCCGGCCGCGTGCTGGCGCACCACGTCCACGAGCGTGCGCAGCTTGGCTGTCACGATGGCCTCCTGTTCAGTATCCGGTCCTCACGCGGCGCGCAGGTTCATGCCCGGCGGCTCGACCAGCGCCATCCGCACCTCGCCCTCGGCGTGGCCGCCTGCCTCGTCCCAGAAGCGCCACGGCATGTCGACGACCTGCACCGGACGGCTGCGGTTGGTCTGGCGGAACTCGGCGAAGGACACCTCGCCGGTGAACGACGACGAGTCGATCGGTCGCTTGAAGATGCTGGAGAAGCGGGCGATGAGGATGTCGGGCAGCTGCTTGGCCCAGTAGTCCTCCATCGTCCAGCTGTCGAACTCGGGCAGCGCCCGCTCCTGCACGCACTTGGCGATCAGGTAGTACATGAGCTGGTTGAAGCAGATGTTGATCTCGACCGAGTTCAGGTGACCGGTGTCGTCGATGTAGCACGGGAACGGGATGGCGAAGGTCCCCTCGGCGCTCGCCGACCCGCCGGCTACGGCGACCGAGGCGGACTTCAGGTACTGGGTCTTCGGGCGTGCATACGGGCGCAGGACGTCCGAAAGCAGTTTCGGGTCGTTCGCAAAGTTCACCTGCCCGGCATTCAGATTCACCGGCGATGTCGTCATCGTTTCCTCCTCAACCCGCACACGGAATGGAATTGACCGTAATGGCCGAGGGTCACCCACCGGTAATGGCGGACGAATTCCCGGCGGTGGTGCTCAGCTGCCGCGGACGAGCTTGTCGAGCAGCATGTCCGAGGTCAGCGACTGGTCGGCGAGCACCGGGTTCGTCGACAGCAGCGCCATGTGCAGCGCCCGGATCCGCTCCGAGGGCTCGATGCCGAGCTCATGCAGCATCCGCTGCCGGAACCGCATGTAGACCTCCAGCGCCGCGGAGGCGCGGCCGGCCCGGAACAGCGCGATCATCAGCATCGTGTGCGCCGACTCGTGCAGCGGGTGCTCGACGACCAGGGACGCCAGCTCGCTGATCATCTCGCGGTGCCGGCCGAGGCACAGGTCGGCGTCGATCCTGGTGGTGTGCGCGTAGAAGCGACGCTCCTCCAGGCGGGCGACCTGGGCTCGCAGCAGGGTGCCCCAGTGACCGTTGTGCACGACGTTGCCGCGCCACAGAGCAAGCGACCGTCGCAGGTCGGTGGCGGCATTGTCGTAGTCACCGGCGTGCATGGCGGCCGAGCCCGCGGTCACCAGGTGGTCGAACTCCGTGATGTCCAGCTGCCGCGGGTCCACCCGCAGGGTGTAGCCGCCGGAGCAGGTCTGCAGCACCTCACTGGTGACATACTCGACCGACAGGCCCAGGACCGCGCGGAACAACCTGCGCAGCTTGAACATGTAGGTCTGCAGCGTGGAGTGCGCGGTGCGCGGTGCACCGTCGCTCCACAGCTCCCTGGCCAGCACGGACGCGCCGACCGGCTTGTTCGCGTTGAAAAGGAGTGTGGAGAGAATCAGCCGCAGCTTGGGTGCGCTCGGCGCGACGTCGAGGTCGCCGTGCCGGATCACCAGCGGGCCGAGCAGCTCGAACCGCAGGTCGGCAAGCGGGTTGTCCACCGGCGTCCGCTGCTGCCCGACGACGGGCGGCTCCGCGTTCGGCTCCGGGAGTGACGTCGTCTCGAGCAGGGTGGCGAGGAGTGAGAGTTTCTCCTCTTGCGTCATCATTCCGAGCTCGTCTAATTTCGTTGCCATTTCGGGACCTCGCTATCAGCCCAGATCCACCGCACTTTCCGCCGCCGGCGGCAAATCCGGCGGGATAGTCCCGGGAGGATGCGACGATCTTTGAATCATGCGTATCAGGACATCAACAACGTTATTCCGAATCAAGGCCACCTCGATAGTGACGATGTCATAAATGGGCGATGAGTATTGAGGTGTGAGCACATGAGGCCCGCACTTGTCCAGACCCGCGCGCACAAGGACCCTGGAACTCGAGTCCCGCTCAAGCGAGAGTCAAGCGCACGAGGAGGAGCCATGGCAGCCTCATCAGGCCAGGAACCCGGATTACGTGTCGGCTTCAAGCGACACCTTCGTGCCCACGTGGTCCGCGGTGAGGCGGTCTACCTGCTGTCCGAGCGGGGTGCGACCTCCGTCGCCGGGGCGCACGTCGAGGCGCTGGCCCCACTGCTGGACGGCACCCGTGACCTGACCGAGCTGTGCCGCGACCTCCCCGCCGACCTGCCCATGGCCGAGGCGGGCTCGACCGTGATGCGGCTGGTGGAGGCCGGACTCGTAGTTCTGCGAGAGCCCGCGGAGGCCGTGCTGGAGCACGAGGCGGGCCGGCCGAGCCTCGCCTACTGGGAGTCGGCCGGGCTGGACCCGGCCAGCGCGGTGAACAGCGTGCGTGGCGCGCGCGTGCAGGCCACGACCGTCGGCGACGTGGACGCGGGCCCCGCGGTGGCCGCCCTCCGTGCCGCGGGACTGTCCGTCGAGACCGCCCCGGCCGACTCCCTCGGTCGCGGCGTGGACCTGTCGGTCGTGATCTGCGAGGACTACCTCGACGACGCCCTCGAGCGGGTCAACGCGCTGCACCGGGCCGCGGGCTGTCCGTGGCTGCTCGCGAAGCCGGGCGGCACCCAGGTGTGGATCGGCCCGGTCTTCCAGCCGCCGAGCCGCCACGCGGGCGAGTCGGTGGAGGCGACGGCCTGCTGGCAGTGCCTGGCCCACCGGCTGCGCGGACACCGCCAGGCCGAGACCCACCTGCGGGCCCTGCCCGGTCAGCTCCTCGAGCTCTCCCGGCCCGCGGTCTCGCTGCCCCCGCTCGGCGCGGCCGCCACGAACCTCATCGCCCTCGAGGCCGTCAAATGGATCGCCGGCCTGCGCAACGACGGGCAGCGCATGGTGTGGACCCTCGACAGCTTCGACCTGCAGGGCCGCCGGCACGAGCTGCGCCCGCGCCCGCAGTGCCCGGCCTGCGGTGACCCCGGCCTGATGAGCCGCCAGGCGCGCCGGCCGGTCGTGCTCGGCCACCGCGCGAAGTCCAGCCGCAGCGGCGGCGGGCACCGGTCCATGCCCCCCGAGGAGGTGCTGCGCACCTACGAGCACCTCATCAGCCCGGTCACCGGCGTGCTCAACGAGATCACCCGCGACGAGCGCGGGCCGGACTTCTTCAACTCGTTCCGCGCCGGGCCGAACCTCGCGCTGAATGTGCGCAGGCGCTTCGACCACATGCGTTCCGCGCGCGCGGAGAACGGCGGCAAGGGTGTCACCCCGTTGCACGGCAAGGTGAGCGCCCTCTGCGAAGCGATCGAGCGGCACAGCGGCTACTTCCACGGCGACGAGGAACGCATCGTCGCGAGCTACTCCTCGCTCGGCGACGAGGCCGGGCACCCGGGCGCGTGCCTGCTGTTTCACGAACGCCAGTACGAGGGCCGCGCGGAGTGGAACGCGACGCACTCGTCGTTCCAGTACGTCTGCGAGCCGTTCGACGACGACGCGGTGACCAGCTGGACCCCGGTGTGGTCGCTGACCGAGCGCCGGCACCGCCTGCTGCCGACCGGTCTGCTGTATTTCGACGTGCCCGGCGAGACCGGTGGCGGCGGCTCGCTTTCCGCCGACTCCAACGGAAACGCGGCTGGAAGCAGTCTTGAGGACGCCTTGCTGCAGGGTCTCCTCGAACTCGTCGAACGCGACGCGGTCGCCCTGTGGTGGTACAACCGGACTCGCGCACCTGGGGTCGACCTCGACAGCTTCGGGGTGCCCTGGATCGATCGGCTGCAGGAGGTGTATGCGGTTCTGCACCGTGATGTCTGGGTGCTCGACGTATCGTCCGACGTAGGGATTCCGACCATGGCAGCGCTGTCGCGTCGAACCGACGGGCCACGCGAGGACGTCATGTTCGGGTTCGGGGCACACCTCGACCCACAGGTCGCACTCGTCCGGGCGCTCACGGAGATGAACCAGCTGATGCCCGCGGTGGTCGGCGCGGGCGAAGGCGGCGACTACGACTGGTCCGACCCCGACGCCGTGCACTGGTGGCGGACCGCCACGTGGGGCGGCCTGCCGTACCTGCGACCCGACCCCGCGGTGCGGTCCCGCACCCCCGCGGACTACCCGTACTCCCCCGCCGACGACCTCCACGCGGACATCATCACGGTCCAGCAGCGGCTGGAAAGCCTCGGTCTCGACGTCATGGTCCTCGACCAGACCCGCCCGGACGTCGGGTTACCCGTGGTGAAGGCGATCGTGCCGGGCTTGCGCGGCTTCTGGGCCCGCCTGGCCCCCGGACGGCTCTACGACGTGCCGGTCAAGCTCGGCCGGCTGGCCCTGCCGACCGCCTATGACGACCTGAACCCGATCCCCCTATTCGTATGACGCGTACGCGGGCGGCGCGTGCACGCATACCGAGGAGCGAGAAGTGTCATCCGATCCCGCCGGTCCGACCGACGTGATCCAGCCCCTGTGGTCGTTCCGCGACGACGTCGTGGTGGAACCGGCAACGGGCGGCGACCTGGTCGTCCTGACCCGGTGGGGCGACGTCACGGTGGACGCGCCCGCGCCGTCGATCGCGGAGAGTCTCTACCGGATGACGTTCGGGCCGATCGCCCTCACCAACATCGACGGGCTGAACAACGGCGACCTTTACAAGCTGTTCGACCGGCTGCCCGGCTGCGTCGTACGCTCGCTCGGCCTGCGCGACTCGTCCAGCCCGCTACTGTCGGTCACGCCGCTCTCGCCGCGCGGGATACTCCAGCTCCCGATCCTGTCCGTGACGCGGCCGGTCCGGCTGTCCCGCTTCGCGTTCCTCCGCGAGGCCGGCGGGGAGCTGCTGCTGGAGTCGCCGCTGTCGTACTACCGGGTCGTGCTGCACCGGCCGCTCGCCACGTGGGTCGTCAGCTCGCTGGGCCAGGCGACCACGAGCGCCGACGTCGCGCAGGGCATCAACATGGCGCAGCCGGTGGTGGCCGAGATCGTCGCCTACCTCGCGGCCACCGGCATGGTCGTGACCGGTGAGCCCGGCTCCGGCGGCCAGGCACCGACATTCGCCGAGGACTCCGACCCCGACCTGCTCACCTGGTCGCCCTACGACCTGCTCTTCCACTCCCGCAGCAGGCTCGGCCGCCACGACGACCCCGCCGGCGCGGTGTACCGGCACAACCTGGCGCCGCTGCCGGTCGTGAAGCCGGTCCCCGAAGGACGCCGCTTTCCCTTGTACCAACCGGATCTGACCGCGCCGACCGCCGGCGAGATCTCGCTGACCGAGGCCATCGAGCGGCGCCGCTCGATGCGCGAGTTCGCCGACGAGGGTCCATCCGTGCGCGAGCTCGGCGAGCTGCTCTACCGCACGGCCCGGGTCCGGGCGCAACGCGAGACCCTCGGCGCGGGCGGCGCGCGCTACACCGTGTCGGAGCGGCCTTACCCGAGCACGGGCTCGCTCTACGAGCTCGACCTCTACCTCACCGTGGACCGCTGCGACGGGCTGCCGTGCGGGAACTACCACTACGACCCGCAGGGCCACGCGCTGACGCTCATCAACGAGAACGCGACGCACACCGACGAGCTGCTGGACAGCGCGATGATGCTGACCGGGGCGCAGCGGCGGCCGCCGGTGCTCATCACGATCACCGCCCGCATGGGCAGGCTGTCCTGGGTGTACGACGGGATCAGCTACGCCTCCACGCTCAAGCACGTCGGCGTGCTGCAGCAGACGCTCTACCTCGTCGCCACGATGCTGGGGCTCGCGCCATGCGCGCTCGCGATGGGCGACAGCGAGGTGGCGACCGCCGCGTTCGGACTCGACTGGCCCGCGGAGGTCAGCGTCGGCGAGTTCGCCGTCGGCAAGCCCGCTGGCGCGACCGACCCTCCTTGACGGACGGTGCACGGAACACAGCGGAGAGTGGGCGCGACGCGCCCAACCGGGCAATACCAAGACGCAACGATCATGAAGCCTGTGCGGGTGGGGGCAGGCGTGATACAACGATGGCGAATCGGGCAGGCCCGGAGGGACGGCCGCGAATGATCAAGGTGATGCTGGCCGAGGACATGCACATGGTCCGCGGAGCGCTCGTCGCGCTGCTCAACCTCGAGCCCGACATCGAGGTCGTCGCCGAGGTGTCCAACGGCACCGACATCCTGCCCACCGCCCAGAAGTTCCGGCCCGACGTCGCGGTGGTCGACATCGACCTGCCCGGCAAGGACGGCCTGGCCGCGGTGACCGAGATCCACGAGCAGTTACCGGACATCCGGACGCTGATCCTGACCGGGCTGGGGCGCCCCGGCAACCTTCGGCGCGCGCTGTCGGCGAAGGTAACCGGGTTCCTGCTGAAGGACGCGCCACCCGCGCAGCTCGCCGACGCGATCCGCAACGTCGCGGCCGGCCGCCGAGTGGTCGACAGCCAGCTCGCGATGGCCGCCTGGGACAACGCCGAGTCGCCGCTGACCGCGCGCGAGACCGAGGTCCTGCGGCTCACCGCCGAGGGGATGCAGGCCGTGGACATCGCCTCACGGCTGTTCCTCTCCGTCGGGACCGTTCGGAACTACCTGACCACGATCATCGGCAAGCTCGCCGCCCGCAACCGGGTCGACGCGATCCGCATCGCCCGCGAGGCCGGCTGGCTATAGCGAACCCGGCATCTTCCGCTCGATGCGCAGCGGCACGTCGACCCGCAGCGTGAACATGTTCGGCTCGTGCTCGACGCTGACCGACCCGCCTATCTCCGAGGCACGCTCCGAAAGATTGTGCAGGCCGCCGCGGCTGCTCCCCCGCTCCGCGTCCTGCTTCGGTGCCGGCTGGAGGTCGTCGTTGACGATCTTGATCGACGCCTCGTCCTGCGTCTGCCGGATGGTGATCTCGCAGTGCTTGGCCTTGCTGTGCCGCAACAGGTTCGTGACACCCTCGCGCAGCACGGTCGCCAGCACGGTGCTCACCCGCACCGGCAGGTCCAGTTCTTCGGTGTCGAGCTGGACGCTGATGTCGGCGGCCTGCAGCACGGACACCGCCGCGCGGCACTCCTCCTCGAGCGACAGCTCCCGGTAGCCGGAGGCGACCGTGCGCGCGTCGGACAGAGCCAGCCGGGAGATCTCGAGGATCTCCAGCAGCTGGTCGCTCGCCTCCTGCGGCGACTTCTCGATCAGCCGGTGGGTGAGCTCGATCTTCAGCGTGATCGCCGAGAGGCTGTAGCCGAGCAGGTCGTGCAGGTCGCGGGCGAAGCGCAGCCGCTCACGCAGCACCGCCATACGCGCGATCTCCGCGCGTGAGGTCTGGACCTCGACGACGAGCGCGGCCAGCCGCGACAGCCCGTACACCACGAGGCCGGTGGTGACCGTGGAGATCGCGGTGTACGCGATGTCGACGGGCGCACCGGTGAACCACCACTGCGCGACGCCCATGCTCGCGACGATCAGCGTGAACGCCGTCCACGCCGCGATCGGGCGCAGCACCAGCAGCACACTGCCGGCGAGGAAGCCCGGCATGCCGACCCACGCCTGCCCGAAGATGAAGATCGGCAGGTACACGAGCGCGACCTGCGCGGCCAGGATGCCGTAGCCGAGCAGTGAACGCAGGCGCGACGCGTCGCGCCCGTACCAGAGCAGCTGCATCAGCAGCAGCACGACGATGCACGAGAACGACAGCGCGACCTCGCCCGGCCCCACGCCGAGGAGCAAGACGTGCAGGAAGCCGATGAGGCTGATGCTGACGAAGACGGCGGTGACCACACCCGCCGCGAGCCGCGGTGGCGGGAACGGCGAGAGCTTGACGTCGGTGGCTAAGTGAGCAGGCGCGACCGAGGAGTCCACTACATACCCCGCGCTAGGAGAGGGTGGGCATGACGGGCGGACCCGCGGTTACGTGTACCGCGTCGGCCACCCGCGGACGGCGCTGCTGTGCGACGAGCTCCGATGAATCCAGTACAGACACGTCCTTCACCCCTGTATCCGAGCGGACCCCCATCTTGTGAGCGTCTCCTATGGCCCGGGTGCCATGACCCAGCGTCATGGTCGGCGAGGAATCACCCAAACCGGCGGACCCGGCGGTCGTCCCGATCGGGACGTCAACCACGTCTACCTCGCCGCCACCCTCACCTTGCCACAAGAAACTTTTACTGAATTGACACACTGCGAGGGGAATATTACACGAACCGCTGACCTGCCGGGGTGAATTCGTCGCAGCTCGCCGTCGGTGTTGTCACCAATCTTTTGGTAACGCCGACAACAGTATCCACATACGCTGCGCGTTCACGCGCGCGCGGCGTTTCGCGCCTGTCAAGCGGCGCATGCGGCCACTCGCCGGCCGCGGACGGGGCCGGTAGGGGAACGGCAGTCGCCGATAGGGGATTGCCCCGTTCGCACTACGGGAGGTTCGCGCTACCGGCCCCCTGCGGGGCTGTGCCGCAGGCCTAGCCCGAGCACGTCGACGAGGTCCCGGCGGGCGCGTGCGACCCGCGAGCGGATCGTGCCCACCGGGCAGCCGCACACCTCCGCCGCCTCGGCGTAGCCGAGCCCGAGGACCTGGGTCAACACGAACGCGTCCCGGCGGTCGTCAGTGAGCGCCCGCACCGCCAGGTTGATCGACACGGTGTCGTCGATGCCCGGCAGGTTCGGTGTACGCCGCTGTTCGGCGGCGATCTGCCAGTCCTGGTCGGCGATCCGGGGGCGGGTGGCGGCCGCCCGGAAGTGATCGGCGGCGACCCGGCGCGCGATGGCCAGCAGCCAGGTTCTGGCGTGGCTGCGCGCGGTGAACCGGTGCGCGCTGCCGAGCGCACGCACGAACGTCTCCTGGGTCAGGTCCTCGGCGTCCGATGGCCCCGCCAGGTAGACGAGAAACCGCCAGACGTCACGCTGCGTGTTTCGAATAAACGCGTTCGCAGCGTCGCGATCTCCGCGACCGGCAGCGAGAGCCAGATTGGTAATCGTGTCATCCAGCGCTACATCCGACATATTGCGACTGTAACGAGCAGAAACAAGCCGGAGAACGCGATCAAGTATGGGTCAAGCGATCGTCGTGCGAAATATTGAAGATATGTTGGAACCGGCCATGGGATGTCACCGACTACTACTACGTGGACTGCGAAGAATACCGAGAAGCCCTGTCCGCCCGACTCGACAACGAGGAGGGGCCGGAGGATGCCCGGCAGCCGGTCGATCTCCATCTGGAGTACTGCATCGAGTGCGCGCTGTGGTACGACGACGCCGCGCTGATCACCAGACGGACCAGGACCACGGCCGCGGTCACGTGGCCGGACGTGACGGACGCCGTCCTGGCCAAGGCGCCTGCCGACGCCGCCGACATCCCCGGCAGGCTGCGGGCCGGGATGGGCGTGATCGGCGCGCTGCTGGGGGTGTCCGGCCTGCTCGCCCTGGCCGCGCACGGCGCGGGCGAGGTATGGGCCGGCTACGACACGGCCGCTTGGAACCTCGGGCTCGCCGCCGGTTTCGGCGCCGTCGCCGCCCGCCGCGTGCAGCCGGCCGGACTGGTCCCCCTGCTCGCCACGTTCGTCGCCGTGCTGTCCTTCGGGCACGTGAGCGACCTGCTGGCCGGCCACGCGAGCGCCGGTGGCGTCGTGACGCACGCGCTGGCGGCGCTCGGCCTCGTGCTGGTTGTCCTGCTCGGCAGAATGCCGCCGATGCGGCGCGGGCCGGTCTCGCCGGCGACAGCCTCGGGCCGTCTGTACCGATCGTCGAATCCGACCGACGAATGCAACGATGGTATGCCCGCGGCAATTAGGCGGATCGAGCCGACAAAGGCGGCGTGAGCGCGGGCGCACGGCCCGCTCGACGATCACTCGAAGCCTGTCGAAGGCCGGGCGGGCACCGGCCGAATTCCAGCCGGTAAGCACATCGCCCCGGCGAGGTGCCGCGACGGTCCCCCGGCCAGGGGCCGGAATTCATGGTAAAGGTATTCAAGCTCGCTAGCTTGCTTTCGCGAGCGGGCGGGCCCCGTAGGTCACGCGGACGATGCCGTCGTCATGGCGCTCGGTCACGGCCGTCACCCCGAACACCCCGGAAAGGATCTCGGGCCTCAGCGCCTCGAGCACCGAGCCGACGGCGACGACGCGGCCGTGGTCCAGCACGACCAGCCGGTCGCAGCTGCGCGCCGCGAGGTCCAGGTCGTGCAGCACGGCCAGCGTGGTCACGCCCACCGTGTGCACCAGCTCCAGCAGCTCGAACCGGGCCCGGATGTCCAGGTGGTTGGTCGGCTCGTCGAGCACCAGCACCTTCGGCTGCTGCGCGAGCGCGCGGGCGAGCAGCACCCGCTGGCGCTCGCCGCCGGACAGCGACCCGTAGATCCGGGCGGCGTGGTCGAGCATCCCGGTCCGCGCCAGCGACGCGTCCACGATCTCGCCGTCCTCGCGACCGGCCCGGTCGAACATCCCGTGGTGCGGGGTCCGGCCGAGCTCGGCCACCTCCCGCACGGTCAGCCCCGGCGGGGTCGGGCTGCTCTGCAGGACCGCGGCGGTGTGCCGGGCGGCCTCGCGGGCGGACATCCGCCACACGTCGGCCGCCGCGCTGTCCTCACCCAGCAGCACCACGCCGCCGGACGGCCGCAGCGACCGGTAGATCGTGCGCAGCAGCGTCGACTTGCCGCTGCCGTTCGGCCCGATCAGGCCGACGAACTCCCCCGGCCGCACGTCGAGGCTGACGTCGGTGAGGATCGGCGTGCCGCCGATCGTCACGCTCACCCGCTGCACCTGAAGTCTCATGAGTGGGCCAGGCTCCGATCCCGGCGCATCAGCCAGATGAAGAACGGCGCGCCGAACAGGGCGGTCAGGATGTTCAAGGGCAGCTCGTTGGGCGGGTCGACGGTGCGCGACAGCAGGTCGACGGCCACCAGGTAGATCGCGCCGACCAGAGCGGCCAGTGGCAGCAGCCTGCGGTGGTCCACCCCGAACGCGAGCCGCACCAGGTGCGGCACCATCAGGCCGACGAACCCGATCCCGCCTGCGACGGCGATCAGCACTCCGGCCACCAGCGAGGTAAGCACGATCAGCACCAGCCGCAGCCGTTTGACGTCGATGCCGAGCGCGGTCGCCGACTCGTCGCCGGTGACCAGCGCGTTGAGCTGGCGGCCGAACAGGGTGAGCAGCACGGTCGAGGCGATCACCACGACCCCCGCGACGCGCAGCTGGTCCCAGTGCGCGCCGGAGACGCTGCCCAGCAGCCAGAACATGATCTGGCGCATGTTGTTCGGCTCGGCACGCAGCTGCAGGAAGCTCGTGATCGAGGTGAACACGTAGCTCACCGCGACACCGGCGAGCACCAGGCGCACGGGGTTGAGCTTTCCGCGCTGTTGCCCCAGCAGGAACACCAGCGCCACCGCGACGATCGCGCCGGCGAACGCCGCGCCGGACACGCCGAGGCCGCCGAGCGCGCCCGCACC
Organism: Actinophytocola sp.; assembly: GCA_035995025.1. Taxonomy (GTDB): domain Bacteria; phylum Actinomycetota; class Actinomycetes; order Mycobacteriales; family Pseudonocardiaceae; genus Actinophytocola. The sequence continues at coordinate 43,934 of DASYKY010000101.1, forward strand.
GAGCGCCATCACGCTCACCGCGCCGACCGAGCCGCCGGCGGACACGCCGAGGATGAACGGGTCGGCGAGCGGGTTGGCGACCAGCGCCTGCAGGACCACGCCGGCGACCGCCAGTCCGGCCCCGCACAGGGCGGCGAGCAGCACCCGCGGGATCCGGAAGTTCCAGATGATCTGGTCGTAGGCCGGGTCGACCGTGCCACCGAACACGTGCGCCAGCACGATCCGCCAGCTCTGCCCGACCGGCACCTGGACCGAGCCGACCGCCGCCGCGACGACGACCACGAGTACGAGCAGCGCGCCGAGCACGACCAGGCACAGCGGCAGCGGCACCGCGTGCAGCGGCGCCGTCCGCACGCCCGACCCCGCCCGCGACCGGCCCGCTCGGGTGAGCGGACGCGGCCGGGGCGTGGTCCGGGTACTCGTGACGGTCATCAGAAGGCGTCCGGGTGGAATGCCTTCGCGATCCGCTCGACGGCCAGTGCGTTGCTCGGGCCCAGGTAGATCGAGTCGGACAACACGACGTAGCGGTTGTCCTTCGCGGCGGCCCATTGCGGGAACTTCGCCAGCAGCGCCTGCGCGTCGGCGTCGGGGTCCGGCCGCTGGTAGTTCACCACGACCAGTGCGTCCACGTCCGCCTTGGCGACCTGCTCCTTGCTCGGGTTGGCGAACATGTCCTTGGTCGCGCCCGCGAACGCGTTCGTCACGCCCGCCTTGGCCATGATGTCGTTCCAGATCCCGTTGCCGCCCACCGAGCTGAACTCGCCGCCCATCGCCATGCCCGGGATGATCAGCATCGCCTTCTGCGCCGGCCGGTCATCGACCTTCTTCGCGACGGCGTCGATCCGCGACCTCGAGTCGGCGATGACCTTCTCCGCGCGGTCGCCGACGCCGAAGATCTTGCCGAGGTCACGCAGCATCGCGTAGCTGTCCTCGATGCCCGGCGGGTGGCTGACCGTGCCGACCTCGCCGCAGGCGCTCTCCGGCGCGTAGGTGTTGGCGCCGATCTTCGCGAGGTCCTCGCGGGTCGCGAACCCGGCGTCGGCACGGAAGCCGCCGTCGTAGGTGGAGATCACGAAGTCCGGCGCCAGGCCGATCATGGCCTCGCGCGGGATGTCCATCATGTCGTTGAGCTTCACGTCGCCGGTGGGCAGGTTCTTGATGGCGTCGACCCGGCCGGCCACCTCGGAGTCGCCGTAGGACTGTGCGTTGGTGATGATCTTGTCGCCGAGGCCGAGCTCCAGCAGCGACGAGACCTCGGCGACGGAGCCGCCGTTCATCACGACCACCCGGCTCGGTGCCTTGGTGTAGGTGTACTCCTTGCCGCAGTTGGTGATCGTCACCGGGTACGCGGGCCCGGCCTTGGCCGGCGCCTCCTCGGCGGCGGTGGTCACCGTGGCGCAGCCCGGCAGGGCCACGCTCGCGGCGAGACACAGGGCGCCGACCGCCGCGGCGGCGATCCGTTTCGTGTTCATCGGGGACTCCTCTGGAGGGTCGGGGTGGCGGCCGGTCCGGACGCCACCGTGGATACGGGTTCGGGTCGAGGGGCCGGCTCGGCCGGCAGCCGGTGCAGGCGGGCATTGAGCAGGCTGGTGGCGGTGGCCGACAGGGCGAGCAGCACGGCCGTCACCGCGAACGCCCTCGCGCTGTCGGCGAACGGGACGCCCTCCTCGCCTGGGGTGGCGCCGAGCACCGTGCGGTAGCAGACCCCCGCCACGGCCACGCCGAGCGCCATGCCGACCTGGGTGACGGCCGTGGACATGCCGGACGCCGCACCCGCGTCGGCAGGCTCGACCCGGCTGAGGATCCCGGCCACCAGCGGCGGCACGACCATCCCCTGGCCGAGTCCGGCGAGGCCGATCATCGCCGCGAGCAGGCCGGGCTGCACGGCCCCGGGTGCCAGGGTGATCACCGCGCCGGCCAGCAGCACGACCGCGACCGTGGCGCACCCGGCGATCGGAACGGGCGCGCTGACCCGGCTGGTGAGCCACCGGTTGGCCGCGGACGCGAGCGAGAACCCGGCGCCCAGCGGCACGAACATGAGGCCTGCCACGAACGGGTCGATGCCGAGCCCGGTCTGCAGGTAGTAGGTGAACACGAGGAACAGCCCGGCGTTCGTGCCGAACAGGGTGGCCACGGTCAGCAGGCTGAGCCTCATGCCGCGCGCGGCGAGCACCCGCGGCGGGAACAGTGGCGCGCCACCGTCGCCACCACGGGCGACGAGCCTGCGCTGCTGGGCGGCGAGCGCGGCGAACACCGCGAGCGCGCCGGGCAGGCCCAGCCACAGCCACACCGGGCCGCCCGGGCCGAACACCAGCGGGATCAGCAGGGCCGGCAGCGCGACGGTGGTGAGCGCGGCCCCGGCGAGGTCGAGCCTGCTCCCCCGGTTCGCGAAGCCGGCCGGGAGCAGCCCGCCGAGCAGCAGGATCGCGAGCCCGATCGGCACGTTCACCAGCAGCGCCGGCCGCCAGCCGAGCCCGGCGACGTCGAGGTCCACCAGGATGCCGCCGCCGGCGATGCCGCTGATCACGCCGAGACCGATCACGACGCTGTACGCACCGACGGCCCTTGCCCGCTGGTCCGTGTCGGTCACCGTGGCCCGGATGATCGAAAGCACCTGCGGCACCATGAACGCGGCCGTGGCGCCCTGCAGGAACCGGGCCACGATGAGCAGCTCCGCGCTCGGTGCGAGCCCGCACAGCAGCGAGGTGAGGGTGAACCCGGCGACGCCGGACAGGAAAACCGTGCGGTGCCCGGCGCGGTCACCGACCCGGGCGCCGGTGATCAGCAGCGCGCCGAACGCGATCACGTAGGCGGCACCGACGAACTGGATCTGGTCGAAGCCCGCGCCGAGGTCGGCCTGGATCGACGGGCTCGCCACGTTGACGATGAACCCGTCGACCTGGGTCATGAAGGTGGCGGCCAGCACCGTGCAGATGCCCAGCCATTCGGAGCGGCCGATCACGACGCCCTCCGCAGCCCGGCGTGCCCGGCGAGCACGCCCCCGACCTCTCCCAGCGCGGCGGCGCCGGTCATCCCGTCGTGCGTGGCGGCCACCCGGTGCACCTGCACGTGTCCGTTCACATGAGAGTCCCAGGCGGAGGGCCCGGGCCAGTCCGGTGCCTTGCCCTCCGTCGCCGCGAACAGCAGCATGTCGCCGGTGACCCGGCGGGGCGTCCACGCCGCGCCGAGCCGGGAGTTGTGCGTGAACGCCCGGTACACCAGGTCGAACCGCGCGTCGTCGAGGTCGGCGAGGTCGCGGATCTCCTCCTCGGTGGGCGGTGGCAGGTTCCGCCACACGGCCGGGACCGGATAGGAGTCCAGCAGTGCCAGCAGGGCGACCGAGTGGCCCAGGTCCTCGAGCCGGGCAGCGACCTCGTGCGCGACCAGGCCGCCGAACGACGCGCCGAGCAGGTGGTACGGCCCGGCCGGCTGGACGCGCCGGACGTGCCGCACCAGGTCGGCGGCGACCTCGCCGACGCTCGCGTACTCCTGCGTGCCGCTCAGCTGCAGCCCGTGCACCGGCCGGTCCGGCAGGTGCACGAGCAGCGCGGCGTAGGACCACGCGAGGCCGGTGGCCGGCGCCACGCAGAACAGCGGCGGCAGGCTTCCCTTGGTGCGCAGGGGAAGCAGCACGTCGAACGAGCCAGTGCAGTTCACACCGCCGTTCGCGCCACCGTTCACACCACCGTTCACACCGCCGTTCGCGCCGCCCAGTGCGGGTGCGAGCTTCGCGACCGTGGGTGCCTCGAACACCGTGCGGATGCCGATGCGCACACCGAACTCCGCGCGGATGTGGCCGATGAGCCTGCCGACGAGCAGCGAGTGACCGCCGAGGGAGAAGAAGTCGTCGTCCACGCTCACCCGGTCGACGTCGAGCAGCTCGGCGAACATGCCGCAGAGCGCCGCCTCCCGCCGGTCGCGGGGAGCCCGGCCGGCGGCGGTGGCGCCGTGGCCGGGCGCGGGCAGCGCGCGGCGGTCGAGCTTGCCGTTGGTGGTGCGCGGCAGCCGCTCCAGCGCTACGAACGCAGGCGGAACCAGGTAGTCCGGCATCCGCTCGGCCGCGTACCGCCGCAACACTGCCGGTTCCGGCGCCGGCCTGCCGGCCATCGGGACGACGTAGGCCACCAGCCGCTGCCGGCCGGGCCGGTCCTCGCGGACGATCACGGCGGTCTGCGCGACGTCCGGGTGTCCGGACACGACGGCCTCGACCTCGCCCGGCTCGATGCGGTACCCGCGGATCTTGACCTGTTCGTCGGCCCGGCCGAGGAACTCGAGCGTGCCGTCCGGCCGCCACCGGCCGAGGTCGCCGGTGCGGTACATCCTCGTGCCCGGCGGGCCGAACGGGTCGTCGACGAACCGCTCCGCGGTCAGCGCGGGCCGCTCATGATAGCCGCGGGCGACCGGGTGGCCGGCAAGGTAGAGCTCGCCGGTGACGCCGGGCGGCACGAGGCGGCGGGCGTCGTCGAGCACGTAGGCCCGGGTGTTGCGCAGCGGGCGGCCGACGATCGGGTCGGGGCTGTCCGCGAGCCGGCAGTGCAGGGCGTCCACGGTGCACTCGGTGGGGCCGTACAGGTTGTAGGTCGCGATGTCCCGGGCGCCGCGTAGCGCGGTCCACAGCGCGGGACCGGCCGCCTCGCCGCCCAGCGCGATGACGGCGGGCCGGTGCCGGCCCTCGGCCAGCAGCCCGGCGGCCACCAGCTCCTCGGCGTAGGTCGGGGTGATGTCAAGGAACTCGATGCGCCGCTCGGTGACGTAGTCGAGCATCGCCGCCGGCTCGCGGCGCCGGTCCTCGTCGACGAAGTGCAGCTCGTGGCCGTCGAACAGCCACAGCAGGCCCTCCCACGACGTGTCGAACGACAGCGACGCGGACAGCGCGGCCCGCACGGCCTCCCGCCCGGCCTCGCGCAGCCGTGCCGCCTCGGGCCGGATCATCGCCTTCCGGTGGTGGTGGAACAGGTTGACCAGGCCGCCGTGCTCGATCACCACGCCCTTCGGCGTGCCGGTGGAGCCGGAGGTGTAGACGACGCAGGCCGGGGTGCCCGGCGTGGGCGGCGCGTGCCGCTCGCCGTCGGTGAGGTCGCGTTCGGACAGTCCGGCCAGCCGGGCCGCGGTGGCCGGCTCGTCGACGGCGACCACGCGAACCGTGCCACGGCCGGCGGCGGCCTCGGCGGTCGCGCGCAGCTCCTCGGTGGCGAGCAGCACGACCGGTGCGCTGTCGGCAAGCATCAGCTCGATGCGCCGGGGCGGGTGGTCGGGGTCGATCGGCACGTAGCCGGCACCCGCCTTGAGGACCGCGAGCAGCGCGACGACGGCGTCCGCGGTGCGGGGCAGCAGCAGCCCGACGTACAGCTCGGGCGCGGCGCCCTCCTCGACGAGCAGCCGGGCCAGCCGGTTGGCCCGGCCGTTCAGCTCGGCGAACGTGAACGTGCCGCCCTCGGCGACGAGCGCGGTTCGGTCCGGCGTGCCGGCGGCCTGCGCCTCGAAGACGTCCGGCACGGTCGTCGGCGGCACGTCGCCAGGGGTGTCGTTCCACTCCTCGAGTAGCAGCCGCCGCTCGCCGGCCAGCAGAAGGTCGACGTCCGCGACGGGCCGCGCGGGCGCGTGCGTGGCGCGGCGCAGGAACGTCAGGAACCGGCGCAGGTGGGTGGCGACCTCCTGCTGGGTGTAGCAGGTCGGGTTGGCGTCCACGACGATCCGCAGACCGTTGCCGTCCATCCGGTCGTAGACGTGCAGGACGAGGTCCTCGACGAGCCCGGCGCCGACGTTGTGCACGACGCCGGGATATCCGGCGAACCTCAGGCCGTAGTCGAACGGCATGATGTTGACCGACGGCCCGAACAGCTTGCGCTCGCTGGCCACCAGCTTCAGGTCGCGGCGCAGCTGCTCGTAGCGGTAGCGCAGGTGCGGCCTGCCGGCCCGCAGCTCGGTGGCCACCTGTTCGGTCAGGCCGGCCAGGGTCGCGCCGGCGTCCACCCGGACCCACAGCGGCACCACGTTGGTCACCATGCACGGCACGCGCAGCGACACCGAGCCGAGGCGGGTCATCACCGGCACCGCGAGCACCAGCTCCGCTTCGCCGGTCATCCGGTGCAGGTAGGCGGCGAACGCGGCGGTGAGCATCTCGCTCCACGTGCCGCCGGCCGCCGCGGCGGCGGTCTTCAGGTCGTCGGCGGCCGCCCGGTCCAGGCACGCGCTCTCCCGCACGACCGTGCGGGAGAGCGAGCCGGGCCTGCCGGCGAGCACGACCGGCGCGGGAGTGTCGTCGGCCTTGCCCAGCCAGTAGTCCCGGTCCACCGCGAACCGGGACGAGTCCTGATAGGACCGATCCTCCGCGACGACGTCGGACAGGGCGCCGAAGCCGCACGCGGGCGGCTCGCAGCCGGCCACGAGCGCGGAGTAGACCTCGGCCACCCGCCGCGCCACCAGTGACAGGCCGTACCCGTCCAGCGCGATGTGGTGGACCCGCTGGTACCACAGGAAACGGTTGGGGCCGGCCCGGAACAGCGCCTGCCGGAACACCGGCTCGCGGCGCAGGTCGACGGGCACGGCCAGGTCCGCGCGCATCCAGGCGAGGGCGGCAGCCGCCGGATCGGGCTCGGCGCTCACGTCGGCGACGTGCATAGTCCACTCAGGACAGGCACCGGGCTCCTGCCACGGCCGGTCGTCGGGGCCGGCGCCGAAGAGCACGGTAAGCGCGTCGGCCTCGCCCACCGCGGTGCGCACCGCGGTGGTGAAGTGCCCGACGTCCACCGGGCCGTGGATCTCCACGTACTCGGCGGTGTTGTAGGCGGGGCTGTCCGGGTCGAACCGCTGCCCGGTCCAGGTCCCCTCCTGCGCGCCGGTCAGCGGGATCCGTCGCGACGGCGCATCGTCAGGCATCCAGGATCGCCGCCGGCAGCCGGGAGGTCAACAATGCCAGCCAGTTCGCGAGTGTGGGGCGCTCCGCGAGTTCCACGAAGCTGACCGGTACCCCCGCCTCGCGCCACCGCTCGAGCAACGTCAGCAGGCGGATGGAATCCAGCCCGCATTCGAACAGGTTCTCCAGGTCGAAGCTCTCCTCCGGGCTTCGGTGCAGCATTTCCGCGATGTCCGCGCGAATTGCCGCAGGAGTCAACCGCTCTGCCATGCCTACCCCACCCCTGTTCGTGAGCTGAGATATCGCGGATCCGGCGGGTGCGGCCGAAGCCGTCCCGCCGGAGCCGATCACATGGCTAGAGCGTTCCGTAGATCGCTGGATTTCCGACTGCGGCCGACATGAATTCTGGGCTACTTCGCGCCGCCGTTGTCGTAGACGGTGACCCGGTAGGACACCGCGGGCTCCGGGGTGGCCGTGTGCAGCGCCCGGTGAACGAGGGTGCGGTTGTCCCACACCAGCATGTCGCCCTTCTCGAACGTCTGCAGGTGGATGTTCTCGTGCTCGTAGCCGCGGTCGGTCTGGCCGACCGCGGCGAGCAGCTCCGCCAGCAGGTCCGCGCGGTCGTTGCCGTCCTCGTCCTGCACGGACAGCGTGAAGCCCTCGCTGACGTAGAGGATCGTCTCGTCCGTGAACGGGTGCTGGACGGCCGTGGCGCTGGTCACCGGCGGCGTCTTCGCGTTGACCTCGTCGATGATCTCCGAGATCGGCCGGTAGACGTCGGTCGGCCGGATCTTGAAGTACCGCAGCACGCTGTGCGTGGCCGTGGTGCCCTTCACCGCCAGCTTGAGGTCCTCGGACAGGTTCTCGTAGGCGTCAGCCATGTTGATGAAGTACGTGCCGCGGTTCTTCGAAGGCACGACCTGCGGGTAGATCAGCGTCAGGTCGAACGGCCGCGGCATGAACTGGTAGTCCGAGTGCCAGAACTTGCCGGTCTTCGGCACGCCGACCTGGCGGCCGTCGTCCTCCTTGACGTTGGAGGAGACGAAGACCTCCTTCACCTGCGGGTGGTGGTAGACCGGCTCGTAGTACTCGGCCACCTCGCCCATCCGCTCGCCCAGCGTCAGGAACTGAGCGGCGTCGAGGTCCTGGTCCTTCAGCACGGCGATCTTGTTCGTGTAGACGGTCTTCTTCAGCTCCGCGATGTCCGCCGCCGACGCGGTCCGGGCATCGAAGCCCTCGACGATGACGCCGAACTTCTTACCTACCTGTGGGGAAATTTTCATGAGAAGTCCTCTAAGAGATGGTGGTTGGGAGCGACTAAAGACGAAAGCTCTCGCCCTGCCGTGTTCCTACGATCGCTCATTCCCCCTACTCACTTCCAGGTGACGTCGGGCACATAGACCACATGAGAAAGTCACATCATCGTCCACACCTCTTCACCGCGGTCTCATGAAAGTAGTCGTACGCGGTTCGCGTCCGGTTCCCAGAGATTCCCATCGATGTGCTCGCGCATGCACCGGTTGCGCGGAAGGCGATCCGGCAATTCCCCCACAATTACCGGACGGTGGAGTTTCGGGATTTATCATTGCCATGGCAAAACTGTATGTACGGTGAAATGCGGTATCACATGACGCTGTTGCTGACGGGAGGTGCCGGCCTGCTGGGCCTGCACCTGGTACGGGAGAACCTGCTCGCCGGACGGCACGTCACCGTGCTCGCACAGGACGATGCCCGCGCCACGTACCAGCGGATCGAGCAGTTCCTGGTCGCGAGCGGCGCGGGCGACCGGCTGCCGGCGCGGCCGCGCGACCTGCTCGCGGTGGTTCCGGTGGACCTCACCCACCACTCGCTCGGCCTGTCGCCGACGCAAGAACGGAGGCTCGCCGGCCAGGCCACCGCGCTGTGGCGGGCCGGCACGCCGGTTCTCCCGGGTGGACGGTCCATACCGGTGCGGCACACCACGATCAGCGGTACGGAGAACCTGCTGCGCTTCGCGGCGCTCATGCACCCGAGCGCGCCGCTGCGCCACGTCAGCACCGTCTTCGTGGCCGGCCGGTACCGGGCGGCCACCTTCCGGGAGCAGCACAGCGCGGAGGTGGTCGACTTCGAAAGCCCCGAGGAGCGCGCCGAGCACACCGCCGAGGGACTGGTCCGCCGCTGGGCGAACCGGCACGGCCGCGCCGCACTGATCCTCCGGCCGGGCATCCTGGTTCCCGGCCCGGCCACGGCCGGGTTCGCCGAGCACCCGCTGGGCGTGCTGGCCCGGACCATCGCGACCGTCGCCGCGCAGGCGCCCGCCCGGTCCTCCCGGGTCGTGCTGCGGATCCGGTCCGAGCCGCGGTCGTTCCTCAACCTGCTGCAGGCGGATCGGGCGGCGCGGGCGGCGCTGCGCCTCGGCGAGCGGGTCACCGACCTCGGCACCCGGACCGTCCACGTGGTCCACCCGGCCGACACCCCGGTGCGCGCGGTCGCACGGGCGATCGAGGACGTGCTGCCGGTGCGGCTGCGGATGACGCCGTACAAGCCCGCCGAGCTGACCCGCGCCGAACGCGCGTTCCACGAGCGCGGCGGCGCGTTCCTGCCCTACCTGACACAGCGACGACGGTTCGACGGCACCGCGCTGCGCGGGCACGGCGTCGAGCTGGCCCCGCCGCCGATCGAGCGGGAGTACCTGGCCGAGGTCCTCGGCGCCGAACTATCCACACGGGACGAGGGACTCGCGGCGGCATGAGGCTCAGCCCACTCCGCGCCGCTGGTGCTCGATCATGAGCCGGGTGTGGCAGGCGTGGATCACGGCCGCCATGCCGTCCGGGTCGTCGCGCATGACGAGGTGCCCGCAACCGGCGATGACCATCTGGCGCGCGTGCGGGAACGCCCGCCGCGCCCGGTCCGCCGCGCTCGCCGGCACGATCCGGTCCTGGTCGGCCCACACCAGGTTGACCGGCGTGTGCGCGAGCCGCCCGGGCGCGCCGAAGGCGTACCGGCCGGCGAAGCGGATCATCTCGACGAGGTCGCTGTCGATCATCGACGTGACGTCGGCGGCCGTGACGTCCGCGCCGAGCGCCGTCGGTTTCGCGGACAGCCCGGACATCACCAGCCACCGGACCGCCGCGTGGCAAAGCAGCCTGCGGCGCAGCACCGGCCCGAACCGCCGCACGAGGCGAACGAGTGCCCGCACCTTCGCCGCGCGCACCGTCGCGTGCCTGGCGGAGCAGAACCCGATGGTGCAGAACGCGGTCACCGCGGCGAGGGGTACCCGGTGCGCGAGCTCGAGTGCGACCGCGCCGCCGAGCGAGTGGCCGACGACGTGCGGGCGGTGCAGCCCGAGCGCGGCGATCTGCCCGGCGACGTGCTCGGCGAGCCGGGGCACGACCTGCGTGTCGTAGGCCAGGCCGGGGGTGTCTCCGTGCCCGGGCAGGTCGATGGCGACCGTGCGTGCGAAGCCAGGAATGCGCGCCACGACACGATCCCAGCTCCCCCGGCCCAGCCCGGCCGCGTGCACCAACAGCAACGTCGGGTTGCCGTCGGTGGGTCGCACCGGCGCGGCCATCCCCGCCCCTTTCTCTCCTCCGCTCGCTCGCACGTGCGTGGGTGGTGTGACCGGGTCGCGGCCACACCACCCACGCGGCGAACGATCAGGACGCGCGCACCATCTGCCTCGGCTCCTCGGCGGTCGCCCGGGCCACCCCGTCCGGGACGTCGCCGCCCGCCTTGGGGGTGAACGTGCGCAGCCGCAGGCTGTTGGACACCACGAACACCGAGCTGCCTGCCATGATCAGGCCGGCCAGCATGGGATTGAGCAGCCCGCTCGACGCCAATGGGATCGCGGCGAGGTTGTACGCGAACGCCCAGAACAGGTTGGACCTGATCGTGCGGAACGTGCGCCGCGACAACCGGATCGCGTCCGCGACCACCCGCAGGTCGCCGCGCACCAGCGTGAGGTCGCTCGCCTCGATCGCGACGTCCGTGCCGGTGCCCATCGCGAGCCCGAGGTCGGCTTGGGCGAGCGCGGCGGCGTCGTTGACCCCGTCGCCGACCATGGCCACCACGTAGCCGTCGTCCTGGAGCTGCTTGATCTCGGAGACCTTGCCGGCCGGCAGCACCTCGGCGATCACCTCGGTGATGCCCACCTCGGCTGCGACCGTCCTGGCCACGGCCGCGTTGTCCCCGGTCAGCAGGATCGGCCGCAGCCCGAGGGCACGCAGCTGGGCAACCGCCGCGGCACTGGTCGGCTTGACGGTGTCGGACACGACGAGCAGCCCGCGCACCGCGCCGTCCCAGCCGACGGCGACCGCCGTCCGGCCGACCGCGGCCGCCGCGTCCCGGGCCGCGGCCAGCTCGGCCGGCAGCTCATCCGTCCCGGCGGCCGGCGCGGCCCGGCCGACGACCACCCGGTGGCCGTCCACGGTGCCGCGCACGCCGAGCCCGGCCTCGCCCGCGAACTCGTCCACGGCCGGCAGGTCGCCGACCCGCTCCCGCGCGCCGGCCGCGATGGCCCGCGCGATCGGGTGCTCGGAGGCGTGCTCGACCGCGCCGGCCAACCGCAGCAGCTCGCGCTCGCCGACCCCGGCCGCGGTGACGACGTCCACGAGAGACATCTCGCCGGTGGTGACCGTGCCGGTCTTGTCCAGCACCACGGTGTCGACCATGCGCGTGGCCTCCAGCACCTCGGGGCCCTTGATGAGGATGCCGAGCTGCGCGCCGCGGCCGGTGCCGACGAGGAGCGCGGTCGGCGTGGCCAGGCCCAGCGCACACGGGCAGGCGATGATCAGCACCGCGACAGCGGCGGTGAACGCCGCCGCGGACGGGGCGCCGGTGCCGAACCAGTAGCCGAGGGTCCCGAGCGACAGCCCGATGACACCGGGCACGAACACCCCGGACACCCGGTCGGCGAGCCGCTGGACGCGTGCCTTGCCGGCCTGCGCGTCCTCGACGAGCCGCGCCATCCCGGCGAGCTGCGTGTCCGCGCCGACCCGGGTGGCCCGCACGACGAGCCGGCCACCGACGTTGACCGTGGCGCCGACGACCTCGTCGCCCGGCCCCGCCTCCACCGGCACCGACTCGCCGGTGAGCATGCTCGCGTCGACCGCGGAGGAGCCCTCCTCGACCACCCCGTCCGTCGCGACCTTCTCCCCCGGCCGCACCACGAACCGGTCGCCGAACTCGAGCCGCTCGACCGGGATCGTCACCTCGGCCCCGTCGCGCAGCACCGTGACATCCTTGGCGCCCAGGGAGAGCAGCGCACGCAGCGCGGCGCCGGAGCGGCGCTTGGCCCGTGCCTCGAAGTACCGTCCACAAAGGATGAACAACGTCACGCCGGCGGCGACTTCGAGGTACATGTTGGCCTCGCCCGCGGTCCGCTCGATCGTGATGCGGAACGGGTGCTTCATGCCGGGCATCCCGGCCTCGCCGAGGAACAGCGTGTACAGCGACCAGACGAACGCCGACAAGGTGCCGACCGAGATGAGGGTGTCCATTGTGGCGGCGCCGTGCCGCAGATTTGCGAACGCCGCCTTGTGGAACGGGAAGGCACCCCACACGACCACCGGCGCGGCGAGCGCCAGCGACGCCCACTGCCAGTAGTCGAACTGGATCGGCGAGAACATCGCCAGCGCGATCACCGGCACCGCGAGCACGGCCACGATGATCACCCGGTTGCGGGCGGCCCACAGCTCGGCGTCGTGCCCATCGTCCTCGCCCGCCTCGCCCACTTCGCCCACTTCGGACTTGGCGGGCGCGGTGGGCGGGGCGGCGGTGTACCCGATCCCCTCGATCGCCGCGATCACGTCCGCCTCGGACACCGCGCCGGAGTGCGACACCCGCGCCTTCTCGGTCGCGTAGTTGACCGTCGCGGACACCCCATCGATCCCGTTGAGATGCTCCTCCACCCGCGCCGCACACGACGCACACGTCATCCCGCCGACGATCAGCTCGATGCGGTCAGTGGCCATGCGGCATACCTGCCATTTCGCCAGAGGACATGCCGCCGTTGCCGCCTTCGAGCGCAGCCTTCTCGTTCTTTGCCTTGGCCTCCTCGAACGCCTGCTCGGACAGGCCGTGCGGCGGCGGGTTCGGGCCGTTCACGTGCACGGTGAACTCGGCGGTGCGCACGACGCCTTCGTGCTGGAAGTCCAGGAACAGCCGGTAGTCGCCGTAGCTGGGCGGGGTCGCGTAGAACTCGATGTCCGGGCCGGGCTTGGTCCTGCCGTCGCCCGGGGTGCCGTTCGGGTGCACGTGCAGGTAGGCCATGTCGCCGTCGCGCAGCGCGACCAGGTGGCCGTAGGCCGCGAGGTACGGCTCGAGGTCGGTGACCGGCCTGCCGTCCTTCGCGACGCTGAGCGTGAGCTTGTCGCTCTTGCCCGGCTCGAGACTGCCCTTCATGGTCACCGTGTAGCCGTCGACGGTCGCGGTGTCCGACGGCGCGGGCAGCGGCTTCGGCTGGTAGTCGCCGGACACCGACACGTCCGCGCCGAGGACCTCGCCGTGGATGCCCCACAGCGGCATGTAGTCGGCAAAGACGCGGTACTCGCCGGCCTCCTCGATGGTCAGCGGCACCCGCCACACGCCGTCCGGCCCCAGATTCGGGTGCACGTGCCGGAAGTTCGACAGGTCGTGCCGCGCGACGATGAGGTGCATCAGCTTGTCGTGCTGCGGCTGGTACTTCATCAGCGGCGTTCCGTCGTTCTGCAGGATCTGGAAGGCGAACGTCTGCTTGACCCCGGCCGGGAAGCTGCCGGTCAGCACCTTGAGGTTCATGCTCTCGTGGGAGACTGCGGTTCCGCCGGGGCCCTCGTCCTCAATCATGGCCGCGGCCGCTGCCGACGCGGGCGGCGGCCCGACGATGCGACCGACCACATAGGAACTCCCGAGCACCACGATCAGCGCCACGACAAATGCTCCGAGCTTGGTCACCGTCTTCATAGAAACCGTCCCGTGTGGACAACAGATGGGCAAACCGGAATCACCCCGAAAGCGTCGCGGGGCGATCACAGACCGTTCGTACGGTACGCCCGAGGGGTATGCGTGATCCATTGCTGACAGCGCTGCTCAACCGCACAGTGCCCGGCGAATGACCGCGCGGTGCCCTCAGATGATCTGCATGCGCTGCAGGTGCCGCGACGAGTCGCCGCGGAAGGCGTTGCGGCCGTGCACCAGGGCGCCGTTGTCGACCACCACGATGTCGCCGTCTCGCCACTCGTGGTGGTAGCACACGTCGTCGGCGTGCAGGCGGGCGGACAGGTCGGCCATGAACGCCGCCGTCTCCTCCGCCGGCACGCCCGCGACCTCCACGGCCAGCGGGTTCAGGTAGCGGTCCGCGGACAGCGGCTCGGCGTACCGGATGACCGGCTCGCCCGTCGCCGGGTGCGTTGTGGTCAGCGGCGAGGTGAACTCGCCGCCGTAGTGGCGCAGCTGCTCGGTGCGGTAGGTGACGTGGACCGAGTCCCACCGCTCCCGCAGCGCGGCGTCCGCGCGCCGGAGGACCTCCGTGGTGTCGCTGAACACCGTCTCGCCGCCGCCGTCCGCCGGCGGTGCGCTGACGCACTGGAACAGGAAGAACCGCGGCGTGGCGCGGGCGAACGCCCCGTCCCAGTGGAACGGCACGTCGCCGCGGGCGAACAGGTAGTTGTTCGGGTCCTCGTGGATCACCAGGTCCAGCACCGCGCCGAAGTCCCAGGTGAGGATCTCGCCCCAGCCCTCGCCGTAGGCGACCAGGTCCTCCTTGGCCAGCAGCGGGAAGCCGCGCAGCACCAGTACCTTCGACTCGACGGTCCAGCGCTCCAGCGTCGCGGGCGGGATGTCGCGCAGGTCGCCCTCGCCCGGCGGGACCTCGACGACCTGTCCGAACGGCCGCAGCGCGGTGCGGGTGATGTTGGTGGTGGGGGTGTCGGTCACGATGCGATCTCCTCGGTGGGGATGTCGGGATGCACGTAGTGGCTCGGCCGGCCGTTGCGGCGGATCAGCGACGCGTTCATGGCCTCGGCCTGGCTGCGCTTGACCAGCGTGAGGCTCGTACCGTCGTCGACGACCACGCCGTGCCACGGCGTCAGCCAGCTGTCCCTGGTGCGGATCAGGTGGAAGCCGATCTTCTCGGCGTGGCTTCGCTGCGGATGGATGGACAGCCGCAGCGAGCCCGGGAACAACTCGCCGACGAGGTCACCCCACGCACGGCTGCGCTGGATCATCACGTAGGCGAGGTCCTTGCAGGACGCGCGGAGCTTCGTGCGGCTGAGTCCGGGATGCAGTGGGGTCTGGTCCTCGACCATGAACCGGTGCATACCGTTGAACATCGAACGCGCGGCCAGATCCGCGCGCACCTGCCGGCGCAGCTCCTCGATCGGCGTGGCGTGCCGGGACACGAGCCGCTCGCGCATCGCGTCGAACGAACTGGGACCGGGTTCCCTGCCGAACGCGTCGTCCAGCGAGTACAACGCGATCGAGCCGCCGCCGGTGGCGCGGATGATGCGCGCCAGCTCGTCGCGGTAGCGCGTCACGTCCTCGTCGGGAATGCCGAGCACGTCGCTGAACACGTGGCCGTCGGAGCAGATCGTGATGCGTGCCCCCGGCGGGTAGATGTGGGACACCTGTTCGCAGAACGACTGGAGGAACTCGATTGCGATCCGCTCTCCCAGGTCCGGCAACGCGCCGATGACCTTTCGCGGGTTGTTCGACTTCGCCGGGAAGGCCGGCAGAATGAAATGCACCGGTTCTTCCCGCGCCAGGAAGTCGCGGGTCCGCTCCCAGTGGACTTCGTAGCACCCGGCGCACGGCCGCCGTGCGCAGGAATCGGCGTCCGACTCGATGCGGCGATATCGGAAGACCAGCGACAGCAGCTTTCTGATCGTATTCGTCGTCACGGCGGAATCGGCGTCCCCGCCACGTAAGGGCACGTTCGTCATGAACCGTCCGATCGTCAAATGTCCGGCACAAGGCACGAGCACCGACACGGTAATCGTCCGGATACGAGCGGTAAAGCGAGCACCACCAACGCTCCAGCCGCATTCCACTGTGGCTGCCGAATACGCTGGCGCGACCGAGGTTTCACGCATTCCGCGACCATGATTCGTGTGGTCGCGGTGACGATGGCCGGCATGGAGACGATGCTGGCGGCCGCGCTCGAGAGGGCCCGGGACCGGTTCGTCGCGGCCAATCCGCGCAGCCACGCCGCGCACGCGGCGGCGGCCGCGTCGATGCCGGGCGGCAACACCCGAACCACGCTGTACTACTCCCCGTTCCCGCTCACCATGGCAGGCGGCGACGGCTGCCTGCTGACCGACCTCGACGGCCATCGCTACGTCGACCTGCTCGGTGACTACACGGCCGGGCTCTACGGGCACGGCAACCCGGTCATCCGGCGCGCGGTGGAGAAGGCGCTCGACGGCGGCTGGAACCGCGGCGCGCACGGCCAGGACGAGGCGCGGCTCGCCGCGGTGCTGTGCGAGCGCTTCCCGGGCCTGGACCTGGTGCGCTTCACCAACTCCGGCACCGAGGCCAACCTGCTGGCGCTCGCGACCGCCACCGCGCACACCGGCCGGCACACGATCCTCGTGTTCACCGGCGCGTACCACGGCTCGGTGCTGACGTTCGGCGCCGGGAACTTCCCGCTGAACGTGCCGCACCACTTCGTGGTGGCGGAGTACAACGACATCGCGGCCGCCGCCGAGGTGATCGACGAGCACGCCGACGACCTCGCCGCGATCCTCGTCGAGCCGGTGCTGGGCAGCGGGGGCTGCCTGCCCGCGGCGCCGTCGTTCCTGGCGCACCTGCGCCACCAGGCCGACGAGACCGGCGCGCTGCTGATCTTCGACGAGGTGATGACGTCACGGATGTCGGCGGGCGGCATGCAGGAGCTCCTGGGCATCACGCCGGACCTGACGACGCTCGGCAAGTACACCGGCGGCGGCATGACCTTCGGCGCGTTCGGCGGCCGGGCGGACGTCATGGCGCGCTTCGACCCCGGCCGCCCCGGCTCGCTGGCGCACGCCGGCACGTTCAACAACAACGTGCTCAGCATGGCCGCCGGGCACGCCGGGCTGACCGAGCTGTTCGGCGCCGAGGCGAGCGCGGCCCTGTTCCGGCGCGGCGAGTCGCTGCGCGCACGGCTGAACGCGGTGAGCCGCCAGCACGGCGCGCCGATGGTGTGGACGGGCCTGGGCAGCATGCTGACCGCACACTTCCAGCCCGGCCCGGTCCGCTCCCCGCGCGACCTGCGCCCCGCGCCGGCACGGCACGAGCTGTTCCACCTGGACATGCTGACCCGCGGCTTCCACCTGGCCCGCCGCGGCATGATCGCGCTGAGCCTGGAGATCGGCGACCGCGAATGCGCGGAGTTCGCCGCCGCGGTCGGCGAGTTCCTCACCGAGCACACCCCGGCCCTCGAGAAGGCCGCCTAGACATCACACCTGGCGCGACGAGCTGCGGGGCTCCTGCTCGGCCGCCGCGAGAGAGCCCAGCAGCACCAGGGAACGGGCGCTCTCCGAACCCGGCTCCGCGTGGTAGATCACCAGGAGCTGGCCGCCACTGTCTCCAATGGACAGCTTCTCCAGGCGCAGCTCCAGCGCCCCGACCTCCGGGTGCCGCAGGCGGGCGGGCGCGCCGACCAGCGCCTTGACGTCGTGGCGTGCCCAGAGGCGGCGGAACCGCTCGCTCGCCAGCGACAGCTCGCCGACCAGCTGGACGATCCGCGGGTCGTCGACGTCGGTGCCGAGCGACGCCCGGAACGCCGCCACCATGCCACCGGTCGCCCGCTCCCAGTCCGGGTGCAGGTCGCGCTCGGACTCGTCGAGGAACACCGACCGCAGGCGGTTCCCGCCCGGCCGGATGGCGGGCGACAGCGCGGTCGCGAGCCGGTTCGCGGCCAGCACGTCGAACATGCGGTTCTCCACGAACGCCGGCAGCACCAGCGTGTCCAGCAGCTGCCGGATGCCGGCCGGCACGGTCTCCCGGCGCGGCCGGCGGGCCGCGGGCCGCGGGGCGGACAGGCTCAGCAGGTACTGCGTGGCGGTCGCGTCGAGGCCGAACACCCCGGCCAGCGCCTCGAGCACCTGCGGCGACGGGTTGCGGTCGCGGCCCTGCTCCAGCCGCAGGTAGTAGTCGGCGCTGATGCCGGCCAGCGTGGCGACCTCCTCGCGGCGCAGGCCGGGCGTGCGCCGCACCCCGGTCACGCGCAGCCCCACGTCCGCCGGGTCCACCAGCTCGCGGCGGGCCCGCAGGTACTCGCCGAGCACGTTCGACCTGGTCACAGGCCCACTATAGGCAGCGTCCGGGCCGCCAGCCTGGTCCCGCGACTCCCAGGATGAGCGGGGCTCTCCCTGTCCCGCCGCGCATGCCGCATCGTGAACGCATGACATCCACGACATCCACCGGCAACCTGCCCGGCGGCACCTACCGCGTCGGCGACCTCGAGCTCGGCCGCGTCGGCTACGGCGCCATGCAGCTCGCCGGGCCCGGCGTGTTCGGCCCGCCCGCGGACCGCGACGCGGCGATCGACGTGCTGCGCACCGCCGTCGAGCTGGGCGTCAACCACATCGACACCGCGGACTTCTACGGCCCGCGCGTGACCAACGAGATCATCCGCGACGCGCTCGCGCCGTACCCCGACGGCCTGCACATCGTCACCAAGGTCGGCGCCCGCCGCGACGAGCGGGGCGGCTGGCCGCACGCTCGCACGCCCGCGGAGCTGCGCGAGCAGGTCCACGACAACCTGCGCCACCTCAAGCTCGACGTGCTCGACGTCGTCAACCTGCGCGTCGGCGGCCTCGAGGCACCCGAACCCGGCTCGCTCGCCGCACAGTTCGAGGCGCTCGCCGAGCTGCGCGAGCAGGGCCTGGTCCGCCACCTCGGGCTGTCCACCGTCACCGCGGAGCAGCTCGCCGAGGCGCGGTCGATCGCCCCGGTCGTGTGCGTGCAGAACCTGTACAACCTGGCCCGCCGCGAGGACGACGACCTCGTCGACGCCACCGCGCGGAACGGCATCGCCTACGTCCCCTACTTCCCGCTCAGTGGTTTCACCCCGCTGCAGTCCGGCCGGCTGCGGTCGGTGGCCGATCGGCTCGAGGCCACGCCGATGGCCGTGGCACTGGCCTGGCTGCTGCGCCGCTCGCCGAACGTCCTGCTCATCCCCGGCACGTCGTCGGTGGCGCACCTGCGCGAGAACATCGCCGGTGCCGGGCTCGAGCTGGACGCCGACACGGTCGCGGAGCTCGACGCCGTCCGGTAGACAAGTCGCGACCTGGCCGCAACCTCCGTGGGCAAGCCGGTGTACAGAACGGTGGGACTTCTCACCGATCGTCAGGGGTAGGCATGAGCGACGCGGAGTTCACGGACTTCGTCACGCACCGCTCGCCCGCGTTGCTGCGCACGGCATTCCTGCTGTGCGGCGGTGACCGGGCGGCCGCGGAGGATCTGCTGCAGGAGGTGCTGGAGCGGGTCTTCCCGCGCTGGCGGCGCATCCGCGAGCGGCCGGAGCCCTACGTCCGCGCCGCGCTCGCGAACGCGGCCACCAACCGGTGGCGCCACCGGTCGCGCCGGGTCCGCGAGACCACGCTCGAGTGGGATCTGCGCCATCCCGAACAGCAAGGGCCCGAGCAGCGCGTGACCGACCGAGACCTGGTCGTCCAGGCGCTGGCCCAGCTGCCGGCTCGGATGCGGGCGGTGCTCGTGCTCCGCTTCTTCGACGATCTGTCCGAACGCGACACCGCCGCCGCGCTGCACTGCGGGGTCGGCACCGTGAAGAGCCAGACCTCCCGGGGTCTCGCCCGGCTGCGCGAGCTCATCGACGCCGCGACGGCCGAGGACCAGACCGGCCGGAACCACTCGATCAGCGGGAGCAACTGACCCATGGACACCACCCAGCTCACCACCGCGCTGCGCGAGGCCACCGACGGGCTCGAGCCGCCGGAGGACTTCGCCGCGGCCGTGCTGCGCCGCGGCAGGCGGCGGCGCACCCGCGGTCGCGTCGCCATCGGCGCCGCCGTCACCGGCGCGGTAGCGGTCGCCGTCGTAGCCGCCGTCACGGTGCCCACCCGGCTGGCCGCGCCGCCACCCGGCGGCCAGCGGGAGAATCCGAAGGTCGAGCTGATGCTCGCCCGGTCCGGCGGCGACCTGATCCACGACCGCGACACGGTCCGGCTGGCCACCACCGCGTGGCGGGACGCCGTGCGCACCACGCCGGCGACAACCGACGGCTACCTGGCCCGCCGGACGGGCGACCCGCACGTCTACTGGGCGGGCCACACGCCGGCCGGACCGGCGGCGGTCATCACGCAGGCCGTCGTACTGCCGTCGGACGACTCGGTGGCGCCGGCCGACCGCGGCAGGCGGATCGTCGCGGTCGGGCTGCTCGTCACGAGCCCGGGCACGAAGCGCGAGCTGGAGCTGGTCGCCGTCCAGTTCGACGGCGACCTCAACGGCTCCGGCGGGTACTTCGTGTTCCCCGACAACCGGACGGTGCTGGGCATCGAGCCGGCGGACGGCCTCGCGCTGTTCGTGTCGCCGAACACCGCGATCGGCACGGACGCCAGGTCCCGCAGGCACTGGACCGAGCTGCCCGCGCACGACGGCGTGTCGTACGGACAGCTGCCGGCCCCGGCGAACCCGCGCAACGTCCGCCTCGTCGTGAGCGAGGCGGGCGGCGACCCGAACGCGGGCGAGCAGAAGATGGGCGCGCACCTCCCGCTGCTCCCGGCAACCTTCTACGTGAACGCGCGGGAAGGCGCCGACGTGGACCACGGGCTCGGCTGGCCGGCGCGGGACATCGCGGTCGGCGCGAAGCACCGGCTGCCGCGCAGCCCGATCACCCTGTACGGCAAGGCATTGCGCGAGTGCGGCCTGCTGGACCCCGCGTCCTTTGTGGACATCGAGGCCCGGTGGCTGGTCGTCGCCGGCATGGCGGACGGCCGCACCATGATCGTCGGCTCGTACCAGGAGGCGGACAACCCCGCGTACCTGTTCACCGTGCTGGTGCGCACCGACGGCACGGTCGAGAAGGTGACCCGCGGCCCGGTCGCCGACCCGGCCGCGGTGCTGCCGGTGCGCGTGCGGCTGCCCGGCGGGCACGGCTGGGTGGTGGCCGCGGCCGGCCACCAGCTGAGCCACCGCACCGGCGGCACGTGGTCCGCACCGGTGGCGGACGCGGCACTGGTACCGGACGCGACCACCCAGGTGACAGTGGACGGCCAGCCGGTGACCCTGCCGCGGTGAGCTACGGTCGGGCCGGTGACCAACCGTCAGATCTCGATCAGCGTCCGCGCCTCCCGGAGCACCGGCCCGCGGCGGCTGGAGCCGGGTTCGCGGTTCGGCATGGAGATGAGGCTCGGCCTCCCGTACCGCGTCCTGAACACGGTCGTCGAGTTCGAGCCCGGCCGGCTCATCGCGTGGCGCCACTTCGGCGGGCACCGCTGGCGGTGGCAGCTCGACGACCTGGGCGACGACCGGACCAGGGTGACCGAGACGTTCGGCTGGTCCGCCGTCCGCTCGCCGCGGGCGATCGAGCTGCCGGGCTTCCCGGCCCGCAACCGCCGCGGCATCGAGGCGGCCCTGCGCCGCCTGGCCGACGTGGTGGCGGGCTAGTGCTCGAGTGTCAGTAGCGCCTGCACCGGCAGGTGGTCGGAGGCGTAGGCGCCGTCGCGGGTGAAGGTGTTGATGGCCGCCGCCTGCACCGAGGCGGCGCCGCGCACCAGGATCCAGTCGATCCGGGGGCCGTTCGGCATCAGCGGGCCGTAGCCGTGCCAGGTGGCGGTCAGCGGGGTGCGCCGCTGCGCCGCCGCGGTCCACGTGTCGGTCAGGCCGGCGCCCAGCAGGATGTCGTGCTGCGGCGCGTACTCCGCGGCGGTGTTGAAGTCGCCCGTGAGGATCACCGGCAGGCCGGCCGGGAACGCGCGGATGCGGTCGCGGATCAGCTCCGCGCCGCGCAGCCGGGCGTTCTCCGAGATGTTGTCCAGGTGCGTGTTCAGCACGACGAACTCGGCCCCGGTGTGCCGGTCGTGGAAGCGGACCCAGGTGGTCATCCGCGTCGTCGTGTTGCCCCACGACTTCGAGCCGGGGACGTCCGGCGTGTCCGACAGCCAGAAACGACCGGACGCCAACGGTTCCAGGCGCCGCGTGTCGAAGAAGACCGCGACGTACTCGCCGCGGTCGCCGCCCTCGCGGCCCTCGCCGATCCGGTCGTAGTAGCCGGGCAGGTCGTGCGAGACGTCCGCCAGCTGGTCGTGCAGCCCCTCCTGCGTGCCGAGCACGGTGGGCTGCTCGCGGCGCAGCAGCTCGGCCAGCACCGGGCGCCGCAGCGGCCACGAGTGCGGCCCGGTGTCCGACGCGAAGCGCAGGTTGTACGACATGACGTGCAGCGCATCGCCACGCGCCGGGCCCAGCAGCACGTGCGCACCTCCGTGTTCGGCGGACGCCGGCATCGCCAGCGGCAGGACGAGACCCGCGGCCACGGCGACGGCCGCACCCAGCGGCCGTAGCAGTCCACTATGGAACCTACGCGATAACTTGCGCGCCATGTCACTCCCCAGCCGGACCGTGGTCATCCCCGATGACCATCGCCCTGTCCTTCGGAGTCGTTTCGATCGCGGATTGCCCGCGTCGCACAGAGATCACCCGATCGGTCGCCCTGCGGTAACGAACCGATCACGACCCCATCCGCCGCGCCGTCCGCACCGAACCCCCGACCAGGAAGCACAACGTTCGTCGCGGCACGCTGGCCGTCGGGGTCGCGTTCATCGCACTACTCGGCACGGCCTGCGCCAGCTCCGGCGAAGGAGCCCCGGGCAGCGCCGACACCACCACAAAAGCACCCGCGGAGTCCACTTCGGACACCACCGCCGCCATGGCCGACCCCGCCGCCGACCTCGCCGGCCCCGGCTACGCCCACCAGGTACCCGACGGCAACAACCCCCTGCTCAAGACCCTCGTCCAAGCCGTCTCCGGCAAACTCGACCCGAAAGTCAACCTCGTCGACACCCTCAACGGCGGCGAGTACACCGTCTTCGCCCCGGTCGACACCGCCTTCGCCAAGATCCCCGCCGCCACCATCAACACCCTCAAGACCGACAGCGCACTACTCACCAAGATCCTCACCTACCACGTCATCACCGGCCAGCTCTCCCCCGGCCAGATCGCCGGCGAACAGACCACCGTCGAAAAAGGCACGGTCGACGTCACCGGCACCGGCAACAACCTCAAGGTCAACGACGCCAACGTCATCTGCGGCGGCGTGCACACCGCCAACGCCACCGTCTACCTGATCGACTCCGTACTCATGCCGAAGGCCTGACACCGGATCCCGAACGACGAAGGTGGCGACGACCATGCGGTCGCCGCCACCCTGCGCACGCCGGCTACGGCGCGACGACCATCCAGCTCAGCACCGGTGTGCTCTGCAGGAACACCAGGACGCACATGCCGAGCAGGAACACCAGGCTCCACGCGATCACCCGGCGGAACAGCACGCCTTCCTTGCCCTGCATGCCCACCGCGGACGCGGCGATCGCGAGGTTCTGCGGAGAGATCATCTTGCCGAGCACGCCGCCCGACGAGTTCGCCGCCGCCATCAGGGTCGCGGACAGGCCGGCCTGGCCCGCCGCGGTCACCTGCAGCGCGCCGAACAGCGAGTTCGACGACGTGTCGGAACCGGTCACCGCGACGCCGAGCCAGCCGAGGATCGGCGACAGGAACGCGAACGCCCCACCGGCGCCCGCCACCAGCAGGCCGAGCGTGGTGGTCGCGCCCGACTCGTTCATGATGTAGCCAAGCGCCAGCACCAGCATCACGGTCAGGATCGCGAACTTCAGCTGGTCGAGCGTCTTTCCGTAGGCCTTCACCGCCCTGCCGAGGCCGACCTTCAGTATCGGCAGCGTCAGGATTCCGGCGATCAGCAACAGCGTTCCGGCCGCGGACAGGTAGTTCAGCTTGAACGTGGTCGCGACGACCTTGCCGCTCCCGTTGTACACGTGCAGACCCGGCCAGTTGATGATGTTGGTGACCGACTCCAGCCCGGTGCCGCTCTGGCCCGGCTTGGCCGGCGGCTTGCCGGTGATCGCCGGTACCCGGGTGGCCAGCACGAACACGACGATGATCATCAGGTACGGCGCGTAGGCGCGGAACACCTCCATCGGCGAGTCCCGCACCTCCGAGCCCAGCCCGGTGCGCGCCCGCGTCGCCACCACCGTGTCCGCGCCCGGACGGGCCGCGGTGACCGGCCCGCGCGGCGAACCCGCCGTCACGCCGCCGCTACCGTCCACATCGGACTCGTCGGACTCGTCAGACTCGTCGGCGGCCGCGGACTCGACGTAGCTCTCCCTGGCGTGCCAGACGCGGGTGAACAGCAGCACCGCGAGCGCCGATGCCAGCGCGGCGATGATGTCGGCCAGCTGCACCGACCAGAAGTTCGACGACAGGTACTGGAACACGCCGAACACCAGGCCGCAGACCAGTGCGGGCGCCCACGTCTGCCGCAGCCCACGCCGGCCGTCCACGATGAACACCAGGGCCAGCGGCACGAACACCGCGAGGATCGGCGTCTGCCGCCCGACCATCGCGCCCAGGTCGTCGACCGGCAGCCCGGTCACCGTCGCGAGCGTGGTGATCGGCACCGCTATCGCGCCGAACGCCACCGGCGCGGTGTTCGCGACCAGGGCGAGCGCGGCCGCCTTGAGCGGCCGGAAGCCGAGCGCGATCAGCATGACCGAGCTGATCGCCACGGGTGTGCCGAACCCGGCGAGCGCCTCCATCAGCGCACCGAACGAGAACGCGATGATGATGGCCTGCACCCGCTGGTCGTCGCTGATCTTCGCGAACGAGCGGCGCAGCACGTCGAAGTGTCCTGTTTCGACGGTCAGGTTGTAGACCCAGATCGCGTTGATGACGATCCACATGATCGGGAAGAACCCGAACGCGGCGCCGAGCAGCCCGCTGTTGAGCGCGTCACCGAGCGGCATCGAGTACACGGCGATCGCGACGATCACCGAGACCGCGAGCGAGATCAGCGACGCGAGCCAGGCCCGCATCCGTAGCACGCCCAGCAGGATGAACAGCACGAGAAGCGGCAGGATGGCGAAGATCGCGGTCAGTCCCAGCGAACCGCCTATGGGACTGTACTGCTGGTGGTAGTCGGCTAAGAGCATCGAACACCCCTTCTACGCTGACGGGGAGGTGGGGTTCGCACGGGAGCGCTTTCCCGTCGCGTTCGGGGAGGTGCCGTCCGGCCGGGCACGCGCGACCGACACGACGGTGCCCGGGCCGTCGAGCGCCCGCCGCAGCAGCCGGTCCACGGGCACGCCGCGGATCGAGGCGTCCAGCACCTGCACGGTGTGCGCGACCGGCAACCGCTGGCCCAGGCGGGCCAGCGTGGTCGCGACCTGCATCCAGCACCCGGGGTTGGCCGTGACCATCACCTGGGCGCCGGTGGCGAGCACCGCACTCGCCTTGCGCTCGCCGAGCTCGCGCGCGGGCCCGGGGTTGAGGAGGTTGTAGGTTCCCGCGCTGCCGCAACAGATCTCGGCCTCGCGCAGCTCCCGCAGCTCCACCCCCGGGATGCCGCGCAGCAGTCGCCGCGGCTGGCTGCGCACGCCCTGCGCGTGCCCGAGGTGGCACGCGTCCTGGTAGGCGACGGTCATCGGCAGCGGGTGCCGCGGCGCGACCGGGCCCAGCTCGTCGAGCAGCTCGCTGACGTCGCGGGCCTTGGCGGACAAGGCCTCCGCGCGCCGCGCCCAACCCGGCTCGTCGCGCAGCTGGTGAGCGAAGTCCTTGAGGTTGGAGCCGCAACCGGCCGCGTTCGCCACGACGTTGTCCACCCCGGCCGCCTCGAAGGTCTCGATGACCCGCTTGGCGAACGCGAGCGCCTCCGGCTCGCGGCCGGCGTGCGCGGACAGCGCGCCGCAGCAGCTCTGCCCGCGCGGCACCACGACCTCGCAGCCCTCCGCGGCGAGCACCCGCACGGTGGCGGCGTTGACGTCGGGGAAGAACGTGCCCTGCACGCAGCCGGTGAGCAGCCCCACCGTGCGGCGCCTGGTGCCGGTCGCGGGCGTGCGCTCGGCCAGCTTCGGCACCCGGCCGAGCTTCGGCGCGAGGGACTCCATGGCCTGCAAAGGTTCCGGCAGCTTCGCGAGCAGCCCGCCGCGCGCCAGCAGCCTGCCGAGACCGCTCGCCTGGTAGACCCGCAGCGGCCCGCGCATCGCCTTGAGCCGGCGGGGGTACGGGAACAGGCCGTAGATCACCCGGCGCAGCCACCGCTGCGACCGCGGCCGCTCGACCCGCCGCTCCAGCTGCGCCCGGGTGGCCTCGATCAGCTTGTCGTACTGCACGCCGGACGGGCAGGCGGTCACGCACGCCATGCAGCCGAGGCACTGGTCGAGGTGCTGCACGCTGCTCGCGTCGAACACGTCGCCCTCCACGCCGCTCTTCATGATGTCGATGCGGCCGCGCGGGCTGTCCATCTCCTCGCCCCACAACACATACGTGGGACAGGTGGGCAGGCAGAATCCACAGTGGACACAGTCGCTGAGCAGCGCGGGATCCGGCGGGTGGTGCTCGTCGAAGGCCGGTCCGCCTCCCCGGAATTCGAAGTTCTGGTTGCGCGGGGGAAGCCAAGGTTCTGTTTGGTCACGTGCTTGTGGCTGATTTGCGTCACGGTCCCCTGAGGTGCGGTCGCGGTGTTCGGGGCTTGTCATCACAGACCTCCCAGGAGGCGGCCGGGCGACAGGCGGCGGCCGGGATCGAACTGGTCCTTCATCCGTGTCATCAGCCCGAACGAGTCGGGCACCGGGCCCCAGTGGTCGATACTCGCGCGCAGGTCGTCCGGCGCGTCGAGGACGACCGCCGACCCGTCGTACAGGGCGATCGCCGCGCGCAGCGCCGCCAGGTCCGTGTCCGTCGGCACGGACATGTAGGCGACACCGGTACATGCCGACGCCGTGCCGGACGAACCGCTCGGCAGTGCGGCGAGTACCCGGGGCAGGGCGTGCGGCTCGTACGCCAGGCGCAGCACCACTCCGCCGGTGGGCCGCTCGCCGAACCAGGACGGCGGCTCGGTCGCCCGCTCGCCGCCGCCGAGCAGCTCGACCGCCGCGGCCGACTGGGCGTCGACCGACGCGGGGATGGTCTCGAACAGCACGACCAGCTCCCCGTCGCCGCCGTCCCACCGCAGCTCGACCGCGGTCGGCGTGAGCGTCGACCGGACGACCAGGTTCGCGAGCCTGCCCGCCGCGGCGGCATCCGCGACCGGGACGACCACCGTGCCCGCCGCGGCGGGGAGCGGGTGCAGCCGCCAGGTCGTCGAGACGAGCACGCCGAGAGCGCCGTGCGCGCCGGTGTAGAGCTTGCCGAGGTCGTAGCCGGCCACGTTCTTCACGACCTTGCCGCCGGCGCGGGCCGTGGTGCCGTCCGCCAGCACGACGGTGACGCCGATCAGCAGGTCGCGGACGGTGCCGTAGCGCAGCCGGCGCGGACCGGAGGCGTTCGCGGCGACGATGCCGCCGAGCGTCGCGCCCGGCTCGGGTGGGTCGAGCGCGAGCATCTGGTTGTGCCCGGCCAGCTGCCGCTGCAGCGCCTCGAGCGGCACGCCCGCCTCGGCGACGACGACGAGGTCGCCGGGCACGTGCTCGACGACCCGGTCCAGCGCGGTCGTGCGCAGCAGGAGGTCGCACGACGCGGGCGGCGCGGCCCAGCCGGTCTTGGTGCCCGCGCCCACCGGGACGACGGTGCCGGTCGTGGCCCGCAGGAGGTCGGCCACCTCGCCCGCCGACGCGGGAGTCGCAACATCGGCCGGGACGACGCCCGCGATCGTGTCGTTGTCCGTGTTGTTGCCGGAACGCACGGCGGCCATCTCAGAACACCTCCCCCAGCGCCGGGTCGGGCGCGCTGTCCGCGGTGCGCACCCCCGGCCGCTCGCCGCACAGCCGCGGCGTGGGGAAGAGCTTGCCGGGGTTGGCCAGTCCGTTCGGGTCGAACGCGCAGCGGACCAGCTGCATCGTGTCGAGGTCCTCGGGGGTGAACTGACGGGCCATCTTGGACTTCTTCTCCAGCCCCACCCCGTGCTCGCCGGTGATCGAGCCGCCGGCCTCGATGCACAGGTCGAGGATCGCGAAGCCCAGCTCCTCGGCCGCCTTCGGCGCACCGGGCACCGCGTCGTCGAACAGGATCAGGGGGTGCAGGTTGCCGTCACCCGCGTGGAAGACGTTGGCCACCCGCAGGTTCGCCGCGTCGGCGAGCGTGCTCATCGCGGCGAGGATCTCCGGCAGCCGGGTGCGCGGGATGACGCCGTCCTGCACGTAGTAGGACGGGCTGATCCGGCCGACCGCCGCGAACGCGGACTTGCGGCCCTTCCACATCAGCGCCCGGTCCTCGGCGTCGGCGGCGATGCGCGTCTCGAACGCGTGCCGGGCCCTGGCCAGCGTCTCGACGTGCTCGAACTGCTCGTCCACCTCGACCTGGGGGCCGTCGAGCTCGATGACGAGCACGGCCTCGGCGCCCGCGGGGTAGTTGCACTGCACGGCGGCCTCGGCCGCCTCGATGGCCAGCGCGTCCATCATCTCGATGGCGGCCGGCACGATCCCGGCCGCGATGATGTCGCTGACCGTGCCCGCCGCGTCGGCGACGGAGCGGAAACCGACGAGCATCGTCTGCACGGACTCGGGCACCCGGAGCAGGCGGACCGTCACCCGGGTGACGACGCCGAGAGTGCCCTCGCTGCCGACGAACGCGCCGAGCAGGTCCAGTCCGGGGTGCTCGGGCGCGGTGCCGCCGAGGTGGACCACCTCGCCGTCGGCGAGCACCACCTCCGCGCCCATCACGTGGTTGACGGTGAAGCCGTACTTCAGGCAGTGCGCGCCGCCCGAGTTCTCCGCGACGTTCCCGCCGATGCTGCACACCTGCTGCGACGACGGGTCCGGCGCGTACAGCTGGTCGTGTGGGGCCGCCTCGCGGGTCACCCACAGGTTGATCACACCCGGCTCGACCACCATCCGGGCGTTGTCCGGGTCGACGTCGACGATGCGGCGCAGCCGGGACAGCACGATCAGCACGCCGTCCGCGACCGGCACCGCGCCACCGGACAAGCCGGTGCCGGAACCCCTTGCCACGAAGGGGATTCCGGCCTCGGCACACAGTTTCACCGTGCGCACCACGTCGTCACGGTGGTCGGCGAGGACCACGACGCCCGGGCGAACCCGGAACGCCTCCAGCCCGTCGCACTCGTACGTACGCAGTTGCGCGGGATCGGTCAGCACCTTCGCCACGCCGATCGCGGCCCGCAGCTGATCCGCCAGCTCAAGGGCCCGCGGCGACGCCTGCCGGTCCGCGATCGGCTGGTCGGTCATGGCATCTCCTGGGGAACTCATACTGACCATGGTGCGCGGCCGGACCGGGATGCGCGCCGCGGAAAAGGCGCACGTTCCGCGCTTGCCCGGGTGGCCGGCGGACCGGCCACCCGGACCGGTGGCGCTACTGACCCGCCGCCGACTTCTCGAGGCCGATGCGAGCCGCGAGCGCACAGTTGGACGTGACGTCGTAGTAGGCCTTCACCGAGTCGGCACCGTTGACGAACGGGTTCGGGCCGAAGCCGCGGCCGGCCAGCTCCCGCGTCTTGGTGACCGCGTTGTCGAACTCGGAGTGGTTGGACAGCAGGACGGTCGCGCCCGCGTTCGCGGACTCCGCCTGCATCTTGCGCGCCGAGTTGATGTACGTGTCGTAGTTGCGCAGACCCGGGTTGGGCTTGTCGTTCTGGAAGCCCAGCGCGGTGCCGCCGGAGTACGACACGGTCAGCGCCTTGCCGAAGTCGTGGACTCCGAAGAGCATCGAGAGCGTGCCGGGGGTGTGGCCCGGGGTCGGCACGATGTGCACGGTCGTGCCACCGAGCTTCAGGTCGTAGTCCTTGTTGGTGGCGACCCGGATGCCGGTCTTGAAGTCGGGGGTCTGGCCCTTGTAGCGGTTCGGGAACTGCTTGACCGTGTCCCAGTCCTTCGCGCCCATGACGACGGGCGCGCCGTTCGTGGCCTCCTGGACCACCTGCGCGCCACCGATGTGGTCGGCGTGCGCGTGGGAGATGATGATGTACTTGATGTCGGTCGGCTTGAAGCCGAACTTCTTCATCCCGTCGAGGATGAGCGTGGAAGCGCTGTACTGGTAGCCCGCGTCGATCATGATCAGGCCGGCGCTGGTCTTGAGCAGCCAGGCGCTGTGGATCGAGCCACCCACGAAGTACAGGTCGTCGAACACCTGGGCGGAGTCGGCGTACCAACTGGCCTTCGGGGGCGCCTTCGACGGGTCGTCGATGTAGGCGGGGGCGGTGTCAGTGGTGTCGGGGGCACCGTTGACCGGCGGCAGGAAGCACGTTCGGTTCAGGGTTCCGAGGTGCTCGAGGCCCGCCGCGTCCTTGGCGGCGACCTGCGCGGCGTGAATTTCGGCGTCGTAGTCCCGGGTCGGCTTCTGAGGCTGCGCCGCGGCGGTCGTCGCGGCCACCCCGCCCCCGGCGAGAAGGAATGCGGTCAGGCATAACGCAAGGCGAGATCTCTTGCGGATGTTCATGCGGATGCTCCAAGAATTTAGCGCCGTTAAGAACTCCATCACTCGATACGCACCTACCGAATAACGGAAGAATGAGCGCATGTTGAGGCCGTGTCAAGAGGCTGTAACACGCCTGGCCGCAGTGCGGCGGGCGCGCGAAGATCACGGACGGCGCCGGTTCGCGGCCGTCCGCCGAAGCGGGAAGACGATCAGCGCCGGAGGTCTCCGTGCAGCTCAGCCGCCAGGCGCGTGGCGGCCTCCTGGAGCACCGGGGCGATCTCCGTGACGCGGCCCATGGTGATCCGGCCGGACGGCCCGGAAACCGAGATCGCGGCCAGCGCCGGGGCGCCGGTCAGCGGCACCGCGACGCACCGCACGCCGATCTCCTGCTCGGCGTCGTCGACCGCCCAGCCCTGCTCGCGGACCTCGCCCAGCTCGCTGAGCAGCGCGTGGGGGTCGGTGTGCGTGCGGGGCGTCTTCGCCGGCATGCCGGTGCGCCGCAGCAGCGCGAGCACCTGGTCGTCGCGCAGCTGCGCGAGCACGGCCTTGCCCACGCCCGTGCAGTGCGCGTGCACCCTGCGGCCGACCTCGGTGAACATGCGCATCGAGTGCTCGGAGGGCACCTGCGCGACGTAGACGACGGCGTCGCCCTCGAGCACGGCCATGTTGGCCGTCTCGCCGATGCGCGCCGCCAGCTCGGCGAGGTGCTGGCGGCCGGCGAACGAGCCGAGCGCGCGGCCCGCCGTCTCGCCGAGCCGGATCAGCCGGGGCCCGAGCGCGTAGCGCTTCGAGGGCTCCTGGCGCACGTAGCCGTTGTGCACCAGCGACTTGATCAGCCGGTGGATGGTGGGCAGCGGCAGGCCGGAGGCGGCCTCGAGCTCCGCCAGCCGCAGCGAGCCACCCGCGTCGGCCAGGAGCTCCAGCAGGTTCAGTGCCCGGTCGAGGGACTGAACCCCGCTCGCCGTCTTCTCCATGGCCGCCTCCGGTTCCACCATGTGAAATCTCATAATGCCCATGTCGCGTTACTTGAACGAGAACCCGACGCGGCCTACGATTCCACTGAGCAGAAGTAGTATTTCACATTACGGAATGTAGCACCACTGTCCCCGGAACCGCGGACGGAAGGACGGCGCGTGGGTCTCCCCTATCTGATCAACTGTTCCATTCTGTTCACCGAGCTGCCTCTCGAACAGCGCCCGGCCGCCGCCCGGGCCGCCGGCTTCGACGCCGTGGAGTTCTGGTGGCCGTTCCCCGCCGCGTTGCCCGGCGATGCGGAGGCCGACAGGTTCGTGCGTGCCGTGCGCGACGCGGGCGTGCGCCTGGTGGGGCTGAACTTCTTCGCGGGCGACATGCCTGCCGGCGACCGCGGCGTGGTCAGCTGGCCGGGCCGCGAGCGCGAGTTCGCGGACGCCGTCGACGTCGCGGTCGGGATCGGTGAGCAGCTGGGCGTGGCCGGCTTCAACGCGTTGTACGGCAACCGGATCGACGACGTACCGGCGGCGAAGCAGGACGAGCTGGCCACCGCGAACCTGGCCCACGCGGCAGCCGCGGCCGCGCGGATCGGCGCGACCGTGCTGGTCGAGCCGGTCAGCGGCGCGCCGAGGTATCCGCTGCGGACCGCCGAGGACGCGCTGGCGGTGGTCGACCGGGTCGCGGCCGGCAACACAGCCGGCAACACGGCCGAGAACGTGCGGCTCCTGGCCGACCTCTACCACCTGACGGTCAACGGCGACGACGTCGACGCCGTCATCGCCGCGCACACCCCGCGCATCGGGCACGTGCAGATCGCGGACGCGCCGGGCCGCCACGAGCCGGGCACCGGCACGACCCCGCTGCAGGCACAGCTCGACGCGCTCGAGGCGGCCGGCTACGCCGGCTGGGTCAGCCTGGAGTACGCGCCCGCCGGCTCTACTGTGGACGGACTGAGCTGGCTACCGGCGGAGCGCCGCGGCACGACAGGGGGCACCTCATGACCACGATCGCGTTCGTCGGGCTGGGCATCATGGGCGCACCGATGGCGAGGCACCTGGTCGGCGCCGGGCACGAGGTGCTCGGCGTCAACCGCAGCCGGCCGGCCGTGGCGCGGCTGGTCGAGGCGGGCGGCACGGACGGCGGCAGCGTCGCCGCGGCGGTCGCGGCCGCCGACGTGGTGGTGACGATGCTGCCGGACAGCCCGGACGTGGAGTCCGTCGCGCTCGGCCCGGACGGCGTCTACGCCAACGCCCGGCCCGGCGCGCTGCACGTCGACTGCTCCACCATCCGCCCGGACGTCGCCCGCCACCTCGCCGAGGAGGGCGCGCGGGCCGGGGTGCGGGTGGTGGACGCGCCCGTGAGCGGCGGCGAGGCTGGCGCGAAGGAGGCGACGCTGTCCATCATGGTCGGCGGCGCCGACGACGACGTGGCCGCGGCCCGCCCGGTGCTCGAGAAGGTCGGCGCCACGATCGTCCACGTGGGACCCGCGGGCTCGGGGCAGACCGTGAAGGCCGCGAACCAGCTGATCGTCGCCGGCACCCTGGAGCTGGTGGCCGAGGCGATCGTGTTCCTCGAGGCGCACGGCGTGTCGACCGAGGCCGCGCTCGAGGTGCTGGGCGGCGGGCTCGCGGGCAGCACCGTGCTCGCCCGCAAGGGCCCCGGCATGCTCGCCCGCGAGTTCACCCCCGGCTTCCGGATCACGTTGCACCACAAGGACATGGGCATCGTCACCGCCGCCGCGCGCGAGGCGGGCGTGGCGATCCCGCTCGGCGCGCACGTCGCCGGCCTGATCGCCGCCCTGCGGGCGCAGGGCCACGGCGACCTCGACCACAGCGCGCTGCTCAAGCTCGTCGAGCAGCTGTCCGGCAGAACCTCCAGCAGAGCCGGGGAGGGCTGAGCCATGGCCCGCATGCGTGCTGTCGACGCGGCCGCCCTGATCCTCGAACGGGAGGGCGTGACGAAGGCGTTCGGCGTGCCGGGCGCGGCGATCAACCCGCTGTACTCGGCGCTGCGCGCGCGGGCCCGCATCGACCACTACCTTGGCCGCCACGTCGAGGGCGCCGTGCACATGGCCGAGGGCTACAGCCGCGCGACGCCGGGCAACATCGGCGTCTGCCTGGTGACCAGCGGGCCGGGCGGCACCGACACGGTCACCGGGCTCTACTCCGCGTCGGCCGACTCCGTGCCGCTGCTGGTACTGGCCGGCCAGGCACCGGTGGCGAAGCTGCACAAGGAGGACTTCCAGGCCGTCGACATCGCGGCGATCGCCCGCCCGGTCACCAAGCTCGCGATCACCGTGATGGAGCCCGCGCAGCTGCCCGGCGCGCTGGCGCGGGCGTTTCACCTGATGCGCTCGGGCCGCCCCGGGCCGGTGCTGCTGGACCTGCCCGTCGACGTGCAGCAGGCGGAGATCGAGTTCGACGTCGACGCCTACGAGCCGCTGCCGGTCGTCAAGCCCGCGGCGACCCGCGAGCAGGCGGCCAAGGCGCTGGACCTGCTGGTCGCCGCGCGGCGACCGCTGATCGTCGCGGGCGGCGGCGTGATCAACGCCGACGCGGCGGACCTGCTGGTGGAGGTGGCCGAGCTGCTGGGCGTGCCGGTCGTGCCGACGCTGATGGGCTGGGGCGCGATCCCCGACGACCACCCGCTGATGGCGGGCATGGCCGGCCTCCAGACCGCGCACCGCTACGCCAACGCGACCGTGCTCGACTCGGACTTCATCCTCGGCGTTGGCAACCGGTTCGCGAACCGGCACACGGGCAGCGTCGAGGTGTACCGCGGCGGGCGGGCGGTCGTGCACGTGGACATCGAGCCGACCCAGATCGGCCGGATCTTCACCCCGGACCTGGGCATCGTCTCCGACGCGGGGGCGTTCCTGGCGCGGCTCTCCGAGGTGGCGCGAGAGCGCGCGGACCTGCCGGACTACGCCGAGTGGGCCGCGTCGTGCCGGGCCCGCAAGGCCACGCTGCACCGGCGCACCGACTTCCCGGACGTTCCCATCAAGCCGCAGCGGGTGTACCAGGAGATGAACGCCGGCCTCGGCCGCGACGTGCGCTACGTCAGCAACATCGGCCTGTCCCAGATCGCCGGCGCGCAGTTCCTGCACGTCTACCGGCCGCGCCACTGGATCGACGCGGGCCAGGCGGGCCCGCTGGGCTGGACCGTGCCGGCCGCGCTCGGCGTGTGCGTGGCCGACCCCGGCTCGGTCGTCGTCGGCCTGTCCGGGGACTACGACTTCCAGTTCCTGGTCGAGCAGCTGGCGTGCGGTGCGCAGTTCAAGCTGCCCTACGTCCAGGTCGTGCTGAACAACTCCTACCTCGGCCTCATCCGCCAGGCGCAGCGCGCGTTCGACATGGACTACTCCGTGCAGCTGGCGTTCGACAACGTGAACTCCCCCGACATCGGCGGCTACGGCGTGGACCACGTGAAGGTCGCCGAAGGCCTCGGCTGCAAGGCGATCCGGGTGCACGACCCGGAGGAGCTGGCCGGCTCGTTCGAGAAGGCGATCGCCATGATGGCGGAGTTCCGCGTGCCGGTCGTGGTCGAGGTGATCATGGAGAAGGTCACCAACATCGCCCTGGGCACCGAGCTGAACAACGTGACCGAGTTCGAGGAGCTCGCCGACCACGAGGTCCTCCCCACGAGCTGACCCGACTTGCCACTGCGCCCGATTACCAGTGCGCCCGATTTACCAGTGCGAAGGAGCCGCCGGTCGGACGGCCGTCCGCACGAGCCTGGTTGCTAGCGTGTGCGCGATGTCTGAGCGAGGACAGACCGGGCGCCTGGTGGGCGGACGGTTCGAGCTGCTGGCGCGGCTGGGCAGCGGCGGCATGGGGACGGTTTGGCGCGCCCGCGACCTGGGCCTGCACCGCGAGGTCGCCATCAAGGAAGTGCGCCCCGCCGACGCCGCGCTGTACGAGAACAACCCCGCGCTGGCCGCCCAGCAGCGGGAACGCGTGCTGCGCGAGTCACGGGCGCTCGCCCGGCTGCAGCACCCGAACGTCGTGTCGATCTACCAGATCATCGAGTCCGAGGACTCGCCGTACCCGTGGATCGTCATGGAGCTGGTCCGCGGCACGTCGCTCGACGCCCGGCTGAGCGAAAGCGCGCTCAGCCCGGCCGAGGCGGCCCGCATCGGGCGCGACGTGCTCGGCGCGCTGCGCGCGGCGCACGCGGCCGGCATCCTGCATCGCGACGTCAAGCCCGGCAACGTGCTGCTGCGACCGGACGGCAGCGCCGTGCTCACCGACTTCGGCATCGCGGCCATGCACGACTCCGCCACGCTGACGGCGACCGGCGAGGTGATCGGCTCCCCGGAGTACATCGCCCCGGAACGGCTGCACGGCGACGAGACGCAGACGTCGTCGGACTTCTGGTCGCTCGCGATGCTCCTGTACGTGGCCGTCGAGGGCTACCACCCGCTGCGCCGCGCGAGCACGATGGCCACGCTCGCCGCCGTGATGACCGAGCCGGTCCCGCCGCCGCGGCGGGCGGGCGCGCTCGGCCCCGCCCTCAGCGCGGTCCTCGTCCCCGACCCGGCCACCCGGCCCACCGGCGAACAGCTCGAGCGGATGCTCACGGCCGCCGAGCACGGGGCGGCCGTGCCGCCCGGACCGCCCACCCCGCCAGGTCCCGCCTTCCCGTCCCAGCCCAGCGGTCCGCAGTACCCACCCAGTGGTCCGCAGTACCCGCCCAGCGGTCCGCAGTACCAGCAGTACCCCGCCTACCAGCAGGCCGACCCGGGCCCGCGTCCCTACCCGGCCCCGGCACCCGCCCGCAAGCGCGTCCGCGTCGCGGCCGTGCTGTTCTCGCTGACCGCCGTCGTGCTGGTCGCCGCGGTCGCACTGCTGCTCGCCCGCACGCTCGGCAACGGCG
This sequence comes from Actinophytocola sp., assembly GCA_035995025.1. Lineage (GTDB taxonomy): Bacteria > Actinomycetota > Actinomycetes > Mycobacteriales > Pseudonocardiaceae > Actinophytocola. The sequence continues at coordinate 80,136 of DASYKY010000101.1, forward strand.
ACGACCCGTCGACCACCGGCTCGGGCTCCCAGGGCACGCAGATCGTCACCCTGCCCAAGGTCGACGTGCCCGCCACGCCGCCGACGACGACCCCCACGCTCGGGCCGCCGGAGGACCTCCTCACGCCGGCGGGCGCGCGCAAGGCGGTCTCCTCGCTGAGCAAGGTGATGGGCGGCTCGAAGGTGTCCGACCTTGACCTCTACCCCGACCACGCGTCGGCGACCGCGCCCGCCAAGGCGGTGAAGGACGGCTTCGACAACTTCGAGTACCGCAACGGCACCGCCACCCGCGAGGGGCCGGACACGGTGGACACCGACCGCGCGGTGCTCGACCTCGACAAGGTCAACTGGGACGCGCTGCCGGGGTTGTGGAAGCGCGCGGAGAAGGACCTGGGCATCGACAAGCCCACCCTGCGCTACGTGGTCGTGGACACCGACATCATCGACGGCACCCCGTCGCTGAAGCTCTACCTCGCCGACGACTACGGCGGCGCGTACCTGCTCGCGAACCTCGCCGGCAAGGTGATCGAGCTGTTCCCCCGCGAGGGCTGAGCCGCACGCGGTCCGCTCGAGCCGCCCTGGAAGCAGAGCCGCAGACGGTTGCCGCGAGGCAAGATCGTCACCTTCACTGCGAGGGCACCACGAGACCGCGAGGGAGTGCCCGCATGACGCTCGCCACCACCGGTTCCTGGCTGATGCTCGCCGCGGGCGGCCTGTTCTCCGGCGGCATCCTGGTCGTCGCCATCGAGCGCACGAACCTGTGGCGGCGGATGCCGGTCGAGCAGTACGCGGTCGACTTCCGCCGGTCGCTGGCCCGGGTCGACCCGATGCTGCCGGCCCTGGGCGCGCTGACCTGTGCCGGTGCGCTGCTGTTCGCCCTCAACACCGCGGGCCGCCCCGCGACGCTGACGTGGGTCGCGGTCGCCCTGCTCGGCGTGATCATCGTCAGCTCGCTGATCGTGGCCGAGCCCATCAACGCCCGCTTCCGCCGCGTCCCGGAAGGCACGACACCCGATGGCGCCGACCGGCTCCGCATCGTGTGGCGGCGGTTCCACTACGGCCGCACCGCGCTGGGCATCGCCGCGTTCGCCTGCATCATCGGCGCGGTCACGTAGGTTTCGACCGGTTTCGACCGGTTTCGACCGGCGACCGCGCGGTTCGGCGGTCAGCGCACGCGGTAGCGCAGGTGCAGTACGTGCTGTGCGAGGTCCGCGACGTCCGGCGTCGGCAGGCTGCGGACCAGCTCGAGCTCGACGTAGCCGGCGGGCAGGTTGTCGAACAGCCGCCGTCCCTGCCCGAGCAGGACCGGGACGACGTGCAGCTCCAGCTCGTCGACCTCGCCGGCCAGCAGCAGCGCCTGCCCCGCCCCGGCGCCGTGCACCAACACGGCCGCGTCCCCGGCCGCATCGCGGGCCAGCGTGGCGCACTCGCGCACGTCGGTCACGAAGCGGACGTTCGCCGGCGGCGGGTCGTCCGGGACGTGGTGTGACAGCACGAAGATCGGCACGCCGTCGTGGTGGTCGCCCTGCCAGCCGCCGGCCAGTTCGTAGGTGCGGCGGCCGGCCAGGACGGCGCGGGTCGCCAGCGCCTCGGCGTACACCTCGCCGCTGGGCCCCGGTTCGTCGCGCAGGTCGAGCCAGTTGAACAGGCGGAACCCGCCCTCGCCCAGCGGCGCGTCCGGGCCGTCGCCCGGCCCGGTGACGAAGCCGTCGAGAGACAGCGTCATGTCCAGCCTGACGACCGCCATCAGCTCTTGTGCCGCCCGCGGGACGGCTGGCCCTGGTTCTTGCTGCGGGACGCCTGGCCCGGCTGCCTGATGTGGCCCGGATGCCTGGTGACGAGGGGCGACTGCCGGCGGCCGACCGCGATCAGCTCCGCGGTGGACTCGAGCAGCGGCTCGGCGTTCGCCGGCGAGCGGCTGCCGCGCACCCACACGACGGCCAGCCACACCCCGGTGCCGGCGGCCAGGCCCAGCACGATCCAGAGCCAGAAGGGCGGCCCGCTGTCCGGCAGCGGGTCCTTGTGCCGGACGGGCGGCGGGCCCGGCGCCGGCAGCAGTGGCTGTTCCCCCGCACCCGCGGACGGTCCCCCTGGAGCGCCCGTGGCGGTCGGCGCCGCGGGCGCGGTGCCCGGCTGGTCGGCGGACACGTCCGCCGCCGCGTTCGATAACGCCCCCAACAGCACGAACAGGGCGAAGGCGACGACGGAGACCAGGCGTTTCAAGCTAGGCATGCGGTCCAATCGATTAGTCCCCCCAAGATCACACGGCCGATCCACCTCACCGTTAGGTACGGATCCGGACATCCAATGGTTCGACTCGTGTTCACGAACTGTTAGCACAGATCCCTGCGAGCTCCGCCGTCGCCGCGCGGGCGGCCACGAAATCAGCGGGCCCATCATCGGCGCGGCCGGGCACTGAAAGTACTAGTGCGGCCGGCAACACGGTTCGGCGGGTGACGCGATCTACGACGGGCAGGCCGCGGGCTGACGGCTCATCCGCCGACGAGGGCGGTGACGAGCTGCTCGAGGTGCCCGCGGGTGGCTCGCCGACCGCAGCCCCCTTCGTGGCGCAGCTGGGCCCAGGTGCGGACGTCGGGCGCGATGCTCAGCAGCCGCACGAGCCGCTCAGCACCGAGCGCCTGCGGGCGGCCGTGCCCCGGGGAAGTTCGCCGACGCCGCGCTCACCCTGGTACGCAACGGCGAACTCGCGGCACATCGGACGGTCTAGCCCCGCGGCGTCACACCGGCGGGCGGCCCTGGTAGGCCCGGCCGACCATCGTGACGAAGCGGTGCACGGCGTCCTCGTTGGGCGCGAACGGGCCCGGCCGGAAGTGCGGCGACGCGAGCCCGCGCTGCACGGACTCGCACGCCGCCCAGTCCTGCCGGTTGGTCCGGTCCCAGAACTCCACGGCATGACCGGCGTCGCCCGCCTCCTGCGGCACCAGCCACGAGCACTCGACGTGCGTCGTGTCCGGACCGGCCGGGCGCAGCCGGTGGGTCATCACGTAGTCGGGGTGCAGCGACAGCAGCAGATCCGGGAACAGCGCCAGGTACAGCACCCGCCGTCTGTCCACTTCGGGCAGAAAGACGCCGGAGGAGCGCCCGTCGAGCGACATGGTCTCGGCACCGTCGCGCAGGTCCATGACCCCGCCGACCCACGCGCCCGGCAGGTCGTAGTTGTCGCCGCTGGCCGGCGGGGAAACCGCGCACAGCTCGGGATGGATGTGCGGGCAGTGGTAGCACTCGTGGTAGTTCTCGACGAGGACCTTCCAGTTGGCGCGCACGTCGTACTCGTGCCGCGCGGCCGTCCGGAGGCGTTGCGGCGCATAGGGTGCGACCAGGTCGGCGAGCCCGCCGAGGTACTCGGCGAACGGCGCAGCGTCGCCGGTGCCGTTGACGAACACCCAGCCGTGCCAGACCTCGACCGGCAGCGGCACGAGCCCGTGGTCGCCCCGCTCGAACCCGGACACGTCGTGCAGCCGGGGCGCGGCGCGCAGCGCGCCGTCCAGCCCGTAGGTCCACGCGTGGTACGGGCACACCACCACCGGCTTCGCCGACGTGCCGCCCGCGGGCAGCAGCTCGTGGCCGCGGTGGCGGCAGGTGTTGGCCAGCGCCGCAACTCCCGGGCCGCCGTCGCGGGTCAGCAGCACGGGGACGTCCCCGGCCAGCACGCCCCGCTGGGTGACGCCGTCGCCGAGCAGCTCGTCCAGGCGGCCCAGGCAGCTCCACGTCCCGGCGAACAGGTGGCGAAGCTCCCAGGCCAGCACCTCGGGCGAGGTGTAGGCGCACGCCGGCAACATGGTCGACGCACCGAACGGCCGAAGCGACCGCTCCAGGTCCCCGGCCGGCACGGGCGCCGGCACCCACGTGGCGGAGGAAGGCATGCCCCGACGGTAGCTCCCGGGTGGCGCTACCGGCCGCGCTGCGGGTACCGACGTCGCGAGTGCCGCCGGAAGCTCGCCGCGGGCGGTGATGCCGAGTCTGGGGAAGATGCGGTACAGGTGGGTGCTGATCGTGCGGTGGGACAGGAACAGCCGCTGGCCGATCTCCCGGTTCGACAGGCCCTGTGCGGCCAGGTGGGCGATCTGGAGCTCCTGCGCGGTCAACCGGTCGCGGGCCGCCGGGTCGCGGCGCCTGCTCGACTCCCCCGACGCGCGGAGCTCGCGGCGGGCGCGCTCGTTCCACGACATGCGGCCGAGCTGGGCGAGGGCGACGGTGACGGTGACGGTGACCTTGCCGCCCGCGGCCAGGCCCAGCTGCTCGGCGCGGGCGGCGCCACGCTCCGCGGTCTCGGCGTCGCCGCGCATGCCGGCGACCACGGCGAACGGACGCTGGCTGACGGCAAGGACCTCGGTGATCTCCGTGGGCACGTCGGCCGCGAACGCCTCCCGGTACAGCTCGGGCGCGATCGTCAGCTCGACGGCCGTCTCACCGTCGGGCAGCGGGTACCGGCTCGGCCGGACGGCGCCGACGAGCGGCGTGTCGCCGAACCGGGCGAAGATCTCGGCGAACGACTCGCCCACGTCGAGGCAGAGCGCCGCGACGTAGGTTGACGAAGGCGGCGACGTACTCGGCGTCCTGTGCCAGTCCGCGCAGCGGGTTCGCCGGTGCCAGCACGGGGACCGCGGGCCTGCAGGTCCTTGACGACCGGGCCCCAGAAGGAGGCGTCGGCGAAGCCACCGTGGACGAGCACCACCGTGGGGATGTCGGGGGAGTCGGTCATGTTCTTCCTCTTCTCGCGGTGAGCGGACGCCTCGAAGCTAGGCGGCGCCGCCCCCGGCTCGCGTGCGTCAGGTGACTGAACCGGCCCGCGCGATGACGTACGTCGCCGTCACGTCAGCGGCTCGTCAGCGGCACGTCAGCGGCTCGTCCGGGACGACCGTGGCGCTGGGCCGGGCCGCCTTTCGGTCAGCGTCAGCAGTTCGCGCAGCACGTCCGCCGAGATGTCGGTGAGCGAGCGCTTCTCGCCGTCCCGGATCCACTGCCCGAACGCGATCCCGAACACCGCGATGCCGATCTCCGCGGCGATGGTGGCCTCGAGGTCGTCGACGCCGCGCGCCCGCAACGCGTCCGCGAGCAGCGCGGCGATGCCGGCGAGCTTGTGCAGTTCGCGTTCCTGCAGCGGCCGGTTCTTGTCGATCACGGCCTGCCGCGTGCGGGAGTGGGGACGGCGCTCGTCCGGGAAGAGGGTGGCCGCGGAGTCGACGGCCGCGGCGGCGACCTCGATCGGCGGCGCATCCGACGGCGCGGCGGCCACGCCGTCGAGGAACGCCTGCACGAGCCGGTCCTGGCCGTGGAAGAGAACCTCGCGCTTGTCGCTGAAGTGACGGAAGAACGTCCGCTCGGTCAGGCCGACGGACTGGGCGATCTCCGTGGCGGTGGTCTGCTCGAACCCGCGCGAGGCGAACAGTTCGAGGGCCGCCTGCTGCAGCCGTTCCGGAGCTCCCGGTGCCCAACGCGCCATGCTGTCGAGTGTAGGTGATGACAGGTACTGACTTGACGTGTACGGTGACGTCAGTAGCTGACGTCAGTTGCTGCCATCACCGAGAGACACCAGCAGGGAGATCACTCATGCACGTCTTCGTCACCGGAGCCTCCGGGTGGATCGGCTCCGCCACGGTCGACGAGCTGCTCGCCGCCGGCCACGACGTCACCGGGCTGGCCAGGTCCGACGCGTCCGCCGCGGCCATCGAGGCGAAGGGCGCCCGGGTCCGCCGCGGCGACCTCGACGACCTCGACACCATCCGCGCCGCCACCGAGTCGGCGGAGGCCGTCGTCCACCTCGCGAACAAGCACGACTTCTCGAACCCGGCCGTCTCGAACGCGGCCGAGCGAGCCGCCGTCCAGACCATCGGCGACACGCTCGCCGGTACCGGCCGGCCGTTCCTGCTCGCATCGGGCGTCGCGACCCTCGCCGACGGCCGGCCCGCCACGGAGGCCGACGCGTCGCCGCACCACGGCCCGGACTCGCCGCGCGGCGGCAGCGAGAACCTCGCGCTGGAGTTCGCCGACCGCGGTGTCCACGCCGTGAGCGTGCGCTTCGCGCCGACCGTGCACGGCACCCTCGACCACGGGTTCATCGCGGCCATCGGCGCCGTCGCGCGGCGGCGGGGCGTGTCCGGCTATCCCGGCGACGGCACCAACCGCTGGGCCGCGGTGCACCGGTCCGACGCCGCCCGCCTGGTCGCGCTCGGCCTCGCGAAGGCTCCCGCGGGCTCCCGCCTGCACGCGATCGCCGAGGAGGGCGTCCCCACCCGCGAGATCGCGGAGGCGATCGGCCGCGCGTACGACCTGCCGGTCGCATCCGTCGCCGCCGGCGACGTCGCGGAGCACTTCGGGTGGATCGGCACCTTCTTCGCCATGGAGATGTCGGCGACGAGCATCGGGACGCGCGAGCTCCTCGGCTGGACGCCGACCGGCCCCGGCCTCGTCGCGGACATCGACGCGGGCGCGTACCCGGCGCGGTGAGGGCCGGGCGGGCGATGCGGGTGGATCTGCCAGTGGTCGCCTGCTAACCGAGGGTCGCCACGACGCGACCGGGCGGGTTACCGTCGGACGGTGCTGGAGCGGCAGGTGGTCGACGCGGTCGCGGCGCAGCTGGGCGCGCTGGCCGAGTCGACCCCGCGAACGCTCACCGAGTTGGTCGGCACCGCCACCGGGGCGACCGGCTGCGCGCTGACGGTCGCCGGCGAGCGGTACCAGTGGGGCGAGGGTCCCGGCACCTGGTTCGAGCACCCCGTCACCTACGACTGCGAGCAGCAGGGCGTGCTCGCGATCACGCCGGAGTCCGCCGCCGGGCCGCTGGCGGCCGTCGCCGCGCTGCTGGGCGCGCCGGTCGCCGTGGCACGCCTGGAGATCGAGACCGACCGGCTGCGGCGCGAGGGCGACGCCGCGGCGCGGGAGCTGAGCGACGACCGGTGGCGCGCCGCGGCGGAGATGGAGCAGGAGCGTCGCGGCCTCGAACGCGACCTGCACGACGGCGCCCAGCACCACCTCGTCGCGCTGCGGATGTCGCTGGCCCTCGTCGAGCACGCCATCGCCACCGGCGGCGGCACCGAGGAGCGGGTGGACAAGCTGCTGGAGCGCCTGGACGGCGCCGAGCGCGTGCTCCTCGACACGGCCGCGGGCGTGCTGCCGGTGGCGCTGGTCAGCGACGGGCTCGCGGCGGCGCTCACCGCGGAGCTCGCGAGCCACGCCGACGTCACCCTCGACATCGCGGAGCTCCGCCGCCGCTACCCCGCCGTCGTCGAGTCGACCGTGTACTTCACCTGCCTGGAGGCGGTCAACAACGCGCACAAGCACGCGCAGGGCGCGCGCATCACCGTGAGCGTGCGGGACAGCTACCGCGGCCTCGAGTTCTCGGTGACCGACACCGGCCCCGGCTTCGACGTCTCGGCCGCCACCTCGGGACTGCGCAACCTGACCGTGCGGGCCGCCGACGTCGGCGGCACGGTGGCGGTCGACTCGATGCCGGGCCAGGGCACGGAGGTCAGCGGGTTCGTTCCGCTGTGAGCAGACCCTCGGCCGAGCGGACGAGCACCTCGCACGCGGCCCGGTCCCGCCCGCCGGTGGCCGGGTGCTCCGCGCGCGCCCGCCACTGCCGCACCACCTGCTCGGCCGCGGTCCGCAGCCGAGCCTCGTCGGCGTCCTCGGGAAGGCCCAGCCGGACGCGCGGGTCCGCCCCGTGCCCGCCGAGGAGCCGGACCGCCTCGGCGCCCGCGCTGCCGGCGAAGCGCAAAACGCGGGTGTCGCTGCGTTCCAGCTCGTCGAGCAGGTCCAGCTCCGCGATCTCGTGTGCCTCCGCGCCGATGCGTTCCACCGCCCAGCGCAGCGGGTGGTCCCGGCGCACCAGGTCGGTCATCGTGACGATGGCGCGGCGCGCGGCGATCACCGGCTGCCACGCCGCGAGCTTGCCGGCGAGCCGCGCCGCACTCGTCGACCCGGCCAGCTCCACCCGATGGCGGCCCCGGCGCAACGCCGCCCGGAACTCCTCCCCCGGCCACAACAGGCACAGCACGCCGTCGACGGCGCCGCGCGGCCCGTCGTCGGCGAGGAACTCCGCGGCGAGCGCCTCGTCGGCCGGACCGCCGGCGACCACGATGGTGACCGCGTCCTCCGCGGACCCCAGCTCGCCGGGCGGACCACCCACGACGGCAAGGCGGGGCCGCGCGGCCATCCGCTCGGCCACGGCGTCCCAGCGGGCCCGGTCCGGGCCGGCCGCGGCCGTCCGCTGCCCCTGCCGGACCAGGTCACGCACCTGCCGGTAAAGCGCGCTGTGTTCGAGCGACGGGGTCGGCCCGGCGGTCGAGACCTGGTCGATCCGCTCGGCGACGCGCACGGTCACCACGGCCAGGTCGCCGCTCGCCGCGCACTCCATGGCGCCACCGAGCGCGGTGAGCCGCTCCGCGTCGGGTCCGAGAGTGGACCGCAGCTGCCGCACGGACACCGTGCTCACCGGCGTCGTGACCCGCACCCGCAGCGCGTCGTCGCGGAGGAAGAACACCGTGACCGGCTCGTCGGCCTGCTCCCCGGCCAGCGCGTTCAGCACGGCCGCCACCGCGTGGTACAGCCCGGACTCGACCTGCCAACCGACGCGCGGGCCGAGGTCGCCGCGGAAGCGGACCGGGCGCGGCAGCATCGACGCCAGCTCCTCCAGCGCCGCGCGCGGGCCACGGTCGGGCAGCATCGCCGGGTAGACGCCGCGCACGATGGTGCGAAAGTTGTCGAGCAGGTCGTCGAGGGACTCGCGCGCCTCGGCGAGGTCGTCCATGGTCGCCACGCCCGCCGGTCCGGCCAGGTCCTGCAGCTGTTCCCGCACGTCGGCGAGGTCGCGCAGCGTGGTCGTGGTGATCGCGCCGACGAGCCGCCGCCGCTCCAGGTCCCGGACCTCGGCGAGCCGCTCGCGGGCGGCGGAAACCTCGGCCCGCAGCCGCTCGGCGCGAACGTGCGCGCGCTCGTGGTCGGCCCGCAGCCGGGCCAGCCGGACGGCCACACCGAGCCAGGTGGCGGTCTCCCGCAGCATCTCGCTCGCGCCGTCGTTCCACCGCCAGGGCGCGGCGACGCACACCATGCCGCCCCCCGCGACGGGCTCGCGCACGACCTCGCCCGCCGGCTCCCCCGCCTGCTCGGGCCACGACGCGATGGGGACGAACCGCGACCGCGGCGCGCGGTCGGTCCGCACCACGACGCCGTAGACGGCCTGCCCGCCGACGGCGTCGGCGAGGTTGCGGACGAGCGTCGTCACCAGGTGCTCGGGCGACACGCTGATGGCCAGGCTGTGCGGTCGGCTCGCGCGCATCCCCGGCTACCCGTCGACCCGGCGCGCGCGCAGGTAGGCGAGCACGGCGAGGACCCGGCGGTGGTGCACGGTCTGGTCGCCGGGCAGGTTGAGCTTGCCGAAGATCGCGGCGATGTGCTTCTCGACCGCCTTCGTGGACACGTAAAGTTCTTTGGCGATCCCGTTGTTGGCGCGGCCCTCGGCCATCAGGCGCAGCACGTCCAGCTCACGCTCGGACAGCGCCCCGACGCGGTTGTCGCCCGACGCGGGCGCCTGCACGAGGCGCTTGGCCAGCACGGGTTCGATCACGATCTCGCCCGCCGCGATCCGGTCCAGCGTGTCCGCGAGCACCTGCACGCCGGCGATCTGCTCCTTGAGCCGGTAGCCGATCCGCTCGGCGCCGATCTCCAGCACCCGCATCAGGTAGTGGGTCTCCGCGTAGTGCGACAGCAGCAGCAGGCCGGTGTCCGGGCGCAGGGCCCGGATGCGCTCGGCGGTGACCAGCCCGCCGTCGGGCTCGGGCGGCATGCGGATGTCGAGCACGGCGACGTCGACCGGTTCGGTGGCGACGATCGCGAGCAGCGCGTTCCCGTCCGCCACGCAGCCGACCACCTCGTGACCCGCGGCCTCCAGCAGCAGCACGAGACCCTCGCGGAACAGGGCGCCGTCCTCCGCGATGGCTACCCGCATCGCAGCACCGCCCGATGTTGACGCGCACGCGGCAACCCGGGCGGTTTGTCGGAGATGCGCACCCGGATGAGGCGCCTGCCCCGCACCCTGATCCGAACCACGCTGCCCGCACATAGAGTGTGCAGGTGGTCCGCGACGAGCAGGGCGACCCGGGAACGGGTCTCGGGGCGGAGCTCTTCGCCCGGCAAATCCAGCCGCAGCCGCAGGTTGCGGTGCTCGGCGAGAGTGCGCAACGCCGGCGCCAGACCGCCGCTGACCAGCATCGGCGGGTACAGGGCGGTGCCGACGCCGCGCAGGTCGTCGAGCACCCGGCGCAGCAGGCCCTGCGCCGCGTCGATGCGGGCGCCCAGCCCGGGGTCGTCGGCCGCCATCGAGATCAACCCGAGCTCCAGCGCGAGCGCGGACATCCCCGCTGCCGCCCCGTCGTGCAGGTCTTTCTCCAGGTCGTGGCGCAGCCGGACCGCGTCCCGCCCGGGCGCGCGCAGGCGGCGAGGCAACCAGGCCCCCAGCCCGGACACCCTGCGTGCGCGACCATCCATCGCACCAGCCTTGCTGTTCTTACCGGTTCGTTACAAGGGGTGTCGACCCCACCACGCGGTAGGGCAAACCCCATCACCATGTCTGCCAAGGCTATTAGGATTGACGCGCGGTTGCCGAATGGACGCGGGGAGTGGGCGTGATGCGGTACGGAGTGGGCATCGACCTCGGGACGTCGTTCACCTCGGCCGCGGTGATCGGGCCCGACGGCATGCGCATGGTGCCGCTTTCGCGTGGTGTGGTCGTTCCGTCGGTCGCCTACGCGACCCCCGAGGGCACGCTGCTGACCGGTCTGGCCGCCGAGGAGGCGGCGCGCGGTGGCGAGCTCGGCCGGGTGGCCCGCGGGTTCAAGAGAAGGATCGGCGACCCGACACCGCTCGTGCTCGGCGGCACCGCGTACTCGCCCGACGCTCTCATGGCGGCCCAGCTACGGGACGTGCTCGAGTACGTGACCCGCATGGAGGGCTCGCCCCCGGAGACGATCATGCTGACCTGCCCGGCCATCTGGGGGCCATACCGGCGCGAGCACTTCGAGGAGGTGCCGCGCCTGGCGGGCGTGCCGGCCAGCCACGTGCTCACCGAGCCGGAGGCCGTGGCGACGCACTACTCGATGGAGCGGCGGCTGGGTGACGGCGAGGTGGTCGCCGTCTACGACCTCGGCGGCGGCACGTTCGACACCACGATCCTGCGGATGGGCCAGGGCGGGAGCATGGAGATCCTCGGTACCCCCGAGGGGATCGAGCACCTGGGCGGCATGGACTTCGACGAGACGCTGCTGGCGTTCGTCGACGACCGGCTCGGCGGCGCGGTGAGCGCGCTGGACCAGACCGATCCGCGCTCCGGGGCCCTGCTCGCGCACATCCGCACGTTGTGCGTGCGCGCCAAGGAAGAGCTCTCGATCGAGCCGGACGTGCTGATCAAGGTTCCGCTGCCGGCCGGCCCGCAGCAGGTGATGATCACCCGCCTGGAGCTCAACGACATGCTGCGGCCGTCGGTCCGGCTCACGACCGATGCGCTGCGCCACACCATCGCGTCGGCCGGCCTGCGCACCGAGGACGTGTCCGCGATGCTGCTGGCCGGTGGCTCGTCGCGGATTCCGCTCGTCGACCAGATGGTGTCGGAGGAGTTCGGCCGGCCGGTGCGGATGACGCTGCATCCCAAGTTCACCGTGGCGCTCGGCGGCGCGGCGACGGCCGCGCGGGTCCGCAACGCGGCCGACACCGCCCCGCCCCCGCGGCTCACGACCCCGCCCGGGGGTGTCGCGACCGCGTCTGCGCCCGTCCGGCACCGCAAGTGGCGGGTGCCGGTCGCGGCGGCGGTGGCGGTGGTCGCGGCCCTGGTCGTCGCGACGTTGTTCCTCGTCAACGGGGGCAACCCGGAGGGCACCGCGGACGCGGGCAAGGGCACGACCGACGCGGGCAAGCCGGCGGGGCCGGCGAAGACCATGCAGGTGTACGGCAAGAAGGGCCCGGTCGATCCGTACACGAGCTTCATCGCGTCCGCGGAGAACTGGGCGGGGGTCGACATCACCGACGGCGCCTCCCAGACCGCGATCAAGGCGAACCCGGACGGCAAGGGCAACCTGCGCGTGCAGTGGGCCGGCGGCGCGCCCGGCCAGGTCTACATGCAGAACCCCACGGACTCCGAGGACAAGACGGCCTATGTGAACAAGGGCGCGCTCGTGTTCAACGCGGAGGTGCACACGCCGCCGACGGCCCTCGTGACGGTGGCCGTGCACTGCGTCTACCCGTGCGCCGCGGAGGTCGAGGCGACGCAGCTGTTCCGCAAGCTGCCGAAGGACAAGCGCACCGAGGTCACGATCCCGCTGAACTGCTTCACGGCGAAGGGCCTGCGGCCGACCACGATCAACACGCCGTTCCTCGTCTACACCACGGGCAAGCTCGACGTGACGTTCTCCGACATCCGCTGGGAGCCCGACGCGGCGAGCGGCCAACCCGCCAAACGCTGCGCGAACCTCAAGTAGCGCGCGGCCGGCGGTCGTAGGTCACCCCCGCGGCGACGGTGTAGTTGGCCGGGCGCAGGGCGGCGGGCAGCGTGTCGACGAACTCGCCCACCTCGGTCAGGTCGACGCCGGCCGCGATGTGCAGCGTGCGGCCGCGGGTGGCCGGCGTGTACCCCAACGGCTTGACGGCCGGGGCCGGCCCGCCCGCGGGGTGGATCACCGCGCCGTCCGCGGTGGGTGTGACGGTCAGCCGGCCGCCGGGTGTTCTGCCCTCGTGGAACCAGATCTCGCCGATCGAACAACGGTCGAGCAGCATCGCAGTCCTCCTCACCGCGTTCCCCTCTGACCAGATCACGGTTCTGCGCACCTGCGGAGTTCGGCCCGTTTTCAGGTGTGGGGTTATCCCTACTCGCGGCCGACGGGGTGACACCCCGCAAGTCGCGGGTCTGCACCTCCGATCGGAGGGCTAGGCCCACCGACGCGGACGGCGGGAACGGAGAGGCTCTCTCGTGAACGGGGACACCCCCGAAACCGCACACGGGGAGGACATCTCATGGCCGTCATCGACCAGGTCGTCCAGGACCACGAAGCGGCTCTGCTCGCCTACGCGACCAAGCTGACCGGCGGCGACCACCACAGCGCCGAGGACGTCGTGCAGGAGACCTGGCTGCGCGCCTGGCGCCACATCGGCAAGCTGACCGAGGACCGCGGGTCGGTGCGCGGCTGGCTGATGCGCGTCGCCCACAACGTCGCGATCGACCAGCACCGCAGCCGGTGCGCCCGGCCGACAGAGGTGGAGCTGCCCGAGCAGGAGGCGCCGGAGGGCCCCGTGGTGCCCGCGCCCAGCGACGCGGTGGAGGCACGCGTCGTCGTCCGCTCGGCGCTCGGCGCTCTGTCCACTGTGTACCGATCGACGCTGGTCGAGGTGTACCTCGCCGACCGCACCGCCACGTCCGCGGCGTCGGTGCTCGGCGTTCCGGTCGGCACGGTCAAGAGCCGCGTGCACAACGCGATCCGCGTGATGCGCAAGAACCTTCGCCAGCCCGTGCGCCGGCTCGTCCCCGCCTGATCCAGCTGGGAAACAGAGATTTCTGCCAGTCCCCACCGACTTAGCCTCGAGATCTATCTCACATACGGCTACTGACAAGGACTGTGACATGAACGCGCCTGTGCTGAAGGAGCCGTCGCTGCCGGTGCTGACCCCGAGGTCCCGCCCGGCTCCCGGCTGGCTACGAGATCTGATGACGGCCAGGGCCCACTACGAGGAGCGGTTCGGCTGGCCGGTGGCGGTGCAGATTTCCGAACGGCGGCTCGCGGTGGGGCTGGGCACGATGCTCGACGCGCTCACGATGCCGGCCGCGCTCGGGGCACAGGTGCACGCGCAGCTGGGGATCGCGATGCTGGCCGGGCCGGTCGTCGGCCACGCGCACGGTGGCGAGTGGACGTTCCTGACCCAGCCCCTGGCGCCGATGAGCCCGACGTTCATGGCGAACCTGGTGACACACGGGGTCCGGTACGCGAGTGCCGGCGCGTACACGGTGATCCCGTCGACCCCGGGCGACAAGGACTGGCAGTGGGTCAACGAGCCGCGGCGCAACCAGCTGCCGCCATCGCCGTTCGCGGTGGCCGCGACGGTCCGCCGGGTGTGCGAGGCGACTGCCGCGCACTGACGGCGGGTCCTGACCCACGTCGCCCGGCTGGTCCCCGCCGGGCGACGTCCTGCGAGGTCGCCGCCCGGCTGTTCCTCAGCCGCTCACCAGCCGACGGCGACGAGCAGGTACTGCGGGTCGCCGTGCGAGACGAACGAGGACTGGCCCGCGACGTCGTCGTACGGGAAGCCGTAGGCCAGCCCGTTGATGGCGTGGTCGTGCCAGAACTTGGCGTAGTAGTTCGACGGCGCGGCCGAGTAGTACCGCGCCGGGTCCTGCCATTGGTCTTGCGGCAGGTGTGCGGTGTGCCGGTTGAGCGCGGCGCACATGTCCGGGTTGCCGGCCAGGCTCCCGGCGCAGCCGAAGATGTTCGAGGTGGGCTCGTTGACACCGACGGAGCTCGCGTACCCGGTGAAGTAGCCGGCGTTCGCGCCGCCGGGCCGGAACGACGGGTCGCTGCCGGGCGCGATGATCCGGTACGGCGCCTGGGTCTGCGCCAGCACGTCGAACTCGGGCGGCACCGCGTCGACGAACCGCTGGAAGGTCGCCGACCGGTCCTCGGCGAAGGTCGCCTGGTTCTCACCGACCTGCACGTCGTACCCGTCGTGTGCGTGCAGCCGCATCGCGAGCTTCAGCCCGAACGCGTCGACGCGGGTGGTGTTGCCGTTGAACACGTCCGGCCCGACGGTGAACTCGATGAAGTCGAAGTACTGGCCGTTGGGCTCGCCGAGGTAGAAGTACATGCGCCCGGCGGAGTTGGCCGGCATGTCCAGGTAGGGCTGCTCGGCGATCGAGTGCGTCTGGCCGTTGAAGTTCCAGTACACCTGGCTGTCCGGGTACCGGCCGTTGGTGCGGTTGAGGATCTTGACCGTCAGCACGTTCTGCGCGGGCGGGATCGTGCTGGTGTCGCCCCAGAAGTCGTCCGGCTCCTGGGGATCGCCGCCGCCACCGCCGGTCCCGACGACCGACAGCTCCCACAGCGAGTAGCCGTACGGCGTGGCCCGTGCGGTGCCGAGCACCCGCAGGTAGCGCCCGGAGCCCGCGACGTCCAGCGTCTGCGTGCCACCGGTGCCCGAGGCGGTCGAGTAGAGCGTGGTCCAGGTGTTGCCGTCGGCCGACAGCTGGATCTGGAAGGCACTCGCGTACGCCGCCTCCCAGGCGAGCACGACCTGGCACACGGTGGCCGTGCCGCCCAGGTCCACCCGCAGCCACTGCGGGTCGCTGAACGCGCTCGACCAGCGGGTGGCCGAGCTGCCGTCCACGGCGGCGGCGGCCGAGGTGGCGCCGTTCTCCGTGGAGGAGGCGGTCGCGGTGTGGTTGCGCGCCAGGTTGCTACCGGTGCAGGCCGCCGCGTGGGGCTCCGCCTGGGCGCCCGGCGCCACGAGCACACCACCGGCGATCAGGGCCGCGGCCAGCAGGCCGACGCGGGCCCGGCGCAGCATCGAAGAAGGACGAAAGCTCATGGGCCATCTCCTTTGACAGCACTGTCTCCCGACAAGGCAGGGGGGTTCGAGAGAGCGCTCTCAACGAGAGTGGCCCGCGGCCCGCGGAGCTGTCAAGGATTTTCCGGAACCGGTTCCAGCTCGGCGGCCCGCCGGGTTCTCGCTACGGTTTGGTCGCCGCTACGCGTTCCACGGTGCCGCCTTTGAGCCGCTCCTGCTCGTCGACGACGAACCCCGCCCGCTCGACCAGGGGCAGCGGGCGGCGGGTCTGGTAGTCCCCCAACGTCCGCAGCGTCATCTTCTCCATCAGCCACTGCCCGAAGTAGATCACCTTGTGGTGGCTGCCGACGTGGTCGAGCAGCAGGAGCGTCCCGTGCGGACGCAGCACGCGGTGCATCTCGGCGATCGCGGCCCGCTCGTCGGGGAAGCCGCACAGCCCGAGGGTGCACACCACGGTGTCGAAGGAGGCGTCCCGGAACGGCAGCGCCTGCGCGTCACCCCGGTGCAGGCCGATCTCGCGCCCGACCTCGGCCGCCCGGCCGCCGGCGATCTCCAGCATGGCCGGGCTGAGGTCGATCCCGGCGAGCCGCACCGAGTCCGGATAGAACGGCAGGTTCCGTCCGGTGCCCACGGCCACCTCCAGGACGTCGCCGCGGGCCCGCGAGCAGACCCACTCCCGGCCGCCGCCGAACTGGACCCGTTCGAAGAACCCGATGTCGCGGTCGTACCGCGGCGCGTACTTGTCCCAGTTCGCGCGCAAGTCGTCTGCGTTCACTGTCCTCAGTCCCTGGGCCGGCGTGCCCGCATCGCCTCGCGGTGGATCGCCCAGGCGTCGCCCACGGGACCCATGTGCCCGAGCTTGTCCGGGTTCACCACCGAGCGGATCGTCTGGATCCGTCCCTCGAGCACGTCGAGCGTGAACGTACCGACCACCTTGCCGTCCCGGTCGCGCAGGATCCCGCCCGGCTGGCCGTTCAGCTCGCGTGGCTCCACACTCGTGTCGATCCGGGCGAGCAGCGGGAAGTTCAAGGCGAGCACGCGGGCCACATTGTCGGCCCCGAACACGCTCCTGGCCAGTGCCGGCGCCTTGCCTCCGCCGTCACCGACCATCTCGACGTCGGCGGCGAGCAGCTCCCGCAGCCCGCCGAGGTCGCCCGCGAGCAGCGCGTCGAAGAACCGTGCCGACAGCTCCGCGCGCTCCCGGCGGTCCGCCTCGAACCGGGGGCGCCCGTCGTCCATGTGGCGCCGGGCCCGGACCGCGAGCTGGCGGCACGCCGCCTCCGACCGGCCGACGGCGGCCGCGACCTCGCGGAAGCCGAACCCGAACACCTCGCGCAGCACGAAGACCGCCCGCTCGAGCGGGGTCAGCCGCTCGAGCAGCAGCAGCGCCGCCATCGACACCGAGTCCGCCAGCTCCGCCGACCGCGCCGGGTCCTCGTAGGGGTCGGTGACCAACGGCTCGGGGAACCACGGCCCGACATAGGTCTCCCGGCGGACGCGCGCCGAGCGCAGCACGTCGATCGAGATCCGCGTGACCACGGCCGAGAGAAACGCCTTGGTCGAGATGGGCTGTGTCGAGGTGGACTCGTAGCGCAGCCAGGTCTCCTGGACCGCGTCCTCCGCCTCGGCCACGCTGCCCAGGATCCGGTAGGCGATCGCGAGCAGCAGCGGCCGCAGCTGTTCGAACTCCTCGGCGCGGGTCATGCGAGATCCTCCCCATCCGGTCCAGCCTCTCACCATCCTGACGAGACGGCCGCCAAGGCTGTGACATGGGACGGGCGCCGACGTCTACCATCGCCGCGTGTCGACCGCAGACGACCGGTTCGAGGACATCACGGCGCGGTTCCGGACCGGCGACATGCCGTTCCTGCGGCACGCGAGGCATCGCGCGATTCGCAGCAGGCCCTACGACGGTCTGAAGGTGCTGCACAACGTGCCGCTCACCGGCGAGACGGTGTGCAAGATCGAGGTGCTCGCGCTCGGCGGGGCCGAGCTCGTGGTCACCAGCCCGAGTTTCATGACACCGGACCCGTTCTCGGTCGAGGTCCTGGGCAAGGCCGGCATCGAGTTCCGTCCGGAATACCGGTTCGCCGAGGAGTTCGACGTGGTGCTGGACTGCGGCGGTGAGCTCCAGCCGTTGGTGACGCCGCGGCTGGGAGCCTGCGAGCTGACCGGCACCGGCAGCCGGCGCTACCGTGCCGCCGACCCCGGCTATCCGGTGATCGCGGTCGACGAGAGCCGGGTGAAGGACCTGGAGTCGCTGCTCGGCACCGGACGTGCCTTCGTGCACGCCTTCCGGCAGCTGGTCGACCGGCCGATCGACGGACAGCCCTTCCTGGTCTTCGGTTACGGCAAGGTCGGCAGGGGCATCGTGCGTGCGCTTGCCCCGTACACCAAGGCGATCGGTGTCGTCGACGTCGATCGCGACGCGGTGACCGCGGCGAGGTCCGCCGGCTGCGAGGCGATGCACGCCGGCGAGCGGGAGCGGGTCGAAGCCTGGGCCCGGCAGGCCTTCGCGGTCGTCACGGCCACCGGCGTGCCGGGTGTCGTGTCGGCCGGCTACGACGCCGGCGCGTTCTCCGGCGCCCAGCTGGCGAACATGGGCGGCGAGGACGAGTTCGGCGAGGCGTTCGCGCCGGAGAAAGTCTTGCACGGCAAGCGACCGGTCAACTTCGCCGCCGGTGACCCAGACGCGATGCGTTACCTGGACCCGGTCTTCCATGCGCACAATCTCGGCGTCGAGCTCTTGTCGTTCGCCCGGCTCCGGCGCGGTATCCAGCCCTTTCCGGACTTCATCGCCGACGAGATCGTCGAACACTGGCAACGGATTCACGCCGAGCGACTCGCCCCGGAGTGAGGCTGATACAGTCCCCCGCCGCAATCGATACGGAACACTTGTGCGCACCGGGGTGAGTATCATTACGACATTTGGCGGAAGCCTTCCGGCTGTCGATGTGGGACAGGCGGAGGCCGGCCAAGAAGGACCGTCCTATTGGGACGCCGAGGTGCGCCTTTGCGCTTCCCGCTACCTCACCTTCGCGCAATTACCCGACGGTGACTCACCGCCGTTCGTACCGATGACCGACGAACTGGGCATGCTGGTCGCCGACCTGTACGACGCCGCGCCGCACGACGCGGGCAACCCGCTGGTCCGGGCGTCCTACCGGCAGTACATCAAGGAAGTCACCGAACAGTACGAGTTCGCCGTCGCGTGGCTGGGTCTGCGGGTCGAGCTGTGGCCACACGCCGGCGAGCCGTACCGCAACAGCCGTCAGATGATCGAGGACGTCCGGCACCGCAGGCACCTGTACTTTCTCGATACGCACGCCAGGTGGGGCGAGGCGGACACCCAGCACGCCGACCATCCCATGCTCACGCCGTCCGGCATCGTGGTCGACGGCGTCGAGCTGCTGGCGAACGACCTGTTCCGGGTCGTCCACGACGTGTTCGCGCATGCCAAGGAGGGGCACCAGTTCGGGCCGGTCGGCGAGGAGAAGGCGTGGCTGGAGCACTACGGCATGTTCTCCCCGCTGGCCCGGCCCGCGCTGACCGCGGAGACCAGGGGCCAGACCTGCTGGATGTACTTCGGACCGCACCTGCGGGGCGCCGGGGGTGCGCTGATCGGCAAGGGTGCGCCGGGCTGGGTGCCGGTGCCGCAGCGGCCGTACGCGGAGCAGAAGGCGGCGCTGCTGCCCGCCGAGGTGAGCGGCGTACGGCTGACCAGCGACCCGGCGGGACGGGTGCGGGTCCATCAACTGACCGGCTGGCGGCCGGACACCTGCCGCACGCTGCGCGCCGCCCGGCAGCCGGCTCGCGTGCCCGACACGCTCGCGGACGCCTACCGGCGCACGACGTTCCGGGTGCTGGCACCGGCCGGGCCGATCGACATCCGGGTCGGACGGCGCTGTGCGGACCTGGACGCACTGGTACGCCGCGACGGCGGGCACTGCTGGGCGTATCTCACCGCGTGGAGTCCCGGCGGGAAGGAGCTGTCCGCCGCGGAGAACGAGCGGCGCAACCGGGCACTCGGGCGCCGACTGGCTGCCACCGGCGCGACCGTCCTGCCCGGAACCGGCATCGGCGACGACCCCGGCTGGCCCGCGGAGGACAGCCTCCTGGCCGTGGGCCTCGACCGGCCGACAGCCGCCGCGCTGGGCGCGGACTTCGGCCAGGACGCCGTCGTGGTCGGCGACCTCGACGCGCAAGCAGAGCTGCTGTGGTGCCGCGACTCCCTGGAGGTCGGGGCCTAGCCGAGCAGTCGACAGGTGCGGTACCGGGTTGCGCTGGTCACGGGTGTGGGATCCGCGGGAACCGCGGCCGGCTCGACCGCGGCCGGACGCTCCCCGAACCGGGACGCCGGCTCGTCCGCTTCCGCCGTCAGCGCGACCTCGCCAGGTAACCCGCGAGGTGGTCGATCACCTCGCGGGCGTCGTCCTCGATGCCGTGGATGAACGTGGACTTGCGGCGGCGCAGGACGGGCAGGCCCAGTGCGTACAGGCCCGGGCCGACGGCGCCACCGTCGTGGGTCAGGTGGCCCTTCTCGTCGACGACGGGGACGTCGAGCCACGTGTAGTCCGGCCGGAAACCCGTTGCCCACACGATGGTCCGGATCTCGCCGCCGCGCAGGTCCAGCCGCAGGCGCGTCGACGCGGGGACGCGCGTGGCGTCGAAGCGTTCGGGAGGCTTGACGTCGCTGTCGGCACCGGACGTGGCAGCCCACTCGTCGAAGGTGTTCAGCAGGCGGTCCATCTTGAGGTCGGCGAGCGCGACGACGTTGCGGAGCCCGCCGGAGAACAGCATCTCGCCGTCCCGCACGGCCGCCGCGCGGCCGGCCGGCTCGACCCCGATATCGGTGAGCGCGTTGACGTCGAGCGTCGCCCGGTCGGGAGTGCCGGCGAGCTGCGGCGACCCCAGCCGCCGGGCCCGGGTGAGGTCGGGCAGCTCGTCGTAGCGCTGGTCCCACACGCCGGCGGCATCCATCCACCACAACACGTCGCGGCCGCGATACGTGCGTGGCATCCGCACGTGCTCGCCCGTGGACAGGGTGACCGGCCGGCCCGACCGCCGGATCTCGGCCGCCAGCTGCACGCCGGTGGCCGACGCGCCGACGACGAGCACGCCGCCGTCGGGCAGCGCCTCGGCACCGCGGTAGTCGAACGGCGTCACCTGCTCGACCGTCGCCGGCACCGCCTCGCGCAGCCGCGGCACGGCCGGGAGGTTGCAGGCGCCGCTCGCGACGACCACCGTCCGGCTGGTGAGCTCGCCGCGATCGGTCGTCACGCGGTAGCCGTCGCCGGCGCTCCGCACCGACGTGACGGTCGTGCCGGTGCGGACCGGGGCACGCGTGCGTGCGGCGAAGTGGTCGATGAACTCGACTACCTCGCCCATCGTCATGTAGCCGTCGGGGTCCGGGCCGCCGTAGTGGTGGCCCGGCAGCCGGCTCTGCCAGTTGGGCGTGAGCAGCCGTAGCGAGTCCCAGCGTTCCCGGCGCCAGGAGTTGGCCACCTCACCGCGCTCGAGCACGACGTGGTCGATCGCCCGCTCGCCGAGGAAATGGCTCGCGGCCAGGCCCGCGTGGCCCGCGCCGACGACGACCGTGGTGGTGCGCTCGATGGCCGTGCTCTCAGGCTACTTCGACGGTGACGTCGGTGGGGTTGGTCAGCGCGTCGAACACGGCGGAACGCTTCTGCGACTGGGCAACCAGCGCCTCGATGTCCTCTTTGGACGCGTCGGCGTCGATCGTGAACGTCACCTTGACGCCGTTGAAGCCGTTGCGCACATCGCTGTCGGCACCGAGAATCCCGCGGATGTCGTGCGCGCCCGCGACGGTCGCCTCGACCGAGCGCAGCTGGATACCGCGGTTCTGCGCGACGGACGCGACGCCCGCCGTCAGGCAGCTGCCCAGACCGACGAGCAGGTACTCGATCGGCGTGATGCCGTGGTCCTCGGCCGCGAAGACCTCCGGGTGGTCGGCCGTCAACTCCGACCCGGCCTTGTGCTCCCGCTCCTCGCCGAGTCCGAAGAAGTCCTTGACCGTCGTGGTGGTGTGCACGCCGTTCTCCCA
This sequence comes from Actinophytocola sp., assembly GCA_035995025.1. Classification (GTDB taxonomy): domain Bacteria; phylum Actinomycetota; class Actinomycetes; order Mycobacteriales; family Pseudonocardiaceae; genus Actinophytocola. The sequence continues at coordinate 101,757 of DASYKY010000101.1, forward strand.
CCGCGTGGTCGAGCGCCAGGTGAACTGGGCGGCCTCGGGTGCGCCCTTGAGCACCTCACGCGCTTCGAGCAGAGCCTGGACGTTGACACCGTTGTCGATGCTGTCGATCGCGGTCATAGTGCGGTCCTCTCGCGGCGGTTTCTCTCCCCTAGATACACATACCGCTGTACGACGCTACACCCCTCTGACCTGCGTCTCATTATCCGAAACTCGGTGTCGGCCCGGTCGCGGAACGTGCCGGAATGGCTATGATGCGCACATGGTGCCCGCGCCGACGCTCGTGGCCGGTTCGGTCGGCAGCGTGGAAACGCGATACCTCGATCTGCCGGCCCCGGTGCGACTCGACTGTGGACGCGAGCTGCATCCGGTCCGCGTCGCGTACGAGACCTACGGCACCCTCTCTCCGCGGCGGGACAACGTCATTCTCGTGTGCCACGCGCTCAGCGGCGACGCGCACGCGGCCGGTTTCTCCGTACGCCAGGCCGAAACGGGCACGCGCGACGGGTTCGCGGCCGAGGACCGCGACGGCGCTGTCGGCAAGGCGCTCGGCTGGTGGGACGGGATGATCGGCCCCGGCAAGGCTTTCGACACCGATCGCTTCTACGTGGTCTCCACGAACCTGCTCGGCGGCTGCCGTGGCACGACCGGGCCGTCGTCGGCCGACCCCGCGACCGGCCGGCCGTACGGCCCGGACTTCCCGGTGCTCACGGTCGCGGACATGGTGCGCACGGAACGTGCGTTCCTCGACGCGCTGGGCATCGAGCGGCTCGCGGCGGTGGCCGGCGGCTCGCTCGGCGGGATGCAGGCGCTGGAATGGGCGATCCGGTACCCCGGTCAGGTGGACTCGATCGTCGTGATCGCCAGCACCCATGCCCTGCACCCGCAAGGCATGGCGTGGAACGCGATCGCGCGCGAGGCGATCATGCGCGACGCGGCCTGGCAGGGCGGCCGCTACTACGGCACGGGCCGCACGCCCGACGCCGGCATGGGCGTCGCGCGCATGGTCGGACACGTCACCTACCTGTCCGCGCCGGCCCTGGACGACAAGTTCGGTCGCAGGCTGCAGTTCGCCGACGACATCCGGTACACCATCACCGAACCCGAGTTCGAGGTGGAGAACTACCTTCGCCACCAGGCCGACTCGTTCGTCAAGCGCTTCGACGCCAACACCTACCTGACGATGTCGCGGGCGCTGACGTACTTCGACCTGGCGCGCCAGTACGGCGGCGGTTCACTCGCCCGGGCACTCGAAAGCGTCACGGCGCGGACCCTGCTGATCACGTTCAGCTCCGACTGGCTCTACCCGCCGTCGGCGTCCGAGGACATCGACGGCGCGCTGCGCGCGCTCGGCAAGCCGACCGGGCTGCACCTGATCGACGCGCCCTACGGCCACGACTGCTTCCTGCTGGAAGAAGAACGGCAGACGCCGATCGTCCGCCGTTTCCTGGCCGGCGGTTGACGTCAAAGGAAGAGGTACAGGTGACCGACGATTCCCCCGGTGACTCGCACAGGGTCGAGGCAGAGCACGAGTTCGGGTTCGAGACCCGGCAGCTGCACGCCGGGCAGCGGCCGGACCCGAACACCGGCGCACGCGCGGTGCCGATCTTCCAGACGACCAGCTACGTGTTCGAGGACCCCGAGTCCGCCGCCGCCTACTTCAACCTGCAGGAGTACGGGAACACCTACTCGCGCATCATGAACCCGACCGTCGCGGTGTTCGAGGAGCGCGTCGCGAACCTGGAGGGCGCGGCCGGCGCGGTGGCGTTCGCCAGCGGCATCGCCGCGCAGGCGGCCGCGCTGTTCACCCTGCTGCAGCCGGGCGACCACGTCGTGTCGTCCTCGGCGCTCTACGGCGGGACGGTGAACCAGCTCAAGCACATGCTGCGCAAGATGAACATCGACCTCACGTGGGTCGACCCCGACGACCCGGACGCGTGGCGGCAGGCGGTGCGGCCCGAGACGAAGGCGTTCTTCGCCGAGACCATCGGCAACCCCGGCGGCAACGTGCTCGACATCGAGACGGTGGCGGGCATCGCCCACGAGCACGACGTGCCGCTGGTCGTCGACAACACGTTCGCCACGCCGTACCTGTGCCGCCCGATCGAGTGGGGCGCCGACATCGTGATCCACTCGGCGACGAAGTTCATCGGCGGTCACGGCACCAGCATCGGCGGCGTGGTCACCGAGGCGGGCACGTTCAACTGGTCCAACGGACGGTTCCCCGTGGTCGCCGACCCGTCCCCGGCCTACCACGGCCTGCAGTTCCACGAGACGTTCGGGACGTACGGCTACCTGATGAAACTGCGGGCCGAGACGCTGCGCGACCTCGGTGCGGCACTGTCGCCGTTCAACGCCTTCCTGTTCCTGCAGGGGCTGGAGACGCTGTCGCTGCGGATGGACCGCCATGTCGACAACGCGGCGAAGGTCGCCGCGTTCCTCGACGCGCACGACCTGGCGTCGCGGGTGACCTACCCCGGCCTGCCGGGGAGCCCGTACCGGCCGCTGGTCGAGAAGTACCTGCCGCGCGGTGCCGGCGCGGTGTTCTCGTTCGACGTCGCCGGCGGGCGGACCGGCGGGCAGGAACTGATTCGCGGCGTGTCGCTGTGGTCCCACCTGGCGAACGTCGGCGACGCGAAGAGCCTGATCATCCACCCCGCCAGCACCACGCACCGCCAGCTCGGCGACGACGAGCTGCGCGCGGCCGGCGTCGGCCCGGGAACGGTACGGCTGTCGGTCGGCACCGAGTCGGTCGACGACCTGCTCTGGGACCTCGAGCAGGGCTTCGCACACGTCGCCGCCACCGTGGACGTCACCGTGGACGTCACAGCGGGCGTCACGGCGGACGTCGCGGCGGAGAAGGAGGTGGCGAGAGCATGATCGTGCCAGCGCGTTACCAGGACCCGCCGGCGATCCAGCGGGTGCTCAGCACCGCGAACACGATCGCGATCGTCGGCCTGTCGAACAACGAGCTGCGGGCGAGCTACTTCGTCGGCTACTACCTCAAGCGGCATGGTTACCGCGTGGTCCCCGTGAACCCCCGCGCCACGGAGATCCTCGGCGAGACCAGCTACCCGAGCCTGCTGGACGTCCCCGAACCGGTGGACGTGGTCAACGTGTTCCGCGCGCCGGACGCGCTCCCCGGGATCGCCCGGCAGACGGTCCAGCTCGGCGCCGGTGCCATGTGGTGCCAGTTCGGCGTCGTCAACGAGGAAGGCGCCCGGATCGCGGAGGACGGCGGCGTCACCGTGATCATGGACCGCTGCATCAAGGTCGAGCACGCGCGCTACGTCGGCCGCATGCACTGGCTCGGCTTCAACACCCAGCGCATCACGTCGGTGCGGGCCGGGCTCCAGTAGCGGGCAGCGACCAACCGGACCTGACCACCTATCATCCGGGCGCATGCATGGTGAGCGGTTGAACGACGGCTTGTCGGTGGTCGCCACCGGCGAGGGGCCGCCGCTGGTAGTCCTGCCCGGCCTGGGGCGCGGCGCCGACCTGTCCGAGCGGGTGCCGCGCATGGCGGCGTGGTCGAACGCCGCGGTCGCCCGGGGTTTGCGGCGCACCGTGCACCTGGTCAACCGTCCGCTTCACCCGCCCCCGAACATGACCGTTGCGCAGCTGGCCGGGTGGTACGCGACCGCGTTGCGGGAACGGTTCGCGGAGCCGGTGGACGTCATGGGCACCTCGGCCGGCGGTGTCACCGCGGTTCAGCTGGCGCTGGACCATCCGGGCACCGTGCGGCGGCTGGTGCTGTGCGGCGCCGCGAGCCGGGTCGGCGAGGAGGGCATCCGCGACCTGACCCAGGTGATGGAGCTGGAACAGCAGGGGCGCTCCGCGGCCCGGCTCGGCAGCGGCCTCGTCGCCGACGGACCGGCGCGCCTGCTGATGATGGCCGGGATCGCGCTGGCTCCGAAGCAGCCGCCCGCGCCGGGCGAGGCCGCGCTCGTGGCGGCGGTCCGGACCTGGGACGTGACCGGACGGCTCGGCGAGGTCGGCATGCCCGTCCTGATCGTGGGCGGTGCCCGGGACCGGCTCGTGCCGCCCGACCTGATGCGTGCCACCGCGGCCGGCGTCCGGGACGGGCGCCTGGTGCTGCTGCCCGGCCGCGGGCACATCACCGCGTCGTTCGACCGGCGGGGAACGCGGGCGATCAAGACGTTCCTGGCCGTCGGCTGACTCAGACGAAGTGGACGGTGTCGGGGTCGTTGACCGCGTGGTCGATGCGCAGCCGCACGCTCGGGTGGATGTCGATCTCGTCGAGCTCCGCCGTGGCGAACCAGCCCGCGCCGATCGTCTCGTCCTGGTCGGGACGTGGCTCACCGGCCAGCGGTAACGCGTGGAAGCACAGGGCGAACTGCTGGCGCACCTCGCCGCTGAGGTAGGCCATCACGTGCCCCGGGTCGGTGTAGACGCCGCAGAGGCCGAGGACGCGGATCTCGACGCCCGACTCCTCCAGCACCTCACGCACGGCCGCCTGCGGCGCGGACTCGCCGAGCTCGACCTTCCCGCCCGGCAGCTCCCAGTTCAGCGTGTCGGCCCGCCGGACGAGCAGCAGCCGGCCGCTGCCGTCACGCACCGAAGCGAACGCGGCCGGTCTCAACGAGTTGATCTTGGGCGCCAACGGATCGTGGTAGAACTCCGCGCGGCGTGCCATGGCCACATCGTTCCTGTTCAGCGCCTCGGCCGTCGACTGCCGGACGCCCTCCGCCAGATGAACAGCGCGCAAATCGTCACTGGCGCGGTCGTCCTGTCGCGGTCGTCCTGTCGCGGTCGTCCTGTCGCGATCGTCCTGTCCGGCCGGCCGTCAGGTCATGGCCCGGCGCGCGGCGGCGAGGTCGTCGACGAAGGCGCCGTAGGCCTCGTCGCGGTCCGGGGCGCGCAGCACGGCGGACGGGTGCACGGTCGCGGTCACCTTGGCCGTCGAGTCGGGCAGGTCCAGGATCTCGCCGCGGTGGTGGGTCACGCGGAACGACGGACCCAGCAGCGACTTGGCGGCGACGGCGCCGAGGCAGACCACCAGCGTCGGCTCCACCCGGGCCAGCTCGCCGAGCAGCCACGGCCGGCACGCCACCACCTCGGTCCGGCTCGGTGTCTGGTGGATCCGGCGCTTGCCGCGTTCGGTGAACTTGAAGTGCTTCACCGCGTTCGTCACGTACACAGTGGACCGATCGATGCCCGCGTCGTCCAGCGCACGGTCCAGCAGCCGGCCGGCCGGGCCGACGAAGGGCTCGCCCGCCCGGTCCTCCTGGTCCCCCGGCTGCTCCCCGACCATCATCATGCTCGCGCCTGCCGGGCCGGCCCCGAAGACGGTCTGGGTCGCGTCCCGGTACAGCTCGCAGTTGCGGCACGTGCGTGCCGCGTCGCGCTGCTTCGACAGGCTCATACCGCGCACGGCGTCCGCCTCGACCTTCATCGGCCGGCCAGGACCGTCGGATCGTTGGCGCCCGCGCGGCGGTAGGCGTGCACGGTCTCGGCGGCGATGTGCGCCCACGAGTAGCGCGCCCATGCGCGGTCCCGCCCGGCGGCACCCTGTTGCTCGCACCGGGCCTTGTGCTGCAGCAGCTGGTGCAGCACGGCGGCGAGCTCGCGCGGCTTGCGCGGCGGGACGTGGGTACCGGTGACCTTGTCGACGACGGTGTCGGTCAAGCCGCCGAGCCGGTTGGCGACCACCGCCACACCACACGCCATCGCCTCCAGCGCGGGCGTGCCGAACATGGACTCCCAGGGGCTGCACACCACGAGGTCGGCCGACCGCAGCAGCGCGGGCAGGTCCATTCGGGACACCTGCCCCGCGAGCCGCACCCGGTCCGCGACGTCGAGGGACCGGGCGTAGTCGCGAAGCTCACGCGCGTGCACACCGCGCTGCGGCCCGCCCACGAGCACCAGCTCGGTGTTCGGCAGGGCGCGCAGCGCGGCGATCGGCGTGCCGAACCCGGAGTTCGGGACGAGGTCGCCGAGCGCGACGATCCGGCGCGGCAGCCGGCGTTCGGCCGGTGTGCCGTCGGGGGTGAAGTGCTCGACGTCCACGCCGTACGGGACGAGGTCGATCTTCGACCGGGGCACGCCGGCCCGGACCACCTTGCGGATCTGGGCGGAGAAGCAGGCGAGGACGCGGTCGGCGGCGTGCGCCGCGGCCAGGTCCGCCCCGCTGTCGTGGTCGCCGCCGGCCCCCGGGTCGTCCGCGGCGGCGTGCAGGCTGTACACGAACGGCACGTCCAGCTCGCGGCTCGCCGCGAGCGCCGCCTGCCAGACCGATCCGGAGTGGGCGTGCACGACGTCGGGCGGCGTGGCGCGCAGGGCGTCGGAGAGCGCGCCGCGGAGACGGCCCTTCAGCCGGACCACGCGGAACCCGCGGGTGTTCTGCTCCTCGTCCGGCGATCTGTTGTCGGTGGGCCGGGCGTAGACGGTGACTTCGTGGCCGGCGATGACGAGAGCCTCGGCCAGCGCCATCAGGTACGGGGTGCGCAGAACGGCGTCGCGTTCCTGTAGGCGAGCGTGCTCGGCGACCATTGCGATTTTCAGCATCGGGTGACTACCTCGGGTTCGGGAGCGGACCCGGAACAGGCGCACGGCGACACACCGGCGGCGCCGATCCCATTCCGCTCCTAGGGACGAATGGCAATCGCGCCGGCTGCTTGACGCTGTCGTTCGGAGTACCCACTGTTGGCCGAATCAACCCTCGGCTTCACCCGTTCGGTCTAGCTGCGTCCGGCAGCCCCTGCTCAGGTGCGCACCACTAGCATCGTGCCGGTGACCACATTGGACGATCCGGACGTCTTCGAGCACCTCGACACCTCGGCCCTGCCAGCACGTCAGCAGCGCATCCTGGTCACGATCAGGGACTGGGTGGTCCGGCACGGGTACTCGCCCAGCACGCGGCAGATCGCGGACGCCGTCGGCCTCCGATCGGCGTCCACGGTGTCGAAGCACCTCGCGGACCTCGAGGACAAGGGCTTCCTTCGCCGCGGCGACGGCCTCTCCCGGCCGATCGACGTCCGTCTTTTTCTGCAACCGGCCGCGACCCGGGACACGACCGGCGACTCCGTGCCGGTGCCGGTCGTCGGCGACATCGCCGCCGGCGTCCCCATCACGGCCGAGGAGCACGCCGACGACGTCCTCAACCTGCCCCGCGAGCTCATCGGCCGCGGCACCGTCTTCGGTCTACGGGTCCGCGGCGACTCGATGATCGACGCCGCGATCTGCGACGGCGACACCGTGGTCGTGCGCCAGCAGCACGAGGCGTACTCAGGCCAGATCGTCGCCGCGATGATCGACGACGAGGCGACCGTCAAGGTGTACCGGCGCCGCAACGGCCACGTCCACCTGGAGCCACGCAACCCCGCCTACGACGTCATCGACGGCGACGAGGCCGTGATCCTGGGCATCGTCGTGTCGGTCCTGCGCAGCGTCTGAAGGCGAAGCCCGGCGTCAGGCCGAGACCGGCTTGGACACCGCCTCGGGAGTGGATTCCTCGGGCATCGCGGGCGGTGCCGGGGGTTCGCGGCGTACGGCGTCGGTGCTCGCCAGGTACTCCTTCATCGTGCGCTCGGGGCCGTAGCGGTGGCGCATCCACAGGTAGCCGAGCAGCGCGGCCGGGCCGAACCACGTCTGGGCCGGGATGATCACGTCCAGGCGGGCGTCGATGTAGTTGATGAGCAGCCCCGACAGGGTCGGCATCGCGGCGCCGAAGACGAGGATGAGGACCAGCGCTATCCGCAGCGCCCGCTTGCCGTAGGCCTTGTACGCGGCGATCGTGAACGCCGCGTAGACCAGCAGGTCGCCGAGACCGACGATGGCCTCGTTGAAGCTGATCCGCATGCCCATCGCCGGGAAGAGCGGGTAGCCGACGAAGTCGCGCACGAGCAGGTTCGTGATCGGGAAGCCGATCGTGAAGATCGAGTCGTAGATCGCGAGCCCGGCCGCGAACCACGCCACATGTCGCAGCTGCATGCCGCCCTGCACGTACAGGTTGGCAACGGAGATCGCCGCGAGCATCACGATCAGGCTGTTCTCGGTCCAGAAGACCTGCCAGCCGAAGACCGTGCCGAGCGCGTGCTGGCCGAACCACAGGTCGGCGCCGACCAGCAGGCCGATGCCCAGCCACAGCGCGACCGGGCGCAGCAGCGGCTGGAAGCCGATGGACAGCGCCGCCATGTAGGTGATCACGAGCAGGCTCTCGAGCGCCCACCGCGGCACCAGCAGGTAGAACGCAGGCAGGATCGCCAGCAACGTGAACAGGATGACGACGTCACGGCCGTTGAACCGGCCGACCGCCGGACGTTCCATGCGCACCCGGCGGAAGTAGACCAGGGCACCCAGGCTGGCCGCCACGGCACCGATGAGGGCCACGACGAGCTGGAAGGTGGACAGCACCCACTGTGGACTGTTCATGTCACGCTCCGATGAGAGCCCGGCGGCCGGCGAATGTCGTCTCGTGCAGGTCGCAGCGCAGGCTGCGCAGGGAGGTCGCCTCGTCGTCGCTCACGAAGGCGAGGTCGACGTCGAGGCCGTGGTCGGCGAAGTGGCGGACCGCGTCGGCGTTGCCGAGGCCCGCGGTCGCCGAGTGCGGCAACGTGAGCCGCAATCGTCCATCGTGGACGGCCGCGCGGAAGCGGGCCGGCCAGGGCCGGGTCGGCAGCGCCTCGACGGCCTCGACCAGCTGGCGGGGCGTCACGATGTCGGTCGGGCCGAGCCGCACCAGCTGGTCGGCCTTGCCGACGATCTGGCCCACGCCCGGCATGGCGGCCAGCTCGCAGGTGAGCGCGCCCTCGGGCAGGCGGACGACGTCGCGGGTGTCGTAGCGGAAGACCGGCATGCAGTCGCGGTACGGGAAGAACGGCGTGACCACGACGGTCGCCAGCGCGCCCGGCTCGGCCGGCTCGCCGCTGTCGAGATCCAGGTACTCGACGAGTCCCACGTTGATGTCGAAGTGCAGGTGCCCCTGCTGGCAGGTGCGTCCGGTGACCGGCGCGACCTCGGTCATGGCGAACAGGTCCCGGATGGTGTCCATGCCGAACGTCTCGCGGGCGGCCCGGGCCAGGCTCGACGAGAGCACCTCGCCGCCGACGTCGATGGTGCGCAGCCGGAAGTCGGCCGGGCCCATCCCGCGCTGCCGCGCGGCCGTCTCGAGCTCGGCCAGGTAGCTCGGCGTGGTCGCGAGCAGCGTCGCGCTGGTCAGGCTCTCGAGCGCCTCGTCCGGGGGCACGATGCCGAGCACCCGGCAGCCCGCGCCGACGAGGCGGCACACCGCGACGTCCAGCTGCACGCTCGCCGTCGCCCGGGAGCTGACGTTGACCTGCATGACGTCGCCCGGCCCGATCTCGCCGCGCAGGACGCCGGCGAGGGCGCCGAGCGCGGGCCACAGGTCCATCTCGTAGCGCGACATCCAGATCTCGGCCGGGCGCCCGGTGGTGCCCGTGGTCCGGGTCGTCAGGTACGGGGGGACGTCGGCGCAGCGGAAGTCCTCCGGGCGCTCGACCAGGTCGCGCTTCACCGTCACCGGGATCGCGGCGAGCCCGGCGACGTCGAGCCGGTCCGGCTTCACGCCGGCGGCAGCGAACCGGCGTTCGTAGAACGGCGTCTGCGCCGCGAGCCGGGCGGCGGTGCGCCGCACGCCGCGGTTGGCGATGTCCAACCGGGCCGCCGGATCGCTGAGCGGACCGTCGATCAGCTCCCCCACGTCCGCGCCCGGCTCGCCGAACTCCTCGAGCGTGGCGAGCGCGTCGCGGACGAGCCGCGCGACGTTGTCCGGATCGAGCCGACGACCCCAGACCATGCCCATCGCCAACCTGACCTGTCGGACACCAGTCTCGAACACTGCCTCTCCCTACTTCTGCTGCCGTGGGCCCGCGAGCCGGGCGCCGTCCGCTTCCAGACGCCGTCCGGCCCGCGGCAAGACCCGCGCGCGGCTGGGCCGCCCGCGGTGATCCGTTGACTTACAGGGCGGCGCCAGCGCCGGCGGCGAACAGCACCGCGGTCAGGGAACCCAGTGCGTAGCGAGCGTGCTTGATGCTGCGAACGAGAGACACCATTGCGAACCTCCCTCCCGAAAACTCGTGCCAACCGAACCGGCGTGGCCGCCAAAGCCGCGCCGCACCGCCCGCACAAGCGGGCGGCAGCCTCAGGGGACGACGGTGACCTTGACCGTCATCAGCGGGTGCATCGAGCAGGTGATGAAGTACGTGCCGAGGTCGTTCCACTTGCCCGTCGTGTAGTCGTCGTTGATCTCCGTGAGGGCCCGCTCGTGCATCGGCAGGCCGTCCTTCTCGACGAGCAGGCCACCCTTGCCCGGCCCGATGATGTGCATCCAGCGCGAGTTGTTCGCGAACGTCAGCGTGTGCCCGCGGTGCACGGTGATCTTGTCGATCGTGAAGACCTCGTGGTCCATGCCCACCTGGTCGGTCGGCGGGGCCGCCGGAGCCGCCCCGACGGCGGGGAGGAACGCGCCGGCGGCGAGTAAAGGGATAGCAAAGAGAATCTTAGGAAACGCCATAGTCAATCTCCCCGCTGCGTTCGGACGTCACCGATCTGGCGGCAATTCGGACAATTCGCTCCGGTCGACACCGAGCGTCGCGATATGTTCGCGGGGAGGTTGTGATAATTTCCAACAGGTAGCGGAAACATTTCGTTTGTTCGGCGAAATGCGCACCGAAGCAAATGGACGTAGCGATGCGCTGGCGATCGGCGTCGGAACATCCCCCCGAATGGGGTAATCGACTTCCGTCGGCGCCGACGGTCACCTGCCGCTCGTTTGAAAATGCCACCTTGACCTCCAGTCCGGCGGCGCTATCGTAATGCCTGGGTCAGAAAACGTCGATAGATCTTTGGGCGCCGTTGCCGCGACACGAACGCGCCCTACCAGGAGAGGAGCACGCCCTTCGAACGCTTCGACGATCATGGACGACAATTCACGGTAGCTGTCTTCGGCACAACCGGACAGCTGCCGGTAACGTTTTTGCACGGCCGCCGGAAATGCGGCCGTTCTTTGATATCGTCGAGTTTTGCGTGTGCCTTTCCCGGGCGTTCTGACAAAATGGCGCGCGCACCCGGCCACCGATGCCGAGCAACCAGTGCCGCGTTCGCGCGTCTCCCGGGCATGAGGTTTCACCTCGCGCAGTTGTCGCGGTTCGTGTGGCTCGAGAGTCGTTGCTGCGCTTTCGCCGTCGCCGTGTTCGGTGGGCTCGCGCTCTCCAAGGTCGTGCCGCTCCCGATTCCCCGGTATGACGCGCTTCTGGTCTACTGCGTGCTGGTCACCGTCTTGTTCCGGCTGTTCGGCTGGGAGAGCTCCAGGGACGTGCTGGTCATCGCCGGCTTTCACCTCGTCGGGCTGGTTTTCGAGCTTGTCAAGGTGCCGCTCGGGTCGTGGTCCTATCCCGAGGCGGCGTTCACGAAGGTGCTCGGCGTTCCGCTCTACAGCGGATTCCTGTACGCGGCGGTCGGCAGCTATGTGGTGGCGGCCTGGCGGTTGTTCGACCTGCGGGTCTCGGGTTATCTGGCCGTGCCAACCGCGGCGGTGGCCGCCGCCGTCTACGTCAATCTCCTCACCCACCACTGGCTGCCGGATCTGCGGTGGCCGCTCGCCGGGTTGCTGGCCGCGGTGACCTGGAACGCCACGGTGCATTTCACCGTCGGCAGGCGGCGGTACCGCATGCCGCTCGCGTTGTCGTTCGCGCTCATCGGGTTCTTCCTGTGGGTCGCGGAGAACATCGCGACGTACTTCGGCGCCTGGCGCTACCCGCACCAGCTCGAGGCGTGGCGGCTGGTGGACCCGGCCAAGTTCGGCTCGTGGGCCATGCTCATCAGCGTCACGTTCGTGCTGGTCGCGGCATTTCGATCGCGGGCGGGCAGATTGTGGGAACCGGCGCCCGCGGCGTGACGCGTCGTGCGGCCTACAGGTACTGGTCGAGCTTGTCGCCGACGCCGGCCGCGATCTCGCCGAGGTGGTCGCGGGACGCCTCGGTGCTCAACGCGCACTCGTCGAGCCGCCCGACGAGCCGGCGGTAGCCGGCGATCGTCGCCGGGCGCTGGGACAGGAACGTGGAGTTGAGGTTCGCCACGTGGACCACCGGCGCGGCCTCGGCGAAGTGCAGGAGCTGGAAGGGCGCGCAGCCGACCGGTTCGACGACGACGCGCAGCCGGATGTTCGGCCGGACGGACAGCCGCAGCAGGTGGTGCACCTGGTCGGACATGACGGAGTCGCCGAACCCGCCGCGGCGGAGCACCTGCGCGCCGACGAACGCCGTCACGAGGTTCGCCCGGTCCAGGACGCCTTGGCGCGCGATCAGGGCATCCGTCCGGCGGGCGAGCTCCGCGCCGGGGATCACCGGATTGGCCCGGTGGTCCGCCCTCAGGTACGCGCCCGCCTGGAGAAGCGCCGGGATGCCGGCGTCGTCGACGCACACGATGCGCGTCGCGGCCTCCTCGAGCTCGCGCACTGCCGGCGGCTCGGCTGCCGGTCGCTCGCCGTGCTCCTGCAGCCAGGTCTCCTCCTCCGCCGCCGCGGCGAGGGCGAGCACCGCGGCCCGCCTCGACCCGGCGGAGACGTCGCACATCGCCAGGATCGCGGCGGCCTCGGCCGGCGAGATCCGGCACCGCCCCCGGAACAGGCGCGAGATCTGCGGCGGCGACCAGTCCAGCCCCGCCGCGATGTCCTGCGCGAGCGCGCCCTTGTCCCGAACCGCCCGCGCCAGCACGGATCCCAGGTGCCGCGACCGGACCGTCGAACTGTCTCTCCGCATCCGAACCCCCAATCCGCGGCGTACCATATCAGGCACATGAAGTGCATCTATGAGGCACTCCGACGCGCGCGGCTCACTTCGGGGTGATCAGCCCAGAACCGATTGCGGGAATATCAGCGCGACGGACATCGCGTGACTGATGTCGCCCACGATGGCCACCTGGCACCGTCCAGCAGCGGCGCCCTGACCTCCGGCGACGAGCCGGCTCGCGCGTTACCGGCAGGCCGGGCTCAGCCAAGCACGAACGGGAGTTTGGCGGCCAGCCCTCCCAGTTCGGCCAGCTCCGCGCCGGTCGGAGTGCGGCGGCCGGTGCCGATCGACAGCGCGTCCGCGTCCGACAGCGACGCGGGGAATGCCGACCCGGCGATCTTCTCGAGCATCTCGCGGGTGCGGGCGAGACTCTCGGCCGGCGGTTGCGGCGCGGCCGGGAGGTGGGCGATCAGGTCGAGGTGGTGCAACGTCCACTCCAGGACGTACGCACCGAGGTAGTCGCCCGCGGTGAGCACCATGTCCTGGGTGCGCACGCGCATGCCCGGATCGGCGAGCTCGGCCGCGCGCCCGGCGGCGGAGCCGACGTCGTCGAGGTGGAACGCCAGCAGGCCCGGTTCCCCGTACGCGGCGGCCAGCCGGACGGTGAGCGCGTCGAGCGGGTCGTCACCGGTCGGCGCGGTGTCCGACACCTGCCAGTAGGTCACCGCGTCGTGCGTCGGCCCGGTGTCGGCCGGGGTCACGAGGGTGATCAGCACGTCCTGGGCGTCGATGACCAGGTGGCACACCAGGTCGCGCACCAGCCAGCCGGCGCAGCCGGACGGCCGGGCGAAGTCCTCGTCGGCCAACTGGGCGACCGCCGCGCGCAACGCCGTCCACGAACGTGCGAAGAGATCCACGACCACGAAGCTAGCAGCGCCGCCGTGTCACACTCGGCGGTCCGCGCGGGTCGTTCGACCCGAAAGGACATCGGCCCGAAAGGACGATGCCGGGCAGGAGGTAGCCGGTGGGCGGGCAGCGGTTCGGGGCCTACGGGCGAGTGGTGCGCCGGCCGGTGCTGCGCGGGCTGCTGCCCGGCATGCTGGTGTCGGCGCTGGGCGACGGGATGAGCATGGTCGCGGTGGCCTGGCTCGCCGTGCAGATCGCGCCGCCGGGGTCCGAAGGGGTGTGGACCGGGCTCGCCGTGGCCGCCTACTCGCTGCCGTCGACGCTCGGCGCGGCCGTGTTCGGCAGGCTGGTGCGCGGGTTCAGCGGCACCCGCCTGGTCGCGGTCGACGCGACGCTGCGGGCCGTGGCGCTCGGCACGATCGCGGTGCTCGCCGTGGCGGGCTCTCTCGCGCCGGCCGGCTACGTCGCCCTGCTCGCGGTGTCCTCGCTGCTGCACGCCTGGGGCAACGCCGGCACGTACACGCTCATCGCCGAGCAGCTGCCGGACGACGACCGGGTCGCCGGCAACGCGCTGGTGTCGACGTTCACCCAGGCGGCCATGGTGGTCGGGCCGGCGCTGGCCGGCGCGGTGACGGCGCTGGCCGGCCCGGGCTGGGTGATCGGGGCGGACGCGCTGAGCTTCGCGATCCTCGCCGCGAGCTGCTGGCTGGTCCGGGGCCACGCCGGCGCGACCGCGCCGGTGACCGTGGCGGAGGACGCCGCGGCCGGGGGCTGGCGCACGATCGTGCGGCAGCCGCGGCTGCTCGGGCTGATCTCGGTCACCTGCGCCTTCTACTTCCTCTACGGCCCGGTCGAGGTCGCCCTGCCGATCCACGTCGCCGCCGACCTCGGTGGGTCGCCCGGGCTGCTCGGCGCGTTCTGGGCGGTGTTCGGCGTCGGCGCGGTGGCCGGCGGGCTCGGCGCCGGGCTGCTCCGCAACCGTCCACTGTGGGCGGTCGTGGTGACGATCATCGTCGGCTGGGGCGCCAGCCTGCTGCCGCTCGGGCTCTCCGACGCGGTGCTGCCCGGGCTGGTCGGGTTCGCGTTCGGCGGGCTGGTCTACGGCCCGTTCACCGCGATCAGCACGGCACTGTTCCAGCGCGCCTGCGCACCGCACGTGCTCAGCCGAGTGCTCGCCACCCGCACCGCGCTGACCACGCCGTCGACCGCGTTCGGCATGCTGCTCGGTGGCCCGGTGGTGAGCGCCGCCGGCGGCCGGCCGACGCTGCTCGGCTCCGCCGTCCTCACGATCGCGCTGGGCGTGCTCGTCGCGGTCGCCATCGCCGTGCGCGCCGCCCGCCCCCGCCGAGACCTGGCGCGCGGGCACTACGATGTGTCGTCATCACGGGGTGACGGAGGGTGGGGGCATGTCGCACGGTGAACAGGACGAGGGCTGGCTGGATCTGGCCGACGCCATCGAAGTGCTGCGCCGCCAGCTCGCGGAGGCGCAGGTGCGGGGCCAGGACTCGCCGCTGCGGTTCGTGGTCGGCGAGATCACCGCGGAGTTCGAGATCGAGCTGGTGCGCGCGAAGAACGGCGGCGGGGCGCTGCGGTTCGGCGTCGTGGAGGCCGACGCCCGCCGCGAACGCTCGACCCGGTCCACCCAGCGCGTGACGCTCCGCCTGAACCCGGAGCGCCGCGGTGGCGGCGACGTGGTCGTCAACGACGACGAGTAGCCGATGGAGGAACCACAGGTCGTCCAGGTCCGCGGCGCGGGCTTCGGCAGTGGCTACCTGATCGCGCCGCGGCTGGTCCTGACCGCCGCGCACAACCTGCCGGCCGGCGCGGCCGGCATCACCGTCTCCCTGTGGGGTTCGGCCGGGCGGTCGCCCGCACAGGTGCGGTGGCGCGACGACACGCTGGACGCCGCGCTGCTGGAGGTCCCCGCCGACGACCAGGACTGGGTACCGCCCGCCACGGTGCGCCGCCACCCGCAACGGTGGGGCCGGTTCGTGACCTCCGGGACCGAGATCCGCGTTACCGGTATGGGATTTCCCCGCCAGCAACGAGAGGACCGCGAACGGCACGCGGAGAACGTGTTCGGTCGGGTCCGGCCGCACCGCGGCACCACCTTCGAGATCCTCGACGCCCACGGCACCATGACCTTCGACGCCGTGGACGCCACGACCACCGCATGGTCGGGGATCTCGGGCACCGCCGTGTTCGGCGAAGGCGAGAAGCTGCTGCTCGGCATGGTGTACGCGGACCGCAGGCCCGAGCACGGCACGCGGCTGCGGTGCGTCAGCAGCGAGGGGTTGCTGGCCCGCGACGACTTCCGCGCCGTGGTCCGCGCGGCGACCGGCGTCGACCCCCAGCTCGAGCCGGCCGAGCTGACCGGCCTGCTGGAGCCCGCTCCACCCGAGCGGGCCCTGACCTCCCCGAGCATGATGCTCCGGGCCGACGCCGAGGTGGTGCCGTTCCACGGCCGGGAGGACACGCTCGCCAAGCTGGCACAGTGGTGTGCCGACGACCTTCCCGGACCCGCGGCCGCGGTGCTCACCGGCCCGGGTGGACAGGGCAAGACCCGGCTGGCGCGCGAGCTGATGGTCCGGCTGCGGCGCCTCGGCTGGGTGGCCGGCGAGATACGTGGCCGGCCGGAGCGCGCGTTCCTGGAACGGGAGCTCCGCCCGGTCCAGTACCCGCTGCTCCTTGTCGTCGACTACGCCGAGACGCGGCCCGAGCTGGTCCGTGACCTGCGGTCGGCGACCGAGCGCGCCGCCCATCCGGTGCGGTTGCTGCTGCTGGCCCGGTCGGGCGGCCGCTGGCAGGACACGACGGGCGGCGCGGTCGACGAGACCCGGCTGCACGCGCTCAGCCCCGACCCCGCCGGCCGCGAGCACGCGTTCCGCGCGGCGGCCCGCGGCCTCGCGCAACGCATGGCCGAGGTGACCGACCGGCCGGACGTGGACTGGCCCGCACTCGCGGAGACCGTCCCGGCGGCCCGCCCCGGCGCGGACCCCGGGGCCGAGACGGCACTGACCGTGCAGATGTCGGCCCTGGTCGCGCTGCTGCGGCACGGCCAGGACGCCGAGCCGGACGCGCCGGTCGAGAAGCAGCTCCTGTTCCACGAACGGCGGTACTGGCTGGAGTCCGCCGCCGGCAAGGAGATCGGGAAGCGGGCGGCGACGCTGCTCGGGCCGGCGGTGGCGGCCGCCGTGCTGTGCCCGGCGCGGCACAAGAAGGAGGCACGGGAGACCGTCGCCCGGGTGCTGCCCCACGAGCAGGACTGGGTGGTCACGGAGATCGCCGGCCTGCTGCCCGACCTTTACCCGCCCTCCGACGGCAGCCACTGGGGCCGGCTCGAGCCCGACCGCCTCGCGGAGTATCACGCCGGCGAGGAGATCCTCGGCGACACGGAGCTGCTCGGGCGGCTCTTCGACCGGGCCCCGGACCACCAGCGCACGCAGATCCTCACCACGCTGGCCCGCGCCGCCGTGGCCCACGCCAACGAGGGGCGCCCGGACACGGCCCGCGAGGTCGTCGACCAGCTGCGCGCGACCCTGCGCGGGGTCCCGGCCGACCGGCCGCTCACCGCGGCCGTCCTGCGCGCGCACTCGGACACGTTGCCGGAACAGTCGCACGTGCTGCGTGACTACGCGCTCGACCTCGCCCGTGCCCTGAGCGAACTGTGCGCGAACGCGGGCGACGACCCGCGGGCACGTATCGACCGCGCCTGGGCGCTGCACAACCTGGCCGAGCGATACCTGGCGGTCGGCGACAGGACGAACGGCCGGACGGCGGCGGAGGAGGCTGCGGCGATCCGCGCCGAGCTGGCGGACGCCACGGAGCCCGCGGACGACGTGGTCACGCGCCAGGCGGAACGTGCGGAGTCGCTGCTCGTCCTCTCCCGCGCCCACCGCCTGACCGGGCAGCTGACGCTCGCACACGCCACCGGTGCCGCGGCACTGGATCTCTTCCGCACGCTTGCGCGGCCCGGCGGCGCGGAACGGGAGAAGCGCGAACGTGGCCTGGTGCGCGCGCTCCTCAACCAGTCACGCGTGGTCTGGCAGCTGGACCCCAACGCCATCGACTTCGACCAGATCGCCCAGTCCGACGCCTACACCGAAGAAGCCGTCGGGCTCGCACGCGAGCTGGCGGATCGCGATCCCGACCTGGATCCCCTTCTGCTCACCGCCGCGCTGACGGAACGGAGCAACAATCTCTGGCGCCTCAAGCGGCATCCGGAGTCGTTGCCGCAGAGCGAGGAGGCGGTCGCGACCGCGAGGCGGCTGGCAGAGGAGAACCCGGATGCCTATGCCGCCGACCTCGCACACGCGCTGCTGGGCCTGACGGTCGACTACGGCTTCGCTCCCGGCCCTCGCGACGACGAGATCGCGCTGATGCTGGAGGCGATCGGCCTGCTGCGCCCACTGGCCGCGGACCTGCCCGGGGTTCATCGTCCCGACCTGGCGCAGCTGCTGCGCAACCTCGCTTGCAGCCAGCGCGAGGACCAGGACTACCCGGCGGCGCGCAACTCCATCGACGAGGCGATCGAGCTCCGCCGGGCCGAGGCTCGCGGCTCGTACGGGCTCGCGGTGCCCCGGCTTGCTCAGTCGCTCAGTATCCTCGGCACCATCCACGCCCGCACGGGCGATCACCGCGAGGCGGCGCGCACCTACCTCGAGGCTCTCGAGACCTTCGGACACGCCCCGCTGCCGCTCACCGCGGAGGAGCAGAGATCCCAGTCCGACACCGCCTACGACCTCGCCGACTCCTACGAGGCGCTGGGCCGCGCGGCGGATGCGCTCGCCGCCCAGAACGATGCCATCGCGATCCTGAGCCGCCTGAGCGAGTACGCCCCGAACCTCTACACCCAGAACTATGCCTCCGCGCTCTTCGACCAGTCCAACCTGTACTGGCGGCAGCAGCGGCCGGTCGCCGCGCGCATCCGGCTCCGTCAGGCGCTACCGCGGTACCGCCGGCTGGCCCGCGTCACCGAGAACGGAACCCAGTGGCTGGCCTACTGCCTGTACAACCTCGGCACGAGCTATGGGGAATCGCTGACGACCGCCGAGCGGGCGGTCGCGCCGCTGCGGGAGGCGTACGAGCTGCAGGCGGGGCTCGCGGCCGGCGACGCCAGGCACGAGCCGGATCTTGCGTACACGTGCTCGCAGCTTGCCCGTGCCCTGGCGAGGACGGGCCGCTTCGCCGAGTCCGCGCGCATCGCGGCGCACGGTGTGCGCCTGCAGCGCCGGCTGCTCGTCGCGGACCCGGACGGTCGCGAGGTGGCACTGTGCCACGTGCTGCTGCGACTGGCGGAAGGACGGGCGATGGCGGGACACCGGGCCGCGGCCTGGCGTACCGCCCGCGAAGCCGAGGAGACGTGCCTGGCGCTGGCCGACCGCGCCGAGAAGCCACCTGCCGAGATCGCGCAGATCCTGTCGCGGCTGGCCCGGGCCATCAGCCTCTGCGGCCGGCACGACCTGCGCCTGGCGGCGCGTGCGGAGGCGCCGGCGCGGCGGGCCGTTCGCCTGAGCCGCGAGCTGACGGACCGGTTCCCGGGCGACTCCGGATGTCAGAACGAGCTGCGCCGGGCCGTCACGACGCTCGCCAGGGTTCTGGAGCAACTCGGCCGCCACACCGATGCAGTCGACGTACAGAGGAGAAGAGGAGCATGACGCCGTGACCCCACCGCTGCCCGGCGAGGAGCAGGACGAGCCGGTCGAGGACATCCGGCAGGACGAGATGGACGCCGCCCGCGCGGCCAACCTGCACTACGCGAGCGTCCTCGACTTCGTCACCGACCGGTTCGTCCACCTCGTCCCCCTCAGCCCCCCGGGCTCCGGCCAGGTGTGGTGCCCGGAGTGGTACCGGCACGCCCAGGCGATCTCCCGGCTGGACTCGGTGTGGCGGGCCTGGGAGACCCTGCGCTTCGACCCCGCACTGGGCATGTCCAACTGGTGGGTCCACCACGCGGACCCGCACATGCGTGCCCTGATGGACCCGGTCACCGGGCCGTTCGCGCAATGCACCGACGGCCACCGCGCCGACGTGCCGCTGCCGCTCGTGCCGCCCCCGCCCGGGGTGTTCGCCGACCAGCGAGACGCCTGGGTGCAGTCCGGGGACCCGTTCGCCCTCGACTGAGCCTGTTTCGGGGCCGGCCTGGGCCGAACGCCGAATCCCTCGAGAAATGCTGGAGACATCTGGCGGTCGAAGAATTTTCTGCAAGAGTTCGCTTGACACTGCTGGGCGGTTACTTGCGGGGGTTTGACCAGATGAACCAGATCGCGGCAGCGGAGATCGTCTCCCTCGACGACGACGGCGCCCTCGACACCGCCCGCGCCGGCGCGAAGGCCGCCGTGCTGGCGCGGATGCGGCGGGCCGGCTTCCCGGTGCCCGACGGCGTGGTGGTGCTCGCCGACGCGCTGCGGGCGCACCTCGAGGCCACGCCTACCGAGGACGAACTGCTCACCACACCACTGGATCCGCGGCTGCGGCAGGCGCTGGTGTCCGCGCGCGGCGAGCTGGCCGCCCCGCTGGCGGTGCGGTCCTCCGGCATCGACGAGGACGGCGCGCAGGCGTCGCACGCCGGCCAGTACGACACCGTGCTCAACGTCCGCGGCGACGACGAGCTGGTCGACGCGGTCCGCGCCTGCTGGGCCTCCGGGCTGTCGTCCGTCGTGCGCAGCTACCGGACCAGCGTCGGCCACGAGGGGGACTCGCCGCTGGCGGTGCTGGTCCAGAGCATGGTGGAGGCCGACGCCGCGGGTGTCGCGTTCACCGCGAACCCGGTCACCGGGGCGCGGGACGAGATCCTCGTCAGCGCGGTCCCCGGGCTGGGCGAGAAGCTCGTCTCCGGCGAGGTCACCCCGGACGAGTGGGTGGTCCGCGGCGGCGAGGTCGCCAACACCAACGACCGCCACGGCGCGCTGACCGCCGAGCAGGTCCGCCAGGTCGCGGAGCTCGCGGCGCGCGTCGCCGCCGAGTTCGGCGGGCCGAGCGACCTCGAGTGGGCGTTCGCCGGCGACCGGCTCTACCTGTTGCAGGTACGGCCGATCACCGCGCTCGCGGCCCCGGAGCCCGAGCCGGTGCCGATCCCGGTCGACCCGCCGAAGGGGTTCTGGCTCAAGGAGTCCACCCACTCCCCCGTGCCGCTGCTGCCGATGACCCGCGAGCTGCTGGACGACAACAACGCCGCGCTGCGAGGCGCGTTCGCCGAGTTCGGCGTGCTGCTGGACGGCCTGCGGCTCGAGATCGTCGGCGGCTGGCAGTACCGGAGCATCGTGCCGTTGGGCGGGGGCCCGGAGGCGATGCGGGAGCGGCTCGAGCGGTGCGTCGCCGCCGTGCGTGCCGACCACGTCGGTGCGGTGCTCGCGCGGTGGGCGGACGAGCTGCGCCCGGCGTTCCTCGGACGCATCGACCGGCTGCGGTCGGCCGACCTGCCCGCACTGTCCACAGAGGAACTGGCGCGCCGGCTCGCGGACACGCGGGAGCTGCACCGCGACGCCAGCGCCGTGCACTTCCGGCTCGTCGGCGCCGTGTCGATCGCGCTCGGCGAGCTGGCGCTGCTGCTCACCGGGCGGCTGGAGTGGTCCACCGACCAGGTCTTCGAGCTGTTCGCCGGGCTGTCGCCGGAGAGCACCAAACCCGCCGAGGCGATCCGCCGGCTCGCGGAGCTGGCGGCCGGCAAGCTCGACGGCACGCCCGACCTGACCGCGCTGCGGGCCTTGTGCGACAACGACTCCGAGTTCGCCGGGGCCATGGCGACCTACCGGCGGGAGTACGGCTGCCGGGCGCTGCACTACGAGCTGGCCACCCCCGCCCTCGGCGAGCGGCCCGACCTGATCCTCTCCCTGGTGCGCGACCAGCTCGCCCGCGCCGCGGCGCCCGGGCCGGGCGACCCGGCGGCGACCCGCGACGCCGCCGCCGCGCGGGCTCGGTCGGCCATCGGCGATCCCGCCGAGGTAACGCGCTTCGACCACCTGCTCGCCCGCGCGCAGCGGGCGTACCCGGTGCGGGAGGACAACGAGTACCCGACGGTCAGCGCGCCCTACGCGCTGCTTCGCTGGGCCGCGCTCGAGGCGGGCCGCCGCCTGGCCGGCGCCGGGCGGCTGGACGCGGCCGACCACGTGTTCTTCGCCGAGGTCGACGAGGTGCTCGCGGCGCTGCGGGACGGCACGGACCTGCGTGAGCGGGTCGAGCACCGCCGCGGGCAGCAGCGGTGGGCGCTGCGCAACCCGGGACCGCCCAGCTACGGCACGCCGCCGGGGCCGCCGCCGATGGACGGTCTGCCCGCCGAGGCGCGCGCGGTGATGGGCGCGTTCCAGTGGTCGATGGCGAACGTCTCCGGCGCGCCGGTGAGCGGCAACGAGGCGGGGACGTCCACGGTGCGGGGGCTGCCCGGCGCGGCGGGCACCTACACCGGGACCGTTCGCGTGGTCCTCGACGAGCAGGAGTTCGACCGGATCCAGGCGGGCGACGTGCTGGTCTGCCCGTCCACGTCGCCGGTCTGGTCGGTGGTGTTCCCCCGGATCGGGGCGCTCGTCACCGACACCGGCGGGGCGCTCTCGCACGCCGCGATCATCGCCCGCGAGTACGGCATCCCGGCGACGCTGGCCACCGGCAACGGCACCCGGACGCTCGTCGACGGCTCGACCGTGACCGTGGACGGCACCGCGGGCACCGTCGAGGTCCACGCCGAGAAGTAGCCGGCGGCAGACACCCGAGAACCGGGATACCGGGCGCCAGGCCCGGTACCCCGGTTCTTCTGCGTCACTGCTCCGCGGTCTTCTCCCGCAGGCGGCGGGACAGCTCGATCCGCCGGACCTTCAGCGTGGCGGTCCGCGGCAGCTCGGCCTGCGGGAGCTGGATCGGGTCGGCCAGCTGCGGGAACCGGGCGACGGCGGCACGCCAGCGGTCCCGGTCGAGCGGCTGGTCCTCGCTGGTGCAGATCACCGGGATCGGCTCGGACTTCGGGCCGGGCACCAGGACGAGCTCGGTCAGCTCCTCCAGCGTGCTCAGCACGAGGTCCTCGATCTCGAGGCTGCTGCGCACCCCCTCGATCATGTCGACCTCGCGGTCCAGCATGTGCAGGCAGCCGAGCCTGGTGCGGTAGCCGACGTCGCCGGTCCGCCACCAGCCGTCGGTCATGTTCGCCTCGTACCGCTCCCGCTCGGCGAAGTAGTCGTGCGCGAGCCCGGCCCACTTGATCTCGATGTACCCGGGGTTGGTCTCCGAGACCGGCCTGCCGTTCCGGCTCACCACGCGCATCTTCGCGCAGCCGGGCAGCGGGTAGCCGACGCAGCGGCCGTCCGAGCGGTGCGCGGAGCCGGGGAAGTACGGCCGCCCGACCGCGGGGCCGACCTCGCTCTGCCCGTAGATCTGGAAGAACAGCGGCCGGCGCCGCGCCGACGACCTGAGCAGCCTGCTGATCGTCCGCGGGTGGATCGCGTCGAACGTGCTGCTGAAGTACTTGACCGACGCGAACGGCTTGCGCGGGTCCTCGGTGAGGCCTTCCCACTCCATGAACGAGTTGGGCAGCGCCTCGACGAACCCGGGGCGGTGGGAGAGGAACAGGTCGGCGACCGAGTCCGGGGCGGAGTTGTCGACCAGGAGGATCGGCATCCCCTTGGCCAGCGCGAGCGCCATCGCCGCGAACATCCGGGAGTGCACGAACGAGATGTGGATGGCGACGGTCTCCTTCCCGACCATCGTCAGCAGCCAGCGCTGCGGCCGCAGCCGCACCCGCATCGTGCGGGCCGTGTGCACGACGAGCTTGGGCAGCCCGGTGGTGCCGGACGTGTGCGTGATCATCGCCGGCTCGTCCAGCTTCCGGAACACCGGCTCGACCCGCGGGCTGGCGGCCAGCTCGGTGAGGGACACGGTGCCCGGGCGCTCCCCGGACACGACGATCACCCGCTTGGTGAGGTCGGCGAGCGGCACGTCGGCCAGCGCGTCGAGCTTGTGCCCGTCGGTGAGCAGGTGCGGCGTGCCCAGCCTGCCGAGCAGGGCGCCGACGGTGGGCGCGTCGAGGCCGGGCGACAGCATCACGGGAACCGCGCCGACCCGCGACACGGCGGAGGCGAGGATCCAGACGTCGAAGTTGGCGGCCTTGTGGATCGCCACGTGCTCGCCGGGCCGCACTCCGGCCGCCTGCAACCGGTTCGCGAGGTCGGCCACGTGGAAAGCCAGCTCGGTCACCGTCATGCGCCGGCCCGCGCGGGGCAGGACGTCCAGTTCGTGGTCGAACGTGAGCGTGTTCGAACCGTGCCTCGCCGCGGCCGTCTCCGCCACGATGCCGAGATGCAGCCCACGCTTGTCGTGGTTCGCGGACACCTTCATCCAGACCAGCTCCCTTGCCTACTCGTTCGCCTGGAACTCGGCCAGCACGCCGTCCCACAGGCCGATGCGTGCCTCGATCGCGGCGACGGACACGCGCCCCGCCTCCGCGATACGGACCGGGTCGCCGTCGCACAGCGCGGCGAGCAGCTTCAGCGCGAGCGGGCCGTGCTCGTCGTGGTCCAGCGCGATGTGCCGGTCCAGGTAGTGCCGCAGCACCGGCGCGTTCGCCAGCACATCGTCCACATTGGCGCGAACCGCCGAGAACACGTCCGGCAGCAGGTTCTCCCGGCCGTGGCAGAACGACGACGCCACCTCGTGCGGCGCACCCCGCAGCGCCACCTCGAGGGTGTGGCCGACGAACCGGCGCGCGCCGTCGGGAATGGACGGATCGGCCAGCGCCGCCGCCGGGTCGAGGCCGCGGTCAAGGCCGGCGAGGAAGGCGTCGACCGGCCCGGTGTCGGCGCCCAGCTCGGCCATGGCGCGGCGGTACAGCTCGAAGTGGCTGACGTAGCCGCCGCCGATGTCCTCGTCGGTCTCCTCCGCGAGGACGATCTCCATGATGAACCGGCCGTGGTCGGCGTGGCCCTTCGGCCGCCACGGCAGCGTCACCGTGGTCACCTCGGTCTGCAGGCGCTTCAGCAGGGTGAAGAAGTCCCACACGGCGAACACGTGGTGCTTCATGAAGGTCCGCAGCCGGTCTTCCGTGGTGATCTGCGTGTAGAGCGGGTGGTCGATCAGCTCGGCCCGGATCGTGTCGAAATCGGCGATGGCGGTCATCGGTCTCCCTTGACGAGGTTGCCGCCAGCATCGACAGCACGGCTTGGCCGGGACTGTGCAAGGACTTGGCGGGGCCGCCAAGCCGGCACCAAGCCGTCGGCAAGCAGGGTGGGCGACCGTGCTGGAACCACCACCCGAGCGACAGAAGGTCCACATGCCAACGTTATGCAAGCCCTCCGTGCGGGTGCCGGAACACGTCCTCACCATGGAAGAGACCCTGGAGTTCGCCGAACGGGTCCACGCCGGAAAACCGCAGCTCCCGTTGGCACTGCGGCTGATCCGCAACACCGGGGTCCTGAAGCGACACCTCGTGCAGCCGCTCGACAAGACGCTCCGCCACCCCGGCCTCGAGGAGCGCAACCGCGTCTACGAGGTCGAGTCGAAGAAGCGATGTCCCGCCGTCATCGAGGAGGCCCTCGCGAACGCCGGCCTCGCCGCGACCGACGTCGACCTCATCATCTACGTGTCGTGCACCGGCTTCCTGATGCCGTCACTGACCGCATGGCTGATCAACGCCATGGGCTTCCGGCCGGACACCCGGCAGATCCCGATCGCGCAGCTGGGTTGCGCGGCCGGTGGCGCGGCGATCAACCGCGCGCACGACTTCTGCAAGGCCTACCCGGACGGCAACGTGCTGATCGTGTCCAGCGAGCTGTGCTCGCTGTGCTACCAGCCCGACGACGACGGGGTCGGTTCGCTGCTGTCCGACGGGTTGTTCGGGGACGCGGTCGCGGCCGCGGTCGTACGCGGCAGCGGTGGTACCGGCATGTCGTTGGAGCGCAACGGGTCGTACCTGATCCCGAACACCGAGGAGTGGATCTCCTACGCCGTGCGCCCCACCGGCTTCCACTTCCGGCTGGACCGCCGCGTGCCCGGGACGATGGAGCCGCTCGCTCCCGTGCTGCGCGACCTGGCCACCGAGCACGGCTGGGACGCCGGCAACCTCGACTTCTACGTCATCCACGCGGGCGGGCCGCGGATCCTCGACGACCTGAGCAAGTTCCTCGGGGTCGACCACAACGCGTTCCGGCACAGCCGGGGGACGCTGGCCGAGTACGGCAACATCGCGAGCGCCGTCGTCCTCGACGCGCTGCGCAGGCTGTTCGAAGAGGGCACGACGCAGCCCGGCGCCGCCGGGGTGATCGCGGGCTTCGGCCCCGGCATCACCGCCGAGATGGCGGTGGGCAGCTGGACCGTCGACGCACAGGACACAGTGGACGCAGTGGACGCAGTGGACAGCACCGTGGCCGCCGTGGAGAGCACGAAGGACGCGCTGATGTCCTATCTGGAGCAGGGTTCCGCGCGGGCGGCGGAGAGGCGGATCGCATGGACGGCCTGATCGTCCCACCCGGCCAGGGCCGCAAGCTCGTCACGAAGGCCCAGGAGGTCACCTTCAAGGCCACCAAGGCCGACGGCTCGTCCGTGTCGAGCTTCGAGGTGATCGTCCCACCCGGCTTCGACGTCGGCGCGCACGTCCACGACAACTCCGAGGAGTTCTTCTACGTGCTCGAGGGCGAGCTCGAGATCTTCGCGTTCGAGCCGGTCGACCGCGACGGGGAACGCTGGCAGGACTGGACGTCGGAGAAGGGCGACCGCTCGATCCGCGCCGGTGCGGGCAGCAGCATGTTCGTGCCGCCAGGGTGCCCGCACGCGTTCACCAACCCCACGGACGCACCGACGCGGATGCTGTTCCAGAGCTTCCCGTCGCCCGACCACGAGCGCTACTTCGAGGAGATCTGCGACATCTTCTCCGCCGGCAGCACCGTGGATCCCGGCGCCGTGCAGCGCCTGCGGGACCGCTACGACGTCAAGCAGATCACGCCGCTCCGCTACGGAGCCCCCGTCCCCGTGAACGGCAGGTGACCACAATGGACTCGATCCCCCTGGTGAAGGCGTGCCTCGGCGAGCAGGAGCTGGCGGCGGTCGCGGAGGTGTTCGCCTCGGGCTGGCAGGCCGGACAGGGCCCGCAGGGCAAGGCGCTGGAGGCGGAGCTGGCCGCCCGGTACGGATCCGGCGACGCGGTCGCGGTGAGCAACTGCGGCGCCGCGCTGCACCTGGCCCTGCTGGCGCTCGGCGTCGGGCCGGGCGACGAGGTCATCGTCGCCGACTACACGTTCCCTGCCCCGGCCCATGCCGTGCGCTACGTCGGCGGGGTCCCGGTCTTCGCCGACGTGCGTGCCGACACCGGCACGGTCGACCCGGCGGCGGTGGCCGCCCTCGTCGGGCCGCGCACGGTCGGCGTGATCGCGGTGGACACGGTCGGCCTGCCCGCCGACTACGCGGAGCTGACGCAGATCGCCGAGCGGCACGGGCTGTTCCTCGTCGAGGACGCCGCCTGCGCGGTCGGCGCGACGTACCGGGGGCAGCAGGCCGGTGCGCTGGCGCCGGTGGCGTGCCTGTCCTTCCACGGGCGCAAGGGCGTCACCAGCGGCGAGGGCGGCGCGCTGCTCACCGCCGACCCCGCGCTCGGCGCGAGCGCCCGGGTGCGGTCGTCCTTCGGCATCGAGAGCATCTTCGACCAGGCACAGGTCATCGGCCTGCCGATCCCGGTGTTCACCGAGATCGGCTACAACTACAAGCTGTCCGACATCGCCGCCGCGATCCTGCGGGTGCAGCTCGGCCGGGTCGGCGAGCTGCTGGACCGCCGCAACGCGGCCGCGGCGCGCTACGCGGAGCTCCTCGCCGGCGAGGAGCTGCTGACGCTGCCGCACGTGCCGGCGGACCGCACCCACGCCTGGCAGTCGTACGTGGTGACGCTGGCCCCCGGCGTGGACCGCGCGGCGGTCGCCGCCGACCTGCGCGCGCAGGGCATCGGCTGCGGGCACGGCACCTGGGCGTGTCACCTGCAGCCCGTGTACGAGACGACGCGGTCGTGCCCGGTGTCGGCGGACCTCTTCGAGCGCAACCTCGCCATCCCGATGCACGCCGAGCTCACCACGAGCCAGGCCGAGCGCGTCGCGGACGCCCTGAGCACCGCGGTGCACGCCCATGCGGGCAGGCAGAACCTTTCCGTCGCGGCCCCGGGAGGACCGGCATGAACCAACCGACATCCCAGCACATCATGATGCTCGCCAACGGGTACTGGGCCACCGGGATCCTCGGCGCGGCGGCGAGCCACTCGGTGTTCACCCACCTCGACGCGGGCGAGAACACCGCCCAGAAGCTGGCCGACCGGGCCGGGATCTCCGAGCGCGGCGCGCAGACGCTGCTCGACGGGCTGGTCAGCCTGGACCTGGTCGAGCCGCACGGCGGGACGTACCGCAACAGCGCGGACGCGGCCGAGTACCTCGTCGAGGGCAGGCCCGGCTGCCTGAGTGCCTTCGCCCAGCTGAAGATGGGCCACATGGGCGCGCTGGCGAAACTGCCCGAGGTCGTCCGCGCCGGGCGGCCGCTGTCCGACGCCGTGGTCGAGGTGGCGGACAACCCCCACTGGGAGCGGCTGGTCACGGCCATCGCCGCGCAGTCGGTCCCGGTCGCCGCCATCGCCGCCGAGAAGCTGGGGCTGGCCGAGGCGGGCGAGATCTCGATCCTCGACGTCGGCGGCGGCTCGGGCATCTACTCGGCCACCTGGCTGGGGCTCAACCCCGCCGCCCGGGCGACGCAGCTCGACTGGCGGCCGATCAACGCGATCGCCGCGCGGCTGCTCGCCGAGAAGGGCGTGGCCGACCGGTTCTCCTGCATCGACGGCGACTTCCACACCACCGACTTCGGCGTCGCGCGGTACGACGTCGCGGTCTACTCCCACATCGCGCACCAGGAGGGACCGGACGACAACATCGCGCTCTTCGCGAAGCTCCGCGCGGCCCTCAAGCCCGGCGGCACGCTGATCGTCAACGACTACGTCGTGGACGACGACCGCAGCGGCCCGCCGTTCGCGCTGCTGTTCGGCTCGGAGATGTTGCTGAAGAGCAAGCACGGCGGCACCTGGCGGCGGGCCGACTACGAGGGCTGGCTCGCCAAGGCCGGCTTCGACGACGTCACGTTCCAGACCACACCGTCGCCCGCGACGGTGATCTTCGCCCGGTGAGACTTGGAGGACGCATGTCCGGGAACACTGACCTGGCCACCCTGTACTCGGCGATCGAGGACTCGGCCCGGCTGCTCGACGTCGACTGCGCGCGCGAGCGGGTGTGGCCGATCCTGTCCGCCTACGGGGACGCGATCGGGAACGCCGTCGTCGCGTTCCGGGTGGCGACCGGCGCGCGGCACAAGAACGAGCTCGACTGCCGCTTCACGACGACCGCCGCCGTCGACCCCTACGCGCTCGCGCTGTCGCAGGGCTTCACGACGCCGGCCGATCACCCGGTGAGCGACCTGCTCACCGACATCGCGGCGCGCTGCCCGGTCGACTCCTACGGGATCGACTTCGGCGTCGTCGGCGGGTTCAAGAAGATCTGGGTGTTCTTCCCGCCGGACGACCTGCAGTCGGTGTCGAAGCTCGCGGACGTGCCGGCCATGCCGCGTGGCCTGACCGAGAACGTCGGCTTCTTCGCCCGGCACGGCCTGGACGACCGGGCGAACCTGGTCGGGATCGACTACCACCACCGCACGGTGAACGTGTACGTCGGC
This sequence comes from Actinophytocola sp., assembly GCA_035995025.1. Lineage (GTDB taxonomy): Bacteria > Actinomycetota > Actinomycetes > Mycobacteriales > Pseudonocardiaceae > Actinophytocola. The sequence continues at coordinate 131,036 of DASYKY010000101.1, forward strand.
GAGCCGCCCGCCGAGTGCCTGGCGCCGGCGGCCGTGTCCTCGATGCTGCGCGACATCGGCATGCCGGCGCCTAGCGAGCAGCTGCAGCGGCTGGCCGCCCGCGCGTTCGGCGTCTACGCCACGTTCAGCTGGGACTCGGCGAAGATCGAGCGGCTGACGTTCGCGGTGATGACCCCGGACCCGGCGACGCTTCCGGTCTCGCTCGAGGAGAAGATCGAGCGGTTCGTGCAGAGCGCGCCGTACTCGGCCGCGGGCTCGGCCGACCTCACGGACCGCAAGTTCGTCTACGCGGTCTCGTCGGCGCCGGAGGGCGAGTACTACAAGCTGCAGTCCTACTACCAGTGGCGGCCGCGGATCCTGAACCGCATGCGGCTGGCCAACACCGCGGCCGAGCTGGTCTAAGAGTCCATATCCGACAGTCTCTATTCGACAGTCTCTATTCGACAGTCCATATTCGGCAGTCCCTATTCGACAGTCACGAGAGGACGGTGGACCATGGTCGACCGGGAGTCACAGCTGGTGGAGCTCGTCGACGCGGACGGCGCGGCCGTCGGTACCCGCACGGTCGCCGACGCGCATGCCGCGCCCGGCACGCTGCACCGGGCGTTCTCGGTGATGCTGATCGACGAGCGGGGCCGCGTCCTGGTCCAGCAGCGGGCCGCGGCGAAGACGCGGTTCGCGCTGCGCTGGGCCAACGCGTGCTGCGGTCACCCGGCGCCCGGGCAGACGGTCTTCGACGCCGCCGCCACGCGGCTGGTGGAGGAGATCGGCGTGCCCGGGGTGCCGCTGCACGAGGCGGGGGTGTACCTGTACCGGGCCGCGGACCCGCGGACCGGCCGGGTCGAGCACGAGTACGACCACGTCCTGGTCGGACACGTGCGGGCGGACCTGCCGCTGGACCCGGACCCGGCCGAGGTGGCCGACGTCCGCTGGGTGGCGCCGGGCGAGCTGCGTGCGGACATGGCCGCGCACCCGGACCGCTACTCCCCCTGGTTCGCCGGCGTGCTCGCGGTGGCCGAGCGGCTCGTCGAGAGCAACGGCTGACGCCCGGCATGCGGGGAAAAGGGGGCCGCGGGCAGCCTGGTCAGCGCCGCGCCGGAGCGCGCGCACCGGGAGACGGCCTCGCGCACCACGGCGAGCCACGGCCGGGAGCCCATCAGCCGGGCCGTGTCGGCGGCGACGGCGAGGTCCACCGCGGCCGCGTCCGGGTCGCGCAGCGCCAGCGCGGCCTCGGCGGTGAAGTACGCGACCGGCCCGCTGATCACCACGTCCTGCACCGAGCTCGTCAGCCGGCGGTACGGCAGCAGCTCGGCCCGCAGCCGGGCGACCGTCTCGGTGTCGTCGAGCCGGGTCGCGGCGAGCAGGGCCCAGCAGCGGGCATGGAGCCACTGGTAGTCCTTGTGCGCCAGGGGAATCCGGCCCAGGACCAGGCGGGCGTCGGGCATCCGGCCGGCCTCGGTCAGCGCCAGCGCCAGGATGCCGTGCAGCGGGCCGCCGGACTCGACGACCGCGCGCAGCTCGTCGGCGAGGCCGGCGAGGTCGGCGCGGCCGAGGAACGCGGCCTCCCAGCGCTGGACCGCCCGGGTGACACGCGGCGCGCCCCAGGACATCCGGGCGTGCCGGTCGTGGGCCGCGCGGCTCAGCTCGCCGGCCTCGCGCAGGCGGCCGGCCACCAGCAGGAAGGCGGCGCGCGACCAGTCGAGCTGCGTGCGCAGGGGCGCGCACCGCTCGTCCGCCGGCCCGGCCGCGAGGTCCAGCTCGGCGGTCGCCTCGGCCACCCGGCCCATGGTCAGCAGCGCCTGGGCACGCAGCCGCCGGGCCCGCCCGACCGTCCACGTGGGAACGTCCGGGAGCGCCAGCAGCTCGGTGACCGCCCGCAGGCACTCGTCGAGGTGGTCGGGTCCGGCGAGCGCCGCGGCCCGCAGGTGCAGGATCTCGGCCGGTGCCGCGGTGCCGGCCGCGAGGGCCACGGCCTCATCGGACAGCGCGGCGCGGCCCACCGGGTCCAGCTCGTGGTAGCGGGCGACCGCCAGGCACGACAGGACGAGCGCGCGCTGCCCGGGATCGGTCACCACCGGCAGCGCGCGCTCCAGGACACCGGCCAGCCGCGGGCCGGCGTGCTCGCCGGGGTACCAGTCCGGTCCGCGCACCGCCGCGACCGCGGCGGCCACCAGCCGGGACGCGTCCGGGTCGTGGCGAACGCTCTGTGCCACAAGGGTTTCCGCGATCGCCTGGACGAAGTGCGGCAGCCCGTCGCGGGCGTTCCCCGCCCGGTACAGGGAGCTGCCGAGGCCGATCAGCAGCGGGTAGCGGTCCAGCTCGTCGTTCTCCGCCAGGTCGGCGGCCGCCAGGGCCTGCCGCCACAGGGCGGCGGCCGGGGCGCGCCGGGCGTCGGCGGCGCGGGCCGCGGCGGCGGCGTGGGTGCAGGCGTGCGCGGCGGCGGTGGGGTCGAGCTCGGCGGCCAGCAACCAGTGCCGGGCGATCTCGGCGGTGCGCTCGGCGTTCCCCGCCCACGCCCGGGCCGCCGTCGCGCCGATCCGCCGGTGCAGCCGGGCCCGGCGCAGCCGCCCGGTGGTCTCGTACAGCGCCTCCACGACCAGCGTGTGGGTGAACCGGAACCAGCCGAGCCGCTGCTGGTCCTCCACGACCACCCCGGCCGCGACCGCGGTGTCGAGAACCTCCAGCGCCGCCTCCAGCTCGACCGACGCGGCCTGCGCCACGACCTCGATGTCGAACTGCCGGCCGGCCACGGCGGCCACCGACAACACCTCGGCCGCGGCGTGCGGCAGCCGGGCGACCCGGCGGAGCACCACGTCGCGCACCGCCACGGGCACGGGCACCGTGTCGGGTCGCGCGAGGCGTTGCTCGGTGGTCAGGAGCTTGGTCAGCTCACGAAGGAAGAACGGGTTCCCCTCGGTGCGGGCCCGGAGCCCCTCCGCGGTGGCCCGGCCGATCTCCTTGTCCAGCAAGGCGTTCGCGAGCGTGTGCGTGTCCGCGACGTCCAGCCCGTCGAGCGCGATCCGGGTGATTCCCGCGCGGCCCAGCGCGGCCAGCGTCTCGGCGAGGCTCTCCTCCTCGCCGGACCGGTACGACACGGCAAGCAGCAGCCTGCTCGCCGGCACCGACTCGGCCAGGTGGGCCAGCAGCCGCAGCGAGCTCGGGTCCGCGCGGTGCAGGTGGTCGAGCAGCACGACCAGCGGCGCGGCGGGGGACGCCCCGGTCAGGTAGTGGACGATCGCCTCGAACCGCCGCAGCATGTCGCCGCCGTCCGCCGGCTGCCCGGTTTCCCCGTCGATCAGCTCGGCCACCTGCGGCGGGACCGGACGTTGCGGGAAGCGGCTCCCCGCCGCGCGCAGCACCTGCTCCCACAACCACAGCGGCGGCGCGGCCACGTGCTCCGGGCACGTGCCCCAGAGCACCGGAACGCCCGCGAGGTCGGCGAAACGCCGCAGCAGGCTGGTCTTGCCGATGCCCGGCTCGCCGGACACCGTCACCACCCGCCCGCGGCCCGCGCCCGCCGCGGCGAGTGCCTCGGTCAGCTGCCGCAGCGCCGCCTCCCGGCCGACGAACACCTCGCCGTCCGGGACGGGCGAGGCGGGCAGGTCGGCCGCCGCGGCCCGCGGCGGCGCGGTGGGCACGGTCAGTGTCGGGGCGGCCGGGGTCGGGTGCCAGTCCAGCGCCGGGTCCTGGTTCAGGATCTCGCGCTCGAGAGTCTGCAGCGCCGGGCGCGGGTCGATACCCAGCTCCTCGGCCAGCTTCTTCTGGACGGTCCGCAGCACGCCAAGCGCGTCGGCCTGCCGCCCGGCCCGGTACAGCGCCAGGCTCAGCAGCTCGTAGCCGTACTCGCGCAGCGGGTGCGCCTGGATGAACGCCTCGAGCTCGGCCACCGCCACCCCGTGGGCGCCCACGGCCAGCAGCGCCGCGCAGCGTGCCTCGACCACGGATAATCGGAGCTCGTCGAGCCGCGCCACCTCGGGCACCACGCACGTGGCGTCGGCGACCTCCGCGTAGGCCTGCCCCCGCCACAACGCCAGGCCGGCCTCGAACTCCGCCAGCGCCTCGTGGGCGTCGCCGCGGTCCCCCGCCTGCCAGCCCGCCTTGGCGCGCTCGCCGAACCGGTGGACGTCGACGTCCACCACGCGGCTGTCGAGCAGGTAGCCACCGGGGCACGTGCGCAGCACCGTCGCCGGCGTCCGCGGCGCCCGGTCCGGCTCCAGCGCCCGCCGCAGGTTGGCCACGTAGGCCTGCAGCGAGGTCACCGCCGACGGCGGCGGACGCCCGGCCCACAACGCTTCCAGCAGCACGTCGACCGCGACCGGCTGACCGGCCTGGCTCACCAGCAACGCCAGCAGCGCCCGCTGCTTGGGCGCGCCGAGGTCCACCAGCCGCCCGGCCGCCACCGCCTCCACCGGACCGAGCGCCCGGAATTCCACCATGATCTCGCGAGCGGCCGCCGGCTCCGCCTGCCGCGCCCGCGCTTCCCGGCCGGTGCCCGGCAGCACGCCACGTGCGGCGCCGACGACTACCGCGTACGTCATGTGTCGTTCCTCCGGTGAAATTGTTTGATATTCTCGAAAGCACCTCGGAAAAGAATGTGGTCCGCTAATTTCTGATTTGGGTTGCGTCGAACCTAGCAACGCGGGGTCGAGGACCATTCAAGCGCAACTACACGCCGGTGCGGCACTGGTGGATATCTGTCCACATCGGTCTGCGCGGCGCCGAAGGTAAAGGGACACCGGGACTTGGGTCACCGCTGCCGAGGGACGTGCGACCCACCCTCGAGGGTGCCCGGGTAGTTTCCTGGCCACAAGCGAATCGGGCGAGCTCTGGCTTCGGAAATCACCCCCATATGAATGGCTGTCCACAATGACGGAAACAGCAATTCGCGTCGACGACGGACCGGGCACGGACGTCACCGACGCGTTCGACGCCGCGATCGGGGTCTTCCTGGCCGACCGCCGGGCCGAGGCCGACATGATCTGGCCGGGCCTGGCGGTCACCGTCGCCGACCTCGCGACCTACGTGTCCCGCGGCGGCAAGCGCGTGCGGCCGACGTTCGCCTGGCTCGGCTGGCTCGGTGCGGGCGGCACCGAGTCCGACCCGCACGCGCCCGCCGTCCTGCGCACCTGCGCGGCGCTCGAGCTGCTGCACGCGGCCGCGCTGATCCACGACGACATCATCGACGAGTCGCCGACGCGCCGCGGCCTGCCCGCCGCGCACGTGCTGTTCGCCGACCAGCACCGCGAGCGGCGGTGGGCCGGCTCCCCCGGCGCGTTCGGCCGTGGCATGGCGATCCTGACCGGCGACCTGACCCAGGCGTGGGCCGACGACATGATCCGCACGTCCGGCCTGCCGGCCGACGCGCTGGCCCGGATGAGTCCGGTGTGGACGGCGATGCGCACCGAGGTCCTCTTCGGACAGCTGCTCGACCTGAGCGCGCAGGCCGCCGGCGCCGAGGACGTCGGCTCCGCGCTGCGGGTGGACCGGTACAAGACGGCGTCGTACACGGTGGAGCGCCCGCTGCACGTCGGTGCCGCGATCGCCGGGGCGGGCGACGAGCTGGTCGCGGCCTACCGCGCGTTCGGCACCGACATCGGGATCGCGTTCCAGCTGCGCGACGACCTGCTCGGGGTGTTCGGCGACCCGCTGGTGACGGGCAAGCCGTCCGGTGACGACATCCGCGAGGGCAAGCGCACCGTGCTGCTCGCGACGGCGCTCGAGCTGGCCGACGGTGGCGACCCGGACGCCGGCGCGGCGCGGTTCCTGCGGTCGGCGATCGGCACGGACGTCCGCGCCGACCGGCTCGACCGGGTGCGCGACATCCTCGTCGAGACCGGCGCCGTGGACCGCGTCGAGCGCGACATCGTGCGCCGCACCGACCGGGCCCTCGCCGCGCTCGAGGCGAGCGGCGCGACCGCCCCCGCCCGCGACCGGCTCGCCGCCATGGCGATCGCCGCCACCCAGCGCGCCTGCTGACCACCCCCGAGAACACCGACGCGAGACCGAGGAGCTGGGCACCGTGAGCACACCGTCGACAGACAGGGCCCCGGCCCGCGAGCGCCGCCCGCTCGGCACCGCGGACCCGGGCATCGCACGCAACCCGGTCGGCATCGGCAGCGCCCACGGCAAGGCGATCCTGCTCGGCGAGCACGCGGTGGTCTACGGCGCACCGGCGCTCGCCATCCCCGTCCCGCAGCTGACCGCCACGGCCAGCGCCGCGCTGCTCGTGCCCGAACCGTCCGATGTGGACGAGATCGCGTTCACGCTGACCGGCCCTGGATCCGCGCCCGTGGTCACCCAGGCGACCAGCGGGCTGCGGCAGCTGGTGGCCCGGTTCAAGGAGCTGACCGGCGTCGACCGGCACGCCGCCATCGACGTGCTCGTCGACTGCCTGATCCCGCCCGGCCGCGGCCTCGGCTCCAGCGCGGCGTGCGCCAGGGCCGTCGTGCTCGCGCTCGCCAACCTGTTCAACCGCAGGCTCGACGCCGAGACGGTGTACGAGCTCGTGCAGATCTCGGAGACGGTGGCGCACGGCCGGGCGAGCGGCGTGGACGCGGCCGCCACGGGCGTGCCGCACTCGATCGTGTTCTCCGCCGGCACGGCCCGGCCGCTGCGCATCTGCTTCGACGGCCTGTTCGTCATCGCGGACAGCGGCACCGCCGGCCGGACGCGGGACGCGGTCGACTCGCTGCGCAGGCGGTTCGACGCCGGCCCGGGCTCCCGCGAGGAGTTCGTGCGCCGCGTGACGGCACTCGCCGAGGCCGCGGTGCGCGACCTCGCCGACAGCCGGGCGAGCGACTTCGGCGCCCGGCTGACCGCCAACCACGAGCTGCTCGCCGGCGCGGGCCTGTCCACGGACCTGATCGACACCCTCGTCGAGACCGCGCTCACCGCGGGCGCGCTCGGCGCCAAGATCAGCGGCGGCGGGCTCGGCGGCTGCATGATCGCGCTGGCCCGCGAGCCGCACCGCGCGCAGGCCGTCGCGCGCCGGTTACGCGCGGCCGGCGCGGTCCGCACCTGGGTCGTGCCGGTGGGGAGCTTCGCCGACCATGCCTGCTGACCACCGGACGAACCCGGTCGGGCTGCGCGAGCGCGGCGCGACCAGGCCGGCGACCGCCGTCGCCCACCCCAACATCGCCCTCGTGAAGTACTGGGGCAAGCGCGACGAGCGGCTCGTACTCCCCCGCACCGGCAGCCTCTCCATGACACTGGACGTCTTCCCGACGACCACCACCGTCCGGCCCGACCCCACCGCACAGGCCGACTCCGTCACGCTCGACGGCAAGCCGGTGACGGGCGAGCCGCTGCGGCGCGTCGTCGCGTTCCTCGACCTCGTGCGGGAGCTGGCCGGGCGCCCCCGGCGGGCCGTGGTGCACACCCGCAACGCCGTCCCCACCGCGGCGGGCCTGGCGTCCTCGGCGAGCGGGTTCGCCGCGCTGGCCGTGGCGGGCGCCGCCGCGTACGGGCTCGACCTCGACGCCACCGCGCTGTCGCGCCTGGCCCGGCGCGGGTCCGGGTCGGCCGCGCGGTCGATCTTCGGCGGCTTCGCGACGTGGCACGCGGGCACGGGCGGCGGCGCGGCGGGCGACCTGTCCTCGTACGCGGAGCCGGTCGCGGTGTCCGGGCTCGACCCGGCGCTGGTGATCGCGCTCGTCGACGCCGGTCCCAAGGCCGTGTCCAGCCGGGCGGCCATGCGGCACACGGTCGGCACGTCGCCGCTCTACCCGGCATGGGCGCAGTCCAGCACGGCCGACCTGTCCGGCATGGTCGACGCGCTGCGCCGCGGCGACCTCGACGCGGCCGGGGAGATCGCCGAGCGCAACGCGCTCGGCATGCACGCCACGATGCTCGCGGCGCGGCCCGCGGTGCGCTACCTGTCCCCGGCAACGCTCGGGGTGCTCGACGGCGTGCTCCAGCTGCGCCGCGACGGCGTGGCCGCCTACGCGACGATGGACGCCGGGCCGAACGTCAAGGTGCTCTGCCACCGCGTGGACGCCGGCCGGGTGGCCGGGGCGGTGCGCGCCGCGGGCGCGAGCTCGGCCGTCGTCGCCCGGCCGGGACCGGGCGCCCGCCTGCGCGGCGAGGACGAGACGTGACCCGGGCGAGGACGCCGGTGACCCCGCAGGTGCCCCCGCCCGGGACCCGCGCGGTCACCCGGCACGCGCCGGGCAAGCTGTTCATCGCAGGCGAGTACGCGGTGGTGGAGCCCGGCCGGCAGGCGATCCTCGTGGCCGTCGACCGGACGGTGAGCGTCACCGTGTCCGCGGTACCGGGTACCGGGGCCGACGTGGTGATCGAGTCCGACCTGTGCCCGCTGGCCGCCCGGCTGTGGCGCCGCGGCGGGCAGCTGACCGGGCGCGACCCGGACTCCGAGCGGCTCGCGCGCGGCGGCCTGGCCCACGTCGTTTCTGCGGTCGACGTGCTGACCAGGCTGCTGGTCGAGCAACACCGCGGCATTCCCGCCCTGCACCTCGAGGTCACCAGCCGGCTGCACGAGGACGGCACCAAGTTCGGGCTCGGCTCCAGCGGCGCGGTCACCGTCGCCACGGTCGCGGCCCTCGCGGCTCACTTCGACCTGCACCTGTCCCCCGAGACCCGCTTCCGCCTGGCCGTGCTGGCCACCGCGCGGCTCGACCCCGGCGCCTCCTGCGGCGACCTGGCCGCCAGCACATGGGGCGGCTGGCTCGCCTACCGGTCGCCCGACCGGGCCGCGGTGCTGAAGCTGGCGCGGCGGTGGACCGTCGCCGCGACCATCCGCGCGCCGTGGCCGGACTTCGCGGTGCGGCGGCTGCCCGCGCCCGCGGGGCTCGCGCTGCGAGTCGGCTGGACCGGCACGCCCGCGAGCACCGGCGCGCTGGTGTCCAAACTGGACGACTGGCGCGACGGCCCGGCGTACCGGGACTTCCTCGGCAGCTCCGCGGAGTGCGTGCGCGCCTGCGAGGACGCGCTCGTGCGGGGCGACGACCGCGAGCTGCTGGCCGGGATCCGCGCGGCGCGGCGGCTGCTGACCGGCCTCGACCGCGCGGCCGGGCTCGGCATCGTCACCGACCGGCTCACCGCGCTGTGCGACGCCGCCGAGGCCGAGGGCGGCGCGGCCAAGCCGTCCGGCGCCGGCGGCGGCGACTGCGGCATCGCGCTGCTCGACGCCACCGACGGCGCGCGGCTCGCCCGGCTGCGCGAGCGGTGGGCCGCGGCCGGCATCCGGCCGCTGCCCCTGCACGTCCCGCCCGCGGAAGGAAGTGGGCAATGATCGACGGCGGGCGTGCCGACCTACCAGACAGCACCAAACCACACAGCATCGATCCACACAGCATCGATCCACACAGGACCAATCCAGACAGGACCAATCCAGACAGCAGGGAGTGCGGCATGAGTGTCGGACACGCGGTCGCCGGCGTCCCGATGCGGTGGGTGGGCCCGCTGCGGATCTCGGGCAACACCGCCACGACCGAGACGGAGGTTCCGCTCGCCACCTACGAGACGCCGCTGTGGCCGTCCGTGGGGCGCGGCGCGAAGATCTCGATGCTGACCGAGGACGGCATCGTCGCCACGCTCGTCGACGAGCGGATGACGCGCTCGGTGCTCGTCGAGGCCGAGGACGCGCACACCGCGCACACGGCCGCCCTGCAGATCGACGCGCGGTTCGCCGAGCTGCGGGAGATCGTGCGCGGCTGCAGCCGGTTCGCCGAGCTGGTCGGCTTCCGCCACGAGATCACCGCCAACCTGCTGTTCCTGCGGTTCGAGTTCACCACCGGCGACGCGTCCGGGCACAACATGGTCACGCTCGCGGCCGACGCGCTGCTGCGGCACATCCTGGGCACCATCTCCGGCATCTCGTACGGGTCGATCTCCGGCAACTACTGCACGGACAAGAAGGCCAGCGCCATCAACGGGATCCTCGGCCGCGGCAAGAACGTCGTCACCGAGCTGCTGGTGCCCCGGGACGTCGTCACCGACCTGCTGCACACCGACGCGGCGCGCATCGCCAAGCTGAACGTGCGCAAGAACATGCTCGGCACGCTGCTGGCCGGCGGCATCCGCTCGGCGAACGCGCACTACGCGAACATGTTGCTGGCCTTCTACCTGGCGACCGGCCAGGACGCGGCCAACATCGTCGAGGGCTCGCAGGGCGTGACCGTCGCCGAGGACCGCGACGGCGACCTCTACTTCTCCTGCACGCTGCCGAACCTGATCGTCGGCACGGTCGGCAACGGCAAGGGGCTCGGCTTCGTCGAGACCAACCTGACCCGGCTCGGCTGCCGGGAGGCCCGCGAGCCCGGCGCGAACGCGCGCCGGCTGGCCGTGATCGCGGCGGCGGCCGTGCTGTGCGGCGAGCTGTCGCTCCTCGCGGCGCAGACCAACCCGGGCGAGCTCATGCGCGCGCACGTGAACCTGGAACGCAACACCGAGCCGAAGATGATCGGGGGCTGAGGACATGGCCGCAGATCTCACCGCGAGTCTCACCGCGACTTTCCCCGCGACTTTCCCGGTCGGTATCCACGATTTGTCCTTCGCCACCGCGGAGTTCGTCCTGCCGCACACGGAGCTGGCGGCGTACAACGGCACCGACATCGGCAAGTACCACGTCGGCATCGGCCTGCGCTCGATGAGCGTGCCCGCCGCCGACGAGGACATCGTGACGATGGGTGCCGCGGCCGCCGCGCCGATCGTCGCCCGGCACGGCACCGAGCAGATCCGCACGGTCGTGTTCGCCACGGAGTCGTCGATCGACCAGTCCAAGTCGGCCGGCATCTACGTCCACACGCTGCTCGGGCTGCCCTCGGCCACCCGGGTCGTCGAGCTGAAGCAGGCCTGCTACGGCGGGACCGCGGGCCTGCAGTTCGCCCTCGGCCTGGTCCACCGGGACCCGTCGGAGCGCGTCCTGGTGATCGCGAGCGACGTGTCGAAGTACGAACTGGACGGTCCGGGCGAGCCGACCCAGGGCGCGGCCGCGGCGGCCATGCTGGTCGGCGCGAACCCCGCGCTGGTGCGCGTCGAGGCGCCGTCGGGCCTGTTCACCGCGGACATCATGGACTTCTGGCGGCCCAACTACCTGGCCACCGCGCTGGTCGACGGGCAGGAGTCCATCTCGGCGTACCTGCAGGCGCTGGAGTGCACCTGGAAGGATTACACCGAGCGGGGCGGCCGCGCGCTCGAGGATTTCCACGCTTTCTGCTACCACCAGCCGTTCCCGAAGATGGCCGTCAAGGCGCACCGCGCCCTGCTGCGCCACTGCGGAAAGGACGCCGGCGAGGAGCGCGTGGCGCGCGACATCGGGCACACGACGGCCTACAACACCGCCGTCGGCAACAGCTACACCGCGTCGATGTACCTCGCGCTGGCCTCTTTGCTCGACAACGCCGGCGACCTGACCGGCCTGCCGATCGGGATGTTCAGCTACGGGTCCGGCAGCGTCGCGGAGTTCTTCGCGGCCACCGCCGTGCCCGGCTACCGCGCACACCTGCGCACCGCGGCGCACCACGAGGCGATCGCCCGCCGCCGCACGGTCGACCACGCCCGCTACCGCGAGCTGCACCAGCTGTCCCTACCCGAGGACGGCGGCGACCACGAAGTGCCGAAGCAGACCGGCGGGCCCTACCGGCTGGCCGCGCTGTCCGGCCACAAACGCATCTACCAGCCACGGTAGGAAGGAAAACCCGTGAGCTACCAAGAGAACCGGCGCCTCCGGGCGGTCGGGGAGACCGCCGACGACGCCGGCTTACCGCGCTTACCGCGTGCGGCCGTGCACTCCCCGACCTGTCTGTGCGGCTGTGCACTGGCGACCTACTCGATGGCGGACGCGTCCCCACCGCCCGCCCCCGAGCTTCGCGGGCGGGCCGCCTGATGGGGGCCGTCGCGATTCTCGGCACCGGCTCGTACGTGCCGGACCGGGTGGTGTCCAACGACGAGGCCGGGGCGGGCGCGAACGTCGACGACGCCTGGATCGCCGGCAAGACGGCGATTCGCGAGCGTCGCTGGGCGGCCCCCTGGCAGGCCACGTCGGACCTGGCCACCGCGGCCGCCGGCGCCGCGCTCGAGTCGGCGGGCGTCGCGGCGGGCGAGCTGTCCGTGATCGTGGTGGCGACGTCCACACCGGACCGTCCGCAGCCGCCGACCGCCGCCTACGTGCAGCGCGACCTGGGCGCGTACCGCGCCGCCGCGTTCGACGTCAACGCCGTGTGCTCCGGCTTCGTGTTCGCCCTCGCCACGGTCGAGGCCATGCTGGCCCGGTCGGGCGGGCACGCGCTGGTGATCGGCGCGGACCTGTACTCCCGGATCCTGAACCCGGCCGACCGCCGGACCGTGGTGCTGTTCGGCGACGGCGCGGGCGCGGTGGTGCTCGGCCCGGCCACGCGCGGCGCCGGCATCCGGCAGCACGCGCTGCACACGTTCGGCGAGCTGGCCGACCTGATCCGGGTGCCGGCCGGTGGCAGCCGCGAGCCGGGCGGCCCGGACACGCACGAGGCGGGCCGGCACTACTTCACAATGGACGCCCGCGGTGTGCGCGGGTTCGTCGCGGAACGGTTGCCGGGCCTGATCAAGCAGTTCCTGCACGACGCGGGCACGGTCCCGGCGGACATCCGCCACGTCGTCCCGCACCAGGCCAACGGCGTGCTGCTGGACCAGGTCGTCGCGGAGCTGGACCTGCCACGGGCGACCGTGCACCAGACGGTGGCGCGGTATGCCAACACCGGCGCCGCCTCGATCCCGATCACGCTCGACGCGGCCGCCCGCGCGGGCGCCCTCCACCCGGACGACCCGATCCTGCTGGCCGGTTTCGGCGGTGGCATGGCCACGGGCTTCGCCCTGGTCGACTGGTAGCGCCGATACCGCCGCGCCGCGACCGGCGGCAGCGGCGCCGACGATCCGCGTCGGCACCGACCGCACCGGCTGGTTAGTCTCCGCCCGGGGAGCCACAGGTGATGGGCGGGCGGAAGGAGCGCAGCGGTGAAGCAGGTCGTCACGACGAAGGCCGGTGGGCCGGAGGTGCTGGCGCTGGAGGAGGTCGCGGACCGCGAGCCGGCCGGCGCGGAGGTACGCATCCGGGTCAGGGCGTGCGGGGTCAACTTCGCCGACATCATGGCCCGGCGCGGCCTCTACCCGGACGCGCCGAAGCTGCCGACCGTCGTCGGCTACGAGGTCTCCGGCGTCGTGGACGCGGCCGGGCCGGACGCGCGCGCCGACTGGGTCGGCCGGGAGGTCTTCGCGCTGACGCGGTTCAACGGCTACGCGGACACCGTGGTGGTGCCGGAGAACCAGGTCTTCGACAAGCCGGCCGGCCTGAGCCACGCGCAGGCCGCGGCCGTCCCGGTCAACTACTTCACGGCCTGGCACCTCATGGTCGTGGCCGGCTCGCTGTCCGCCGACGAGACCGTCCTGATCCACAACGCGGGCGGCGGCATCGGCCTGGCCGCGATCGACGTCGGCCGGCACATCGGCGCCCGGCTGATCGGCACGGCCAGCGCGGGCAAGCACGCGTTCCTCAAGGAACGTGGGTTGCACGAAGCAGTCGACTACCGCACGAGCGACTGGCCGGCCGAGGTACGCCGGCTGACCGACGGCAAGGGCGTCGAGCTGGTGATCGACCCGCTGGGCGGGCGGCATCTGAAGAAGAGCTACAAGGTGTTGCGGCACACGGGAAGGCTCGGCATCTTCGGCATCTCGAGCGCGACCGAGTCCCGGCTGCCCGGCCCGCTGAAGCTCCTGGGGATGGCCGCCGGGCTGCCGCTGTTCAACCCGGTGTCGCTGATGAACACGAACCGCGGCGTGTTCGGCGTGAACCTCGGCCACCTGTGGCACGAGGTCGACAAGATCCGTGGCTGGGCCGAGATAGTGGTGCAGGGCGTGGCGGACGGCTGGGTACGCCCGCACGTCGACGCCGAGTTCCCCCTCGGGCGGGCCGGTGAGGCACACGCCTACGTCGAGGCGCGGCGGAACACGGGCAAGGTCGTCCTCGTGCCCTGACGGGTGGCGAGCCACGCGCCCGCGGCGAGCGTGCCGATCGCGGCGGCGAGGTAGACGTACCGGAAGTCGACCGCGGCGATCGCCCCGGCGCCCACGGCCTGGGCGATCGGCTGCGGGGCGAACAGCGCGAGGCCGACCGCCGCGGACACGCGGCCCTGCGACGCGTCCGGGGTGGCGCGCTGCGCGAGGTTGATCAGCGCCACCACGGTCCACGGCAGGGCGAAGCCGGCGACGACCGACCCGGCCAGCGCGGCGGGCTCGGACCCGGTCGCCCGCAGCAGGTTGCCGAGCGCGCCGTCGACGAGGCCGAGCCACGCGAGGCGCCGCTCGCCGATCCGCGTGATCAGCGGCCCGCTCACCAGCCCGGCAACGATCGAGCCGGCGCCGAGCAGGCCCGTGAGCACGCCGAGGAAGCCCGGCGGGCGGTGCAGCGCGTCGACGAGGCTGTACTGGGCGGGCGTCGCGAAGCCGGCGACGACCATGGCGAGCGCGGCGGCGATCGCGACCGCACGCAGCTCCGGAACCGCGCGGATGTGGCCGAACCCGGCGACGAGCTCCGCCCGCCAGTGCCGCTTCTCCCGAACCGGCGCGGGTTCGTCGAACCGCAGGCGCAGCAGCACCAGCGCCGCGATCACGAACGTCACGGCGTCGAACGCGGCCACCAGGCCACCGCCGAACGCCACGAACAGCCCCGCCCCGAGCAGCGGCGCGACCAGCTTGCCGCCTTCCTGCATGGCCAGCCGCACGCCGTTGACCTGCCGGCGGACGTGGTCGGGCAGCATCACCGCGAACAGCGCGTTCTCCGCCGGGTCGATGAGCACCAGCGAGACGCCGTAGGCGAGCATGACCACGTAGATCAGCCACACCTGGTCCGCGGAGTGCACGAGCAGCAGCGGCAGCACCGCGGCCGCGGCGGCCAGGTTGACCACCACCAGCATTCGCAGCCGCCGCACCCGGTCGACCAGCATGCCCGCCACCGGGCTGAGCAGCGACGGCGCGTAGACGCACACCGCCACGACCGCAGCCGCGCCGCTGCTGCCCGTCAGCGACTTGACCCAGATGCCGGCGACCAGCGACAGCGCGCTGTCCCCGACCAGCGACGCGGCGAGCCCCAGCAGGTAGATGCGTGCATTGCGGCGGTGCTCGCGATCAGGCTTCGCCAGGGCGCACATAAGTTGAGTCTAGTGAACTCAACTTTGCGTCGGGGTGAGCAGCACCCACACCGGCCCGTCGGCCAGCGGCAGGTCGCTGCCGCTCGTCGTGCGGAAACGGGTCGGCGACGCCGGGCCGAGCCGGGTCCACGTGCCCGTGAACTCCTTGCCGTCGCGGAGGACCTGGGCCGCACCGGCGCCGACGGTGACCGCCACCGGCGAGACGTTGCCGTGCGCGTCCTCGATCGGCTCGCTGGTGCTCAGCCCGACCCGCTGGACCACGACGGTCGCCGCGGTGACGCGGCCGGAGTCGGTGGACACGAGCGGCGTGCCGTCCATGGCCACGAGCCACCGGCGTTGTCCCGCGGACCAGGTGAACGTGTAGCGGGCGGCGGTGAACGTGACGTCCTGGCGCGTGGTCGGCGTGCCGCCCGCGGGCGCGGCGCCGAACTGGAGCGGCGCCTGCGCGGGGGCCTTGGCGCCACCGGGCAGGTCGCCCGGGTTCACGTAGAGGTTGTGTGGCGCGGGACGGTCCGGCCCGCGGTGGTACGCGCCGCCCGCCTCGACCGGCGAGGCGTTGACCAGTTGGGCCGAGTGCAGCGCGGGCAGCAGTTGCGGCGCGGCGCCGGAGTAGGCGAGCACGGGCGTGCCCCACTGGGCGAGCAGCTCGATGTCGGTCCGCCGGGCACTGCGCACCGGCCCGACGACCGCGGGCGGCTTGCCGGCGTAGATCGCCACCAGCCGGGTCAGCCCGCCCTCCACCGGCTCGACGTAGACCACGGCGGCCGCGCCGAGCCCCGTCTGCGGCCGCGCGTCGGCCACGTTGTCGACCTTCACGGCGACCACCGGCCCGTCGCCGGGTGCGGGCGCCGCGGGCGTGGCCGGCGCCCCGTCGTCCCGGTTGACCAGTACGAGCACGGCCGCCACGACGGCGATCACGACGACCACCGCCCCGATGCCCCACGCCAGCCGCGCGCCTCGTCGCATCGCCACCACCCCGTGGTACTCCCACCGTGCCCGCCCCGCCAGCCGAGCCGATCAGAGATCCAGGATGAGGTCGGTGGCGGGACGGGCACAGCAGATCAGCGCCTCGCCGGGGGCGGGTGGTTCCAGCGGTGCCGGGTCGTGGACGACCGAGCCGGACAGCACGGGCGTCACGCACGTGTGGCACACGCCCGTGCGGCAGGACCACCGGGTCGGCACGTCGCACGCCTCGGCCAGCTCGAGCACCGGCCGGCCGACCACGCCGTCGAGCAGCGGTGCCAGCGAGGCCGGCGGCGCCTCGCGGCGGACCACCGCGGCCAGGCCCGCGCGAGCCTCCCGCAGTCCGACCGCAGACACCGCCGCGTGCTCCGGCGCGTGCTCGGCCAGCGCGTCCCGCGCCACCCCGTCGACGACCGGCGCACTGTTGAGCAGCGCCAGCAGCAGCGCCTCGTCGGCCACCGTCGCCATTTCCAACCTCCATGGAACGCTTGCCAGGTTAGACGTTGGTGTCGGCCGGTTCCTGGTTCCCGATCCCCTGCACGAGCCCGGCCGCTACCCGGTCGCCTGCTTCCCGCGCCGCGACGTCGCCCCGGGCGTGCTCGAGGCGACCGACCGGGTCGCGTTCGCGTGGCGGGCGATGGACGCGTTCTACGAGGAGGACGAGCGCATCGTCGGGCACGCCGCCGACCCGTACCACCGCAACGACATCCGCTCGACGTCGCGGCACCTCGTCGTGCGCGACGGCGACCGGGGTCGTCGCGGACACCCGCGCTGGTACGTGCCGCGCGCCGACGTCGACGGGGCCGCACTGTCGCCTGTGGACGGACAGACCTTCTGTCCCTACAGGGGACTCGCGAGCTACCACGACGCCGGCGAGCACCGGCGGGCGGCCTGGTCCTACCGCGAGGCGTGGCCGGAGGTGCACCGCGTGTCGGACCTGGTCTCCTTCGAGCCGGCCGGGACCGAGGTCCACCTCGACGGCGAGCGGCTCGAGCCCGAGCCGGGCCAGCCGGTCACCCGCACGGCGTGGACCGCGGTCTCGACGTCGACGAGATCCTCAACCGCTGGCGCGGCTCAGGCACCCTGGGCCGCGTGGGCGATGAAGCGGCCCAGCAGGGTGTGCAGGCGCCGCTGGTCGGCCTGCGACAAGGGATCCAGCAGCTTGGTCATCGTCTCTGCCGCGGTGCGGGAGGCGTCGGCGAGGCGGGTGCGGCCCTCGGCCGTGAGGTGGACGGCGTAGCGGCGGCGGTCCTGGTCGTCCCTGCGGCGGTTGACGAGGTTCTGGCGCTCCAGCTCGTCGAGCACGTACACCATGGACGACTTGTCCATCTGCAGCTCGTCCACCAGGGCGCTCTGCGTGAGCGGCCCGGCCTCGGCGAGGCGGCCGAGCACGCCGAAGTGGCGCAGGTCGATCCGGTGCGCGCGCAGTGCCCGGTTCGTCGCGGCGCGGGCGTACCGGTGCGCCAGGTACAGCCGGGCGCCGATGAGCAGTTCGAGTCGTTCGTCAGGTTCGTCCACGCGCACAAGTATGCACGATGACAAACCATCTGAATTCAGATAGTCTCCGTTCGGTGAAGACAATCATCATCGGCGCCGGGCTCGCCGGACCGCTGCTCGCCCAGGGTCTGACCCTGGCCGGCATCGACGTCACCGTCTACGAGCGGGAGCCCGCGATCGACCAGCGCGGCCAGGGCTACCGGATCCACATCGGACCGGAAGGCGAGCTCGCGCTCCGGTCCTGCCTGCCGCCGGAGCTCTACGAGCGCGCGGCGGCCACCTCGGGCGTGCGCGGGCGGGGCGTGACGTTCCTCGACCCGCGGCTGAACGTGGTCCGCCGCTTCGACGTCGACGACGCGCCCGAGGCCGAGCAGGGCCGCCACCTCGTCGTCGACCGGCTCACGCTGCGCCGGATCCTGCTGACCGGGCTGGACGTCCGGCAGGGCATCCCGTTCGAGTGCTACGAGCTGCTCGGCGACGGCCGCGTGCGCGCGCACCTCGCCACCGGCGAGACCGCCGACGCGGACCTGCTGGTCGCCGCGGACGGCACGCACTCGCGCATCCGCGCCCAGCTGCTGCCCGGCGCCGAGGTCACCGAGACCGGCCAGTTCCTGATCTACGGCCGCACACCGCTGACCGCGCGGGTCCGGGAGCTGGCGCCGCCCGCCGCGCTGGAAGGGTTCTCCGCGGTGGCCGGGACCGACGGCCGGTTCATGCCGCTGGCCGCCTTCGAGTCCCGCGGCGGCGGCGAGGGCTACCTGATGTGGGTGGTCGGCGCCCCGACCGCGCTGCGGCCGGCCGATGTGTCCGGAATGGACGGTGAGGGCCTGCGGAAGACGGCGGCCGGACTGGTGGCGGACTGGCCACCGGAGCTCGCGGAGATCATCCGGCTCGGCGACCCGGGGACCGTCCACTCCACGACGGTCCGCACCGCGAAACCCGTGCCACGGTGGGAAACCGGCCCGGTCACGTTGATGGGCGACGCGATCCACTCGATGGTGCCGACGGGCAACAGCGCGGCCGTCGCCCTCCGCGACGCGGCCCTGCTCTGCCGCCGCGTCACCGAACGCGACGGCAGCCTGCTGGACGCGGTCGGTGCGTACGAGGCCGAGATGCTGGAGTACGGCTTCGCCGCGGTGGAGGCGTCGCTGCGCGGCGTGTGAGGCGTCAGCCGACGTTCTTCAGCGCGGTGTCCAGGTCGGTCGGGGTCAGGTCGAAGGCCTGCTCGGTGCTCGCGGTGTCGATCACGAACGGGTGGGTGAACTGGTACCGCGTGGTGCGCAGCTCGCGCATCATCGGGGAGAACACGCCCGCCGACCACAGGATCGCGTACGGCACCTCCGTCACCTTCACCCGCGGCAGGCCGTTGACCTCGGCGAAGCGGGCGGCCAGCCGGCGCACGGTCAGCGGCGGGTTCGTCGGGACCAGCCACGCCTTGCCCCACGCGCGCTCGCTCGTCGCCGCGGTCACCAGGGTGCGGGCCACGTCCGCGATCGACGACCAGCTGTGCGGGACGTCCAGCGGCACCGGCACGTACGCCCGCTTGCCCGCCCGCAGCGGCTTCGCCAGCGCGATGCTGAAGATCGAGTTCGCCTCGACGTAGTCGCTCGCCCGCACCTCGGTCGCCCGGATGCGGCCGGCCTCGTGCGCGGCCAGGGCGTCGCGCCACATGTCCGCGCGCAGCTTCAGCTTCGGGTGCGTCGCGGACAGCGGCGCGTCCGGGGTGATCGGGCCGTCGACCGGCCCGTAGCCGTACAGGTTGTTCGCCGTCGCGAGCACCGCTCCGCTGCGCTCGGCCGCGGCGAGCAGGGCCGCCGCCAGCGGCGGCCAGTCGGTGAGCCAGCGGTGGTACTGCGGGTTCGCGCAGTTGTACAGCGCCGCCGCACCCTCGGCCAGCGCCGACAACCGGCCGGCGTCCGTGGCGTCCGCCGCCACGCGCTCGATCGCCGGGTGCTCGGGGCCGCTGCCGCTGCGGGTGACGACCCTGACCTGCTCGCCGCGGTCCGCCAGCAGCGTCGCGGTGGCGGTGCCGACCGGGCCCGCGCCGACGATCACGTGAAGCGCCATGGGACTGTTCCTATCTCTCATTCGAGAGCGGTGCTCTCTGTTTGGGTCAATACTCATCCCGACGCGTGCTCCTTGTCAAGAGCACTGCTCTCGGATGTGTGCAATACTCCGAACCATGACGGAACGAACCGCTGGGTCCATCCGGGCACGGGTGCGGGCCGAGATGCTCGAGGAGATCAAGAACGTCGCGCGCCGGCAGCTCGCCGAGGACGGCACGGACCTGTCGCTGCGGGCGGTCGCCCGGGACATGGGCATGGTCTCGTCGGCGGTGTACCGCTACTTCGCGAGCCGCGACGAGCTGCTCACCGCGCTGATCCTGGACGCGTACAACGCGCTGGGCGAGGCGTGCGAGAAGGCGGGCGCGGCGGTCGAGGACCGGTCGGACTTCGCGGGCCGCTGGCTCGCGGTCGCGCACGCGCTGCGGGACTGGGCGGTCGCCCGGCCGCACGAGTACGCGCTGATCTACGGCAGCCCGGTGCCGGGCTACGCCGCGCCGCAGGACACGGTCGAGCCGTCGATCCGCCCGGTCGTCGTCCTGGGCGCCATCCTCAACGACGCCCACAACGCGGGCGCGCTGGCGGGCGTGTTCGCGACGCCGCCGCCGAAGGCGCTGCTGCCCGAGCTGCGGGCGATCAAGGACGTCGTCGCCCCGGACGTGAGCGAGGCGGCGATGGTCCGCGCCCTGATCGCGTGGACGGAGCTGTTCGGCGCGATCAGCTTCGAGCTCTTCGGCCGCTTCAACGACACCATCACCGACCTGGCCGGCTGGTACGACCATCAGGCCCGCATGATGGCCCTGTTCCTGGGCATCGACGACCAGCCGGCTCACGTGTAGACGATCTGCCCGCCGGCGGCGAGCTCGTAGAACTCCCCCACCGTGATGATGCCGCCGATCCGGTCGACGAAGTCGTCCTTGGTGAGCCCGAACAGGTCGGCGGAGGCCTTGCAGGCGTAGAGCCCGGCGCCGGTGTCGGCGACCAGCTCGAGGAACTCGGGGATCGCCGGGATGCCGGACCTCTCCAGCCTGCCGGCGAGGAGGCGGGTCATCGCCGCGGACACTCCGGGCAGCGCGCCGGCCACGGTGGGCAGGTGCAGCGCGGGGTTGCCGACGGTCGCGAGCTTGAGGCGCTCGACCCGCCCGCGGCGGATCGCGTCCAGGCCGAAGAAGGTGAAGAACACGTTGGCGTCGATGCCCTCGGCGCGTGCCCCGTTGGCGAGGATCAGCGCCGGGTAGACGTTGTCGAGCGACCCTTTCGAGACGATGAAGGAGAGCTTGCGGATCGCGCCGTCCATCAGATGCACCCGCGCGGCCTGGGAATCCCGGCAATCCGCGCGGCGACCCTGGCCGGCCCACTGGGGAACAGGCGGTACAGCTCCGCCACGCCGATCCCGGACCGCTTGCTCAGCGCCAGGACGGTCGGCCCGTCGCCGCGGTCGAGGAACTCGCGGCGCATGAACGCGATCACCTGCCAGTGCCGCTCGGTCAGCTCGGCGATGCCCTCCTCGCGAGCGATCTGGGTGGCCATCTCCGCCCGCCACTGCGCGGGGTCGGCGAAGAACCCGTCCGCGGTGAGGGACACCTCGGTCCCGGCGTAGCCCTTCTTCGACATACCCCCAGTGTGGGCCGCGCTGGCGCGGATACCCAGCACCGTTTCGCCAGGCCACAAGGAAACGCGCACCGTCACGACCCGCATGCTCCGCGTGCCGGACCGGGACACCGGCCGCGGCCGGCTCGGCGGTGACGGCCGCGATCCCGACTTCGAGGACGCCAGTCACCATTCGACCCCCGAGCTCGATCGTCATCTCCTTCGACGGATCGCGGTCCGGCACCTGTGACCACCAGAGTTGCAAGTCCCTGCCGCGCCGGGACTTCCCAGGAGGCCGGGACATGTTCCCGACCGTCGGTGACGCATCGACCGGCACGGCGGCTGTTCACGCTCCGCCGCCCTCTCCACAATGAAACGTGAACGCGACTCGTGAAGGCACCTGGGGGCCGTGCGCCTTCACGGTCTCCCTGCGGTGCCGAAGGCGAACCTATGTCTACTGTGGATCTGAGACGCGGCCTGCTCTGGTTTCTCGGTGCGGCGGGCACGGCGTTGCTCGTCGCGCTCGGGGCCTTGTTCTTTCTCGGCAGCGTGCCCTGGTGGCTCGTCGACTTCACCGTGTACCGCCTCGGCGCGGACACCGTCCTGCACGGCGGCGACCTCTACGGCGCCATCACGCCGGACATGCTGACCTTCACCTACCCGCCGTTCGCGGCGCTGCTGTTCGTGCCGGCGACGCTCACCTCCCTCAAGGTCGCCGGCTTCGTCTGGATCGCCGTCGAGTCGCTGTGCCTGGTGGGCTCGATCTGGCTGATGCTCGAGGCGGTCGGCCTTCGCGACACCGCGCGGCGGGCGATGCTGACCGTGGCGCTCGGCCTGCTGGCGCTGCTGCTCGTGCCGGTGGACTTCGAGTTCTCGTTCGGCCAGGTCAACATGCTGCTGATGGTGCTGGTGCTGCTGGACCTGCTGAAGGGCGACGGCAAGCGCTGGCAGGGCGTGTTCGTCGGCATCGCCGCCGGGATCAAGCTGGTGCCGCTGATCTACCTCGTGTACCTCGCGTTCACCGGCCGCATCCGGGCCGCGGTGACCGGGCTCGCCGCCTTCCTCGGCACGATCGCGATCGGGTTCGCGCTCGTCCCGTCCGGCTCGTCCGGGTTCTGGTTCGGCTCGGTCATGTCCATGAACCGGCCCGGCATCCCGCAGAGCCCGCTGAACCAGAATCTGCGCGGCGTGTTCGCGCGGATGTTCGGCACGGACGAGCCGGTCAACCCGGTGTGGCTCGGGGTGGCCGCGATCGTCGGGCTGCTGGGGCTCGCCGCCGCGATCGCCTTGTACCGCAAGGGTTTCCAGGCGCGCAGCGTGGTCGTGGCCGGGCTGACCGCGCTGCTGGTCTCGCCCGTGTCGTGGATCCCGCACTGGGTGTGGGCCGTGCCGCTGCTGATCCTGCTCGGCGCGCTCGCGTGGCGGAACCGCTCCGCGTGGTGGCTCGCGCTCGCGGTGGTCACGGCCGCCGTTTTCGGGCTGCGGCTGGTCTTCTGGCTGCTGCCCATGGAGGCCTTCTACGTGGTGTCCACCCCGGCGAACCTGCAGCTGAGCGGCTGGCACCAGCTCGTGTCGGCGACCTACGCCATCCTGTCGCTGGGCCTGCTCGTGATCCTGGCGCTCCCGGCACTGCGCAAACGCGACGCCGCGGCACCGGCGGCCGAACCCGCCGAGCCCGCGGCCGTCACGCACTGAGCACCGGTCAGGGCAGGCACGCCGCGGCACGGTCCGTGCCGTCCAGGCGGATCGTGGGTGCGAACTCCCGCGCGCGGGACACCACGCCGGGCCGCAGCGCCGACTCGAGCGCCTCGGCCAGGGAGTCGGCGGTCGGCTGGGCCGACGCGTGCGCGACGCCGATGCCGAGGTCCCGGACGCGCTGCGCGAAGTAGTTCTGGTCGTAGTGGTGGGGCACCACGACCTGGGGCGCGCCGCCCAGGCTCGCCGTGGTCGTGGTGCCCGCGCCGCCGTGGTGGACGACGGCCGCGACGTGGCCGAAGAGGACCCGCAGGTTGGTCTCGTCGACGGCCAGGCAGTCCGGCGCGTCGTCGACCGGCGCGAAGCCGGCCCAGCCGCGCAGCACGATCGCGCGGCGGCCGAGCGCCCTGGCCGCCCCGACCATCGCCAGGCTCGTCTCCCGCGGCGAGGTCATGCTGCCGAAGCCGAAGTAGACCGGCGGTTCGCCGGCCGCGAGGAACTCGGTCACCCCGGCGGGCAGCGGGCGGTCGTCCGGCAGGATCCAGGCGCCGGTCTGCCGCACGGCCAGGTCCGACGGCGCCGGCCAGGGTGCGAGCGCCGGGTCGGCGGCCAGCAACGGCTCGCCGGTGAGGACGTGGGCCCGGACGTCGGTGACCGGCGGCAGCCCGGCCGCCACCCGGTGCTCGTTGAGCGGCGCGAGCCAGATCGCGTCGCGGTGGCGGGCGTCGGAGTCCCACAGCTCGCTGTTGCTCGCGCCCGGTCCCGCGGCGGGGCGGCCGGGGAACGGCGGCGGCGTGTGGTGCGGCGACGGCAGGATGACCGGGCTGTAGTCGGCGAAGACGTAGCGGATCCCGAGCAGCTCGGCCACCGACCGCGCGGCGACCTGGATCTGGTTGCACGCCACGATCGCGTCGCAGTCGGCCGCCGCGTCCCGCAGCGTCGTGAACTGGTTGGCGACCGTGGCCGGGATCAGCTTGCGCGCGTCGTCGGCCGAGGGCAGCGCCTCGCCGGCGGCCCGGGTCCGGGTGATGCCGCGCAGCTCGGGGCCGAGCGGCACGAACGGCAGGTCGTGGCTCCCGGCCAGCTCGCGGAAGTCCGGCGGCACGCACAGCCGCACCTGCCGGCCCAGGTCGCGCAGCCGCAGCGCGAGCGCCAGCAGCGGCTGGACGTCGCCACGCGACCCGATCGTCGTCAGCAGTACCCGCATCCGTCCTCCTCAGCGTCACTGAGCTGCGATTATGCGGGCGCTGGGAGGTCTTGCCGCAAGGGCGGGGGTGCGATATATGTTGAGGTGGGACGAGGGGAGCGCGTCAGCTGACGATGCTCCGGAAGAAGGCGATGACCGCCTCCACCGCGTCGCCGACCCAGCCGAGAATCGTCTGCACGCCGTCGCCGAGCTGCGTCGGGTGCGCGATCAGCGTGTACACCAGGACGGCTGCCGCGACGAGGATGATGGCCTTCTTGACGTCCACATGTCGAACTTAGGCGATACGCCTCGCACATGATCAATAGCCCGATCAGGTGGAGCTCCGCGGCTTGTGTTACGGGCCGTGCGTCCTCATTGGACCGCGGTGGGCTACCGGTCGTCCCGGTCCCGGCGAACGTCGCGGTCGCGGCGCCGGCGCTGGTCGTCGCCGCCGCCCAGGCGGCTCAGGCCACCCATCACCATCGGGATGAGCAGCCACACCGGCCAGAAGTACAGCGCGTGCCCCGACCCGATGCTGGTGGCGAGCCAGATCACCGTGGAGATGATGAAAATGCCGCCGAACCCGCCCAGCCAGGCCTTCACCAGCTGCCCGCTGCGCGAGGCCCGCACCGGTGGCGGCGCGGGTGCCGCCGGGGCCACGGCCGCCGGCTGCGCGGGGGCGAGGCCGGGCAGGTCGTCGAGCAGGCCGTTCAGGTCGCCGTAGGTCCTGGCGGCATAGGTCTTCTGCAGGCGCTCGTCGTACTCGCCGAGATCCAGGCGGCCCTCGTCGAGCGCCTGCTTCAGCTTGTCTGCGACAGCCTGGCGATCGCTGTCCGCGGCCCGCATCTCGTCACGCCCCATGCGGTCAACATATACGTGCGACGCCGCCCGGCGGTCAGCGGAAGTCGCGGGAGCGCTGGGCCGCCTGGATGTCCAGGGGTTCCAGCCTCTCGGCACTGAGGCTGGCCGTGCCCTGGGTGTTCTGGAGGGTGCCGCGGATGACCAGCGCCGGGGCCTCGCGCGCCAGGCGGCGATAGCGGGTCCACAGGCCCGGGCTGCAGACGACGTTGAGCATGCCGGTCTCGTCCTCGAGGTTGAGGAACGTGATGCCGCCCGCGGTGGCCGGGCGCTGGCGGTGGGTGACGGCGCCGCCGACGAGGATGCGCGTGCCGTCCGGAATGTCCAGAACGGCGGCGGTGGCGACGGCACCGAGGCGGTCGAGGTGGTCGCGCAGGAACTCGACGGGATGCCGGTCCGGGGTGATGCCGGTGGCCCACACGTCGGCGACGGTCAGCTCGACGGCCGACATCCCGGGCAGCGCCGGGGCGCGGCCGGCGGTCGCGGTGCCGGGCAGGTAGTGCGGCCGGTCCCGGGCGACGGCACCCGCGGTCCACAGCGCCTGGCGGCGGTCGTGGCCGAACGCGGTGAACGCGCCCGCCGTGGCGAGCGCCTCGAGCTGCGGCTCGGTGAGCGTGACGCGCCTGCCCAGGTCCGTCATGTCCCGGTAGGGGCCGTTCGCCTCGCGTTCGTCCACGATGGACCGGGCGGCGTCGGCACCGAGGGAGCGCACGCCGGCCAGGCCGAGCCGCACCGCGACGCCGCCCCGGCTCGCCGGGTCCGGCTCGAGGGTGGCGTGCGCGAGGCCGGCGTTGATGTCCGGGTGGTGGGTGAGCACGCCGTGCCGCCGCGCGTCGGCCACCAGCGACTGCGGCGAGTAGAACCCCATCGGCTGGGCACGCAGCAGCCCCGCGCAGAACGCCGCCGGGTGGTAGAGCTTCAGGTGCGCGCTCGCGTAGACCAGCAGGGCGAAGCTCATCGAGTGCGCCTCGGGGAAGCCGTAGCCCGAGAACGCCTCGATCTGGGTGTAGATCGTGTCCGCGAGCGCGCCGGTGATCCCGTTCGCGGCGGCGCCAACGTAGAACCGGTCACGCAACCGTTCCATCTTCGTCCGGGACCGCTTGGCGCCCATGGCCCGCCGCAGCTGGTCGGCCTCGGCGGGAGTGAAGTCGGCGACGTCGACGGCCATCTGCATGACCTGCTCCTGGAACAGCGGCACCCCCAGCGTCCGGTCCAGCGCCCCGGCCAGCAGCTCGTGCGCGTGCTCCCACGGTTCGCCGTTGCGGCGGCGGATGTACGGGTGCACCGAGCCGCCCTGGATCGGGCCCGGACGGATCAGCGCCACCTCGACCACGAGGTCGTAGAACTTCCGCGGCCGCAGCCGGGGCAGCGTGCCCAGCTGCGCGCGACTCTCCACCTGGAACACTCCGACGGCGTCGGCCGCGCAGAGCATGTCGTACACCTCCGGGTCGGCGAGGTCGAGCTTGGCGATGTCCACCTCGACGCCCTCGTGCCCACCGACGAGGTCCACCGCGTAGTGGATCGCAGAGAGCATGCCGAGGCCGAGCAGGTCGAACTTCACCAGGCCGATCTGCGCGCAGTCGTCCTTGTCCCACTGCAGCACCGTGCGGTCGGCCATCCGCGCGTGCTCCACCGGCACCACCTCCGACACCGGCCGGTCGCAGATCACCATGCCGCCGGAGTGGATGCCCAGGTGCCGCGGCGCGTCCCCGATCCGGTGCGCCAGTGCCAGCACGTCCGCCGGGATCGGGTGCTCGGAGTCCGCGGCGACCTTCGCGACCGGCCCCCAGCGGTCGATCTGCTTGGACCACGCGTCCTGCTGGCCCGTCGAGTAGCCCAGCGCCCTGGCCATGTCCCGCACCGCCGACCGCGCCCGGTAGGTGATCACGTTCGCCACCTGGGCCGCGTGCCGCCGCCCGTGCTTGGCGTACACGTACTGGATCGCCTCCTCGCGGCGGTCGGACTCGATGTCCACGTCGATGTCCGGCGGCCCGTCGCGCTCCGGGGCCAGGAACCGCTCGAACAGCAGCCCCCACTTCACCGGGTCGGCGTTGGTGATCCCCAGCGCGTAGCAGACCGCCGAGTTAGCCGCCGAGCCCCGGCCCTGGGCGAGGATGTCGTTGCGGCGGCAGAACTCCACGATGTCCCACACCACCAGGAAGTACCCCGGGAAGTTCAGCGTCTCGATGATCGCCAGCTCGTGGGCCAGCTGCGCGTACGCCTTCGCCGCGCCGGACCGCGGACCGTAGCGGCGCGCCGCGCCCTGGGCGACCAGCTCGCGCAGCCACGTGATCTCCGTGTGTCCGTCCGGGACGGGAAAGGGCGGCAGCTCCGGCGCCACCAGCTTCAGGTCGAACGCGCACTCATGTCCCAGCAACGCCGCCCGCTGCACCACCGCCGGGTACCGGCGGAACCGGCGGCCCATCTCCTCCCCCGTGCGCACGTAGGCCATCGGCGCCGGCGGCAGCCACCCCTCCAGCTCCGCCATGCTCCGCCGCGCCCGCACCGCCGCCACCGCGGTCGCCAGCCGCCCGTCGCGCGGCCGGGCGTAGTGCACGTTGTTCGACGCGATCACCCCGACGCCGAGGTCGGCGGCGATCGCCGCCAGCAGGTCGTTGTGCGTGGTGTCCAGCGGGTTCCCGTGGTCGATCAGCTCGACCATCACGTGCCGGCGGCCGAACCGGCCCACCAGCTGCCGCACCGCCGACCAGGCCGCCGCCGGGCCGCGGGTCGTCAGCGCCCGGCGCACCGCGCCCTTGCGGCACCCGGTCAGCACCACGCCGTGGCCGGCCAGCTCGTCGACGAGCTGGTCGGGGTCGTAGACCGGCCGGCCCTTCTCCGCGCCCCGCAGGTGCGCGTCGGAGATCACCCGGCACAGCCGCCGGTAGCCCTCGGTCTGGCGGGCGAGCACGAGCAGGTGCTCGCCCTCCGGGTCGGCCACGCCGTTCTGCGGCCCCGGCAACCCCAGGCTCAGCTCGGCGCCGTACACCGTGCGCATCCCGAGCTCGCGTGCCGCGTCGGCGAAGCGCACCACCCCGTACATCCCGTCGTGGTCGGTCAGCGCGATCGCGTCCAGGCCCGCCCGGGCCGCCTCCTCCACCAGCTGCTCCGGGTGCGAGGCGCCGTCGAGGAAGCTGAAGTTCGAGTGCGCGTGCAGCTCCGCGTACGGCGTGCGCGGCAGCCCCGCGCAGATGTCGTCGAGGTGGTGGCGCTCCACGAGGTCCGGCGGCGGCCCCGCATACCCCTCCCGCTGCCGCGACCACGCCGGCCCGTCCCCGCCGTCGCCCTCGGGCGCCTCCACCCGCCCCGAGAGCGCCCGCTCCAGCTCCGACCACGAGCGACCACCACTGTTGAACCCCACGCCGCAGCTCTCCCACCTCGGACCGCACCGCCGAGGGGAAGCCAGCGATCGAACATGTGTTCGGAGTATGCGCGGGTACCGGCGCGCCGTCAACGGCGGCAAGTGCGACTGAGCTGCGACGATAAGATTTCTCCGGAGCCGTGTCGATCTGCGGGCCGCCCGTTCGACCAGGGGGCGCGAGGGCCGAGAGGCGGCCCCGCCGGATGAGGAGAACGCGATGTCGCAGTACATGCTGATCATGCGGGGCACCGACGAGTCGAACGCGGCCCTGATGGCCAACGTCCACGAGCTGATGGCCGCGACCCGCCAGTTCCTCGAGGAGGCGAACAAGGCCGGCGTCTTCGTCGCGGCCGAAGGGCTGGACGATCCGGGCAAGGGCGCCGTGGTGCACTTCGACGGCGAGGCCCCGGTGGTCACGGACGGGCCGTACGGCGAGACCAAGGAACTGTTCGGCGGCTTCTTCCTGTTCGATGTCGCCTCGAAGCAGGAGGCGATCGAGTGGGCCAAGCGGGTCCCGGCGGTCCCCGGGTCCAAGATCGAGATCCGGCGGGTGCCCGGCGACGACGAGGTCCCGCAGGTCGACTGATGGACACAGCTGACGTCGAGGCCGTCTGGCGGATCGAGTCGGCGCGGATCGTCGCCGCGCTGACCCGGTTCACCGGCGATTTCGGGTTGGCCGAGGACGCCGCCCAGGAGGCGGTGGCCGAGGCGCTGGTGTCGTGGCCGGTTGCCCCTCCGGCGAGTCCGGCCGGCTGGCTGATGGCCACCGCCCGGCGGCGGGCGATCGACGCGATCCGCCGCCGGGCCGCCCTGAAGGACCGGTACGCCCTGCTGGCGGTCGACGAAGGAAGCGACGCCGAAGGCATCGCCGACGCGATCGACCCCGACCGGATCGACGACGACGTCCTGGCGCTGATGTTCATCAGCTGCCACCCGGTGCTCTCCCGCGAGGCCCGGGTGGCGCTGACCCTGCGGGTGGTCGGCGGCCTGTCCAGCGAGGAGATCGCCCGCGCGTTCCTCGTGCCGGTGCCGACCGTGCAGGCCCGCATCACCCGGGGCAAGAAGACGATCGCGGCGGCCGGGGTGCCGTTCGAGCTGCCGGCGGCCGGCGAGCGCCGGGAGCGGCTGGGCGGCGTGCTCAGCGTCCTCTACGTGATCTTCACCGAAGGGGCGACGGCCACGTCGGGCGACCGGCTGGTGCGCCCGGACGTCGCGTACGAGGCGATCCGGCTGGCCCGCACGCTGGCCGCGGTGGCGCCGGACGAGCCGGAGGTGCACGGGCTGCTGGCGTTGTGCGAGCTGACGGCCGCGCGCTTCCCGGCCCGGACCGGCCCGGACGGTTCGCCGGTCCTGCTGGAGGACCAGGACCGGCGGCGGTGGGACATCTCGGCGATTCGCCGTGGGCTGGCCGCGCTGGCCAAGGCATCGACTCGCGGCCTCGGCCCCTACGGGCTGCAGGCCGCGATCGCCGCCGCGCACGCGTCGGCGCCCTCGGTCGAGGCGACGGACTGGGACCGGATCGTGGTGCTCTACGAGGCTCTCGGCCGGGTCGCGCCCTCGCCGGTGGTCGAGCTCAACCGGGCCGTCGCCGTGGCCATGGCGTCGGGTCCGGCCTCGGGTCCGGCGCAAGCCCTGGCCATCGTGGACGAGCTGATCGCCTTGGACCGGCTCCCCGGTTCGCATCTGGTGCCGACCGTACG
>DASYKY010000102.1:0-22741 GCA_035995025.1 Actinophytocola sp.
CGTCGACACCGTCATCATCGACACCGCCGGCCGGCTCCAGAACAAGACCGATCTCATGGACGAGCTCGGCAAGGTCAAGCGGGTGATCGAGAAGCTGGCACCGGTCACCGAGGTGCTGCTCGTCATCGACGCCACCACCGGCCAGAACGGCCTCATCCAGGCCCGGGTCTTCTCCGAGGTCGTCGACGTCACCGGCGTCGTGCTGACCAAGCTCGATGGCTCCGCCAAGGGCGGCATCGTCGTCTCGGTGCAGCGCGAGCTCGGCGTACCGGTCAAGCTGGTCGGCCTCGGCGAGGGCGCCGACGACCTGGCCCCGTTCGAGCCGGGGGCGTTCGTCGACGCGCTGCTGGGGATCTGACGTGGAGTTCCAGGACGTCGTGCGGACGCGGCGGATGGTGCGCGGCTTCGACCCGGACCGCCCGGTGCCGCCGGAGACGCTGGATCTGATCCTGCGCAACGCGACCCGCGGCCCGTCCGCCGGCTTCTCCCAGGGACAGGCGTTCCTGGTGCTGCAGGGCGAGGATCTGGCGAAGTTCTGGGCGATGCGGCCGAAGGGCAACGACGTCAGCACCGCGCCGCTGCTGATCGTGCCGATGTCGTGCAAGCGGGTCTACCTGGACCGCTACGCCCAGCCGGACAAGGGCTGGACCGACCGCGACGAGGCCCGCTGGCCGGTTCCGTTCTGGCACATCGACACCGGGATGGCGACGCTGCTGATCCTGCAGACGGTGGTCGACCAGGGCCTGGGCGCGCTCTACTTCGGCATCGTGCCCGAGGACGTCGGGCCGTTCCGCGAGCTGTTCGGCGTGCCGGACGACCACGAGCCGATCGGTGCGGTGGCCATCGGCTACTCCGCGGAGCCGGCCGGCACGGTCACCGGCTCGCCGCGTACCCGCAAGCGCCGTGCCACCGAGGACGTCGTCCACCACGGCCACTGGTGAGAGGGATCTAGGGTGTAGGCATGGTCGACACCCAGGTACTCGGCGGACAGGTCGAGCGAAGCGAGGAGATCCTCACCCCGGCGGCGCTGGAGTTCGTCGCGGGGCTGCACGAACGGTTCGCGGCCCGGCGTGACGAGCTGGTCGCCGCGCGTGCCGCGCGCCGCGACGAGGCCTCCCGGACCGGGCGCCTGGACTTCCTCGACGAGACCCGCGACGTGCGCGAGTCCGACTGGCGGGTGGCGACCGCCCCGGCCGACCTCGCCGACCGGCGGGTGGAGATCACCGGGCCGACCGAGCGCAAGATGGCCATCAACGCGCTCAACTCCGGCGCGAAGATCTGGCTCGCCGACCTCGAGGACGCCAACACTCCACACTGGACGAACGTGGTGTCCGGCCAGGTCAACCTGTACGACGCGGTGCGCAAGACGATCTCGTTCAGCTCGCCCGAGGGCAAGTCGTACGCGCTGCGCGACGACGTCGAGCACGCGGTCATCGTGATGCGCCCGCGCGGCTGGCACCTCGACGAGCGCCATCTGACGTTCGACGGCCGCCGCGGCGTGGGCGCGCTCGTCGACTTCGGGCTCTTCTTCTTCCACAACGCGAAAGAGCTGCTCGAGCGCGGCAGCGGCCCGTACCTCTACCTGCCGAAGATGGAGAGCCACCTCGAGGCCCGGCTCTGGAACGACGTGTTCACCCACGCCCAGGAGGCGCTCGGCATCCCGCACGGCACCGTCCGCGCGACCGTCCTCATCGAGACGATCCCGGCCGCGTTCGAGATGGACGAGATCCTCTACGAGCTGCGCGACCACGCCTCCGGCCTGAACGCCGGCCGCTGGGACTACCTGTTCAGCATCATCAAGTACTTCCGCGACGCCGGCCCCGACTTCGTCCTGCCGGACCGCGGCGACGTCACGATGACCGCGCCGTTCATGCGTGCCTACACCGAGCTGCTCGTGCGCACCTGCCACCGGCGCGGGGCGTTCGCGATGGGCGGGATGGCCGCGTTCATCCCGAACCGCCGCGACCCC
This sequence comes from Actinophytocola sp., assembly GCA_035995025.1. Taxonomy (GTDB): domain Bacteria; phylum Actinomycetota; class Actinomycetes; order Mycobacteriales; family Pseudonocardiaceae; genus Actinophytocola. Next base: position 1,970 of record DASYKY010000102.1, read on the forward strand.
GAGGTCACCGAGAAGGCGCTCGCCAAGGTGCACGACGACAAGCGCCGCGAGGCGGGCGACGGGTTCGACGGCTCGTGGGTGGCCCATCCCGACCTCGTGTCCATCTGCGACGAGGAGTTCACCGCCGTGCTGGGCGAGCGACCGAACCAGCTCGACCGGCTCCGCGAGGACGTCTCGGTCACCGCCGAGCAGCTGCTGGACGTGAAGGCGACGCCGGGTGCCGCGACCGCGGCGGGCCTGCGCGCGGCGGTCGACGTCGGCGTGCGGTACCTCGCGTCGTGGCTGTCCGGCAACGGCGCGGCCGCGATCCACAACCTCATGGAGGACGCCGCGACCGCGGAGATCTCCCGCTCGCAGGTGTGGCAGTGGGTGCGCAACGGCGTGGTGCTCGACACCGGCACGAAGGTGACCACCGACCTGGTGCGCGACGTGCTCGGCGAGACCCGCGCGGCGCTGGCCGACACGCTGCCCGCCGAGTTCCTCGACCCGGCCGTCGAGCTGTTCGAGCAGGTGGCGCTGGCCGACGGGTTCCCCGACTTCCTGACCCTGCCCGCGTACGAACGGATCTAGGCGTGCGCACCTCGCTCGACGGCGCGCTGCTCGCCGGGGTGCTCGATCAGCTGTCCGAAGTGGACAGAGTGCGGGCGAGGCGGTACCCGGGTGACGCGGGCGGGCGCCAGCCGGTGCACACGTGCTACGTCCCGGCGAACGCCGTGACCGGCGACGTCGCGGCCTCGTGGGGTGCGCGGGCGCTGGCCACGCTCGACGAGCACGCGGCGCGGCCCGCCGCGTTCGCGGAGCTGCTGGGCCTGCCCGGCGAGCTGGCCGAGGTGGTGCACGCCAAGGTCGCCGCGAAGCTCGCCCGCGAGCCGGTGGAGGACCTGCGGATCGACTTCGAGGACGGCTACGGCCTGCACGCGGACGAAGACGCCGACGCGGTCCGGTGTGCCGAGCTGGTCGCCGGCTGGGCCGATCCGCCGCCGTGGGTGGGCATCCGGTTCAAGTCGTTCGACACCCGGACGTCCGCCGAGCGCGGGATCCGCACGCTCGACCTGTTCGTCACCGCGCTCGGCCGCGCGCCGGTGCTCACCTTCCCCAAGGTGACCGACATCGGGCAGGTGTCCGCGCTGGTGGAGCTACTGGCGCTGCTGGAGGAGCGGCTCGACCTGGCCAGGGGTGCGCTGCGGTTCGAGATCCAGGTGGAGACCACGCAGTCCGTCGTGGACGCCGCGGGCAGGCTCGCGATCCCGCGGTTCATCGCGGCGGGTCGCGGCCGGGTCAGCGGCCTGCACTTCGGCACGTACGACTACACGGCGGCGTGCGGGCTGTCCGCGGCCGAGCAGCACCTGGCGCACCACGCGTGCGACTTCGCCCGGCACGTCATGCAGGTGAGCGCGGCCGGCACGGGCGTGCGGCTGTCGGACGGCTCGTCGAACGTGCTGCCGGCGGGCGACGCGGTGCCGCAGGCGTGGCGAACGCACTTCGGCCTGGTGCTGCGCTCCCTCGAGCACGGGTTCTTCCAGGGCTGGGACATGCACCCGGGCCAGCTCGTCACCCGGTACGCGGCCAACTTCGTCTACTACCTTCGCAACGCGGAGTCCGACGCGCGGCGGCTGCGTGCCTATGTGGACTCGTCGGCCGGCGGCGTCCTGGACGAGCCGGCGACCGCCCAGGCGCTCGCGATGTCCCTGCGCCGCGCCCTGGACTGCGGTGCCCTGTCCGCGGACGACGTGCTTCAGCTGTCGGGGTTGTCCGAGGCGCAACTCGGCGCGCTGGCTCTTCGGGAGGCCCTGTGAAGTTGGACCTCGTGTTCCGGGTGTCACGGATGATCACCCCCGACGGCGAGGGTCCCGGCTGTGTCGGGGTTCGCGACGGCACCATCGTCGAGGTGGCACCTTCGCTGGACGCGCCACAGGTGGTGGAGCTGGCAGACGACGAGGTGCTGCTGCCCGGGTTGGTCGACACGCACGTGCACGTCAACGACCCGGGCCGCAGCGACTGGGAGGGCTTCCCGACCGCCACCCGCGCGGCGGCGGCGGGCGGCGTGACGACGCTGATCGACATGCCGCTCAACAGCATCCCGCCGACCACCGACCTCGCCGCGCTCGCGCAGAAGCGGGCGGCGGCGCGGGGCCGGGTGCACGTGGACGTCGGCTTCTGGGGCGGCGCGGTGCCGGGCAACCTCAACGAGCTGGTGGCGCTGCACGAGGCGGGGGTGTTCGGCTTCAAGTGTTTCCTGCTGCACTCCGGCGTCGACGAGTTCGGCTTCCTGAGCCCCACCGAGCTGTCCGCCGCGCTGGAGCTGCTGCACGGCGTCGGCGGGCTGATGATCGTGCACGCCGAGGACCCGGCGGTCATCGACGGCGCGCCCGCGGCGGCCGGCCGCCGCTACGCCGACTTCCTCGCCTCCCGCCCGCGGGCCGCCGAGAACACCGCGATCGGGACGGTCGTCGAGCTGGCCCGCGCCGCCGACGCCCGGGTGCACGTGCTGCATCTGTCCTCTTCGGACGCGCTGCCGGTGGTGGCGGCCGCGCGCCGGGACGGGGTGGCGGTCACCGCGGAGACCTGCCCGCACTACCTGACGTTGCGCGCGGAGGACGTCCCGGACGGGGCGACGCAGTTCAAGTGCTGCCCGCCCATCCGCGAGGCGGCGAACCAGGACCTGTTGTGGCAGGGCCTTTCCGACGGCACGATCGACTGCGTGGTGAGCGACCACTCGCCCTGCACGGCCGAGCTGAAACGCCTCGACACCGGGGACTTCGGGGCCGCGTGGGGCGGGATCGCCGGCCTGCAGCTGGGCCTGCCCGCGGTGTGGACGCAAGCCCTTGCGCGCGGGGTGGCACTGTCCGATGTGGCCGGCTGGATGGCGTCGGCGCCCGCGGACCTGGTGGGACTGCGGCGCAAGGGCCGCATCGCGGTCGGCCACGACGCGGACCTGGTCGTGTTCGCGCCCGAGGCTTCGTTCCTCGTGGACGCGGCCGCGCTGTACCACCGCAACCCGGTGTCCGCGTACCACGGCCGCTCGCTGACCGGGGTCGTGCGCGGCACGTGGCTGCGCGGCAGACGCGTGGACGGTAGTGCGCCCCGGGGTCAGCTGCTGGTGAGAGGACGTACGTGACGGAGTGGACGAGGTTGCCGGACCTGGCGACGCGGCGGGTCGGCGGCAGCGTGGTGTGGGCGAACGACGAGCTGTTCGCCGAGCGGGAGAACCTGATCACGGCGGCCGAGCCGGTGTTCCAGCCGTCGACGTTCGGCCACAAGGGACAGGTCTACGACGGCTGGGAGACCCGGCGCCGCCGCTCGCCCGGTGTGGACCAGGCGGTCGTGCGGCTGGGGTTGCCGGGCGTGGTGCGCGGGGTCGTCGTGGACACGGCGTTCTTCACCGGGAACTTCCCGCCGTACTGCTCGGTGCAGGCGTGCGCGGTCGAGGGCTACCCGTCGCCGGACGAGCTGGCGGCGGCCGACTGGGTCTCGTTGCTGCCGCGCTCGCCGCTGGACGGGGACACGAAGAACGCGTTCGCGGTGTCGGACGAGCACCGGTACACCCACGTCCGGCTCACGATCGACCCGGACGGCGGCGTGGCGCGCTTGCGCGTGCACGGTACGCCGGTGGCCGATCCCAGGCTGCTCGATCTCGCGTCGCTTGACCTGGCCGCACTGGAGAACGGCGCGGTCGTTTCCGGTTGCAGCAACATGTTCTACTCGTCGCCGTCGAACCTGATCGCCCCTGGCGACGCCGCGGTGATGGGGGAGGGCTGGGAGACCGCCCGCCGCCGGGACGACGGCAACGACTGGGTGTCGGTGCACCTGGCCGGACCGGGCGTCGTGCGGCTGGCGGAGCTGGACACGAGCCACTTCAAGGGCAACGCCCCGGGTTGGGCGTCACTGTCGGGCCGCGGCCCGGACGGCTGGTTCCTGCTGCTGGACAGGGTCCGCCTGCAGCCCGACACGCGTCACCGCTTCCCGCTCACGGGCGGCCACGCCGTGTCGGAGGTTCGCATGGACGTGTACCCGGACGGCGGCATGGCCCGGCTCCGCCTGCACGGCGCACTCAGTGTCGAAGGCCGCGCGGCGTTCGTGGTGCGCTGGTTCAACCTGCTGCCGGCGGCCCAGGCGGTGGCGGTGCTGCGGTCGGCGGGCGTCCCGGAGGCGGAGGCCACGGTCGCTGCCCGGCCACTTGATTCGCTACCGCCCGGCTTCCCGATCGGGTCGAATCGCTCCGGCTGACCGCTCGATCGGGCGAACCCGGTGCGAAAGGACCATTCGCACCCCAGGGGGTCCCCCTGGTTTCAACGCTACTCCGGGGGACCGACAATTCCGGAGCCGTTGGCTGAGCCCGCGGCCGCGGCCGCCCGACCGCGAGCCGCGCCGCCCGTCCTCGTCCAACTGCGAGCCGCGCCGAGCGGGCCGGCTTCTGTCGAGTGCGGTCGGCGCGGCTGAACTAGCGTTGGCCCGTGATCCGTCGAATTCGCCGCTGGTACCACCGGGTCGGCCGCGTCGACGCCGAGCTCGTGCGGCGCAGCGGTGAGCTGCCGCCCACCGTGTTCGACACGTTCTTCCGGCGGCTGGGCCGGGTCGCGGACCACAGCAAGCTCTGGTTCGCGATCGCGGCGCTGCTGACCCTCCGCAAGGGCGCCACCCGCCGCGCCGGGCTGCGTGGCCTCGCCGCGATCGGCGGGGCCAGCTTCTCCGCGAGCCTCGTCGCGAAGCGGCTGTTCCCGCGGCGGCGCCCGGCGGCGGAGCTGTTGCCGGTGCCGCGGCGGATGACGCGCCGGCCGAAGAGCTCCTCCTTCCCGTCCGGCCACTCGGCGTCCGCGTTCGCCTTCGCCACCGCGGTCAGCATGGAGCACAAGGGAGTCGGCGCCGCGGTGCTCCCGCTCGCCACCGCCGTCGGCTACTCCCGCGTGCACACCGGCGTGCACTGGCCGAGCGACGTCGTCGCGGGCGCGGCCATCGGGGTCGGCGCCGCCTACGCCACCCGGCACTGGTGGCCGCACGGCGCGGGCCTGCCCGAGCGGCGCGAGCCGGCCGTCGACGTGCCGGAGCTGGGCGACGGCGAAGGCCTCGCGGTGGTGGTGAACCCGAACTCGGGCGCGCGGGACGTCGACCCCACCGACGAGATCATCGCCATGTGGCCGAAGGCGCACATCGTCCGCCTCCAGCCCGGCCTGGACGTCGTGACGGCGCTGGAGGAGCGCATCGGCGACTACCGCGCGCTGGGTGCCGCGGGCGGCGACGGCACCGTCAACACGATGGCCGACGTCGCGGTCCGGCACGGCCTGCCACTGGTCGTCGTCCCGGCCGGCACGCTCGACCACTTCGCCCGCGACCTCGGCGTCGAGGGGCTCGTCGACACGGCCGCCGCGACGCAGGTCGGCTCCGCGATCGAGGTCGACGTCGCCGAGGTGCGCATCGAGACCGAGGCGGACGGCACCGAGCGCGTGCGGTACATCAACACCGCGAGCCTCGGCGGCTACCCGGACGTGGTGCGGCTGCGCGAGAAGCTCGAGGCCGGCCGGCCCAAGTGGTACGCCGCCGCGCTCGCCATGACCCGCGTGCTGCGCCGCGCCCAGCCCGTGCCGATCATGCTGGACGGCAACCGGCGCGTGGTCTGGATGTTGTTCGTGGGCAACGGGTCCTACGAGCCCAAGGGCTTCGGCGCGGCCCGTCGCCCCACGATGGCGTCGGGCCTGCTCGACGTCCGCTACCTGCGCGCCGACATCCCGTACTCGCGCGCCCGGTTCGTGCTCGCCGCGCTCACCGGCACGCTGACCACGAGCCACGTGTACAAGCACTTCGACGCCGAGCGGGTCGACATCCGCCTCCTCGACGGCCCGCGCCGCATCGCCACCGACGGCGAGGTCGGCCCGCCCGGGCGCCGCTTCGCGTTCCGCTCCCGGCCCGGCGCGCTCGTCGTCTACCGCGTGGTTCCGCCCAGCTGAGCCACGAGCCGCCCGCGCCGCTCGTCCGGGTGCTGGCGCGGGCAGCTCACGCACTTCGTCTCGCCGGGTGCCTCGTAGATCAGGCAGCACGACGCCCGCCGCACCACCCGGGTGCCGGCCACCGACACGTACCGCGGCACCGGCAGCGACCCGACCGTGGCGGCGAGGTCGACGGCCACCGACGAGGTCCCGCCCGCCCACAGCACGCGGTTGGCCAGCGAGTCCGTCGCGATCGCAAACAGCGCGGGCTCGCGCGCCCCGCTCGCCGCCGCCACGGCCGACACCGCCGCCGACAGCGCCCCGCGCAGGCGCACGCCCAGCCCGTCCGCCGGGATCACGCCCGTCGCGCGGGCGTCGAGTACCCGCCCGTCCGGGTGGAGGAACAAGGTCACGGCCGCCAGCGCCGGATCGGCGACCGGCCCGCCCCGCACGACGGACTCGGCGACCGGCCCGAGCAGCACGGAGCTGGCGGAGTACCACCACAACACACCCACCGACGCCGGTCGGCCGAGCCGGTACCGGCGGGCGGTCGCCGCGAGCTGCTCGGCGAGCCAGGACGGGTCGGTGACGGCCTCGGCGGTCACGGGGATCAGATCGGTGATGTCGCGAGGGTAGCCGCGCACGGCCGGGAAACCTGGTCGTAACACGAACGCCCGGACAGTTCACCGTGGCGAAACGTGCGGCGCGATCCCGCGAAACAGCATTTCCCGATGCTCCTCGGCAAGGTTGCAGGTCAAGAGGAGGAGTAAGCGTGGAAGGGAATACGGCCTGGTTGCTCACCAGTGCCGCCCTGGTGCTGTTGATGACGCCTGGTCTGGCGTTCTTCTACGGCGGCATGGTGCGCACCAAGAGCGTCCTCAACATGCTGATGATGTGTTTCGGGGCAATGGCCGTCGTCGGCGTGATCTGGGTGATCTACGGGTACTCGATCGCGTTCGGTAACGACGTCACCGGTGGACTGTTCGGCAATATCAGGGAGTACTTCGGGCTGAGTGGGCTGCTCGGCGGCGACACGCTGTCCGGCACCGGGTTCGTCGCGTTCCAAGCCATGTTCGCGATCATCACGGTGGCCCTTGTCGCCGGTGCGATAGCCGACCGCGCCAGGTTCGGTGCGTGGCTCGTCTTCGCCGCGCTGTGGGCGACCCTGGTTTACTTCCCGGTCGCGCACTGGGTGTTCGACTTCAGCAACGACGACTCCGGCCACGTCGGCGGCTGGATCGCCAACAACCTCGGTGCACTGGACTTCGCCGGTGGTACCGCGGTGCACATCAACGCCGGTGCGGCCGCACTCGCGCTGGCGCTGCTCCTCGGCAGGCGGATCGGCTGGCCGAAGGAGCCGATGAAGCCGCACAACCTGACGCTGGTGATGCTCGGCGCCGGTCTGCTGTGGTTCGGCTGGTTCGGGTTCAACGCAGGCTCGGCGCTCGCCGCGAACAACATCGCGGGCGTGGCGTTCATCAACACGTTCGCCGCGACCTGTGCGGCGATGCTCGGGTGGCTGCTGATCGAGCGTATCCGCGACGGGCGTCCCACCAGCCTCGGTGCCGCCTCCGGCGTCGTCGCAGGCCTGGTCGCGATCACCCCGGCCTGTGCGTTCGTGGACATCTGGGGCGCGTTGCTGATCGGCGTCATCGCCGGTGGCGTGTGCGCGCTCGCGATCAGCCTCAAGTACCGCCTCGGCTACGACGACTCGCTCGACGTGGTCGCCGTGCACCTGGTCGGCGGTCTGATCGGCACCCTGCTGATCGGCCTGTTCGGCACGGTGAGCGTGAACGAGGGCAGCGCGGACGGGCTGTTCTACGGCGGCGGGCTCGACCAGCTCGGCAAGCAGGCGGTGGCGGCGCTGGCGGTGCTCGCGTACTCCTTCGTCGGTGCGCTGATCATCGGGTTCCTCATCAAGATCACGATCGGCTGGCGGATCTCCGAGGATGCCGAAGTCAACGGCATCGACGAGAGTGAGCACGCGGAGGCCGCCTACGAGCTGACCGGCGTCCGCGGCGGTTCCTCGTCGATCAACAGGACCGCGGACGCTCTCGCGAGCAGGGCCGCGGCGCTACCGGCCAACGCGAGCAAGGAAAGGCTGACGCCATGAAGCTGGTGACGGCGATAATCAAGCCGTTCACGCTCGACGACGTGAAGGGGGCGCTGGAGCAGGTCGGCGTGCTCGGCATGACGGTCAGCGAGGTCCAGGGCTACGGCCGGCAGAAGGGCCACACCGAGGTCTACCGCGGTGCGGAGTACTCGGTCGACTTCGTGCCGAAGGTGCGGGTGGAGGTCCTGGTCGACGACGCCCTGTCCGACAAGGTGGTCGAGGCCGTGGTCGAGGCCGCCCGGACGGGCAAGATCGGCGACGGCAAGGTCTGGGTCACCCCGGTGGACACCGTGGTCAGGGTGCGCACCGGAGAGCGCGGCACCGACGCGATCTGATGCAGGTCCAGGGGGAGGGGGCGGCCGGGCGGCGCGATGACGCCGTGCCGGCCGTACCCACCGCCGCGGACCTCGTGCTCGCCCGGGACCGCCTTCTCGGGCTGCGCGACGGGGCCACCCGGCTGGCGCCGGACGTGCTGCGGGAGGCGCTCGCCGACCTGCACGACTTCTGGCTGACCGTGCACGCCGGGCAGGCGGGCGTCGCGGCGGACCGGCCGGGCGCGGCGCTGGTCGCCGTCGGCGGGCTCGGCAGGCGCGAGCTGGTGCCCTACTCCGACCTCGACCTCGTTCTGGTCCACAATGGACGGAAGGGGATCGGCGAGGTCGCCGAGCGCCTGTGGTACCCGCTGTGGAACTCCGGCGTCGGGCTCGACCATTCCGTGCGCACGGTCGGCGAGGCGCTCGACGTCGCCGGCAAGGATCTGCGCACCGCGCTCGGCCTGCTCGACGCCCGGCACCTGTCCGGCGACGAGGCACTTTCCGGGCAGCTGGCCGACGCCGCGCGCGACGCGTGGCGCACCGGTGTGCGCCGCCGCTTCGACGAGATCGTCACCTCGGCGCGGGCGCGCTGGGACCGCAGCGGCGAGGTGGCGCACTGGGTGGAACCCGACCTCAAGCACGGCCGCGGCGGGCTGCGCGACCTCGTGCTGCTGGACGCGCTCGCGCTGGCCCAGCTGGTCGACCGGCCGTCCGCCGAGGTCGAGTCGGCGCGCACGCTGCTGCTCGACGCGCGCACCGAGCTGCGCCGCATCGCGGGCCGCCCCCGCGACGTGCTGATGCCCCAGGACGGCGACGAGATCGGCGCCGTGCTCGGCATCGGCGACCGGTTCACGCTGGCCCGCGCGCTGTCCGGGGCGGGCCGCGCGGTCGCCTACGCGGTGGACGTGGCCCTGCGCGTGACCAGGCCCGGCCCGCGCCGCGTGCTCGGCGTGCTGAACCGCAACCCGGTCCGCCGGCCGCTGGCCGAGGGCGTGGTGCTGCACGGCGACGAGGTGACGCTGGCCCGCGACGTCGACCCGGCCCGCGACCCCGGGCTGCTGCCGCGGGTCGCCGCGGCCGCCGCGCGCACCGGTCACCCGATCGCCCCGGCCGCGCTGGCCCGGCTCGGCGAGTCCGCCCCGGAGCCCCGCGCGCCCTGGCCCGCGGCGGTCCGCCAGGAGCTGGTGTCGCTGCTCGGCGTGGGCGAGGGGCTCGCCGACGTGGTGGAGGCGCTCGACCGGACCGGCCTGTGGGCGCGGCTGTTCCCCGAGTGGGGCGCGGTCCGCGATCTGCCGCCGCGCGACGCCGTCCACGTATGGACCGTCGACCGGCACCTGGTGGCGGCCACCGCGAACGCCGCCCGGCTGGTCACCGACGTGTCCCGGCCGGACCTGCTGCTGATCGGGACCGTGCTGCACGACATCGGCAAGGGGCGGGGAGCGGACCACTCGGTCGTCGGCGCCGCGCTCGCCACCCAGGTCGGCGAGCGGCTCGGCCTGCCGGCGCGGGACGTGGCCACCCTGTCCGCGATGGTGCGCCACCACCTGCTGCTCCCGCACACGGCTACCCGGCGCAACATCGTGGACGCGGCCACCGTGGCGCGCGTGGTGGACACGCTCGACGGCGACCCGGTGCTGCTGGAGCTGCTGCACGCGCTGGCCGAGGCGGACTCGCTCGCGACCGGGCCCGGCGTGTGGTCGGACTGGAAGGCCACGCTCGTCGCCGACCTCGTGGCGCGCTGCCGGCAGGCGATGGCCGGCGAGCGGCACGAGGGCCCGAAGCCGCTGGACGACGCGCAGCGGGCGCTCGCCGAGTCGGTCGCCGCATCGGGCAAGCCGGACATCCTGGTCGAGCCCGGGCCGGTCGCCACGATCACGGTGGTGGCGCCGGACCTGCCGGGCCTGCTGTCGCGCGCCGCCGGGGTACTCGCGCTGCACTCGCTGAAGGTGCACGCGGCCGAGCTGCGCGCGCACGCCGGCGTCGCGGTGGACACGTTCGCCGTGTCGCCGCGGTTCGGCTCGCTGCCGGACACGGCGCTGCTGCGGGAGCGGTTCGCCCGCGCGCTGTCCGGTTCGCTGCCGCTCGCGGACACGCTGGCGGCGAAGGAGCGGGACTACGCCGACGAGCCGGACGACCCGCCGCGGCCGCGCGTGCTGTGGTTCGACGACGAGGCCGACGGGGGAGCGGCGTCGCGGGACGTGGTGCTGGAGCTGCGGTGCGCGGACCGGCTGGGCCTGCTGCACGACCTGGCGGCGGCGCTGGAGAAGTGTGGCGTGGACGTGCGGTGGGCGCGGGCGATGCAGGTGGGCGGGACCGCGATCGCGTCGTTCAGCGTCGCGTCGGACTCGCCTGGTTACGACGGGCCGGACTGGCGCCGCGAGGTCGAGCGGGCGGTGCTGGCCGCCTGCTGATCCGTCCTCGACTACTCTCGACTACGTGTTCGACACTCTCTCCGATCGGCTCACCTCGGTCCTGCAGAACCTGCGCGGCCGGGGCCGCCTGTCCGACGCCGACATCGACGCCACCGCACGCGAGATCCGGATCGCGCTGCTGGAGGCGGATGTCGCGCTGCCCGTGGTGCGCACGTTCATCGCGAACATCAAGGAACGAGCCAAGGGCGCGGAGGTGTCCGGCGCGCTGAACCCGGCGCAGCAGGTCGTCAAGATCGTCAACGAGGAGCTCGTCGCGATCCTCGGCGGCGAGACCCGCCGGATCAACCTCGCGAAGACGCCGCCGACGGTGATCATGCTGGCGGGCCTGCAGGGTTCCGGTAAGACGACGCTCGCGGGCAAGCTCGCCAGGCACCTGGTCGGCCAGGGCCACACGCCGATGCTCGTGGCGTGCGACCTGCAGCGCCCGAACGCGGTGACCCAGCTGCAGGTCGTGGGGGAGCGGGCCGGCGTGCCGACGTTCGCCCCCGAGCCGGGCAACGGCGTCGGCGACCCGGTCGACGTCGCCCGCCGCTCGCTCGACGAGGCGAAGCGCCTCCAGCACGACGTCGTCATCGTCGACACCGCCGGCCGGCTGGGCGTCGACGAGGAGATGATGAAGCAGGCCGCGAACATCCGCGACGCGGTGCGCCCGGACGAGACCCTGTTCGTGGTCGACGCGATGATCGGCCAGGACGCGGTGAACACGGCCGAGGCGTTCCGCGACGGCGTGGGATTCAGCGGCGTGGTCCTGACCAAGCTCGACGGTGACGCCCGCGGTGGTGCCGCGCTGTCGGTCCGTGAGGTCACCGGCCAGCCGATCATGTTCGCGTCCAACGGCGAGAAGCTCGAGGACTTCGACACCTTCCACCCCGACCGGATGGCGTCGCGCATCCTCGGCATGGGTGACGTGCTCACGCTGATCGAGCAGGCCGAGCAGGTGTTCGACGCCGACCAGGCCGAGCAGGCGGCGGCCAAGATCGGCACGGGCGAGCTGACGCTGGAGGACTTCCTCGAGCAGATGCTGGCCGTGCGGAAGATGGGCCCGATCGCGAACCTGCTGGGCATGCTGCCCGGCGCCGGCCAGATGAAGGACCAGCTGGCCCAGGTCGACGACACGCACCTCGATCGCCTGCAGGCCATCATCCGCGGCATGACCCCCGCGGAGCGCCAGGACCCGAAGATGATCAACGCATCCCGCCGGCAGCGCATCGCGAAGGGTTCCGGCGTGGCCGTGCGGGAGGTCAACGAGCTGGTCAACCGCTTCTTCGAGGCCCGCAAGATGATGCAGCAGATGGCGGGCCGCTTCGGCCTGCCGGGCGCCGGGCGCGGCTCGAAGAACCGGAAGGGCAAGAAGGGCCGCAAGGGCAAGGGCCGCGGCCCGACGCCGCCGAGGATGCGCGGCATGCCCGGCGGCATGATGCCGGGCGGCATGCCCGACCTGTCGAAGATGCCCCAGGGCCTCAACGAGCTGCCCCCCGGCCTGGCCGGCCTGGACCAGCTCCCCCCCGGCTTCGACCCGAAGAAGTTCAAGCTCCCCAAGGACAAGGGCGAAGAGAACTAACCCCGCGAGTCCAACGCCCCGCCCCCGCGAGTCCAACGCTCCGGGCGGCTGAGTCCGGTGTTGCGTGTGGTGCATCCGATCGCCTCGCGGACGTGCGGCACAATCGGGCCCCATGACGGCGTTGCACATGCGTGGTGTCGTGCTCCCCGAGGGTGAGGAGCGCGATCTCTGGATCGTCAACGGTCGCATCAGGACCGAGGCCGTCGCGGGTGCCGAGACCATTGTGGACGGTGGCTTCCTGGTCCCCGGCCTCGTCGACGCGCACTGTCACGTCGGGATCGCGGCCGAGAGCCTCGACGACGCCGCCGGGCAGGCGCGCACCGACCGCGACGCCGGCACCCTCCTCATCCGCGACTGCGGCTCGCCCATGGACACCAGCCCGCTGCAGGAACGCCTCGAGCTCCCGCGCATCGTCCGCGCCGGCCGTCACATCGCGCGCCCCAAGCGCTACATCCGCGACCTCGGCCTCGAGATCGACCCCGCCGAGCTCCCGCGCGCCGTCGCCGAGCAGGCCGCCGAAGGTGACGGCTGGGTCAAGCTCGTCGGCGACTACATCGACCGCGACCTCGGCGAGCTCACCCCGCTCTGGCCCGACGACGTCCTCAAAGAGGCCATGACCGTCGCCCACGAGGCGGGCGCCCGGGTCACCGCGCACGTCTTCGGCGCGAGCGCGCTGCCCGGCCTCATCGCCGCCGGCATCGACTGCATCGAGCACGGCACCGGCCTCACCGACGACACGATCGCCGCCATGGTCGAGCACGGCACCTCGCTCGTCCCCACGCTGATCAACATCGAGACCTTCCCCGGCATCGCCGCCGGCGCCAGCAAGTACCCGCGCTACGCCGGCCAGATGCTCGACCTCTACGGCCGCGTCCGCACCACCGCCCGCAAGGCCATCGAGGCCGGCATCCCCGTCTACGCCGGCACCGACGCGGGCGGCGGCATCGCCCACGGCCGCATCGTCGACGAGATCATCGCGCTGCACGAGACCGGCATGACCACCGAGCAGGCCCTCGGCGCCGCGTCCTGGGACGCCCGCGGCTGGCTCGGCTGGTCTGGCATCCAGGAGTCCTCGGCCGCCGACATCGCCGCCTACGCCGAGGACCCGCGCGCCGAGCTGAACGCGCTGCGACACCCGGCCCGGCTCGTGCTGCGCGGTCGCGTCATCCGATGAGCTGAACCAGCAGCGGGCCGCCCAGCCGGCGCACGTTCACCGCACCGAGCGTGCCGACGCGCGGCCCGTGTCGGGACAAGATCGCCCGGTTGAATCAGTGCAAAAGGGCTAGTCTCGGGTTGGTGACCACCGAACGGGAAGCGACGGAGACCACGCGCGCCGCCGTCGCCGACCCCCCGGTCCGGACACACCGCTGGGGGTTCGGCGCGTTCCTGTTCGTCTTCGCGGTGTTCGTGCTCTCGGCCGTCGTGATCGGGGCGATCGTCTCCGACGTCGCGCCGCAGGCGAGCAACTCCGCCACCGTCGTGCTGGTCGGCACGATCGTGCCCACGCTGCTGGCCACCGCCGTCGCGCTGCTGGTCACCCGCCTGCGCGGCAACGGCCCGCGGATCGACCTGCGCTGGTCCTACAACGCCGACGACCTGCGTGCCGGCCTCAAGTTCGGGGTGCTCGGCCTGGTCTGCACCACGCTAGCCGCGATCGTCTGGAGCAACGTCGTCGGCGACGAGAACGCCACCTCCGCGGTCGGCGCGCTCGTCGACAACACGCGGATGCCGATCGCCGCGGCGGTCGTCATGTTCCTGTTCGTGTGGCTGGTCGGCCCAGTCTGCGAGGAGATCATCTACCGCGGCCTGCTGTGGGGCGCGCTCGAGCGGCTGAAGTGGGGCCGCTGGGCGGTGTTCTCCCTGACCACGGTCATCTTCGCGGTCAGCCACCTCGAGCCGCTGCGTACCTCGCTGCTGCTCGTCATCGGCATCCCGATCGGCCTGGCCCGGCTGTTCACCGGCCGGCTCGGCGCCAGCATCGTGACCCACCAGGTCAACAACTTCCTGCCCGCGCTGGCCGTGCTGCTGGTCGCGGTCGGGGCGATGCCTGCCTGACCGATCCGGTCTGGCAGAATAAACGGCTGTCCGTCGTGGCCGGACCCTCTCACCGTGCCGCGGCGCCACCAACTTGGGGCTCCAGCCATCCGTTCCCCACGCGGATGACCGGCGCCCACAACCGTGATCAGAGGAGTACCACCACCCGTGGCAGTCAAGATCAAGCTGCAGCGTCTCGGCAAGATCCGGGCGCCGTACTACCGCGTCATCGTCGCCGATGCCCGCACCCGCCGTAGCGGCAAGGCGATCGAGACGATCGGCCGGTACCACCCCAAGGACGAGCCGAGCTTCATCGAGGTCGACTCCGAGCGCACCCAGTACTGGCTGGGCGTCGGCGCCAAGCCGACCGAGTCGGTGCAGCGGATCCTGGAGATCACCGGCGACTGGCAGAAGTTCAAGGGCCTGCCGGGCACCGAGGGCACGCTGAAGCACCCGGAGCCCAAGCCGAGCAAGCAGGAGCTGTTCGAGGCCGCGCTCAAGGCGGCCGGCGAAGAGCCCACGACCGAGGCCACCACCCCGAAGAAGCGCGGTGGCGCCAGGAAGGCCGAGCCCAAGGCCGAGCCCAAGAAGGACGAGGCGAAGGCCGAGCCCAAGAAGGACGAGGCGAAGGCCGAGCCCAAGGCCGAGGTGAAGGCCGAGAAGCCCGCGGAAGAGTCGTGAGCTTCTTGGCTGACGCGCTGGAGCACCTGGTGCGCGGCATCGTCGACAACCCGGACGACGTGCGCGTCGAGCTGGTGACCACGCGCCGCGGTCGCACGCTCGAACTGCACGTCAACCCGGACGACCTCGGCAAGGTCATCGGCCGTGGCGGCCGCACCGCGACCGCGTTGCGCACCGTGATGGCCGGCATCGGCGGTCGCGGCATCCGAGTGGACGTCGTCGACACGGACCAGTGACGACGACGCAGCTCCTGGTCGGGCGGGTCGCGAAGGCCCACGGCATCGGCGGCGAGCTCACCGTCGACGTCCACACCGACGCACCGGACGAACGCTTCGCACCCGGGGCCGTGCTCAGCGCGCGGCTCCGGGACCGCTCCGTCCGCCCGCTGACGGTGTCCACGGCCCGGCCGCACTCCGGCCGCCTGCTGGTCCGCTTCGAGGAGATCGCCGACCGCACGGTCGCCGAGACCCTGCGCGGGGCCCAGCTCCTCGTCGACGCGGCCGACCTGCCGCCGAGCGAGGACCCCGACGCGTTCTACGACCACGAGCTGGAGGGCCTGGCCGCGGTGCTCGAGGACGGCACCGAGGTCGGCAAGGTCCGCGAGATCACCCGCAGCCCGGGCGGCGAACTGCTCGTCGTCGACCTGGCCGGGGGCGGCGAGGCGCTCGTCCCGTTCGTCCGCGAGATCGTCCCCGAAGTCGACATCCCGGGCGGCCGCGTCGTGCTCACCCCGCCGGAAGGCCTGCTGAGCTAGATGCGCATCGACGTCGTCACGATCTTTCCCGAGTACCTGGACCCGCTGCGCCAGGCGCTCCTGGGCCGCGCGATCGAGCGCGGTCTGCTCTCCCTCGACGTCCACGACCTGCGGAAGTGGACTCACGACGTGCACAAGGCCGTCGACGACAGCCCGTACGGCGGCGGCCCGGGCATGGTCATGAAGCCGCAGGTGTGGGGTGAGGCGCTGGACGAGCTTTGCGCGTCCGGCGCGCCACGGCTCGTCGTGCCCACACCCGCGGGCCGCCCGTTCACCCAGGCCCTCGCCCGCGAGTACGCGGGGGAGGAGTGGCTGCTGTTCGCGTGCGGCCGCTACGAGGGCATCGACCAGCGGGCGCTCGACGACGCCGCCCGCCGGATGCCGGTGGACGAGGTGTCGATCGGCGACTACGTGCTCGTCGGCGGCGAGGTCGCGGTGATGGCCATGGTCGAGGCGGTGGCGCGGCTGCTGCCCGGCGTGCTGGGCAACCCGGCGTCGGCCGAGCAGGACTCCTTCTCCGACGGCCTGCTCGAGGGCCCCAGCTACACCCGCCCCGAGGTGTGGCGCGACCTCGCGGTTCCCGAGGTGCTGCGGTCGGGCAACCACGCCGCGATCGACCGCTGGCGCCGTGACCAGGCGCTCGCCAGGACGCTCCGGCGACGCCCGGACCTGCTCGGCGCGCTGCCCGAAGGTGCCCTGAACAAGCACGACCTGGCCGAGCTGGCGCGCCTGCGCGGCGGCGACTGATGCCCCCGTTCGAGGCACCGGGCCATGCATGACATACTTGCCCGGTTGTTGCTGCCGGGTGGCGCCTCGGCGCACTCCACGTTGACTCCCCAAGGTTGACTTCGAACTGATCGAACTGGCACGCCTTGGGTGTACGAACGACATGAGGACGGATACACCGATGAACACCCTGGATGCCCTGGACGCCAAGTCACTGCGGTCCGACATCCCGGCCTTCCGCCCGGGCGACACGCTGAAGGTCCACGTCCGCGTCATCGAGGGCTCCCGCGAGCGGGTCCAGGTCTTCAAGGGCGTGGTCATCCGCCGGCAGGGCGGTGGCATCCGCGAGACCTTCACCGTGCGCAAGATCTCGTTCGGCGTCGGCGTGGAGCGCACCTTTCCGGTGCACTCGCCGAACATCGCCCAGATCGAGGTCGACCGGCGCGGCGACGTGCGGCGGGCCAAGCTCTACTACCTCCGTGAGCTGCGCGGCAAGGCCGCGAAGATCAAGGAGAAGCGGGAGACCGCGCCGACCTCCTGAGCGGGCGACTTAACATCCGCCTGCGGAGATCTACCGTAACCTTGTGACGTGGCCATCCCCGTGCACGCGCAGTCGCCGGAGGAAGACCCGGAGCGTACCGACCTGATCCCGAGGATCGACGAGTTCACCGAGACGCGGGCATGGCGGCCGGACGCGCCGGATCATTCCGACGACTTTCCGAACGGCATCCGTTCTGATGAGCTGCGCCCGGGCCGGGAGCGTCCCGAGGGTGAGGCCAAGCCCAAGCGGGGCAAGCATCGCAGGCCGCTGAAGAAGAAGCCGTTGTGGCAGGAGCTGCTGACCCTTTTCGCCGTCGCGCTCGTGCTCACGTTCCTCATCCAGCACTTCCTGGGCCGGGTCTACTCGATCCCGTCCGGGTCGATGGAGCAGACGCTGCACGGTTGTCCGGGCTGCACCGGTGACCGGGTGCTGGTCGACAAGCTGACCTACGCGTTCACCGACCCCGCGCCGGGTGACGTCGTCGTGTTCGAGGGCCCCAACACCTGGACGGAGAACGACGTCGAGGCGCCCGCGTCGGGCAACGTCATCACCAACACCCTCCAGTCGATCGGCTCCCTGATCGGCCTCGCGCCGCCGGACGAGCGCGACTTCGTCAAGCGGGTGATCGCGGTCGGCGGCCAGACCGTCCAGTGCTGCGACGAGAAGATGCGCGTGCTCGTCGACGGCCGGCCGCTCAACGAGCCGTACGTCTACTGGCAGAACGGCAAACCCGATGCCCAGCAACGGTTCGACCCGGTGCTCGTGCCCGAGGGCACGATCTGGGTCATGGGCGACAACCGCAGCGACTCCTGCGACTCCCGCTGTCAGGGTGGCGGGGGCATCCGCGGCGTGGTCCCCATCGACAATGTGATCGGCAAGGCGCGCTACATCGTGCTGCCGCCGTCGCGTTGGCAGGGCGTGGGTGACCACAACCCGCAGGGCGGCATCCCGTTCGCCATGGGCGCGCCCGAGTGGCAGCAGGGCCTGCCCGTCGGTGTCGGGTTTGTGGCCGCCTGGCCGATGCTGTGGATGGGCCGCCGGATCAGGTGGGTGATACGCCCGCCACGCGGGACGAGCGGCGACGATCCGCCCGTGGCACACCGGTAGTCTGCACGGGTGGTCGACGTCGCGCATACCGGGAACAACAGGGACAACGAGGACGAGGGGGGCGGCCCTACCGACCAGGAGCATCGCGACGAGAACGACCGCGAGGCGGCGGCCGAACGGACGGACGGAACCGGCCCCGAAACCGAGCCCGATACCGAATCCGAAACCAAGCCCGATACCGAGCCGGAAAGCGGACGGCGTCGGAAGAGGGCCAAGAAGCCGCGCTCGTTCTGGAAAGAGCTGCCGATCCTGATCGGGGTCGCGCTGCTCCTGGCGTTGCTGATCCAGACTTTCATCGCGCGCGTGTTCGTGATCCCGTCCGAGTCGATGGAGCAGACCCTCCACGGCTGCCCCGGCTGCTACGGCGACCGCGTGCTCGTCGACAAGCTGGTCTACGACTTCAGTGACCCGGAGCCCGGCGAGGTCATGGTGTTCAAGCGGCCCGGCACGTGGAACCAGGCGGAGTTCCAGTCCAACCGCTCCAGCAACGCGTTCGTCTCGTGGCTGCAGGACGTCGGCGCCGCGTTCGGCCTCGCCTCCCCGGACGAGGACGACGTGGTGAAGCGGATCATCGCGGTCGGCGGCCAGCGCGTGGAGTGCTGCGACGACAAGAACCGCGTGCTGGTCAACGGCAAGCCGCTCGACGAGCCGTACATCTACTGGACGCCCTCCGCCGAGCCGCGCCAGGCGACGTTCGCGCCGATCACGATTCCCGACGGGATGATGTTCGTGCTGGGCGACAACCGCAACAACTCCAGCGACTCCCGGTATCAGGGCGGCGGTGGACGTAACGGACTTGTCCCGGTGGACAATGTCATCGGCAAGGTGCGCTGGATCGTGCTGCCGCCGTCGCGCTGGCAAGGCGTCGGCGACCACGACCCCCAGGGCGCCGCCACCGCCGCCGCACTGGGGTACGGCATCCCGCTCGGCGGCGGCATCCTGGCCGCGTGGCCGACGTTGTGGCTCGGCCGCCGAATGCGTGCCACGGTGCGCAAGGCCGTGCGAACAGCGGGAGACGAGCCGTGACGTTGGCCCAACTGGACTGGCTGGAGTCCCGTCCGCCGCGGGTGGTGCTGCGGCGCGAGACGGGCAACTGGGGGCTGCAGGCCGCCCTGCACCGGCGCGGGCTCGGCCCGGTGGCCGGCGTCGACGAGGCGGGCCGGGGTGCGTGCGCGGGGCCGCTCGTCATCGCGTCCTGCGTGCTCAAGCCAGGCGACGCGGCGCGCTTCCCGGGCCTCACGGACTCCAAGCTGCTGACCGCGGCCGCCCGGGACCGGATGTACGACCTGGTCATGGCAAGGGCGGTCGACCATGCGGTGATCGTCGTGCCGGTCGAGGAGGTCGACCTCATCGGCGTGCACGTGTCGAACATCGAGGGCATGCGCCGGGCGATCGCCCAGCTGCGCACCCATCCCGGCTACGTGCTGATCGACGGCTTCCGCGTGCCCGGCCTGACCGCCCCGAGCATGCCGGTGATCAAGGGCGACCAGGTGGTGGCCTGCGTCGCGGCGGCGTCGGTGCTGGCGAAGGTCACCCGCGACCGGATCATGGCCGGGCTGCACGAGGAACTGCCGAGGTACGGGTTCGACGAGCACAAGGGCTACTGCACGGGCTCGCACGGGGAGGCGCTGGCCGAGCACGGCCCGAGCGCGGTGCACCGGTGGTCGTACGTGAACGTGGCCGGCGCCGGGCTGGCGCACGGAATGCGCCCACCACATCCGGTGTCTTTGAGTGTGGCGGCGGCCGCCATGGTTCAGAATGGGGGGTCCGTCCCCGTCGATCCTGAGGAGCGCGTAACCGCATGAGTGCGGAGGATCTCGAGAAGTACGAGACCGAGATGGAGCTACAGCTCTATCGCGAGTATCGCGACATCGTGGGCCAGTTCTCCTACGTCGTGGAGACCGAGCGCCGGTTCTACCTGGCCAACGGGGTGGACGTACAGGTGCGCGACTCCGACGGCGAGGTGTACTTCGAGGTACGGATGTCGGATGCCTGGGTCTGGGACATGTACCGTCCCGCGCGCTTCGTGAAGAACGTCCGGGTGATCACCTTCAAGGACGTCAACGTCGAGGAGCTGGACAAGCCGGACCTCCGGCTTCCGGAAGAGGGCCCGTTCGGCACGTAGCACACCCCACCGACAACAACCCGTGATCCAGGGGAGTTGTCCACAGCAGTTCCGGTTGTCCACAGCCGGCACCAGGTCCGTGGCCCCGCCCGCCAACGCGCGGCAGGGTCATGGCCATGACGGCAGACACCACACCACCAGCACACCTGCGCACCGGCGCCCGGGGTGAGGCGCTAGCGGCGCGCTACCTGGCGGCCCAGGGCCTGACGGTCCTGTCGAAGAACTGGCGCTGCCAGGAAGGCGAACTGGACCTCGTCCTCACCGACGGCCGACTCCTGGTCGTCTGCGAGGTCAAGACCAGAACCAGCACCACGTACGGCACCCCGGCAGAAGCAGTAGACGACGCCAAGGCCGCGCGGATCAGACGCCTGACCCGCCGCTGGCAAACCGCCCACGGCCTCCGCTCAAGCGCGCCGGTAAGACATGACCTACTGGCCATCCTCTGGCCCCCAGGCGAACCCCC
>DASYKY010000103.1:0-44755 GCA_035995025.1 Actinophytocola sp.
ACGCTCGGCATCCGCGAGTCCAACGCTGGGCGCGCGCGAGTCCAACGCTCGGCATCCGCGAGTCCAACGCTCGGCACGGGCGAGTCCAACACTCGACACCCGCCGGGGCGGCGCGCGACCGTTGGACCCGCGATGCCGGACCGTTGGACTCGCGGGGTGGGAGTGTTGGACTCGCGATGCCGGAGTGTTGGACTCGCGGGGGCCGAGTGTTGGACTCGCGGGGTTAGTCGGCCCAGCCGGGGCGGACTAGGCCGGACTCGTAGGCCAGTACTACTAGCTGCGCGCGGTCGCGGGTGGCGAGCTTCGTCATCGCTCGGCTCACGTGGGTCTTCGCCGTCGCCGGGCTCACCACGAGCCGCGCGGCGATCTCGTCGTTCGTGAGGCCCTCGCCGACGAGCGAGACGACCTCGCGCTCGCGGTCGGTCAGAACGTCCAAAGTGGTCGGTCGCTGCACCTTCTTGGCGCGGGTGGCGAACTCGCCGATCAGCCGCCGGGTCACGCTCGGGGACAGCAGCGCGTCGCCGCCCGCCACGACGCGTACCGCGTGCACCAGCTCGACCGGCTCGGTGTCCTTGACCAGGAAGCCGCTCGCCCCGACCCGGATAGCCTCGAAGACGTACTCGTCCTCCTCGAACGTGGTGAGGATGAGGATGTGCACGCCCTCGAGGTCCGGCGCGGACGAGATCTGGCGGGTGGCCTCCAGGCCGTCGAGATTGGGCATGCGGATGTCCATCAGCATGACGTCCGGCTTGTGCTCGCGGGCCGCGGCGACCGCCTGGGTGCCGTCGGCCGCCTCGCCGACGACCTCGAGGTCCTCCTGCGCGTTGAGCAGCGCCCGGAAACCGGCCCGTACCAGCGCCTGGTCGTCGGCCAGCACAATCCGAATCATGGTGTCCCGTTCTCGCCGTGAGGTTGCGTGTCAGGATGGCCGACCGGCTCGGCGGGCTGGTCGGCGGGGCCGGTCGGCAGCGTCGCCGACACCCGGAAACCGCCGCCGGGGCGGGGGCCCGCGTCCAGCGCACCGCCCAGCGCCTCCGCGCGCTGCCGCATCCCGGTGAGCCCGCTGCCCGAGCCGAGCCGCGCACTGCCGTTCGCGTGGCCGCGCCCGCTGTCGTCGACCTGGACGCGCAGCTCGTCCGGCAGGTACTCGAGCCGTACGTCGGCCTCCGCCGGGCCGGCGTGGCGGTAGGTGTTGGTCAGCGACTCCTGCACGATCCGCAGCGCGGCCGCGTCCACGCCGCTCGGCACCTGGCGCCGCTCGCCCGCCACGGTCAGCCGCACCGGCAGCCCGGCCGAGCGCATCCGCTCCAGCAGCGAGTCCAGCTGTTCGAGGCTCGCCACCGGGTGCCGGGGCGCGGAGCCGTCCGAGCCGTCGACGTCGCGCAGCACGCCGAGGATGTTGCGCAGCTCGACCAGGACCTCCTTGCTGGACTGCTTGATCGCGACGAGCGCCTGGCGGACCTGCTCGGGCTGCTCGTCGATGAGGTGCAGCGCCACCCCGGACTGCACGTTGATGAGCGACACGTGGTGGGCCAGCACGTCGTGCACCTCGCGGGCGATGCGCAGCCGCTCCTCGCCCGCGCGGCGCTTGGCCTGTTCCTCGCGGGTCGCCTCGGCCTGGGTCGCGCGGTCCTTGCGGGCCTTGACGATCTCGGCCACCACCATGATCAGCGTCAGCCAGGCGACCGCGAACGCGACCTCGCTCAGCCCGATCGTGTACCCGCTGTCGGTCAGGACCATCACGACCATCAGCGCGGCCACGCAGCTCGGCCCCGCGATCCACGCGGCGAGGCGCCTGCCGTGCAGCACGGCGTTGAACAACGCCACCACCACGCTCAGGAACACCGGCCCGTAAGGAAAGTCGAGCAGCAGGTACGTGGCGGTGACCGCGGCGACCGACAGCAGCGTGGCGACCGGGAAGCGCCTGCGCAGCAGCAACAGGGCCGGGCCGAGCAGCAGCAGGAAGATGGTCAGCGCGTTGATGCGGTCCGACGCGCCCTGGAAGTGCGCGGCCGGCACGGTGGCGGCGACCTGGATGAGGGCGGACGGCACCACGATCGCCACCGCGGGCAGGGTGTCCAGCCCCGGCCCGCGGGGTCCACGTGGTGCGCCGTCCATGCCAGGAACAGTAGTTGAGCACCGCCCCGCAGGGCACCTGACCAGGGGCGGCTCGAGGCGTACTCCAGGGGGAGCAGGCGCGGTGCCCGATCCGGCACCCGCGTCGTACGCGAGGTGCCCTCCCGCGTGCGACGACCCGGACGACTCCCGCGCGGAGTATTGAGGCCATGAACGAGCCAAGGGAACAGAACTCGCCGGCGTTGGCGGTGCGCGCCTCGGACGGCGAGCGAGAGCGAGTGGCCAAGCTGGTCAGCGACGCCGCCGGTGAGGGCAGGCTGACCCTGGCCGAGGCCGAGGAGCGGCTGGACCGCCTCTACGCCACCAGGTTCCGCCACGAGCTGGCGGATTTCGTCGCGGACCTGCCGGCCCGCGAGGACGAGCGACCGGCCGCCCGGCGGCCCGCCGCCACCGGCCTCGCCGGGGTGCCCGCGCGGCTGCGCGTGCACGCGGCGGTCGCGGTCGTGCTGTCGGTATTCCTCATCACGCGCTGGATCGCCTCCGACGCGGCGTTCTTCTGGCCTGCCGGGCCGATGTTCTTCCTGTTCGGCAGCCTGCTGCTGCACGCACGGGTCGCGTACTGGTCGAGGCGGCCTTTACCGGACCGATTTCGCCGGTGGGAGCTGAGACCATCGGCAGGCAACGAAAGCGGCGGTGACATCAGCAAGGACATCAGCAAGGACGCCGGCAAGGACACCAGCAAGGGGTAGGGGTCAATGAGCAGCTCCGCACAGCGCAGCAGGACTCGCGGCATCTTTCCCCCGATGGAGCGAAGAGTCCGGCAGGTCTGGCAGGTGCTGCACATCATCAGCTCGGTCGGCTGGCTCGGCATCATCCTGGCCGCGATCTCGCTGAGCGTGGCCGGCATGGCCACCGACGATCTCGACCGGGTGAACGCGTTGTACACGGCCATGCGGGTGCTGGCGACGACGTTCTTCCTGCCCGCCACCGCGCTGGTGCTGGTCACCGGCGTCCTGCTGGGACTCGGCACGAAGTGGGGCCTGGTGAAGTGGTGGTGGGTCGCCGTCAAGCTGGTCATCGGCCTGGCGCTGTTCGTGGCCGGCGCGCTGAACCTGCGGCTCGCGGTCTACGGCGCCGCGGACGCCGCCGCCACGTTGAAGCCGCTGGAGAACGGCGTGGAGATCAGCCTGTTCGGCATGCTCTGCGTGATCGCCCTGCTGTCCGTCTTCTCCGCACTGCTGTCGGTCCTGAAGCCATGGGGCCGGATCAACTGGCGCCGCTCGGCGGGCGTCCCGGCCCCCCGGCGCCCGAACACCAGCCGCGAGCAAGTACAGGAGTCCACGTCATGACCACCCTGTCCAAGGAGACGATCACCGGACTGGCCGCCCGCGCGGTCGGTGTCACCAAGGCCTACGGCACCGGTGCCACCTCGGTCGTCGCGCTCGACGACATCTCGGTGGACGTCCGGCGCGGCCGGTTCACCGCCATCATGGGCCCGTCCGGGTCCGGCAAGTCCACGCTGATGCACTGCCTCGCCGGTCTGGACACAGTGGACTCCGGCGAGGTGTGGATCGGCGAGACCGAGCTGGGCACGCTGGCCGACAAGGGCCTGGCCGACCTGCGCCGCAACCGGGTCGGGTTCATCTTCCAGCAGTTCAACCTGCTGCCCACGCTCACCGCGGAGGAGAACATCACGCTGCCGCTGGCGATCGCCGGACGCAAGCCCGACCAGGAATGGTTCACCCGCGTGGTCGAGGCGGTCGGCCTGTCCGACCGGCTCACCCACCGGCCGAGCGAGCTCTCCGGCGGCCAGCAGCAGCGGGTCGCCTCCGCGCGGGCGCTGCTGCCCAAGCCGGACGTGATCTTCGCCGACGAGCCCACCGGCAACCTCGACTCCCGTTCCGGCACCGAGATCCTGCGGTTCCTGCGCCGGTCGGTCGAGGAGTTCGCGCAGACCATCGTGATGGTCACGCACGACGCGAACGCCGCCGCCCACGCCGACCGGGTGGTCTTCCTGCTCGACGGCCGGCTCGTGCACGAACTGTCCGACCCGGACGCCGACGAGGTGCTCGACACCATGAAGGCGCTCGACTCGCTCGGCTCCTGAAACGAGGACGTCATGCTCAAGGCAACCCTGAAGGGTTTGCTCGCCCGCAAGCTGCGGCTGATCCTGGCCGGGCTGGCGGTCGTGCTCGGCGTGATGTCCGTGTCCGCCGCCATGATCACCACCACGACCGTCGGCAGCGGGTTCGACTCGATCTTCCAGACCATCTCGTCCAATGTGGACGTCTCGGTGTCGGGCAGGTCCAATGTCGACTCGAAGTTCAGCGGCAAGGCGTTCACCCCGCCGGTGCCCGCGTCGCTCGTGGACGAGCTGGCCGACGTGCCGGGTGCGAGGTCGGTGGTCGGCGAGGTGCAGGCCGACGGCGCCCGCCCGATCGGGCCGGACGGCAAGACGATCAGCGTGCAGGGCCCGCCGCGCACCGGCCGCGCCTGGCACGGCGAGACCGGCATGGTGCGGCTGCGGTCGGGCCGCGGGCCGACGGCCGACGACGAGGTCGCGATCAACGGCGGGCTCGCCGAGCTCGGCGGGTTCAAGGTCGGCGGCACCATCGACGTGCTGACCCTCCAGCCGCGCAAGCACTTCAAGGTCGTCGGCGTGTACGGGTACAGCAACGGGCTGGACACGCTGGGCGGCAGCACGGAGGTCTCGTTCACCGAACCGGTGGCACAGAAGCTGATGCTGGGCGAGACGGGTGCCTTCAGCTCGGTCACCGTGACCGCCGAGGACGGCACCTCCCCGGCGGAGCTGCGCGACCGGGTCGCCGATGCCGTAGGCGGCAAGTACCTGGCGCGCACCGGCGACGAGGTGGCGGCCGACACCGCGGGCGACGCGATGGCGTTCCTGGACATCGTGAAGATCATCCTGCTGGGCTTCTCCGGCCTGTCGCTGCTGGTCGGCATCTTCCTGATCCTGAACACGTTCTCGATCCTGATCGCGCAGCGCACCGGCGAGCTGGCGCTGATGTCCGCGCTCGGCGCGCGCCGGCGGCAGATCGTCGGCTCGGTGCTGGTCGAGGCGGTGCTGGTCGGCACGGTGGCGTCGGGCATCGGGCTCGGGCTGGGCGTGCTGGTGTCGTTGCTGCTGAAGAACGTCATGGAGGCCAACAGCGGCGCGCAGCTTCCGGTGTCGCTGATCGTGCCGCGGGGCAGCATGGTGCTGGCGCTGCTGGTCGGCATCGGGGTCACCGTGCTGGCGGCGCTGCTGCCGGCGGCGCGGGCCTCGCGGGTGCCGCCGGTCGAGGCGATGCGTGCCTCGGCGGCCGAGCAGCGCTCGCTCACCCGGATCACCGTGCTGGGCGCGATCCCGGCGGTGCTGGGCGTCGGCGGGGTGGTCGCCAGCCTGGTCAGCGACCTGGGCGGCTACCGGTGGGCGGCGCTGGGCGGCGGCATCGTGCTGGGCCTGTTCGGGCTGGCGCTGCTGACGCCGGTCGCGAGCCGCCTGCTGCTGCCGGCGGTCGGCCGGCTGCTGGGCTGGTCGATGCCGGCGAAGCTGGGCAGGCTGAACGCGGCCCGCAACCCGCGGCGCACGGCCATCACGGTGGCGACGCTGGTGGTGACGCTGGGCCTGGTCGGCGGCGTCGGCGTGGTGGCGGAGTCGCTGCGCGCGGACGTGACCACCCGGGTGGGCTCGGACCTCGCGGCCGACTTCGTGATCGCCGGCGACGGGGTGACCAGCCGGGCAGGCGGCTCGGGCGGCGGCCCGCCGACGGACGCGGACGGCCGGATCATGCCGACGTTCGACGAGTCGGTGCTGGCCAAGGCTCGCGACGTCGACGGGGTGGCGGCGGCGACCGCGCAGTACGTGGACACCGTGCAGGTGTCGGGCGCGGGCGGCCGCAAGCCGGCCGGCAGCCCCGCGAACGGTGGCGAGCTCGAGGCGCTGACCGGGGTGCTCGGCGTGCGGAAGGTGTCGGGCTCGCTGCGTGACCTGTCGGACGGCGAGATCGCGATGGACACCGACACCCTGTCCGATCGTGGCCTGCACGTGGGCTCGCCGGTGAAGCTGGCGACCGAGCGCGGCGGCTGGCGGGAGTACCGCGTCGTGGGCAGCTACGAGCCGAACTTCCTGCTGCGCGGCCCGGTACTGTCGCCGGCGGACGCGCGCAAGCAGTTCGTGTCGGCGCTGCCGGCGATCGGCTACGTGAAGCTGTCGCCCGGCGCCTCCGTTGCCCACGTGAAGAACGCGGTCACCGACCTGGTGGCGGACAACCCGGAGGTGTCGGTCCAGGACCAGACCCAGGCGGCGGCGTCGGCGTCGAGCCAGGTGGACCTCGCCGAGCTGATGCTGTACGTGCTGCTGGGCCTGTCCGTGGTGATCGGCGTACTGGGCATCATCAACACGATGGCGCTGTCCATTTTGGAGCGAACCCGCGAGCTGGGCCTCCTGCGCGCGATCGGCATGCGCCGCTCGCACATGGTGCACATGGTCGTGGCCGAGTCGCTGGTGATGGCCGTCTTCGGCGGCTTGCTCGGCTTGCTGTTCGGCGGCCTGGCGGGCGCGGCCGTGGTGGCGGTCGCGGGCCTGGCGGCACTGGCCATCCCGTGGACGTCGCTGGCGGTGTTCCTGGGCGTGGCCGTGGTGGCCGGCCTGGTGGCGGCGCTGGCTCCGTCGGCCAGGGCGGCGCGGGTGAACGTCCTGTCCGCCATCGCGTACGAGTAGCGGTACGAAGGCCCGCCCCGCATTGCCGGGGCGGGCCTTCGACTCAGCCTCGGCCCAGCGTGCCGTTCTTGACGTGTCGCACCAGGTGGGGAAGGCCGGGGGCGGCTAACACGCGGCCGTTGATGTCCTTGCTGTCCCGCATCGCGTCAAGTGTGCCCGCCACCTCGACACACGCATCAGCACTTGCGCTGGCGCTGGACTTGCGCCAGCTCCGCTGCTCGTTCATAGAGTCGTCCTCGCCTTCCGGATGGTCCGGGCCGACTTGTCAGCCGGCAGGGCCGCGGCCGCCGCGGCATCCCATACGGCCGACAGCGTGGCCACGTCCTCTTCATTGTCCACGGTCGCCATACCGGTCAGGCTTTCGACGTAGGCAGCGTGCGGCTCGTCCTCCTCGGGAAAGGCCAGCAGATAGAGCGGTCCGGTCATCGGGCTGTACGCCCCAGCCGTGAGCGGGATGATCTGGATGGTGACGTTCGGCCGCTTGCTCATCTCGATCAGGTGCTCGATTTGCTCGGCCATCACCTTGGGGCCGCCGACCATCCGGCGGAGCGTGACCTCGTCGAGCAAGGCGTGGAGGTGAAGTGGGCGTTCCTCACGATGGAGCAGAGCCTGCCGGTCCCGGCGCTCGGCGACGCCGATCTCGGCATCCCAGGCGCCCTTCCACCGGGGTCGGTTCGCCAGCGAGAGCGCCTCGGCATAGGCCGGGGTCTGGAGGAGGCCGGGGACGATCACGGTGTCGAGCGTTCGTTCGGTCTCGGCCTCGCCCTCGTCCATGCGGAACCGCATGTAGGTCGTCGGCAGGTCGCTCGCGTGCTCGATCGTCACCGAGGTGGCCTCGGCGATCTCCCACAGCTCGAGCGCTCGCTCGCGTTCGGCGCCCGTCACGTCGATGATCGCGATGAGCGTGGTGAACAGGTAGAACCTCGGCAGGTGGTCGCCGGCGAACAGGCGTGACACGGTCTGCCGCGAGCACCTGGCCTGCCTGGCCACCTGATCGATCTTCAGCCCGGATCGCTCCAGGAACGGCGTCAGATACCGCCCGAGCCTGCGCTTGCCACGTGTCGTCCCTACGGCCACGTGGCCACCCTAGCCAGCACATCTCGTGTCGTCCAACTCAAACATCACCCATTTGGGTAGCGAGTCTTGAACCTTACAAATGCTAACGTGTGGTTCAACCGAGATGGACGGAGCTGTGCTGATGATCGGAAACACGAACCAGGAGATGACGCTGTTCACCACTGCCGTGGTGGATTCGGACGTCGCCATCAGCCTGCACACGCATCGGCTGCGCACGGACAGCGCGGTCTCGCTCTCCTTCGGCGACGAGTGTGTGACTCTGGAGTGCTACGACGTGGCGAGCCTGGAGCGGCTTCGCGACCTCGCGGACGAGGGAGCGCGGCGGCTACGGGCGGCGCTCGAGGCGTGCGGCGGCCGCTGACCTCGGGAGCACGATCCACTACATCAAGGGCCTCCGGGCCGGAGCGGGACACCATTGTCCACTCCGGACCCGGAGGCCCGGTCACCAACGACCGTCAGGCGGCGGCCTCGCCCGGCCACGGATAGTCCGGCAGGCCGGACACCGTCTCCGCGAAGGCGAGCATCGCGGCCACGTCGTGTTCGCCAAGGCCCGCGTTCATCGCCGACGTCAGCCAGTCGTGGCTGGTCGCCGTCGCCGGCATGGGGACGCCAAGGCGCTGGCACTCCGCCAGCACCAGGCCCAGGTCCTTGCGCATCAGCTTCAGGCGGAAGTCGGCCTTCTCGAACTGGCGCCGCGCCATCACGCCGGCCTTGAACTTCATCATCGGCGAGCTGTAGCCGCCCGCCGCGATCAGCTTGATCAGCGTGCCGCGGTCCAGTCCGGCCCGCTCGCCGAAGACGATGGCCTCGGTCAGGGCCTGCATCTGCACGCCCATCAGCAGGTTCAGCGCGAGCTTCGCCGTCGCGCCCATGCCGCTCTCGCCGAGGTGCACGACCTCCTTCGCGAGCGGCTCCAGCGCGGGGGACAGCGCGTCGACGTCCGCCGCGGTGCCACCGATCATGAAGCGCAGCTCGCCGTCCCGCGCGTGCTGGGCGTTGCCGAGTACGCAGGCGTCCAGGCCGCGGTGACCGGTCGACGCGAGCCGGGCCCGCAGCGACCGCGCGAACTCCGGCGCCACCGTCGACATGTCCGCCACGATCGCGCCCTCGGGCAGCGCCGCGACCGCCCCGTCGGGACCGAACAGCAGCTGCTCCACGACCTCGCTCGTCGCGAGCGACAGGAACACCACGTCCGCCCCGGTCGCCGCGGCCGCGGGCGAGGCCGCCAGCACCGCGCCCTCGGTCTCGAGCGCCTCGCCGCGGGCGCGGGTGCGGTTGTACACCGTGACGGTGCGGCCGGCGGCGAGCAGGCGCGAGACCATGC
The DNA here is from genome assembly GCA_035995025.1 of Actinophytocola sp. Classification (GTDB taxonomy): domain Bacteria; phylum Actinomycetota; class Actinomycetes; order Mycobacteriales; family Pseudonocardiaceae; genus Actinophytocola. Next base: position 9,201 of record DASYKY010000103.1, read on the forward strand.
CGCCGCCCATCGCGCCCAGGCCGATGAACGCGATTCGCTGCGACATCAGCTTGCCTCGGGCAGTGCCACGCCCTGCGGCGGCATGGCGCCGGCCGGCGGCTTGGGCTCCGCGACGATGCCGAGCTCGAACAGGATCCGCGGGAAGTCGTCGCTGATCCAGGACTCCACGACCTTGCCGTCGCGCACCCGGTGCAGGTCGACGCCCTCCACCACGAACGACCTGCCGGTCGGCGGCATCCACATCAGCGGGCCGGTGTGCGTGCCCGTCGTGCGGAACCGCAGGCCCACCAGCTCGCCGGTCGCGAACATCTCCTGGATGCCGCAGGTGAAGTCCGGGAAGGCGCGCTTCCAGAACTCGACGGCCATCTGGAACGCGGCCGGGCCCTTCGGCAGCGCCAGGCCCGCCGTGTGCACCTCGTAGTCCGCGGAGAAGACGTCGTCGATGAACCCGAGATTCCCCTTGTTCAACCCCTCTTCGGTCACATGCCGGACCAGCTCAATGTTCTCTTCGGACATCGTCGGGACCTCCGCGAGCGCGTTTTCCGCCAATTTCGGTCACCACGTTATTCAACGCACGGTCCCGGCGACTTCTCCTTGCCGTCCCGGCAGGGCTGGGAACAGCGCCCGGCTTGGGCGGGAAGCACTCCCAGGTTCATTGCCGCCTTAATTACCCGATGTTAGCTTCAGCGGGAAGTGAATTGTCTTCGACGGAGGCCGAGATGCAGACCACCCAGGTTTACGCGGTCAACCGGGATACGACGAACTGCCTCGAGGTTCGCACCGAACAGATCGCGGAACCGCCCGCGGGTCAGGTGCGGATCAAGGTCGAGGCGGCCGGCGTGTCCTACGGCGACCTGCTGTTCCAGCGCGGCGTCGTGCCCGGTGGCCCGAAGCCGCCGTTCGTTCCCGGCTGCGACCTCACCGGCGTCGTCGAGTCCGTCGGCGCGGGCGTCACCGGCCTCGAGCCGGGCCAGCGTGTCACCGCCCTCGTCGTGTCCGGCGGGTACAGCAGTGCGGTGAACCTGCCGGCCGAGCGGGTCGTGCCGGTGCCCGACGGGGTCGACCCGGCGAGCGTCGCCGCGGTGACGCTCAACTACTTCATCGCCCACCAGATGCTGCACCGGGTCGCGCAGGTGCGCGCCGGCCAGCGGATCCTCGTGCACGGCGCGTCCGGCGGCGTGGGCCTCGCGTTCCTGCAACTCGCCGAGCACATCGGCGGGGTCACCGTGTTCGGCACGGCGTCCGCGGCGAACCTCGACCTGGTCCGCAGGCACGGCGCGGTCGCCATCGACTACCGCAACGAGGACTTCGCCAACGTCGTGCGCGGCTCGGTCACCGCGGGCGAGCTCAACGAGTGGACCGCGTACGACAAGAACGGCACGGTGGACGCCGTGTTCGACCCGATCGGCGGCACGCACTTCTGGCGCTCCTACAGCGTGCTGCGCCGCGGCGGCCGGCTGGTCGCCTACGGGCAGAACGACGCGCTGCGCGACGGCAAGCCGAACATGGTCGTCGGCGCCATCGGCTTCCTCGGCGGCATCGTGGCGCCGAAGCTGCGCCCGGACGGCCGCAAGACCGGCTTCTACAACGCCTGGGCGCTCGAGAAGTCGCAGCCGGCGGCCTACCGCGAGGACCTGACCGAGGTCCTGGACCTGCTGTCCGCGGACAAGATCGCGCCGCGGTCGGTGCGCCAGGTCCCGCTGAGCGACATCGAGCAGGTGTTCGCCGACATCGAGCGCGGCGTCACCGGCAAGATCGTCCTCGACTGTACCAAGTAGACAAAGCAACTCGACCACACGTCGCGATGCCGGCCTGGCCCTGCCAGGCCGGCATCGTCGCGTTAGCAGCGTTCGCTCGAGACCGGACCGGGACCGGGTCGACAGCCCAGGGAGCCGGGACGCCCGACTCATGACCATGGGACGGCACGGAACGCATTCTCTATGGGAACCCGTCCGAAAAGCCGCTCGAGTGTGGAGAACGACGCCACGAGCGATGTCGAAGCTGGAGTGACTGGCGTGCACCGAACATTGATTGTCGCTCGAATGATGCCCGACTCACACGAGAAGGTTCGGGACATCTGGGCCGAGTCCGACGCGACGGAGCTGCCCCGGATCGCCGGTGTCGAACACCGCTCCCTGTGGGCACTCGGTGACGTCTACATCCAGCTGCTGGAGACGGCCGACCCGGGTCCGGAGACCATCAGCCGCATCAAGGGGCACCCCGAGTTCGTGCGCATCAGCGAGCGGCTCAGCGACCACATCTCGCCTTACCTGCCGACCTGGCGCTCACCCAAGGACGCCCAGGCCCAGAACTTCTACACCTACGACAAGTAAGGAGAGCCCCCAATGGCGGACGTGTCCTTCGACGACATCGAGTCGATCCTGGTGAAGAAGGTCGGCCTGGCCCCGCAGACGCTGGCCGACGCACCGGAGAACTCGCTCGAGGACCTGGGCCTGGACTCGCTGGCCGTCCTCGAGCTGCAGATCGTCATCACCAAGCAGTACGGGGTCGAGATCCCCGACGAGTCCGGCGAGCTGAACGTCGGCGAGATCGTCGAGCTCATCAACAACGCCAACGAGCAAGCAGCATAGGGGAAATCGACATGGCTGGGCACACCGACAACCAGATCCGCATCGAGGCGCCGTTCCAGCTCGTCTGGGACATCACCAACGACGTGCCGAACTGGCCGGACCTGTTCACCGAGTACGCCGCCACGGAGGTGGTGAGCGAGGACGGCGACACGATCACCTTCCGGCTCACCATGTACCCGGACGACAACGGCGTCACGTGGAGCTGGGTCAGCGAGCGCACCCGCTACCTCGACGAGAAGCGCACGCACTCGCACCGCATCGAGACCGGTCCGTTCGAGTACATGAACCTCGACTGGTACTACGAGGAGGTCGAGGGCGGCGTCATCCTGCGCTGGGTGCAGGACTTCCACATGAAGGACACCGCGCCGGTCGACGACGAGTGGATGACCAACAACATCAACAAGAACTCGAAGGTCCAGCTGCAGGTCATCAAGGACAAGATCGAGAAGGTCCACCACTCCAAGCGCGCGTCGACGGACAACGTGGTCTCGATCCACGACTGCCCGGCCGACCACCGCCGCGGCGGCACCATCCAGACCCTGCTGTCCCCGCGCACGGTCGCCAGCACGTCCGGCTTCATGGGTGGCGCGACGCTGGCGCCGGGCGAGGCCATCGCCGAGCACCTGCACCCGTACAGCGAGGAGTTCGTGTTCTGCATCCGCGGCGAGCTCGAGGTCGACCTGGAGGACAAGGTCATCTCCGTCCCGGCGGGCAGCGCGATCCTCGTGCCGAAGGAGAAGCGGCACCGGCTGCGCAACGTCGGCGCCGGCGAGGTCTTCGCCGTGTTCCACCTTGGCCCGCTCGCGCCGCGCCCGGAGCTGGGCCACAAGGACACCGAGACCCGCGAGGAAGCGGCCGCCGTGGCCGCGCGGATCCTGGCGGAGCGGGAGAAGAAGGCAGCATGAGTTCTCCACACAGGCGGGTGGTGGTCACCGGGGTCGGCGTGGTCGCCCCCGGGGGCGTCACCCGCGACCAGTTCTGGGACACGCTCACCGCCGGCCGCACCGCGACGCGCAAGATCACGTTCTTCGACGCCCGCAAGTTCCGGTCGAAGGTGGCCGCCGAGGCCGACTTCGACCCGGTGACCGCCGGCCTGACCGCGCAGGAGATCCGCCGCGCGGACCGCTACGTCCAGTTCGGACTCGCGTGCGCCGCCGAGGCGCTCGCCGAGTCCGGCCTGGAGCTCACCGAGCAGCTGCTGGAGAGCACCGGCGTGGTGATGGGCTCGGCGGTCGGCGGCACGATGGCGCTCGAGGACGAGTACGTCGCGGTGTCCAACACCGGCCAGGAATGGCTGGTCGACCACACCTACGGCGGCCCGTTCCTCTACCAGGCCCTGATCCCGAGCAGCCTGGCCGGCGACATCGCGCACCGGTACGGCACGCACGGGCCGGCGCAGGTGGTGTCCACCGGCTGCACGTCCGGCATCGACGCGATCGGCTACGCGTTCAACCTCGTGCAGGACGGCGAGGCGGACGTGATCATCACCGGCGCGTCGGACAGCCCGATCTCCCCGGTCACGGTGTCCTCGTTCGACGCGATCAAGGCCACCACGCCGGAGAACCACGACCCCGAGCACGCCTCCCGCCCGTTCGACGCGACCCGCAAGGGTTTCGTCATGGGTGAGGGCGGCGCGGTGCTGATCCTGGAGGAGCTCGAGCACGCCAAGGCCCGCGGCGCCAAGATCTACTGCGAGGTCACCGGCTACGCGAGCCGCTCCAACGGGTTCCACATGACCGGCCTGCGCCCGGACGGCTTGGAGATGGCCGAGGCCATCCGGGTGTCGCTCGAGCAGGGCCGGACGAACCCCACGGACGTCGACTACATCTGCGCGCACGGGTCGGGCACCAAGCAGAACGACCGGCACGAGACCGCCGCGTTCAAGTGGTCGCTGGGCGAGCACGCCTACCACACGCCGATCAGCTCGATCAAGTCGATGATCGGCCACTCGCTCGGCGCCATCGGCGCCATCGAGATGGCGGCGTGCGCGCTGACCATCGACCGCAGCGCGATCGCGCCCACGGCCAACTGGTCCGAGCGCGATCCCGAGTGCGACCTGGACTACACGCCGAACATCGCCCGCGAGGCGAAGGTCGACGTGGCGCTGTCGGTCGGCAGCGGCTTCGGCGGCTTCCAGTCGGCGATGGTGTTCAGCCGATTGAAGGAGGCCGCGTGAGCGAGCTTGCGAGCGAACCGATGTCACAGGGCGACCGCGAGCGGCGCCACCGAGCCTGCGAGGGGGCGTCGTGAGCGAGCTTGCGAGCGAACCAATGTCACCGAGCAAGCGTGCTGTCATCACGGGAGTCGGGGTCGTCGCCCCGTCCGGGCTCGGTGCCGACGCGCACTGGAAGTCCATTCTGGACGGTGGTACCCGGCTGGGCCGGATCACTCGGTTCGACCCGTCGAGCTACCCGGTCACGCTGGCCGGCGAGGTGCCGGACTTCGACCCGGACGAGTACGTGAACGCCCGGCTGAAGGTCGCCACCGACCGCTGGACCTGGCACGGGTTCGCCGCGACGCAGGAGGCGCTGGACGACTCCGGCATCGATCTGTCCACTCTGGACCCGTACGAGACGGCGGTCGCGCTGGCCAGCTCGTCCGGCGGCAACGAGTTCGGCCAGGGCGAGCTGCAGGCCCTGTGGTCCGAGCCGGACGGCAAGGTCAGCGTCTACCAGTCGATCGCCTGGTTCTACGCGGCGAGCGTCGGGCAGATCTCGATCCTGCACCAGCTCAAGGGCCAGTGCAGCGTGCTGGTCGCGGAGTCCGCCGGCGGGCTGGACAGCTTCGCGCAGGCCACCCGCACGATCCGGCGCGGCACGAAGATGGTGCTGGCCGGCGGCACGGAGGGCCCGCTGTCGCCGTACGCGCTGACCTGCCAGCTGTCGAGCAACCGGCTGTCGGTCGGCACCGACCCGGAGCGCGCGTACCTGCCGTTCGACGCGGCCGCCGCGGGCTACGTGGCGGGCGAGGGCGGCGCGGTGCTGGTGGTCGAGGACCTCGAGCACGCGAAGGCCCGCGGCGCGGACGTCTACGGCGAGGTGCTCGGCTGGGCGGCCACGCACGACGGGCGGGCGAGCAGGCCCGGCTACGGCGGCGACGTCGACCAGGTGGCGCGGGCGATGCGGCTGGCACTGCGCCGGGCCGACCGCTCGGCGTCCGATGTAGACGTCGTGTTCCCGGACGCGGTCGGGGTGCCCGAGTGCGACCGGGTGGAGGCCGAGGCCATCCGCGCGGTGGTCGGCGACCAGGTGCCGGTGACCACGCAGAAGGCCCAGCTGGGCCGGATGTACCAGGGCGGCGCCGCGGTCGACGTGACGACCGCGCTGCAGGCGATGCGCTACGACATGCTGCCCGCCACCCCGGGCCTGACCGACGTGGCGCCCGGCTGCGAGCTCAACTTCGTCCGTGAGCCGACGGCCGCGCGCACGTCGGTGGCACTGATCAACGCACGCGGCTTCGACGGGTACAACACCGCGCTCGTCGTCGGCCGGTACGAGGGATAGGAGACGACATGGGTGACGCACCCGCGCGGGCGCGGATCGTGTTCCTGGTCCGCGTGCCGGAGGAGGACGTCGAGCGGTTCCTCGCCGCGTACGAGCGGATCCGCTACCAGGTGGCCGGCGGCGTCCCCGGGCACGTGCTCGACCAGGTCTGCCAGTCCACGACGGACGCGGAGCAGTGGCTCATCACCAGCGAGTGGGAGTCCCTCGAGCACTTCATCGCCTGGGAGCAGAGCCCCGGGCACCGCGAGCTGGCCGGACCGATGCGGGCCTGCATGACCGAGGCGCGCTCGATCAAGTTCGAGATCCGGGAAGAGACCAGCAACAAGACGACTCGGCTGGCCGGCTGAGGAGGAGAAGGACATGACAACGAGTCTCACCATCATGAGCGTCGCGTTGCTGGCCTGGGCCGGCATCCAGCTCGGCACGCTGTGGATCATGAAGCTGTCGATCCTGCCGCTGATCAACACGTTGCCGTACAGCCGCTACGTCAACACCTGCCAGCTGATCGACATGCACGTCTTCCACCCGATCGCGGTGTGGGGCGGCGTCGTCACCGGCAGCATCGGCGTGGTGGCGGCGTTCGTCACGTCGTCCACCGTGGCGACCGTGCTGTTCCTGATCGGCTCGATCGGCATGCTCGGCGTCGGCCTCACCTCCGAGGGCTTCAACCGGCCGATCTGGCGCCAGATCGAGAAGTGGTCGGTCAGCACGATCGAGGACGACGACTGGGCCGCCAAGCGGCACGTGTGGCACGTCGCCCACCAGGTGCGGACCTACTTCGGCATCGTCGCTGTCGCGGCCTACGTCGGCGCGGTCCTCGCCATCTAGAAGTTCCCGCTCCCGGGACGTGACGAACGACGCTTTCACGGCATCGCGTGCGTTGAAGGCGTCGTTCGTCGTTTTCCGGGCCAGGTAGAGAAAGGAAGAACAGTGCGCCGTCAAGTCAAGGCCCTCGCACTCGGCGCGGCCGCGCTCGCGATGGCCTCCTTAGGTGTCGTCTGGGCGAGCTCGTCGGACAACGCCCCGCGGGGTGCGGCCGAGCCGCGCCCCGCCAGCCAGGACTGGTCGAGCTGGCAGCGTGACCAGGACGGGAGCCGGTTCAACGGAGCCGAAACGAAGATCAGCCCGCGCACGGTGGGCAAGCTGAAGCTCAAGTGGGCCTACACGTTCAACGCGGTGCCGTTCTCGCGCGTGGGCAGCCAGCCCGCGGTGGTCGACGGCGTGCTGTACGCCGGCACCCCGGACGCGAAGTTCGTGGCCCTGGACGCGAAGTCCGGCGCGACGAAGTGGACGTTCGACCTCACCACGGTCACCGGCGGCGGCGAGCAGTTCGCCACCAACGGCGTGCGCGACGGCGCCGCGGTGTCCGGGGACAAGGTGTTCTTCGGCGACAGCACCGGCCGGGTGTACGCGGTGAACCGGTCGACCGGCAAGCTCGCGTGGGCCGCGCAGGCCGACGAGCACCCGCTCGCCAACATGACCAGCTCGCCGACGATCTACCGCGGCAAGGTCTACATCGGAGTGTCCACGAGCGAGGGCGGCATGCCCCGCGACCCGAGCTACCCGTGCTGCACCCACCGCGGCTCGGTGGTCCGGCTCGACGCGAACACCGGCCACAAGGACTGGCAGTACTGGACGCTGCCCGAGCCCAAGGAGGTCGGTGCCTGGCCGAGCGGGGCCAAGCACTACGAGCCGGCCGGCGCGTCCGTGTGGGCCACCCCGGTGATCGACCCGCACACCGGCACCCTGTTCGTGGGCACCGGCAACGACGCCACCGGGCAGTCCGCGTTCAGCGACGCGATGCTGGCCATCGACATCAACACCGGCAAGCTGCGCTGGAAGCAACAGGTCACGCACCCGGACACCTACACGGCCGCCTGCGAGACGACCGAGGTGCCGAACGTGACCTGCCCGGGCAAGGGCACCTACGCGCGGGACAAGGACATCGGCGCGGCGGCCTCCATCGTCCGCACGCACGGGCGCACCCTGGTCGTCGTCGGCCAGAAGGACGGCCGGCTGCACGCGTTCGACGCGCACACCGGGCGCATCGCCTGGCAGACCGTGCTCGTGCCGGAGACCTCCGACGCCGTCGGCGTCCAGTGGGGCACCGCGTACGACGGCAAGTACGTCTACGCCGCGACCTGGCACAGCACCCCGAGCAGGCTGTTCGCGGTCGACCCGGCGACCGGCCGCGTCGCCTGGCACGCCGACCACCCGGCCGACGGCTGCACGACCGGTGGCGCCGCGGCGTACCCGGACGTGTGCGAGGCGGCCTTCACGCCCGCGGTCAGCGCCACCCCCGGCCTGATCTACGAGGGCAGCGGCGACGGCAAGTTCCGCATCTTCTCCACGCGGGACGGCAAGAAGCTCTTCGAGTTCGACGCGCTGCGCGACTTCGACGGCGTGAACGGCGTGCCCGGCCGCGGCAGTGCCATCTCCGGCAACGGCGGCGCGGTCATCTCGAACGGCATGGTCTACGTGCAGGCGGGCTACTACCCGTTCTACCCGACCGAGAAGGGCACCGTGCTCCTCGCGTTCGGCCTGTAGTTCCCCTGTGCGGTTGTTCCGCTGAGCTGTCTCACCGTGTGGCCGGCGCCCTCCTGGCAAGTCCGATGACATCGCCAGGAGGGCGCCGGTGTCTGCGGGGCCCGGGTGCTCAGGCGGCCCCGCTGTCGGGGAGGTCCAGCCACCACTGGTTCTCCCTGGCCCAGCCGATCGTGCGGGTAAGCCCCTCGCGCAGCGCCACCTCCGGCCGCCAGTCCAGCATCCGGCCGGCCTTCGCGTTGTCCGGGACGCGGCGCTGCAGGTCCTCATAGGACTTGCCGAGCTTGGTGATCGTGTCCACCTGGACGATCTCGGCGCCCGGGCCGGTCAGCTCGGCGATCAGCTCGATGGCCTCACCGACGGTCGTCTCGGTCATGCTGCCGATGTTGAACGCCTCACCGTTGGCCGCCTCGCTGTCCGCGGCCGCCAGCGTGCCGCGGATCGCGTCGGAGATGTGGGTGAAGCAGCGCGTCTGCTTGCCGTCGTCGTAGACGACCATCGGCTTGCCGTTCAGTGCGCGGTGCACCGAGCGGCTGACGATGAAGCCGGGCCGCTGCCGCGCGCCGTAGGCGTTGAAGTAGCGCACGATCGTGGCGGCGAGCCCGCGCTGGCGGACGAACGCGAACGTCAGGTGCTCGGCGAGCGCCTTGCTCGACGAGTACGTCCACCGGTCGGCGGCCGTGGCGCCGAGCACCCGGTCGTCGTCCTCGCGCCACGGCACCGCCGGGTTCTTGCCGAACACCTCGCTGGTCGACGCCACGACCACCTTCGCGCCCGCGTCGAGGGCGAGGTCAAGCACGTTGCGGGTGCCGGTGAAGTTCACGTCGATGACGTCCAGCGGCCGCGCCAGGTACTGGTCCACGCCGACGACCGCGGCCAGGTGGAACACCTGGTCCACGCTGCCGTCGATCGCCTTCGCCAGCGCCGCGCGATCGAGGATGTCGCCCCGCACGAACCGGGCCCGCTCGCGCGCGGCCGTCTGCCACTCCGGCGGCGGCGTGCCGTCGAAGATCGTCACCTCGTCGCCCCTGGCGAGCAGCTCCTCGACCAGGTGGCTGCCGATGAACCCGCAGCCACCGGTCACCACGACGTGACTCACGACGCCACCTCGCAGGCTCCGTGGCGCCGCTCGCGGTCGCCCTGTGACATTGATTCGCTCGGAAGCTCGCTCATCGCCCGACCCCCTTGTAGTAGTAGCCCAGCGCCCGCAGCTCGGCGATCTTCTCCCGCGAGTAGTACGCGCGGCCGTCCAGCACGAGGCAGTCGTCGGCGACCGGCAGGTCCGCGAAGTCGATCTCGGCGAACACCTTGTGCAGCGCGAGGATCGCGATGCAGTCCGCGCCGTGCACCGCCTCGGCGATGCTCGCCGCCTGCGGCTGGCCGAACAGCGCCTCGGCCTCCTCGGCGTCCACCAGCGGGTCGTAGATCGTGACCTCGGCGCACGCGTCGCGCAGCGCCTCGACCGCGCCGACCGTCGGGGTCGCCCGCAGGTCGCCGGTGTTGTTCTTGAACGCCAGCCCCAGCACCGCGACCTTCGCCGCCGCCGGGTCCTTGCCCAGCTTGGTCATCTGGTCGATCGCCAGCTGCGCGGTGTACTCGGGCATGCCGTCGTTGACCGCACGGCCGGCCGGGGCGGTGAGGATCTCCAGGCCCCGCTCGCGCGCGGAGTACCAGACCATCCACGGGTCCTTGGTGAGGCAGGAGCCGCCGACGCCGACGCTGGGCAGCAGGATGTTGACGTTGCCGTTGCCCTTCGGGATCGTGTTCGCCGCGCGCACGACGTCCAGCGCGTCCACCCCGTACAGCGCGGAGAACTTCGCGAGCTCGTTGCCCAGCGCGATGTTCAGGTCGATCCACCAGTTGTCGGCCAGCTTGACGATCTCCGCGGCCTCCAGCGTGTCCAGCGGGATGACGTCCACGCCGAGCGCGGCCCGCCAGAACTCGGCGGCGTCCTGCGCGCTGTCCTCGTCGAGACCGCCCGCGACGATCGGGAACGAGCGCAGCTCGGCGATCGCGGTGCCCTCGGCGAGCCGCTCGGGGGTGAACGCGAGCCCGAAGTCGTCGCCGGCGACCAGCCCGCTGCGCTGCAGCAGCGGCAGCACGACGGAACGGGTGGTGCCCGGCGGGACCGTGCTCTTCAGCACGACCAGCTGGCCGCGCCGGACGTGCTTGGACAGCTCGAGGCACGCGCTGTTCAGCTGCTCCTCGGCGAGCGAGCCGTCGGGGCGCACCGGGGTGCCGACGGTGACGAGCACGACGTCGGCGTCGCTCACCACCGACGGGTCGGTGGTGACGCGCAGCTTCCCGGCCGCCGTCCCGCTGGCCACCAGCTCGGGCAGGCCCTTCTCGTGGAACCGGCAGAACCCGCTGTTGAACTCGTCGATCAGCCGCGTGTTGGTGTCGACGCCGACGACGTCGAGGCCTCGGTCGGCCAAGACGGCGGCGACGCACGAACCGACGTATCCGAGTCCGATGACGGCCACCTTCGGATTTTGCTGGCCGGACAGAAATCGCATGTTTGGCTCCTATCGGAAATGCCGGCTGCTAGCGGCGCCCTCAAGACTCGCTCGCGCCCGTCCCCACGTCGTGGGCTTGTCATCACCGGCCCGGGGGGAACTTGTCCTGCCGCGAGCTACGTTCTCCCCGGCCGGGCCGATTGCCCGGCGGGCGGGGACTGCCGACCCACGACCGGAGGACCCCGGCGGGGCGAGAGTGCACGGTGCGGATGTAGGCGCGGGCAAGGCAGGCACGAGGCCGACTCGAGGGTGAGCGGGAGCGACGGAGCGAGTAGCGAGGAGCGGAGCGAACAATGAACACAGGCTCGCCACCTATGGACCGGAAACTCCTTGCGGTGGCGCTGATCGTGGCGCTCGGGTCGTTCACCGTGGTGCTCGACATGACGATCGTCGGCGTCGCGCTGCACACGGTGTCGGACTACTTCGACTCGAGCCTGTCGATCGTGCAGTGGGTGACGACCGCCTACATCCTCTCCACCGCCATGGTCGTCCCGCTGACCGGCTGGGCCACCGACCGCTTCGGCGGCAGGCGGCTGTGGATGTTCGCGGTCGCCCTGTTCACGGCCTCGTCGGTCGCGTGTGGACTGTCCTGGTCGGTCAGCAGCCTCATCGCCTTCCGGGTGCTGCAGGGGATCGGCGCCGGGCTGATGGCGCCGGTCGGCACCTCGCTCGTCGCGCGCACGGCGGGGCCGGAGCGGATGGGCCGCGCGATGGGCCTGATGGGCATCGCGATCGTGTTCGCGCCCGTGGTCGGCCCGGTGATCGGCGGCGTGCTGGTCGACCTCGGCTCGTGGCGGTGGATCTTCTTCCTCAACCTGCCGATCGGGCTGATCGCGCTGGCGCTGGCCCGGGCGTTCTTCGACCGCGACCGGCCCACCGGGGCGGAGCGGATCGACGTGGCCGGGTTCCTGTTGCTGTGCCCCGGGATCACGCTGCTCGTGTTCGGCCTGGCCGGGGTGTCCTCGGCCGACGCTCTCACGTCGCCGGGGTTCCTCGTGCCGACCGCGGCCGGGTCGGTGCTCGGCGCGTTGTTCGTGCGGCACGCGCTCCGCACCGAGCGGCCGCTGCTGGACCTGCGGCTGTTCCGCAACCGGACGTTCTCCGCGACCGTCGCCACGCAGTTCCTGATGAACGCGACGCTGAGCGGCTCGCTGATGTTGCTGCCGCTGTACTTCCAGCTGGTACGCGGCGCCTCGCCGCTCGAGTCCGGCCTGCTGCTGGTCCCCGAGGGCCTCGGCGTCGCGATGATCATGCCGATCGCCGGCCGGCTGGTCGACCGCGGCAAGGCGGGCCCGGTGATCCTGTGTGGACTGCCGATGCTGGTGCTCGGGTTCCTGTCGTTCACCCAGGCGGGCGCGGACGCGAGCATGGCCCGGCTGGTGGTGTCCCTGTGGCTGATCGGCGTCGGCGCGGGCTGCACGATCATGCCGGCCATGTCGACGGCCTACCGGACGATCGACGGCCCGTCGATCCCGCGCGCGTCGGCAACGCTGAGCATCGCGCAGGAGATCGGCGCGTCGACGGCGGTGGCGGTGTTCGTGGTGGTGCTGGACGCGCAGCTGCGGGTGCGTCCCGCGCCCGACGCGTTCGACACGTCGTTCTGGCTGCCACTGACGCTCACGCTCCTGGTGCTGGTGCCGGCCCTGCTCGTAGCCCGCAGCGCCGCAAAGCACGCCGCCCGCACCGCCGCAAAAGCCGCCGAAACCACCACCCCCGACGAGAACCTGGCCAACCACCCGGCCTAACCCGCGAGTCCAACCCTCCGGTCCCGCGAGTCCAACGCTCCGGTCCCGCGAGTCCAACCCTCCGGATCCGCGAGTCCAACGCTCCGGTCCTGCGAGTCCAACGCTCCGGTTTCGCGAGTCCAACGCTCCGCGACGGCGAGTCCAACACAGGAGCCCGGACGTGAACGTTGGACTCGCTGGTTCTGAACGTTGGACTCGCGGGACGTGAGGGTTGGACTCGCGGGACGTGAGTGTTGGACTCGCCCGGTCTGGGGGTTGGACTCGCGGAGATGGTGTCAGGTGGCGAGGTCGGGCAGGCGGCGGGCGATCTCGTCGGGTGTCGGCATGGCGTCGACCTGGCGGGCGATCTCCTTGGCCGCGGCGGTGCGGGCCGCGTCACCCAGGAGGTCGCGGGCGGCGGTGGCCACCGTGTCCGCGGTGATGTCCTCGTGCTTGAGGAGCTCGCCCGCGCCCGCGTCGCACACCATGCCCGCGTTCAGCAGCTGGTCCGGGCCCGGCAGGTTCTGCAGGAACAGCTGTGGGATACCCGACCCGAGCGCGCCGAACGTCGTTCCGTTGCCACCGTGCTGGACCACCAGGTCCACGTGCGCCAGCAGCTCGGCCTGCGCCACCCACGGCTCCACCCGCACGTTCGGCGGCAGCTCACCCAGCTCGGTCGCCAGCTTCGGGGTCGCCACCAGCACGTCGACGTCCAGTGTGGACAGGCCGGCGACGGCCTCGCGCATCATCGCGAGCACGCGGTTGTCCGACTCCGTGCCCAGCGTCAGGTACACCAGCGGCTTGGCCCGCGACCGGTCGCGCACCCAGGCCGGGATCTCACCGGGCGGGTTGAAGCCGACCGGCCGCATCTCGAACCGGCGCTCGCCGCACGCGGCCACGAAGTCCTGGTCCTGCAGCGACGCCGGGCAGATGTCGAGGTACGGGTGGTCGAGGTAGGTGGTGTACGTCGCGGGCAGCTCGAGGCCCAGCTCGCGGGACGCGTACTCGCGCAGCACGTCCTCCGACATCACCATCAGGTAGTCCTGCGCCGGGCGGATGCGGCCCGACGCGTGGCAGAGCGCGGGGATGCCGGCGGCCTTCGCGGCCAGGCCCGCACCCGGGTTGTAGGACGCGTGCACCACCAGGTCCGGCCGGGCCCGCTCGAACTCCGGCAGCAGGTCGTCCACGTAGGACTTCGGGGCGAGGCGGCAGAACTCCTTGGAGATCAGCTCCATCGCCTGCCGGTCGGGTGCCTGCTGCTCGCTCGGCGGCGGCACCCCGACCGAGCGCGCCGCCTCGGCGACCAGCTCCTCGGTCTCGCGCCCGGCCGCGGCAACCTCGAGGCCGAGCTCGCGCAGCAGCTTGTGGCGGACCTCCCCGGTGGCGAACACCACCTCGTGGCCGGCCCGCCGCGCGGCGACCGCCAGCGGGAGGACCTGGAAGAAGTGACCGTACGCGGTGAGGGTGGAGAACAGTACGCGCATGCCGGTCATGCTAGCTCCGGGAAACCCTTGTGCCGCACGGCTTCGAGGCGTCCTCCAGCGACCACCGAGGCCATCGGTGGCACCCTCGGCAACGACGGGTGTTCCGCGAGCAGGGGCGAGGTGGCAGTCGGTGACGGACGTGGTCGACAGGGTGGGCGAACCGGAGGTCGGGCGCATCAGCCCGTGCCGGATGGTCGAGCTCACCGAGCACACCGACCCGCGCGGCAGCCTCACCGTCGTCGAGTCCGGCAAGGAGATCGACTTCGACGTCAAGCGGGCCTACTACATCCACCACGTGCCACCCGACGCCGAGCGCGGCGCGCACGGGCACCGCAGGCTGCGCCAGCTGATCGTCGCCGTGCACGGCAGCTTCGACGTGGTCGTGGACGACGGGTTCGCGCGGCGGACGTTCGTGCTCGACAACCCCAGCCGCGGCCTCTACGTCGGCCCGATGGTGTGGCGCGACATGATCAACTTCACGCCGGGGACCGTCGGGCTGTGGCTGGTGTCCGAGCCCTACGACGAGACCGAGTACTACCGCGACCACGCCGAGTTCCTGGCCGACGCGAGGAGGATGGCATGACCGTCCCGTTCCTGGATCTCGGCGCCGTCTACGACGAGCTGCGGGCCGGCCTCGACGCGGCGGCCCGGCGGGTGCTGGCCTCCGGCCGTTACCTGCTCGGCCCGGAGAACGAGGCGTTCGAGGCCGAGTTCGCCGCCTACTGCGGCGGCGAGCACTGCGTCACGACCGGCTCCGGGCTCGACGCGATCGTGCTCACGCTGCGGGCCCTGGACATCGGCCCTGGCGACGAGGTGATCGTCCCGTCGCACACGTTCATCGCCACCTGGCTCGCGGTCGCCGCGGCCGGTGCCACGCCGGTGCCGGCCGAGCCGGACCCGGCGACGTTCGCCGTGGACCCGGCGGCCGTCGAGGCGGCGGTCACCGACCGGACCCGGGCGATCATGCCGGTGCACCTGTACGGCCAGCCCGTGGACCTGGACGCGATCGGCGCGGTCGCGCGGCGGCACGGGCTAGCCGTCGTCGAGGACGCGGCCCAGGCGCACGGCGCGTACTACCGCGGCGAGCGGATCGGCGCGCGCTACGCGGCCGCGTTCTCGTTCTACCCCGGCAAGAACCTCGGCGCGCTTGGCGACGGCGGCGCGGTCGTCACCGCCGACGCCGACCTCGCCGCGAGGCTGCGGATGCTCCGCAACTACGGCTCGAAGGTCAAGTACCACCACGAGATCAAGGGCACCAACTCGCGGCTCGACGAGCTGCAGGCGGCCATGCTGCGGGTGAAGCTCGCGCACCTCGACGAGTGGAACGACCGCCGGGTCGCGGTCGCGGACCGCTACCGCACCGAGCTGTCCGATGTGGACGGCGAGCTGGTGCTGCCCGCGGTGCCGGAGTGGGCGCGGCCGGTGTGGCACCTGTTCGTGGTGCGCACGGCGGACCGGGCCGGCTTCCAGGAACGGCTGTCCGCGGCCGGGGTCGACACGCTGATCCACTACCCGGTGGCCGCGCACCGCGCGCCCGCGTTCGCGGAGCTGGGGATGGCCGCCGGGTCGCTGCCGCTCGCCGAGCGGCTGGCCGGCGAGGTGGTCAGCCTGCCGATGGGCCCGCACCTCACCGCGGCACAGGTCGGCCAGGTGATCGCCGCCGTCCGCGACGCGGTGCCCGGCAGCCGGGCGGCGGCCTGAACGGCCGCCCGCCCGGCGGCGCGCGTGCGCCGGTCCGGTCAGGCCGCCGGGCGGATCGCGGTCTCGTTGCCGCCCAGCAGGTGCAGCAGGCCGACCAGCGACACGCCGCCGACGATCTCCCGCCGGGCGATCATGCCGGGCACGTCCGCCAGCGGGATCCAGGCGACCCGGTCGGACTCGAAGCCGTGCCGGGGCGGGCCGAGGTAGCGCGCCCCGCTCGCCGCGTACAGGAACTGCTCGGCGTCGGTGATCCCCGCGCACGGCTGGATGTAGGCCAGCTCGCGCAGCTCACCCGGCCGCCAGCCGGTCTCCTCCTCGGTCTCCCGCGCGGCCGCCCGCTCCGGGGTCTCGCCCTGGTCGACCCAGCCGCCCGGCAGCTCCCAGTTCCACGTGTCGGTGGTGAACCGGTGCCGCCACACCATCAGCACCCGCCGGGAGGCGTCGAGCACGAGCGTGCCGACGGACCGGGGCAGCCGGATCAGGTGGTGCTCGTAGCGCTCGCCGTCCGGAACCTCCACATCGGACAGGCACAGCTCCATGTACTCGCTCGAGTAGACGCTTCGTTCCCCGTGCACGATCCACCGCATTCGGCGCCTCCCTGCTCGACTGCGCCTCTAACCGTGCTCGAGCGGTTTCCCGCGCGCATGGGCCGGATGTCCTGCGAACTCGGGAAATACCGCCCGCGCAGGACCGGATCCCCAGCCCGCCGGGACACGTGCCCCACGACGTCGGGAACGCCCGGAACGACTCTGGAGCCGTCGAAATGCCGACAGTAGAGCGCACACACATCTCGGCGCGCCGCGGGCAGAAGCCGCGAAGGAGAGGAACTTGGTATGACTGAGATCGTCAGCGCGTGGGGCGACAACTCGAACGGCCAGCTCGGCGACGGCACCACCACCAGCCGTCCGAGCCCGGCCCCGGTCCCCGGCCTGGACGGCGTGCGCACGGTCGAGTCGGGCAGCGGTCACGTCGTCGCACTTCTCGACGACGGCACCGCGGTCGCCTGGGGCCGCAACGCCTTCGGCCAGGTCGGCAACGGCACGGTCGAGGTCAACCAGCACCGTCCCGTCGCGGTCGCGGGCCTGAAGAACATCAAGGCCGTCGTCCCCGGCGGCGGGCAGACGCTGTACCTGCTCGAGGACGGCACCGTGTGGGGTGCGGGCGGCGGGTTCTTTGGTCTGCTCGGCCCGGCGAACATGCGGCTGCACCCGGTCCCGGTGCACGTCGAGGGCATCGATGAGGTGACGCAGCTGATCTCCGGCGGCGGCCACGCGGTCGCGCTGTGCGCCGACGGCACCGTGTGGACCTGGGGCCGCGACGACTACGGCCAGCTCGGCGACGGCCCGGACGCCAACGACCGCGTGCCCGGCCGCACCTACCAGGAGCACGCAGGCCGCGGCTACGACAGCCGCCCGGCGCCCACCAAGATCGACGGCCTGGGCGAGGTTCGCTCGCTCGCCGGCGGCGGCGGGCACAGCGTCGCGATCCAGACCGACGGCACCGTGTGGACCTGGGGTGACAACGACCGCGGCCAGCTCGGCCACGGCGACACCGTGCACATCTCCAGCCCGAAGAGGGTCGAGGGCATCACCACCGCCGTCGCCGCCACCTGCGCCTACCACCACACCGTGGTGCTGCTGGAGGACGGCACGCTGCAGGCGTTCGGCATCAACGACCGCGGCCAGCTCGGCGACGGCACCACCGAGAACAAGCTCTCGCCGGTCGAGGTCAAGGGCCTGTCCCGGGTCGAGCTCGTCACCGGCACCGGTGGTGGCGGCGAGGCCAACCCGGGCAACTACGGGCACACGGTGGCGCTGCTGGCGGACGGCACCGTCTGGGCGTGGGGCTGCAACGACAAGGGCGAGCTGGGCAACGGCAACACCGACCGGCGCGTGGTCGCCGAGCCGGTCCCGGGCCTGACGAACGTCCGGCACCTGACCGTCGGCGGCGAGGTGCCGATCTCCCGGGAGAACCCGGGCGGCGGCTACGTCCTGGCCATCCACAGCGCCTGAGGGAGACGACGACAGGAGACGACGACAATGGTCGACACGATCGGCGGGCTGACCAGGCCACTCGCGGGCAAGCGGGTGCTGGTCGCCGGCGGCGAGGGCGAGATCGGCAGCGTGATCAGCGCCGGGCTCGCGGCGGACGGCGCGGACGTCGCCGTCGCCGGACTCGAGAAGGACAAGTGCCAGGCGGTGGCCGACGGGCTCAGGACCGACGGCAACCGGACCGCCGGCTACGGCTTCAACATCACCGATCCGTCCAGTGTGGACGGGATGGTCGACGAGATCGTCCAGGACTGGGGCGGCATCGACGTCCTGGTCAACTGCGTCGGCATCCTCAAGATCAACCTGGCCGAGAACTTCGACGCGGCCGAGTTCCGGACGGTGGTGGACATCAACCTCACCGGCGCCTTCCTGCTGACCCAGGCGGTCGGCAAGGCGATGATCAAGACCGGCGAGGGCGGCCGCATCGTGCACATGACCTCGGTGCGCGGCAGCGTCGGCCTGGCCATCGGCGGCTTCGCCGCCTACGGCGCCAGCAAGGCCGGTGTGCACCTGCTGATCAAGCAGCTCGCGTCGGAGTGGGGCAAGCACCAGATCTCGATCAACGGCGTCGGCTCCGGCTTCGTGCGGACCGCGCTGTCCGAGGCGGCGCTGCAGAACCCCGACTTCGCGAACATGGTCGCCGCGCGCACGCCGCTCGGCCGGGTGGCCGACATCCAGGAGGTCGCCAACACCGCGATCTACCTCGCCGGCCCCCGCTCGAGCTTCATCACCGGTCAGATCCTCTACGTCGACGGCGGCCTGTCGGCATCGCAGTAGCCGGCTCAGCAGCCAGAAAGGCAGTCCCATGACCAACCCAGGCTCGTACGCCCTGCCCTACGACGGCGAGGCGCCGCCGCCCATGCAGATGATGGAGATGCTCTACGGCGCGCTGGCCACCCAGATGATCTCGGTCGCCGCCGAGCTGGGCATCGCCGACCAGCTCGCCGACGGCCCGAAGCCGGTGGCCGAGCTCGCGCCGGCCGTCGGCGCCCACGAGGAGAACCTCTTCCGGCTGCTGCGCGGGCTCGCCGGGCTCGGCGTGTTCGAAGAGACCGAGCCGCGCGTGTTCGGCCTGAACCCGCTGGGCGAGACGCTGCGCTCCGGGGTGAAGGGCTCGATGCGCGAGATCGCCCAGGACGTCGGCGGCAGCACCCGGCTGCTCGCCTACTCGGAGCTTTCGTACGCGGTCCGCACCGGTGAGGTCGCCTTCGAGAAGGCGCACGGCACGACGATGTGGAACTACCTGCAGACCCACCCCGAGGAGGTCGCCCTCTTCGGCAAGGCCATGGGCAACCTGGCCAGCGAGGCCCACTCGGTGGCGTTCTCCAACTACGACCTTTCCGACGCGAAGCACCTGATCGACATCGCGGGCGGCGAGGGCTGGCTGATCGCCGCGGTCGCACCGCACTACCCGAACCTGAAGGCCACCGTGTTCGACGAGGAGCACGTGGTGCACGCCGCCGAGGAGCTGTTCACCCGCGTCGGCATCGCCGACCGCGCGGACGGCGTCGCCGGCGACATGTTCACCTCCGTCCCGGGTGGCGGCGACGTCTACGTGGTGTCGTCGATCCTGTTCAGCTACGACGACCCCGAGGCCGGCAAGGTACTGCGCAACATCCGCGAGGCGATGGACCCGAACGGGAGGATCCTGATCCTCGAGCCGGTGCTGCCCGACGGCAACGGCCCGCACCCCGGCAAGCTGCTGGACGTCACCCAGCTCGCTCTGCACCGCGGCGGCATCCGCACGGTCGCCGAGTGGGAGGCGCTCTTCGCCACCGCCGGCCTGAAGCTGGCCGAGGCGCGCGTCATGTGGCCGGCCGGCCCGACCGACATGATCATCGCCGTCCCGGCCTGACCACGCTGGACCTCGACGAAGGAAGTGGACCGAACATGAACGCGCACAGGCTGCCGAGCCCCGACCCCGGGGCCCAGGTGCGGCAGGACGTGGCGAACTGGATCAAGGCGAACGCCCGGCAGCTCGAGACGGCCGACGCGACGGCGCCGCTCACCGACCTGGAGCCGCTGCGCGCGGCCGTCGGTGACGCGGTGATCGCCGGGCTCGGCGGCTCGACGTACGGCGCGCGCGAGCAGTTCACGATGATCCATCGTGTGGTCCGCTTCCTCGTCGAGGAGCTGGGCTTCCGGACGGTGGCGACCGAGGAGGACTGGGACGTCGCCCTGCCGCTGAACGACTACGTGCGTTCCGGCTACGGCGACGTCGACGCGCTGGTGAAGGAGTCCGGCGTCCCCTGGCGGGTCCGCGAGATGCGCGACGCGGTCGAGTGGATCCGCCAGTGGAACGCCGAGCACCCCGGCGACCTCG
Organism: Actinophytocola sp.; assembly: GCA_035995025.1. GTDB lineage: Bacteria > Actinomycetota > Actinomycetes > Mycobacteriales > Pseudonocardiaceae > Actinophytocola. The sequence goes on from DASYKY010000103.1 coordinate 29,638, forward strand.
TGTCGTTCGTCGGCGTCGGGGTGATCGACACCCGCATCCCCGTCTACGACGCCGTCGCCGAGTACGTGGCCAAGGTCGCCCCGGACCGGGCGGCCGAGCTGGCCGCGCACTTCGACGTGATCCGCCCGACCCGCCCGGACCACGTGCCGTGGTTCATCATGCAGGTCAAGGAGAAGGACCCCTTCGTCGAGCACGCGCGGGCGGCGCTGCGGCTGGTGCAGTCCGCCGGCGGGTCGGGCAAGGCCCACGAGCTGGCCACCCAGCACGCGCGGCAGATCGTCGCCTTCTACGAGCACTACGTCTACCACCTCGTCGACGACGGCTACCGCGACGAGCAGATGGCGGAGAACCTGCGCTGGTGGCACCAGTACACCGGCGACAAGATCGCCTACTGGTCCACGAACGCGCACAGCGTGCGCGCCGAGTCGCTGGAGATCTCCGTGCCGCCGCGCGGTTCGCTCCACTTCAAGCCGACCGGTGCCACGCTCGCCGAGCTGTTCGGCGAGCGGTACGTCTCGATCGGGCTGACCTACGACCGCGGCACGGTGAACTCCGGCTGGAGCGCGCCGCCGTTCGCCAGCCGTCCACTCGAGACACCCACGCAGCCCGACGGCTTCGGTGAGCGGCCGTTCGCGAACGACCTGCCGCGCTACCTGGTCGACCTGCGGGCCGCCACATCCGGGACTGCGCCCGAGACGGTGCGCGGCTGGCTCACGCGGACCACGAAGGGCCGCGTCATCGGCTCGGTCTGCGACGACTCGCGCCCGGACGACCACTACATGACCGGCGGCTCGCTGACCGACTGGTACGACGTCGTCATCCACGAGCAGACGGTCACCCCGTCCACCCCGCTGTAGACCGGAAAGGCTTTCCCCGTCATGGCATCTCGCGAACTCGGGGCCTTCTCCGGCCCGCTCGCCGCCGCCGCGTTCATCGCGAGCGTCGGCGGTTCGATCAAGCTCGCGGGCGGTCCGCCGCCCCGGCCCGGCTCCGCGCCCGAGGACGTCCGCAAGTGGTACGACTCGTCGCCGAGGGCGGGCCGGGTCAGCGCGATCGGGCAGGTCGTCTCACTGCTGTCGGTGGCCAGGTTCACCGCGACCGTGGCCCGGCTCGCCAAGCGCTCCGGCTCGCGGTCGCTGCGTGCCGCGGCGATCGCCGGCGGCACGGCCACGGTGGCCTCGCTCGCCACGTCGGCCGCCTGCACCGCGCAGCTGACCACCGGCAAGCGCAACGACGACGCGGCCGCGGTCCGGCTCAACGACACCGCGTTCGCCGCGGGCGGCCCCGTGCACGGCGTCGGGTTCGGCGTGCTGACCGGCTCGCTCGCGCTGGCCGGCCTGCGCTCCGGCGAGCTGCCCAAGGCGCTCGCCGCGGCCGGCCTGGTGTCCGCGGCCGCGAGCCTGCTCTCGCCCGCCTACTTCGCCACCGGGAAGGTGGCACTGCTGATCCCGGTCGGCCGGTTCTCCGGCCTGCTGGTCGGCGGCATCGCCGGCGCCCGCCTCGCGCTGCGCAAGGACCGGTGACGAGCATGCGAGTCCACACCACCTCGAGCCCCGACGAGTTCGCCCTGCGCGTCGGCGGCTGGCTCGAGCGCGAGCCCGCGCGCAACAACGTGCTGCTGGTGCACGCGCTCGACCCGAACGGCGTGCCGCCCGGCCAGGGCGACCCGGTGTTCTCCTGGGTCACCGACTCCGGCGGCGAGATCGTCGGCGCCGCGTTCGCGCGGCTGCCCTACCGGATGCCGATGACCGAGATGCCCGACGACGCCGCCCGCGCGCTCGCCGAGCACCTGGTCACCGTGCTGCCCGACCTCGAGGGCGTCGCCGGCGCGGCGACGTCCACCAAGGTCTTCGCCGCCCGGTGGGCCGAGCTCACCGGCAAGGCCGCGCACAGCGAGCGCGACCAGTGGCTGATGATCTGCACGCAGACGTCCCGGCCGGCCGGCGCGCCGGGCGGGCCCCGGATGTCCACAGAGGACGACCTGGAGACGGTCGCCGAGTGGTTCATGGCCGGCATGCGCGACTCCGGGCTCCCGCCCGAGCAGATCGCGCAGCGCGCCCGGCAGCTCGCCGGCGGGCAGATCGCCGGCGGGCGGCAGATCGTCTGGGAGGACGCGGACGGCACCCCGGCCGGCGCGGCCGGCTGGGGACTGAACATCGCCGGGGTGATCCGGCCGGCGGGCGTGTTCGTCTCGCCGGACCACCGCTCCGGCGGCTACGCCACGCTGCTGCTGGGCGAGGTGACCGCGCGGGCGCTGGAGAACGGCGCCGAGGCGACCGTATGCACGCACTTCCTGAAGTACGAGTCGATGCTCGCCGTCGTGGAGAAGGTCGGCTACAAGCGCCTTGCCGACTTCACCGAGTACCGCTTCGAGTGACCTGGGCGCCGGCCGGCCACACCATGAGTGAAAGGGATCGATCTCCATGACCACCAGCAATCCCACCTACGCGGACCTCGCCGGAAAGGTCGCCGTCGTCACGGGCGGCTCGGGCGAGATCGGCGGGCAGACGTGCCGGTTCTTCGCAGCCAACGGCATGAAGGTCGTGGTGAGCGGCCGGGACAAGGACGCGATCGAGGAGGTCGTGTCCGACATCCGCGCCACGGGCGGCGAGGCCATCGGCGTCCCCGCAGACACCCTGTCCTCGGCCGACCTGGCCAACCTCGAGGAGAGCGCCGCCCGCGAGCTCGGCCCGGTCGACGTGCTGTGCGCGTTCGCCGGCTTCGAGCCCGGTCCGTCCACGATGGACCAGGTGACCGAGGAGGACTTCCGCACGGTCATCGACGGCAACCTCACCGGCACGTTCCTCACGCTCAAGGCGTTCGTGCCGGGCATGTCCGAGCGCGGCGCCGGCTCGATCATCACCATGTCGTCGGCCGCGGGCCGGCTGCCCGGCTGGTCCTCCTACGCGTACGCGGCGTCGAAGGCCGCGATCCTGCAGCTGACCCGCCGCGTCGCGCAGGACGTCGGCAAGTTCAACGTGCGGGTGAACGCGCTCGCCCCGTCGGCGATCCTGACGAAGAAGCAGGAGGCGCGCATCCCCGCGCACATCCGCGACCAGGTCGTCAAGGAGCAGTTCGTGCTCGGCCGCTGGGGCACCCCGGCGGACTGCGCCAACGCCGCGCTGTTCCTGGCCTCGGACGCCTCGTCCTGGATCACCGGCCAGACCACGGACATCGCCGGCGGCAAGATCATGATCTGACTCCCCAAAGCCCCCCAAGGGCCGCGCCCGCCCCGGCAGGCGCGGCCCTTCCCCCTGCCCTCCCACCCCCCGCGAGTCCAACACCCAGCACCCGCGAGTCCAACACTCAGCACGCGCGAGTCCAACGTTGCGGGCATGGCCGCAACGTTGGACTCGCAGGTTGGGAGCGTTGGACTCGCGGGGTTAGGGCGCCGCCTCGGCTGTTAGGGCCTGCTGCGGTGCGGGTGGGGTCGGTTCGGGAGCCGGGGTCGTCATCGGCAGCTGGCGGGCGCGGAGGTAGCGGCGCAGCTTCTGCGTCGGCATCTCGACGAAGTGCCAGGACGCCAGGCCCACCACGTACGCGGTGGGCACGGTGACGACCAGCAGCACCCAGCCGTTGGTGACGCCGAGCGCGATGAGCATCTGCTGCAGCGGTGCGGCCCAGATGTAGGCGCCGTAGCTGCCGTAGACCCACCGGCCGCTCTTCTCCAGCCGCCTGGGCCAGTGCCGGCCGAGCACGATCATGCCGTAGGCCATGCCGAGCGCGAGCAGCCAGTGGTCGAGCGTGACCAGCCGGAAGATCGAGCCGTCGCTGCCCGCCGTGCCACCGGGCACCGCGGCCGCGTCCGGCATGAACACCTCGTGGATCACCAGCCACGCCACGAACAGCGCGAGCGCGTACCGCGGCCGGAAGGCGATCTTGTGCCGGTAGGCGTGCAGCACGGCGCCTGCCATGAATGCGATCATGAACTTGACCAGCAGCGCCATCGGCATGACGCCAAGGAAGCCGCCGGAGTCGTACTCCCCGAGCGTCGCGTCGTAGACGCCCTGGACCACCAGCAGGCCGCCCAGCACGACTGGTAGGACGACCTTGTGCAGGCCGATCGCGATGGCGATGCCGAGCAGCAGCACGATGCCGTAGCCGAAGACCTCCATCGGCAGCGTCCACAGCGACGGGTTCACCGACAGGTTGTGCGGGTTGGACTCGAACACGCCCGGCAGCGGCCCGCGCAGGAAGAACGGCACGACCATCGACAGGTACGCCCAGGTCTGCCCGTTCGACAGGTACTCGCCCGTCGGCAGGGTGGTGAAGATCGGGCCGATGACGAACGCCGTGACCACCAGCACCACGGCGAGCGGCGGCACGATCCGCAGGATGCGGCGCGCGCCGAACCGCCACCACGACGGGTCGCGCTCCCAGCTGTCGTGAATCTGGTAGCCGCTGAGCGCGAAGAACACCAGCAGCGCGTAGTCGCCGACCGGAATGTTCAGGACGAGCAACGGGTGCATGGGGTCCGGCAGCCAGATGCTGTGGTCCAGCACGACGAACAGGGCACTCAGTAATCGTAACCACGCGAACCCGACCTGCGGGTCGGCGTATATTTTCCCTAAACGACTTCCCGCACCTTTCCTGGCGCGCGGCGGATCTTGTGTGGTTGACATAAAAGCGGACCTCCTCGAGAGGGTTTGAAGAATTATGTGGCCGCTCGTGACCCACACGAGGAGGACTCGAGTCCCTGATTTTCTGGGAAAGTTGATGCTAACGGGCTAGTTTGCGACCGCCTGCGTGACAGCGTGTGACCGTTTCGACTCGCGGTGCGCTCGTGATTCGGATAAATCGGTGTAAATGAGTGATTTTCGTCGCAACTACCTCGGTCCGGACGGTGACGGAAATTCGTGCTGGAAATGCTGTTCGCGGGCGAATCGGGCATTTCTTGAATTGCTTCCGCATTCAGTGAGTCTTCAGCGGTGTCCAGCACCATGTTTGGGCATCCGTATGAGCAATGCGACGAATGGTGGTTCACTGATGAACAGTCCCGAACCGGCATCGCGGAAGGCACCCACCGAGCTGACTCGCCGGCGGTTCGTCGGCGTGGCGGCCGCGGCGGCGGCCACCGGTGTCGTGGCGAGCACCAGCAGCGGGTTGATCGGGAGCGCGGCCGCGCAGGCGGCACCCAGGTCGGACGACGTGGTGTCCTGGCTCAACCGGCGCGCGTCGCCGTTGCGCACCCTCGAGCCGGAGGGGCCGCTGTACGACCTCGCGCCGCTGCGCCGCATCGTCGGCAACGCGCGGCTCGTCGGCGTCGGCTACGACGCGCACGGCACGCACAACATCACCACGCTGCACCTGCGGGTCATCCGGTTCCTGGTGGAACACATGGGTTTCCGCACCGTCGCCTGGGAGGAGAGCTGGGGCAGCGGGGTGGAGATCGACCGCTACGTGGCCACCGGCGGCGGCGACCGGCAGGCCGCGCACGACCTCGTCCTGGGTGCGTTCCCCATGGTCCGCCACGAGGCCTTCGTGGACGTCGTGCGCTGGCTGTCCGAGTTCAACGCGCACCGCCCGGCGCACGACCGGGTCCGCTTCCTCGGCTCGGACTCCCTGGAGGTGCGCGAGTTCCTCTACGAGCGGGTCACCCAGTACGTCACCGACGTCGCCCCGGAGCGGCTGGCCGAGCTGAACGAGCACCTGGACCCGCTGCGCATGCACGGCGGCGCGCAGGAGACCGTGCTCTGGTACGTCGACCCGGAGAAGACCGAGGACTGGCGGGACTCGATCGTCGCGCACGGCAAGGCCATGTTCGAGATCGTGCAGAGCCTGCCGGACGCCCCGTCCGAGGTGGCGTACCTGGACGCGATCCAGGACGCGCAGAACATCCTCGGGTTCTACGACTTCAACTCGTGGAAGGGCACGCTCGCCGACGTCCGCGAGTACTACATCTCCGAGACCATCAACCGGTGGCACAAGCGGGTGCCCAACAAGATCGTCTACCTCGCGCACAACGGCCACATCGCGGCGAACCCGAACATGGTGATCTCGATCCCGCCGTTCGACATGAACCGCACGCGGGTGCTGACCGGTCACTACTTCCGCCGCGACTTCGGTGACGACTACGTCGGCATCGGCTCCGCGTTCGGCCAGGGTCAGATCTTCGTCGGGTGGCAGACCGGACCGACGGTCACCGACATCCCCGCGCCGGACCCGTCGTTCATCGACTACACGCTCAACCAGGCGCGCCACGAGAACTACCTGCTCGACCTCACCGACTGCGGCCCGGTGTCGCCCGCGGTGCGCGAATGGCTCAACGGACCGGCCAAGATCCGGCTGGTCGCCGCGCCGTACGTACCGGCCAACGACACCGAGTACAAGCAGCTGATCGACCCGTGGCGGGGGACCGGCTTCGACGCCATGCTGTTCGTCAAGAACGTGACGACGGCCCGCATGTTCGGCCTGTAAGGCCCGCACAAGAGAACGCCGGCACCGCGACCGCGGTGCCGGCGTTCCCCGTTGTGGCGCCTCAGACCGCGCCTCAGACCTGCCTCAGACCTGCCTCAGACCTCGGCGGCCGCCTCGATGAGCTTGCCCAGCGCCTCGAGCGACTCGACGGTCCAGGAGTGGAACAGCACGACGTGCTCCACGCCGTAGCCGCGCAGCACCGCGGCGCGCTCGGCGAACTTCTCCGCCGTCTCGCCGTCGAAGAACATCGTGCTCGCGGTCTTCTCGATGTCCGCGAACGGGCGGCCCACGTCCGTGCAGTGCCCCTCGAGGACCTCCAGCTTGCGCCGGATGGTGGCGCCCTGGTCGGGCATGTCCGACAGGTTGCACGCGTCGGCGTACCGCGCGACCAGCCGCAGCGTCTTCTTCTCGCCCGTCCCGCCGATCAGCACCGGCGGGTGCGGCCGGCTCAGCGACGCGGGGCTGTTGATGGGCTTGGCCAGCTGGTAGTGCGTGCCCTCGAACGACGACGTGTCACCGGACCACATCTGGAACGCGATCTTCAACGTCTCCGACAGCCGCTCGAACCGCTCGCTCGTCGCGGGGAACTCCAGGCCCATGTCGCGGGCCTCGCCCTCGCTGTAGCCCGCGCCGACGCCGAACCAGGCCCGGCCGCCGGTGAGCACGTCGAGCGTAGTCACCGCCTTCACCAGGACCGACGGCGACCGGTACGACACCGGGGTCACCATCGAGCCGAGGCGAACCCGCTCGGTGCGCGCCGCGATGAACCCCAGCGTCGTGTAGGTCTCCAGCATCTCGGCTTCGGGACTCAGCCGCGGGTCGGCCTGGATCACGTGGTCGGGCAACCAGATCGTGTTCACCCCGGCCGCGTCCGCGGCCGTGACGAGCGCGCCAAGGTGCTCGCGCATCGCCGGCGGCCCGCCCGGCCAGGTGTAGTTGCTGACACTGATACTGACCCGCATCCCGTGATCCCTCCGCTGATCCCCGCTGGTGCCGCGGGTGTCCGTCTCAGTTGGACACCCAGACGACCTTCCGGTGCGTTTCCGCGTCCTCGAGCCGCGACACGATGAAGTCCGCCAGGTCCGCACGCGAGATCGTCGACGAGTCCTTCAACGGCTCGCTGTCGGTCCGGTACCCCCCGGTGTGCTCCCCGTCCGACAGCCGCGGCGGCCGGACCGCGGTCCAGTCCAGCCCGCTGTCGGCCAGGACCCGCTCCATCTCGAGCATATCCCGGTACTGGTGTTTGAACATCCGAGCCACCACGAGCGCCATCACCAGCCGCTGGCCGATGTTGACGTTCGGGTTGGGCTCGACGCCGTCGGCGGACAGCGCGATGATGCGCCGCGGCCCGCCCTCGGTCATCGCGGCCAGCATGTTGGCCACGCCCTGCGAGTACACCGTCGTCAGCTGCTTGCGGTCGGCCACGCCCAGCACCGACACGACCGCGTCGCTGCCGGAGATCGCCGCGGCCACCGACTCCGCGTCGAACACGTCACCCCGCACGACCGTCAGGCCGTCCCGGGCGGCGTCCACGGCCTCCGGGTTCCTGGCCACCGCGGTGACCTTGTGGCCCGCCGCCAGTGCCGCCTCGACGACCTGCCGGCCGGTACCGCCGGTCGCGCCGAACACCGTCACCCTCATGGCTTTCCTCCTTGTGGTCAGTTGGCGCGGTGGTCAGTTGGCCGGCGCGCTGATCGCGCGGGGCTTGCGGGCGAGCGCCACGCCGGCCGCGCCGCTGACGAGCAGCGAGAGCAGGTGCCCGATGGGCAGCGCGATCATCGTCTGCTTCTTCAGCAGCGTCAGCGGGCCGAGGATGCCGAGCGGCGCGGCGACCAGCGACGCGATCGCGATCGGCTTGGGCAGCTCTCCTGTCCGCAGCCCGGCCAGGCCCAGCGCGCCGGTCAGCAGGCCGAAGCCGACGCCGTGCAGGTGCCCGCCGAGGTGGTAGGACACCTCGCGCAGGTCCTTGGTCGTCTGCAGGTGGTTGTCCTTGCTCGTCAGCAGCAGCGTCGAGGACGCCGACAGCACCTGGGTCGCCACCGCGAAGGTGCCGCCGGTCAGTGCGGCCGCCCGCAGCGCGCCCGACCCCTTGCCGGACCGCTTGGCCAGCTTCGCGACCGCGCCGGTGAACCGGGCGAGCCCCGTCGTGGACACGGCGTGCCCGGCGACGGAAAGACGCGCCGCGGTGCTCGACTCGGTGAAGTACTTCTGCAGCTCCTCCGGCGGGGTGCCGGGGCGCGGGTACTCCGATCGTTCGGTGGCCTTCGTCGCCGCGATGCCACCGAAGAACCCGAGTCCGGCGACCAGGCCACCGAGCGCGCCGGCGGCGCGGGTACCGGCCTGAGTGGACGTCATGATCAGCTCCTTCACTCTTACTCCGTCAGTCGGTTGTCAGTCCGTTGTCCCGGCGGCCGCCACGGCCGCCTGCTCCTCGGCGGCTTCCGGAGCGCCGTGGCCACCGTGGCCGTGTCCGCGGTCGCCGTCGCGCAGCTTGGTGTTCGGCAGGAACCAGCACAGGACGAACGCCAGCACCATCAGCGGCAGCGCCACCAGGAACACCGTCCGCATGGAGTCCGCGAACATCGCCACGACCTGCGCGTAGGCGGCGGGCGCGGTGTCGGCGAGCGCGTGGATGGCGGCCGGGTCCTGGTACAGCACGGCCGACCCGTCCGGCAGCGCGTCGAGCGCGGAGGCGGAGAGCCCGCTCGACGCCGACGCCAGCTGCGCGGTCAGCACCGCGCCGAACACGGCGGTGCCGATGGCCGACCCGATGACCCGGAAGAAGTTCGCCTGCGCGGTGATCGTGCCGATGTCCCGGCCGCTCACGCTGTTCTGCACGGTGACGATCAGCTTCGAGATCACCATGCCCATGCCGACGCCCATGACCGCGAGGTAGCACCACAGCTGCCAGGCCGGCGTGTCCGCGTCCAGCAGCGAGAACAGGTACAGCCCGAGAGTCATGATGCCCACGCCGCCGACCACGATGACCTTCATCCGGCCCAGCACCGCGGCGATCAGCCAGCCGCTCGCGCCGGACCCGATCATCACGGCAATCATCAGCGGCACGATGTTCAGGCCCGCCGTCGTCGGGTCGTTGCCGCGCACCACCTGCAGGTAGATCGGCACGAAGAAGTACGCGCCGATCGTGGCAACGCCGATGAGGAACGTGATCACGAGCGCCAGGCTGATCTCGGGCTTTCCGAACAGCGACAGCGGGATGATCGGCTCCGCCGCCCGCCGCTCACGCAGGAGCAGCGCCACCACGAGCACGACGGTGCCGGCGACCAGGCCGAGGATCGGGGCCGAGCCCCACGGGTAGCGGCTGCCGCCCCAGATGGTGATCAGTACCAGTGTGGACACCGCGGCGACCAGCAGGATCGCGCCGAGGTAGTCGACGGACGCCTCGCGCCGGGTCACGGGCAGCTTCAGCATCGTGCCGAGCACGAGCACGCCCGCCACGCCGATCGGCACGTTGATGAGGAAGCACCAGCGCCACGACACGAACTCGGTGAGCGCGCCGCCGGCCAGCGGGCCGAACAGCGAGGCCAGCGCGTACATCGCGCCGACCAGCCCCTGCACGCGGCCGAGCTGGCGCGGCGGCACGACCGAGGCGGCGATCGTGAACGCGATGACCACCAGGCCACCGGCCCCGATGCCCTGCAGGGCACGGCAGATCACCAGCTGCGTCATGTCCTGCGCCAGCCCGACGAGCAGCGAGCCGGCGGTGAAGATGCCGATCGCCGTCATGTAGACGCGCTTGGGGCCGTACAGGTCGGCGAGCTTGCCGTACAGCGCCATCGACGCGGTCGAGGCGAGCAGGTAGGAGGTGACGACGAGCGCGAAGCTGTCCAGGTGCCCGAACTCACCCACCATCGTGGGCAGCGCGGTGCCGACCAGGGTCTGGTCGAGCGCGGACAGCAGCTGCCCGGTCAGCAGCACGGTCAGCACCGTGCGGAACTGCCACCGGGACAGGCCGGCGGGTTGTCCCGCCGCGGCGGTGTGGTCGGACATCGATACTCCTCATCACTCCCGTGTGGACGGTCAGCGTCTCTTCAGTGCCTTCGTCAGTGCCTTCGTCAGTGCCTTCGTCAGTGGCCCAGTCCGGCCCGGCGGGCCTGGACGGCGGCTTCGGTGCGGTCGGCGATCTGCAGCTTCGCGAAGATCCGCGACAGGTAGTTGCGCACCGTCTTGATGGACAGCCCGAGCCGCCGGGCGATCGTGGCGTTGCCGAGACCGTCGGCGACCAGCTCGAGCACCGCGCGCTCGCGGTCGGTCAGCTCGGGGAACGGCTTGCTCGACTCGCGCGGCTTGTTGAGGTAGTCCAGCGCCCAGGCCGACACCTCCGGGCCGAACACCACGCCGCCGCGGCGCACGGTGCCGATCGCCTGCCCGATGTCCTCGGTGCTCGCGCCCTTGACCAGATAGCCGCGCGCGCCCGCGCGGATCGCGGCGAGGAACGTGTCCCGGTCCTCGAGCATGCTGAGCATGATCACCGAGGTCTCCGGGCAGCGGGTGGCGATCGTGCGGGTCACCTCGATGCCGCTGGTGCCGGGCATGTTCACGTCCATCAGCACCAGGTGCGGGCGCAGCCGGTAGATCTCCGACAGCGCCTCCTTGCCCGTGCGGGCCTCGCCCACGACCTCGACCGTGCCGATCAGGTCGAGCAGCATCCGCAGCCCGGACAGGTACACGGGGTGGTCGTCGGCGATGAGGACCTTGGTCGTCTCGGTGCGCTGGCCGAGCTCCAGGTTGGCGGTCATGGCGGGCCTACCGTTCCGCTCGCGACTGCGCGGGCACGGCGGGCTCGGCCGGCAGGTGCGCGGTGACCGCGACGCCGGCGCCCGCCGCGGTGGCGTCGCCGACCTCGCACCAGCCACCCAGCTCGGCCGCCCGGCTGCCCATGGAGGTGAGGCCGACGCCGCGGCGGCGCAGGCCCGCCCCGCCGATCCCGTCGTCCACAATGGATAACCGCAGGCCGCCGTCGCTCCACACGCGCACCTCGCAGGTGTGCGCGTGGGCGTGCTTGACGACGTTGGTCAGCGCCTCCTTGGCGATCCAGAACGCGGCCACCTGGGTCGCCCGGTCGACCTCGTCGGCGTCGGCGTCCACGTCGATGCGGATGTCGAGCGTCTCGCCGGTGGCCCGGCTCATCCGCCGGGCCAGCGTGCGCAGCGCGTCCCCGAGCCGGTGCCCGTCGAGCTCGGCGGGGCTCTGGTCGGCGAGCACGCGGCGGAACTCCGACATGAACGCGGCGGCCTCGTGGCGCAGCTCGCGCAGCATCTCCTCGGCGGCGCCCCGGTTGGCGGTCATGAGGTCGGTGAGGACCTCGGCGCGCAGCATGATCCCGGCGAGCCCGGGACCGAGCCCGTCGTGCAGGTTCCGGCGCAGCCGCACCATCTCCTGGTAGTGCTCGCACCGTCCGGTCGAGCATTCCGCGGCCCGATCGGTGTGCGGTGTTCTCGCGCGCCGTTGTGCCACGGTGAGTGCGCGGGGCATGGTGACCTCCGACCACTGTCCTGAGTGTCTGGACTCGCACCCAGCATTGGCGGCAGGGCTGGAAGTCACCTCGAAGAGGGAGCAGTGCCCATTCGAGTGGGACGTCAGGCCCTTGTCGGGCGGCAGCGCAGCACCACCGGCGCGCGCCTGCCCAGCGCGACGTCCAGGGTCAGCGGGCGGCCCGCGGTGACCGCGGCGTTGCGGGACAGCGCGGCCAGCCTGCGGACCGTGGCGCGGTCGAGGGAGTAGCGGCTGCGCCAGCTCACCGGCAGGCTCACCGACCGGGTGCCGCCGTGCGCGACGACGTTCGCGTGCGGCTTCCACGCCAGGTCCTCGCGGACCGTGGCGCCGTCGGCGGAGATCTCGAAGGTGTCCGCCGGGGAGCTGGCCTCGGTCAGCCCCCACCGGCCGTCGACCCGCACCGGCACGTCGCGCGCCGGGCTCGCGGCCACCACGGCGGACGCGCTGACCGGGACGAACGGCTGCAGCAGCAGGACGGTGTTCCCGTGCGCGGTGACCAGGCCGCAGCGGCGGGCGGCGGCGACGCACTCGACGATCGCCTCGGGCAGCGCGTCGAGGTGCTGGTTGTACATGGCGAGCGTGCCCGCCGTGCCGGCCCGCACCGGGTCCGGGCTCGCGAGCCCCAGGGTGAGCGGGCCCGCCGCCCGGTGGTGCGCGGGCAGCATCCCGTGCGCGGCAGGCAGCAGCTCGTCCACGACGGTGCCCACGGCGACGTCCGGCGCGACCACGATCACGACGGTCGGGCTCACCGGCAGCTGGTCGAGCAGCCGCGCGGTGACCGCGACCTCGGCGCCGACCACCGCGTGCCGGCGGGCCATCCAGCGCCGCAGCGGGAACACCCGCGCGCCGAGGCGCAGCTCGCCGCGGCCGGACGTGGCGCCGGCCAGCACGGAGATGTCCGAGCCGGTGTCGCCCACGGCGGCGTCCGGCCACCCGTCTGGCTCCCAGCTCTCGGACTGCACAGCGGTTCCTCTTCTCCGTGCCCGCCCCCGCCTGCCCCCTGCCGGCCGACCGTCGGTGGCCGCTGCGGCAACCGTAAGAACGCGCTTTCGCGCCGCACTCAAGGCTCGCTGGAGCCCACCCCACCCCCGCGAGTCCAACGCCCAGCCCCCGCGAGTCCAACACCCAGGCCCCGCGAGTCCAACGTTCGGCCCCGCGAGTCCAACGTTCGGCCCGAGCGAGTCCAACGTTCGGCTCGCGCAGGCTCGGCGCCCGGCCCGCGCCGGGCGGGCCGCGGGCCGCTGGACTCGCCAGGTTGGAGCGTTGGACTCGCGAGGCCGGGGTGCTGGACTCGCCTGCGCGGAGCGTTGGACTCGCGGGACTGGAACGTTGGACTCGCCTGCGCGGAGTGTTGGACTCGCGGGACTGGAGTGTTGGACTCGCGGGGTCAGCCTGGCTGGCCCGTGGTGTTGCGCCACCAGGTGCTGCCGAGCACGCCGGACAGCGCCACGAGGCGGATCAGCGCGGGCACCTGGTGGCGCTGCGGCGGATCGTTGGCGTCGAGCTCCTCCACCAGGTCGGCGTCGATCAGCTCGTCCAGCACCGCCTGCGCGGCGGCGGGGCTCATGCTGACCCGCTCGGCGATCTCGGCCGTGGTCTGCGGCTCGTCCGCGGCCGCCAGCCGGCGGAACACCCAGCGCTGCCGCGCGGAGAGCACCTGGTACGCCTCGGCCAGCCTGCCGAACACGTCGAACCCGCCGTAGCTCAGCTCGTTCATCCGGTTCGGCTCGTCGGTCATCCGGGCCACCATCCGCGACAGGTGCCAGCTGGGCCGCCCGGCGAGCTTCGCGCCGATCGCCCGCAGCGCCAGCGGCAGCCGGTCGGCCAGCTCAGCGAGCTTCTCGGCGGCGTCCAGCTCCTGGCTCACCCGGTTCTCGCCCACGGTCTCGGCGAGCAGCCGCGTCGCGTCCGCGATGCTCAGCACCGGCAGGCGCAGCCGCACCGCGCCGGGCAGCGCGTCGATCGGCGTGCGGCTGACGACCACCAGCGCGCAGCCCGAGCCGCTCGGGAACAGGTGGCGCAGCGAGTCGCCGGAGCGGACCTTGTCCAGCACCACCAGCAGCCGCCGGTCCGCGGTCCAGCTGCGGAACATCATCGCCGCCTCGGCCAGGCTGTTCGGCACGGCCGCCTCGTCCGCGCCGAGCGCCTTGAGCATGCTGCACAGCACCTGGCGGGTGGCCATGGACGCGCCGTCCTCGGTGGTCAGGTCGACGTGGAGCTGACCGTCGGGGAAGTACTCGCGCACCCCGCGCGCCGCCTTGGCGACGAACGCGCTCTTGCCGATGCCCGGCCGGCCGACGACGTTGATCACGCGCAGGCCCTGCACGTCCGGGCCGGTGAGCAGCCGGGTGAAGCGGTCGATCTCGGGGTGGCGGCCGACGAAGTCGGGGATCTCCGCGGGCAGCTGCGCGGGCGCCGGCTGTCCGATCTGGACGGTCTGGGTGCGCTGCCGCGGCAGGTTCTCCGGCGAGCCCGGCGCGCCGGGCAGGTCCAGCTCCGGGTCGGCCTCGAGCATCAGCTGGTGCAGCCGCTGCAGCTCGGCGGCCGGGTCCAGGCCGAGCTCGTCGACCAGCGCGCCGCGGATCCGCTGGTACACGCCGAGCGCGTCCGCGCGCCGGCCGCTGCGGTACAGCGCGATCATGAGCTTCGCCGACAGGTCCTCGCGGGTCGGCTCGGCGCTGACCAGGCTGGTCAGCTCGCCGATGATCTCCTGGTGGCGGCCGAGCTGCAGGTCGGCCTCGATGCGCAGCGCGAGCACCGTGCGGCGCAGCTCGTCGAGCCGGGTGGCGTGCGAGTACAGCAGGGGGCCGGTCGAGACGTCCTCGAGGAAACCGCCCCGCCATAAGCCGAGCGCGTCGCGGAAGGTCTCCGCGGCCGCCTCGACCCGCTGGCCCAGCAGCTCCTGGCGGCCGCGGCGGGCGAGCTGCTCGAAGCGGTTCGCGTCGATGTCATCGGCATCGGGCAGCTGGAGGATGTAGCCGCCCGGGTGGCTCAGCAGTGTCAGCTCGGTGTCCCCGGCCGACGGCCTGTCGTCCAGCTTCAGCAGCTTGCGCAGCTGGTAGATGTAGGTCTGCACGGTGGTGAGCGCGCTCTGCGGCGGGTTCACCTCCCACAGCTCCTCGACGAGCTGGTCGACCCGGGTGAACGCGTTGGCCTGGACCGCGAGCAGCGACAGCACCTGGCG
>DASYKY010000104.1:0-20831 GCA_035995025.1 Actinophytocola sp.
GGCGTCTGCTTCGACCAGATCCTCAACCAGGCCGCGAAGCTGCGCTACATGGTCGGCGGCAAGGCGAAGGTGCCGCTGGTGCTGCGGGCCATGTGGGGCACCGGGATGCGCCGCGGCGCGCAGCACTCCCAGTCGCTGTACTCGCTGTTCGCGCACATTCCCGGGCTCAAGGTCGTCGCGCCGTCGAACCCGGTGGACGCCAAGGGCCTGCTCGCCGCGTCCATCCAGGACGACGACCCGGTGATCTTCTTCGAGCACAAGATGCTCTACTTCGGCAGCCGCGGCGTCGTGCCCGAGGACCGGTACACGATCCCGCTGGGCGAGGCGAAGATCGCCCGCGAGGGCGGCGACGTCACGATCGTCGCGATAGGACGGATGGTCGGCGAGGCGCTGTCCGCCGCGGAGCAGCTGGCCGCCGAGGGCGTCGAGTGCGAGGTCGTGGACCCGCGCACGCTGTCCCCGTTCGACTTCGACACGGTCTACGCGAGCGTGGAGAAGACCAGCAGGCTCGTCGTGGTCGACGAGTCGAGCCCGCGCTGCTCCATCGCCACGGACATCGCCGGTTCCGTCGCGGAGAACCGCTTCGCCGCCCTGTCCGCGGCCGTGCGCACGGTCACCGGCCCGCACGCGCCGGTGCCGTTCAGCCCGGTGCTCGAGGACGCCTTCGCGCCCAGCGCGGAAAAGATCGTCGACGCGGTCCGCTCGACGCTGCCCACGTCGCTCAGCAAGGCCTCCTGACCCGGACAGGCCCCGACCCGAAAGGCGCAGACAATGGTCGATCACCCGAACGTCGAGCTCATGGAGAAGGTGTACGCCGCCTTCGGCAGCGGCGACGTCGAGACCGCGGGCACGTACTGGCACGAGGACTCCGTGCACCACTACCCCGGCCGCAACCCGCTGTCCGGTGAGCACGTCGGCATCGAGGACTCCACCGCCTTCGCCAACAAGATGTGGGAGCTGACGAACGGCAACCTGCACATGGAGGTCACGGAGATCGGCGCGAGCGACGGGCACGCGTTCGCGATCCTGCACACCCGCTACGAGCGCAAGGGCCGGGTGCTGGAGATGCCGTTCATCAACGTCGCCCGCATCGTCGACGGGAAGATCAAGGAGTTCTGGACCTACCCGAACGACGTGTACGCCATCGACGAGTTCTGGAACGCGTGAGCCGCATGAAGATCATCGCTGTTGGCGCGAGCGTCACCGGCCTCGCCGCCGCGGCCGCGCTGGCCGACGCGGGCCACGAGGTGCTGTTGCTCGAGCGCGAGTCCGCCACCCCGCCGTCCACTCTGGACGAGGCCGCGGACGGCTGGGCGCGGCCGACCGTGCCGCAGGCCGCGCACTCGCACGCGTTCGGCTCGCGCGGGGTGAACCTGCTGCACGACCGGCTGCCCGACGTGTACGACGCGCTCGTCGACGCCGGTGCGGGGAAGGTCAACCTGGCCGACTTCCCGCCGCCGATGCTGGGTGACTTCGAGCGGGAGCCCGCGGACGACGAGCTGAACATGCTGACCGTGCGCCGGTCGGTGTTCGAGTGGGTGCTGCGCGACCGCGCGCTGTCCCGCGCGGGCGTGTCGGTCCGCACCGGCGCCACCGTGCGCGGTCTGGTGACCGAGGGCGACCGGGTCACCGGCGTGCGCCTCGACGACGGCACGGAGCTGACCGCCGACCTGGTGCTCGACGCCAGCGGCCGCAAGACCGCCGCCGCGCAGTGGCTCGGCGCGGCCGGGCTGCCGGTGCCCGAGCAGACCAGCGAGAGCTGCCGGATCACCTACTACACCCGGTACTACCGCCGCCTCACCCCGGCGCCGCCCGGCCCGCTCAACCGCGGGTTCGGCGCGGGCGGGCTGTGGGACAGCTACACGGCGGTCCTGTTCCTCGGCGACGGGGACACGTTCTCCATCTCCCTCGGCGTCCTGCCGGACGACAAGGAGATGAAGGCACTGCGCACCGAAGAGGCGTTCACCGCCGCGATCAGGGCGACCCCCTTGCTCGCCGGCTGGGTCGCGCCCGGCAACTCCGAGCCGATCTCCCCGGTGTACGCGATGGGCGGGCTGGACAACAGCTCGCGGCTGGCCGACCCCGCGGGCGACCTGCCGGTCGGGTTCTACGGCCTCGGTGACTCGGTGTGCACCACGAACCCGGCGTACGGCCGGGGCGTGTCGCTCGCGCTGGCGCACGTGTACGAGCTGGTCGACCTGCTCGCGGACCACCCGTCGGTGGACCGGGTGCAGGCGGCCCGGTTCGCCGGGGCGAGCAAGGCGCTGCTCGGGCCGTGGTTGGGCGAGTCGATCGCCAACGACCGCGGCCGGGCGGGGCTGTGGGCGGCGACCGTCGCGGGCGAGCGGCCGCAGCTGCCGCCGCCGGGCGTGCTCAACTTCGGCATCGTCGTCGCGGCGTCCACGAAGGACGCCGTGATCTGGCGCCGGGTGGCGCAGGTGATGATGTCGCTCGTGCCGCCCGCGGAGCTGTACGCCAACGACGAGATCAAGGAGCGGGTCGGCCGGGCGCTGGCGGGCGGTCCGCCGCCGCAGCTGCCCGGGGCGAGCCGCGCCGACCTGGTCGCGGCCGTCCAGGGAGCCGCAACCGGTCAGCAGGCCGCCTGACCTCGCGAGTCCAACCTTCGCGACCCGCGAGTCCAACGCTCGCGACCGCCGAGTCCGACATTCGCGCGGCCCGCGATGTTGGACTCGCGGGTCCGGAGTGTTGGACTCGCGGGTTCGGAGTGTTGGACTCGCGGGGTGGGGGTAGTGGAGGAGGAAGCTGTGCGGTTGGGCGTGTTTGGGGCGACCGGGGGTACCGGGCGTGCCGTGATCGAGCAGGCGCTGGCCGCCGGTGACAAGGTGACCGCGCTGGCCCGCGACGCCGCGGCGCTGGCGGGCGTCGCCGGGCGGGTCGACGTCGTCGAGGGCGACGTGCTGGACCCGGACGCGGTCGCGCGGGCGGTGGCCGGCGCGGACGTGGTGATCTCCGCGCTGGGCATCGGCATGCACCGGTACGCCACCACCGTCTACTCGCAGGGCACCGCGAACATCCTCGACGCCATGCGGACCGAGGGCACCGGGCGGCTGCTGGTCGTGTCCACGTCCTCGCTGGAGGTCCCGAGCCCGCGGCGGGTCACCGAGTGGGCGCTCGCGAGGCTCCTGCTGCACAACATCCTGCGCAAGCCGTACGCGGACATGGCGCTGATGGAGCAGCGGATCCGGGACAGCGACGTGGACTGGACGCTGGTGCGGGCGGCGCGGCTGACCAAGGCGGACGTCACCGGCACCTACCGGACCGCCCGCAACGAGAAACTGCGCGGCTGCTGGTCGATCTCGCGCGCCGACGTCGCGCATTTCATGGTGACGCACATCTTCGATTCCGAGACATTCCGCGCCACTGTCGAGATCGCATACTGAGAAACCGCGAAAAACAAATGCCGCGGCCGGGACCCGGTCCCGGACGCGGCATTTCGTGGCGTGTTCGTGCCGTGTTCAGTTCTTCTTGAAGTTCGGCGGCATCGAGGGCGGCGGGCCGAGCGGGCCGGAAAGCTGCACGTTGGCGACCACCCAGCGGCCGTCCTGCTTCGCGGCGACCAGCGTCAGCCGGAACTCACCGCCCGTGTCGTGGCCCTGGAACGACGTCTCCTGCTTCTGCACGCCGACCACGACCGCGGTGTCCCCGTACAGCCGCACCTGCGGCTCGTTGACCTCGAACGCGGTGTTCTTCAGCTGGCCGCCGCGGTAGCGGCCCGCCCACTGCTGGCTGGTCAGCACGAAGCCGAGCGGCCCGATCCCGGTGAAGTCCGCGGCGAGCAGCTCGCCCAGGCCGTCGGCGTCCTCGCCCAGCTCGGCCGCGGCCCAGCGCTGCACGAGATCGAGGACTTCTTGCTCACTCATCTTCTGCTCCCCGTTTCGGCTCTCGACATTTGTCTCCGACGACCACATTGAACCAGAGCGGCAGGCCCGCGGCCAGGCACTGGAACGTTTTTCGAGCTGGTCACGAGAAATGGCCGGTTAGACTTGATACCTGGTATTCATCCCTTCGCGGAAGGCCGCGCACATGACCGCAACAGTTTCCGTCAGCACCGGCCGGCCCGCGGATCAGGACGCCGGTTCCGGGCTCGTCACACCGGCCATCCTCTCCGCCGGGTTCTTCGCCGTCAGCCTCGTCATCGGTGTCGTCTTCGGCGGCAGCGTGTACTCCTCGCCGTTCGCCGACGACGGCAAGATCCAGGCGTTCTACACCGACCACGGCACGCTCGTGCAGTTCGTCGCGTTCTTCCAGTTCGCCGCCGCGCTCACGCTGGGCGTGTTCGTCGCCGCCCTGTGGGCGCGGCTGCGCGCGCTGGCGCCGGGGTACGCCACGCTCACCTACACCGCGGTCATCGGCGGCGGCATGGCCGCGACGTTCCTGGCGCTGAACTCCGTGGTGCAGTGGTCGATGTCGCACCCGGCGGTGATCGAGTCGGCGCCCGTGCGGCGCGGGCTGCACTACCTGTTCTTCGGGCTCGGCGGCTTCGCGCACGTGGCCGCGATCGGCGTGTTCGTGGGCGCGGTGAGCCTGGTCGCGCTGCGGGCCCGGCTGCTGCCCGGCTGGTTCACCGCGGCGAGCCTGCTGTTCGCGGGTCTCGGCGTGCTGTCGACGTTCACGTTCGTGACCGAGTCGACGACGCTGCTGATCCCGCTCGGCCGGTTCCCGACGCTGATCTGGCAGGTCGCGATCGCGTTCATGCTGCCGAAGCTGGTGCGCGCCACACGCTGAGCGGTTCCCAGCCGGCCAGGGATCTCAGGCCGATGCCGACGGGACAATCCCGGCGCACAGTTTCGGCATGGCAATCTCGAGCGGAGCCGACCGGCAGCCCGACGGCGACGAGACCATCGCGATCGTGGGCATGGGCTGCCGGTTCCCCGGCGGGGTGAGCTCGCCCGCGGAGTTCTGGAAGTCCCTCGTGGACGGCGTGGACGCGATCTCCGAGCTGCCGGGGGACCGTTGGGAGCACTACGAGGCCGGTGATCCCGAGCACGCCGCGGCGGTGCGCAAGACCACCCGGCTCGGCGGCTTCGTCTCCGACGTGGACGGCTTCGACGCGGCGTTCTTCGGCATCTCGCCGCGCGAGGCCGCACTGATGGACCCGCAGCAGCGCATGGCGCTCGAGGTGAGCTGGGAGGCCCTCGAGCACGCCGGGATCGTGCCGGCCGCGCTCGCCGGCACGGACGCGGGTGTCTACATCGGAGTCAACACCGACGACCACGGCCGCAGACTCCTCGAGGACCTGCCCCGCATCGAGGCGTGGACCGGCATCGGCTCGTCGATGTGCGCGGTGGCCAACCGGGTGTCCTACTCGCTGGACCTGCGCGGCCCGAGCATGGTGGTGGACACCGCCTGCTCGTCGTCGCTGGTGGCGCTGCACCTCGCGGCGCAGGCGCTGCGCGCGGGCGAGGTGCCGGTCGCCGTCGCGGGCGGGGTCATGCTGATGATCGCGCCCGGGCTGACCATGGTCATGGACTCCGCTGGCGCGCTCGCCCCGGACGGGCGGTCCAAGTCGTTCGACGCGTCCGCCGACGGCTACGGGCGCGGCGAGGGCTGCGGGATGGTCGTGCTCAAGCGCCTGTCCGACGCGCGCCGCGACGGCGACCGGGTGCTCGCGGTGGTCCGCGGCAGCGCGGTCGCACAGGACGGCAGGACCGACGGGATCATGGCGCCCAGCCGCGAGGCGCAGGAGTACATGCTGCGCCAGGCATGCCGCCAGTCCGGCGTGGCGCCCGAGTCGGTGGACTACGTGGAGGCGCACGGCACCGGCACCCGCGCGGGCGACCCGATCGAGGCGGGCGCCATCGCCGCGGTCTACGGCACCGGCCGCCCGGCCGACCGGCCCTGCCTGATCGGCTCGGTCAAGACCAACATCGGCCACCTCGAGGCGGCGTCGGGCATCGCGGGCGTGATCAAGGCCGTGCTGGCCATCGAGCACGCGGCCATCCCGCCCAGCCTCAACTTCGACGACCCGAACCCCGACATCCCGTGGGGCGAGTCGGGCCTGCGGGTCGTCACCGACCTGACCCCGTGGCCCAGCACCGGCGGCCCGCGCCGGGCGGGCGTGTCCGGCTACGGCTACGGCGGCACCATCGCCCACCTCGTGCTCGAGCAGGCGCCGCTGGTGGAGACGCCGAACCCCGCGCTGGACCGCGGCACCGCGCTGCGCGTGTACCCGCTGTCCGGCGGCTCGACCGACGCCGTGCGCGACTACGCGGCCGCGCTCGCCGAGTGGCTGACCGCCGACGGGCTGCGCGCCGCGAACGCCGAGCTCGCCGACGTCGGCTTCACGCTGACCCGCCGCCGCTCGCACCTGGCCCACCGCACCGGGATCGTGGCCGCCGGGCAGGAGGAGCTGATCGGGCGGCTGCGCCAGGTCGGCACGGACGATTCCGGGACCCTCATCTCCGGCCGCGCGCTGCCCGGCGCCGCGAAGGGCGCGGTGTGGGTGTTCTCCGGCCACGGCTCGCAGTGGATCGGCATGGGCCGCGAGCTGCTGGCCACCGAGCCCGCGTTCGGCCGGGTGCTCGACGAGCTGGAACCGGTGTGCCTGGAGGAGATGGGCGTCTCGCCGCGCAAGGCCCTGCTCGAGGGCGACCTGCGCGACACCGACCGCATCCAGATGCTGATCTACGCGATGCAGGTGGCGCTCGCCGAGGTCTGGTACGCCCGGGGCTTACGCCCGGCCGCGGTGATCGGCCACTCGGTCGGCGAGATCGCCGCGGCCGTGGTCGCCGGCGTCTACGACGTCGCCGACGGCGCCCGGCTGATCTGCCGCCGCTCCACGCTGCTGCGCAAGGTCGCCGGGCAGGGCGGCATGGCGATGGTGAACCTGCCGTTCGACGAGGTGGCCCGGCGCCTCGAGCCGCACGAGGGCGTGAACGCGGCCATCTCCGCCGCGCCCGCCTCGACGGTCATCGCCGGCGACGCGCACGCCGTCGACACCGTGGTCCGGCAGTGGGGCGCCGACCCGGCCCTGCACGTCCAGCGGGTCAACTCCGACGTGGCGTTCCACAGCCACCACATGGACCAGCTGACCGAGGACCTCGCGCTGGCCGCGGCCGAGCTGTCCAACGAGCCGCCCGCGCTGCCGGTCTACTCGACGTCCCAGCCCGACCCGCGCAGCGACGCCGCCCGCGACGGCGCGTACTGGGCGGCCAACCTGCGCAACCCGGTCCGCTTCGCGGCCGCGGTGAGCGCCGCGCTCGCCGACGGCTACCGCGCGTTCGTCGAGATCGCGCCGCACCCGGTGGTGTCCTACTCGGTCAACGAGGTGCTCACCGCCGAGCGGGTCGACGACGCGGTGGTGGCGCACACGCTGCGGCGCAACCGCCCCGAGCAGGCCACGCTGCTGGCGAACCTCGCCACCCTGCACTGCCACGGCGTGCCGGTGGACTGGTCGGCAGGCAGCTCCGGCGGGCGGCTGGTCTCGCTGCCGGTCATCGCGTGGCAGCACCGCGAGCACAAGGTGGCCCGGCCGGCCGGCACCGAGCGGCGCACCCGGCTGCACGACGTGGACAGCCACACGCTGCTCGGCTCGCGGCTGACCGTGAACGGCACGTCCACGGTCCGGGTCTGGCAGACCTGGCTCGACCAGGCGAGCCGGCCCTACCCCGGCGACCACCCGGTGCAGGGCACCGAGATCATCCCGGCCGCGGTGCTGCTCAACACGTTCTTCGCGGCCGCGGCCGGGCACGTGCTCACCGACGTGTCGCTGCGCGTGCCGGTGTCCGTGGCCGCGCCCCGCGAGCTGCAGGTCGTCGCCATGGACGGCACCCTGCGGCTGTGCTCGCGGCTGCCGGACCCCGACAGCGCGCGCGACGGTGAGTCCGAGGGCGACCACGACAGCGGCTGGCTGACCCACACGACGGCCATCGTGCCGGCGGTCGCCGAGGCGGCCGGCGCGGACACGATCCCGGTCGCGGAGCTGCGCAACCGGTGCAACGAGCGGCTGGACTCCGAGTTCGTGACCGACCGGCTCGCCTCGATCGGCGTCGCGGCCATGGGCTTCCCGTGGAAGATCAACCGGATCCGGCGCGGCGCGGACGAGCTGTTCGTCCGCGTGGTCGCCGACCCCGACGGCACGCTGCCCGCGACGTGGGCGTCCATTTTGGACGCCGCGCTGTCCGCGGCCTCGGTCGTGTTCGCCGGCCAGGCCACGCTGCGCATGCCGGCACACATCCGCCGCGTCGCGATCGGCGGGCGGCCGCCGGTCGACGCGGTGATCAGCGTGCGCGTCCAGCCGGGCTCGGCAGACACCGTGGACGTCGCGGTCGCCACCCCGGACGGGGACGTGGTGGCGCGGCTGGACGGGCTGCGCTACGGCGTGCTCGACGGTGACGTCGGCGCCCCGGCCAGCCCGCGGCGGCTCGTGCACAAGGTGGACTGGCGCCCGCTGGAGCTGCCGAAGCGGGTCCGCGGCGGGCTGCCGCGCGTGGTGTTCGTCGGCGACGCGGCGCTGGCCGCGGAGCTGGGCGCCGCGCTCGCCGAGTCCGGTGTGGACTGGCTGGCGGTGGCCGAGCCGGAGGAGCTGGCCGGGGTGCGGGAGAAGCTCACCCCCACGACCGCCGTCCTGGTCGCGCCGCCGCGCACCGACGAGCCGTGGCCGGGCGCGGTCGCCGCGACCTGGCTCGTGACCCGCACCGCCCGCACGCTCGCCGCGTGGGCGCCGCGTACGCAGTCGAAGCTGTGGTGCGTGACCTGCGGCGTGCGCGAGGCCGGGCAGGCCGCAGCGGTCGCCGAGTCCGCGCTGTGGGGTGTCGGGCGGGTGCTGGCCGGCGAGTACCCCGAGGTGTGGGGCGGCACCCTCGACCTGCCCGGCGACGACCCGCTGGCCGGGATCTCCGTGCTGCGCAAGGTACTCACCGCCCGGCCGGCCGACGACGTCATCGCCGTGCGCGCGGCCGGCGCCGAGGTCGCCCGGCTGTCCATCGTGGACGGTGCGCCGACGGCGCGGCCCGTGGTGTGCCGGCCGGGCGGGACCTACCTGGTCACCGGCGGGCTGGGCGTGCTCGGCCTCGAGGTCGCCGGCTGGCTCGCCGGCCGCGGCGCGCGCCGCCTGGTGCTGGCAGGCCGCCGCGCGCTGCCGCCGCGCGACGAGTGGGACACCGTCACCGATACCGCCACGGTCCGGCGGGTCGAGGCGGTCCGCGCGCTGGAGGCGGCCGGCGTCACCGTCGTCACGCTCGCGCTGGACGTCGGCGACCCCGCGCAGGCCGCGCGCCTCGCGTCGATCGGCGACCTGGGGCTGCCGCCGGTCCGCGGCGTCGTGCACGCGGCCGGGGTGCTGGACAACCGGATGGCCGCGGACGTCGACGAGGCGTCCCTCCAGGCCGTCATGCGGCCCAAGGTGGCGGGCGCGCAGGTGCTGCACGAGCTGTTCCCGCCCGGCAGCGTGGACTTCTTCGCGCTGTTCTCCTCCGCGGGCCTGCTGCTCGGCCTGCCAGGGCAGACCAGCTACGCGGCGGGCAACGCCGTGCTCGACGCGCTCGCCACGCACCGGCGCGCGGGCGGGCACCGGGACACGATCAGCCTCGGCTGGACGTCCTGGCGCGGGCTGGGCATGTCGACGTCCTCGCAGGCCATCGACGCGGAGCTGTCCGCGCGGGGCACCGCCGACATCACCGCGGCGGAGGCGTTCCGCTCGTGGGAGTACGCCGAGCGCCACGACGTCGCGCACGTCGCCGTGCTGCGCACGATCCCGCTGCTGCCCGGCATGAAGCGCCCGCCGCTGCTGAGTGAGCTGACCGCCGACGAGCCCGCCGCCGCGCAGTCCGCGTCGGCCGCGCCGTGGGCCGGGCTGCGCGACGAGGAGCTGCGCGAGTACCTGCTCGGCGAGGTGTCCGGGCAGGTGGCGGCGGAGATGAAGCTCGCGGTCGACGAGCTCGACACCCGCCGGCCGCTGATCGAGATGGGCTTCGACTCGGTGATGACGCAGATGATCCGGGCCCGCCTGGAGCGGCGGTTCCGGATCAGCCTGCCGGCCACGCTGCTGTGGAACCGCCCGACCGTGCAGGCGATCAGCGAGTTCGTGGCCGAGCTGCTGGGCACCGAGCAGGCCCATCTCGATCAGCGGCAGGCAGATGGCGCCGCGGGCGACCAGGGCGCCGACCCGGGGACGCTGCCGCCGCCCGCGGTCGCGGCCTGACCCGCGCCGCCGCCGGTTCGACGCGTTGGAGGAGGAGAGGCGTGACACGTGACGGGGTGACCCCATGGCCGCCGGAGTTCGCGCAGCGCTACGCCGCGCAGGGCTACTGGCGCGGCCGCCCGCTCGGCCACTGGATGTGGACCTGGGCGGACCGCCACGGCGACCGGGTCGCGGTCGTCGACGGTGACCGCGCCGTGCGCTACCGCGAGCTCGCCGAGCACGCGGACGCGCTGGCCGACCACCTGCACGACCTGGGGCTGCGCGACGGGGACAACATCCTCGTGCAGCTGCCGAACACCTGGGAGTTCCTGGCGCTGTTCCTGGCCTGCCAGCGGATCGGCGTGGCGCCGGTGCTCGCGCTGCTGGCCCACCGCGAGCACGAGCTGCGCTACCTGGCCGAGCTGGCCGAGGTCAAGGCGATCGTGGTGCCCGGCGAGTGGCAGCGGTTCGACCACCGGACGATGGCCGTCGGCCTCGCCGCCTCGCTGCCGGACCCGTGCCGGGTCATCGTCCTTGGCGACGGCGCCGGCGAGGACAACGCCGAGTCCACTGTGGACCTGCGGTCGCTGCTGGAGCGGTGGCAGGACCCGCAGCGGCTGCGGGCCCGGCTCGACGACCACGAGCCGGACAGCGGCGAGATCGCGCTGTTCCTGCTGTCCGGCGGCACGACGGGCACGCCGAAGATCATCGCGCGCACGCACGACGACTACGAGTACAACGCCCGGCAGAGCGGCGCGGTGTGCGGGTTCGACGAGGACACCGTGTACCTGGTGACTTTGCCGATGGGACACAACTTCCCGCTCGGCTCGCCCGGCATCCTGGCCACGCTCATTCACGGCGGCCGGGTCGTCATGCTGCGCTCGCCCAAGCCCGAGGTCGCGTTCCCGCTGATCGAGCGGGAGCGGGCCACGGTGACCTCGCTGGTGCCCGCCATCGCGCAGCGCTGGGTGGAGGCGGCGTCGAGTGGCCTGCCCTGTAGCGGGCACGACCTGTCGTCGCTGCGGCTGGTGCAGGTCGGCGGCTCGGTGCTCGACCCCGCGTTCGCCGCGCGGATCGGCCCGGCGCTCGGCGCCACCCTGCAGCAGGTGTACGGGATGGCCGAGGGGCTGCTGAACTACACCCGGCCCGCCGACCCGGCCGCGGTCGTCAACCACACCCAGGGCCGGCCCATCTGCCCCGCCGACGAGGTCAAGCTCGTCGACGAGGCGGGCGATGAGGTGCCGCCCGGCGGCACCGGCGAGCTGCTCACCCGCGGCCCGTACACCCCGCGCGGCTACTACCGGGCGCCCGAGCACAACGCCCGCGCGTTCACCCCCGACGGCTGGTACCGCAGCGGCGACCTCGTGCGGTGGGACGCCACCGGCAACCTCGTGGTGGAGGGCCGGGTCAAGGACCTCATCAACCGCGGCGGCGAGAAGATCTCCGCGCCCGAGGTCGAGGCCGTCGTCGACCTGCTGCCCCAGGTCCGCCGCGCCACCGCGATCGCGCTGCCCGACCCGGAGTACGGCGAGCTGGTCTGCGTGTGCGTGGTGCTCCACAACGGACAGACGCTGACGCTCGAGCGCGTCCGCGAGCTGTTCGCCGAGCGGGGGGTGGCGAGGTTCAAGCACCCCCAGCAGCTGGAGATCGTGGCGGACTTCCCGCTCACCGGCGTCGGCAAGGTCGACAAGAAGGCGCTGCGCGCGGCGATCCTGGCGCGCGCCGAGGCCCCGGACCGCGCCGCTTGAGACAACTGAAAAGAGGCCGCCCTCCCTGGTTGGGAGGGCGGCCTCGGTGTGAGACAACCCCTACTTGCCGACCACCTCGCGCAGCTCCTTGAGCTGCTCCGCGTCGGCGGCGCACGGCGCCAGGATCACCTCGGAGCACCCGATCTCCGCCAGCCAGTCCAGTGTGGACCGCAGCTTCGCCTCGCCGACCGCCGCGTTGCGCAGCACCAGCTGCGCGTAGGGCGGCGCGAAGCCGTAGTAGTCGGACAGGTACCGGTCCGCCAGCTCCTCGCCCCGCGAGCCCAGCGCGTAGTAGGTCAGCGACACGATCTTCGGCTCGCCGGTACGGCCGGCCGCCGCCCACGCCGCGCGGAACGCCGCCACGCCGTGTTTGAACATGTCGACCCCGCCGCCGCCGGAGATCCACCCGTCGGCCACCCGGGCCGCCCGGTTGATCGCCGCGGGCGAGTGACCGCCCATCAGGATCGGCGGCGCCGCGGGCAGCGCCGGCCCGATGCCGCCCGCGAAGCCCCGCCGCTCGCCCGACCAGATCGCGCGGCACTCGGCGAGCTGCGCCTCGATCCGCTTGCCCCGCCCGCCCATCTCGACGCCGCTGGCACGGAAGTCGTCCGGGCGCGAGCCCGCGGCGACCCCGAGCACCAGGCGGCCGTTCGACAGCCGGTCGATCGTCGCCGCCTGCTTGGCGAACAGCGCCGTGTTCGCCTGCAGCGGCGAGATGAGAATCGACGTCAGCAGCCTCGCCTGCTCGGTCACCGCCGCGGCGGCGGCCAGCGTGGTGAGGCTCTCGTAGTTGTCGAAGACCAGGCGGTCCAGCGTGGCCAGGCTCGAGAAACCGGCCTGGTCGGCCTCCTTTGCCCAGTCCAGCACGGCGTCCGCGCGCACGCCCCGGATGACGCTCGGCAGGCCGACCCCGATGTCCATGGGGCCGTCCATCAGGCGGCCGCCTCGTGACCCGGCGCCGTGCGGCTGAGCACGTTCTCCATGCCGGCCAGCTGGAAGAAGGCGCGCGCGCCCTCCGGCGTGACCATGTCGCGCGGCACGGACAGGTGCTCCTCGAGCTGCTTCTCGAACTCGCGGACCTCGGGCTGGCGGCTCATGTGCGCGGCCACCAGCGGCAGCGGGCCGTCCACGTGGATCACCCGGATCGCGGCCTCCTTGCCGACGAACGCCATCGTGGCCAGCAGCTTGCCGACGACCTTGCCGTCGCCGTCGGTGACCTCGAAGCTCGGCCGGCCGCTGTTGCGGAACAGCTCCTTGACGGTCTCCTCGCTGCCCGGCTTGATCGGGTAGAGCAGCGCGTGCCAGGTGGACATCCTTACCTCCGTTGCGGGAACTACCTAGTGGCTGGCGGTCACGCCGCCGTCGACGTAGATGATCTGGCCGTTGATGAACCGGGCGAGCGGCGTCGCCAGGTAGATCACCGCGCTCGCCACCTCCTCCGGCTCGGCGAACCGGCCGATCGGGATGCGCTGCTGCAGGCGGGCCACGAACTGCTGGTTCTGCTGCGCCGCCTCGACGAAGTCGGTGCGCATGAAGCCGGGCGCCACCGCGTTCACGGTCACCCCGCGCGCCGCCCACTCCGTCGCGAGCTGCTTCACCAGCAGGTTGACGCCCGCCTTGCTGGCGCCGTACGCCGAGAAGCCCATCCGGCCGCCCGCGTCGGCGCGCACCGACGACAGGTGGATGATCCGGCCGCCGCCGCGGGCCAGCATGTGCTTGCCGACGGACTTCGAGAGCAGGAACGCGCCGACCAGGTTGGCGTTGACGACCTCGGCCCACTGCGCGTCGTCGAAGTGCTCGGCCGGCACGGTGATCAGCTTGCTGGCGGAGTTCACCAGCACGTCGATCCCGCCCCAGGCCGCCTCGACCTGCGCCACCGCGGCGTCGATGGACGCCGAGTCGGTCACGTCCAGCGCCAGCCCCATGGCGGTGGCGCCGTTCGCGGTGAGCTTCTCCGCCAGCTCGGTCGCCTTCTCCGCGGACCGGCCGGCCACCGCGACCGACGCGCCCGTCTCGGCGAACTGCTCGCAGATCACCGCGCCGAGCCCGCCATACCCACCGACGATGAGCACCCGCTGTTGCTCGCCTTCCGGAACACTCACGACGCCCTCCTCAGCTCGACGGACTCCAGCCCGAACAGCTCGATCGCGTTGCCGCGCAGTACCTTCGCGCGGTCCTCGTCGGACAGGCCCAGTGCGTCGATCGACGCGAGCGCGGCGTCCAGCGGGGTGGCCAGCGGCGGCGAGTCGGTGCCGAACAGCATCCGGTCCGGCCCGAACACCTCGACCGCCGCGCGCAGCGCCGCGAGCGACGGCGTCGCGGTGTCCACATGGATCTGCCGCAGCTGCGCCGACAGCGGCGGGCCCTCGATCTGGTCGCGCCGCTGCGCCATGTCGAGCTTCTCGCGCAGCAACGCCAGCGCGCCGCCGGCGTTGGGCGCGATCAGCTTGAGCCCGGGGAACCGCTGCAGCCGGCCGGCCAGCAGGATCGCCGCCACGCCCATCGTGATGTCGCACGGGCGCACGACGTGCTCGACGGCGCCGACCTTCTTCATCGCGTCCGCCCCGACCGGCACGGCCGGCGGGTGCAGCAGCACGGGCGCGCCGGTCTCCTGCGCCATGGCGAAGAAGTCGTCGCTGCGCTCGTCGTCGAGGAACTCGCCGCGCACGCTGCTGTTCACGATGAGGCCGGCGAACTCCGGCTCACGCAGCCACTCCGCGGCCCGCTCGACGTCGCGGCCCTCCAGCGGGTTGACGTAGACGTAGCCGACGAGCACGCCCGGTCGCTCCCGCACGGTCTCGGCGACCCAGGAGTGGAAGCGCTCGAGCGAGTCCGGCGACTGGGCGTAGTTGTCGATGCCGGGGATCGGCAGCATCGTGCCCGCGCCGACCGGGCTGCCGACCACGGTGGTGGTGATGCCGAGCGCGGCCTTGCGCTCGACCATGCCGTCGATGTCCCCCAGGCTCGGCGGCATGGGGAACTTCTTGAGCAGTTCCGGCGGGGTGACGTGCCCGTGCACGTCGATCGTGCCGAAGGTGTTCACAGTGGACTCTCGTCTCGGGTGTGCTCGGTCGGCGGGTGCTCAGTCGCGCGGGGGTCCGAGGACCTGGCCGCCGTACTTCTGCGTGGACGCGATGACCGCGCCGAAGTCGGGGAAGGTGGACGGGTCGAACGCGGGGATCTCCAGCGCCTCGGCCGGGGTCCCGGTCTCGTAGAACCAGTTCTCGTAGCCCGCGGGCGTGCCGAGCACCAGCGTCTTCACGGTGTCCGACTCGGCCTTGTAGGAGTGCGGGACGTCGCGCGGCAGGAAGACCGACGTGCCGGGCTTCGCCTCGAACATCTCGCCGCCGACCTCGATGCTCATCTCGCCCTCGAGGATGTGGAACATCTCGTCCTCGCGGGTGTGCACGTGCACCGGCGAACCGTAGCCGCGGTTGCACGACATCTCCGCCAGCCAGTACTGACCGCCGGTGTCCTCGCCGGTCGCCTTGAACACGACCAGCGAACCGAAGTGCCAGATCGCCCGGCCTTCTCCCGGCCCGCAGAGGAAGGGCTTTGTCTCCGACATCAGAAACTCCTAGGAATGTCAGCGCGCACGAGTTCGCCGACGTCGGCGGGCCGGAATTCCGGCCCGCCGTTCGCCGCTGCGTTGTGTGTTTTTCTTCCGCAACCCACTGCCATTCTTTGTACCCGGCAGTGCTCGAGACTCGGACCAGCCCGGGTCAGGACGCTCAGGCAGCGGTCTGGCTCGCCGGCTCCAGCGGAGCCCTCTCGGTGACGGTGCCCGCGGTCGCCTGCTCGCCGTCGCGGTAGAGCACCAGGACCGCCAGCAGGGCGACCACGGCCGCACCGGCGCAGGCCAGCATCGCCGGGCCGTAGCCCGCCGAACCCGCGATGCCCGCGACGGCACTCGCCGCCGCGAAGCGCAGGCCCAGGGAGATGCTGGTCTGCACGGTGAAGTCCGAGCCGGCGCTCTCCGGGCGGCTGTGGTCCATGTTGATCGTGTACATGACCACGAAGACCGCCGAGTTGAAGATGTTGAGCAGCACGATCGCGATCAGTGCCCAGACCATCCCGCCGCCGTTGACCAGCGGGATCATCGTCGCGATCGCCACCACCTGGCCGGCCGAGTACCAGATCAGCGCGCGGCGGCGGCCCAGCCGGTGGATCCACAGGCCCGACAGCAGTGCCGCGGCGATGCCGATGACGCCGCCGAGGCCGTTGGTCAGCATGCCGACCATGCCGATCGAGACGCCCGCGTCGATGAGGATCGGCACGAGCATGCCGTACGCGCCGGGCATCGCGATCGCCAGCAGCGGCGTCACGACCAGCGCCCACCTGGCCACACCCGGCCGGCGGAACACCGAGAACATCGACCCGCGGCGCGGCGCCACCACGGTCGGCGCGACCGCGGCCGGCTCGCGGAAGCGGTGGATGAAGTAGATCGGGATCGAGACGACCGCGGCCAGCGTGAGGATCGCCGGTACCCAGCCGAAATAGTCGTACATGACCAGCACGAACCCGCCGCCGACCACGTCGCCGACGAAGTTGGCGCCGATCTGCAGGCCGTTGATGCCGCCGCGGCTGCGGCCGTGCATCATCCGTACCGCGAGCGCGTCGGTGGCGATGTCCTGGGTCGCCGACAGCACCGCGACCACCGCCAGCAGCGCGACGATCAGCCCGAGGTTCTCGCCGACGTCGAGCGGGGCGAGCGCGACGATGCCCAGCGCCGCCGCGGGCTGGGTGACGACGAGCCAGGACCGGTAGTGGCCGCGCCGTCGCGAGCCGTACTTGTCGACCAGCGGTGCCCACAGGAACTTGAGCGCCCAGATGAAGCCGATCCCGTAGATGATCCCGATGTCCTCGAGCGAACCGCCGCTCGCCCTGCTGATCGCGGTCAGCGCGGTGAACAGGAACCCGATCGCCAGGAACTGGCTGCCGTACAGGGGTAAGAACAGACCGAAGATGGCGCGTTTGTTCATCGGCTTGACACCTCGTTTGACGTCCGGTCGAGCTTGGCTTGAAACGATTGTCCCTTTTTCCCTTTCCCGCAACGTTGAGTCTCGAGTCCCCTGTCAGCCGGGAAAACGGAAAACCCCGGCCCGAGAATCCGGACCGGGTTTCGTCGCGAGAAAGCTACGCCGCGTCGCGCCGCCGCTGCGCGCCGTCGCCGAACGAAACCGGCAGCGCCTCCAGCCGGTTGATGCCGCGCGGGAACCCGCGTTTCCACTCGACCTGTTCGGCCGGCACCCCGAGAGCGAGCCGCGGGAACCGGCGCAGCAGCGTGCCGAACGCGACGTCGGCCTCCACCCTGGCCAGCGCCGCGCCCAGGCAGTAGTGGATGCCGTGGCCGAACGCCAGGTGCGCGCTGTTGCGCCGGGTGATGTCGAACCGCTCCGCCTCGGCGAACTGGGCGTCGTCGCGGTTGGCCGAGCCCCACAGGATCTGCACGACCTCACCGGCCGGCACCGCCACCCCGCCGATCTCCACCGGCTCCCTGGTGAACCGCAGCGCGGCCAGCTCGGCCGGGCCGAACAGCCGCAGCATCTCCTCGATCGCCGACGGCAGCAGTGCCGGGTCGGCGCGCAGCGCGGCCAGCTGGTCCGGATGCGACAGCAGCGCGAACGTGCCGTTGGCGATGAGCTGCGCGCTGGTCTCGTGGCCCGCGTTGAGGATCGTGATGACCAGCGAGATCAGCTCGTCGTCGCCGAGCGCGTCGCCGTCCTCGGACTGGCTGCGCAGCAGCGCCGAGATCAGGTCGTCGCCCGGGTCCTCGCGGCGCGCCCGCACCAGCCGGACCGCGTAGTCGGCCATGGCCTGCGCCCCCGGGGCGACCTGCTCCCAGGAGCCCCACATCATGCCCTCGAGGGCCTCGCGCCAGTCTTCCCGGAACTCCTCCGGCACGCCGAGCAGCTCGCTGATCACCGCGAACGGCAGCGGGTAGGCGAAGTCGCGCAGCAGGTCGACGTCGCCGCGGCCGACGAGCGAGTCGAGCAGGTCGTCGGTGAGCTCCTGAACCCGCGGCCGCAGCTGCTGCACGCGCCGCGCGGTGAACACCTTGGACACGAGCTTGCGCACCCGGGTGTGGTTCGGCGCGTCCATCATGGACACCGAGCGGCCGAGGTAGCGCAGGTACTCCGGCGGCAGGCCGGGCGCGGCCGTGGTGTTCAGCCGGGTCTGGTGGCTCGGGTCGTTGCTGATCCGCGGGTCGCCCAGCACGGCCTTGATGTCGTCGTAGCGGGTGACCAGCCAGGCGAGCGTGCCGTTGAAGTGGCGGACCCGGCTGACCGGCCGGACCTCCCGCAGCCTGCGGTACTCGTCACGGTCGAACAGCAGGTCGAGCATCGTCGGTTCAGTCGGTCCGGTGGCTTCCGTCATGGCGCGCACACGCCCCTTCGTCGAGTGGTCGGCACACGGCGGTGTCCCGCGGATCCACCTGCTCGATCCGCGGGACACCACCGGCGCGGGGCCGGCTCAGGCGGGCACGCCACCCGGGCCGCTGCCCGTTCCGGACACTTGCAGCTGCTCGGTCGCCGGCTGCTGGGCCGGTGGCCGCTTGCGCTTGGGGCGGCTGAAGTGCTTCATCATCGGTTCCTCCACGCACTTGAAGAGGATCCACGCGGCGAGCGTCGTCGCGGCGAGGAAGCCCAACCACACGCCGAGCGCGGGGAAGAAGCTCCACTGGCCGGTGACCTGCGTCCGTCCCCAGTAGACGACGACGAACTGAACCATGAAGAAGGCGTAGGAGATGTTCCCGCCCCAGATCATGAACCGGCTGGTCAGGA
The DNA here is from genome assembly GCA_035995025.1 of Actinophytocola sp. Lineage (GTDB taxonomy): Bacteria > Actinomycetota > Actinomycetes > Mycobacteriales > Pseudonocardiaceae > Actinophytocola. The sequence goes on from DASYKY010000104.1 coordinate 18,675, forward strand.
TGCTCTTCACACCGCGAAGGTCCGCGCTGGCGATGGCGCCCAGCGTCAGCACGTTCGGCACCGCCGCGACCAGGCTGTAGGTCCACGGCACGGTCACGAACTGCGCCACGGTCCACGACGCCGCCCAGACCAGCAGCAGCACCGGGACGCGGATCCGGGGGAACATGCCCTTGCGCACGATCTCCGCGAGCAGCATGCCGAGCAGGAACTCGAACAGCCGCGAGGGCGGGAACAGCGACGCGGCCCACATCTGGTGCGGCGAGATCGGCAGGATGCCGGGCAGCACCGGGTCGTGGATGAACAGCTTCACGTACGTGTCGAGCGCCGCGATGCCCGCGATCATGCCGCCCGCCCAGTACCAGAGCTTGTTGGCCGGGATCCGCCGCACGAGCGGGGCCACGAACGGGAACATCGAGTAGAACAGCAGCTCCGCGCACAGCGACCAGACGATCACGTTCGCGCCGCCCGCCGGCTCGTTGATGTCCCAGGTGTGCACCAGCAGCAGGTTGGGCAGCCAGTTCGTGGTCGCCCCGACCACCAGGATGCACGCCAGCACGAACGTCACGACGTGGTTGGGGATGACGCGGAAGAACCGGCGGCGCCAGAAGAACCGCGCCTTCTCACCCGGCTTCGACGACCACGTCAGCACGAACCCGCTGAGCATGAAGAACAACGACAGCATCGGCAGGCCGACGCCGATCAGGAACTCGGAGAGCTTGTTGGCGAAGCCCGCGTTCGCGAACGGCGTCACCGGCAGCATGTAGTTCGCCGCCGGGTTGAACAGGTGGGTGGAGTGAACGAAGAAGATGAACAACGCGATGGGGAATCGGAAACCGGTTAAGCCGTTGAGCATCTTCACTCGCTGGCCCGAGCCGCTCGGACTCTCCTGAATGGTCGCAGACATTCACGGTCACCTTTCGTCGGCTGGGACGGTAAATGCGACGTGACAAGTCGAATAGACGAGCCCGGCCTTTGGGGAACTAGTCTGCGACTAAGGGTCTGCTCGAAGGGTCCCGGCGTCATGGGGCGCGAGTCTCGCCCGCGCGGGAAAGATGACCACGAATGCGACGGCGAGGGTGGCCGGTGGCCACCCTCGCCGCAGCGTTGTTCTCGAGCCGTCAGGCGCGCGCCTCCGCGGCGGGGGCCGACGCGGGAGCGGACCGCTTGACCGCCATCGTGATCGTGACGATCAGCAGCCACACGAAGCACAGGTAGCGTCCGAACAGCGTGAACGCCACGAAGATCTCCGAGATGCCGGACAGCGTCGCGAGCATCGCGAGGCCGCCGACGACCTGGCCGCTGATCTTCAGCCACTTCGGCAGGACGACGCCGAGCCCGGTGGCCGCGGCTGCGACCATCACGCCCAGCGCGGCGACGTGCAGCGGGCCACCGGTCCAGAAGGTGATCTGGTAGAGCGCCTGGGCGGCGGCACCGTCGGAGGCGGCGTCGGTGCCCAGACCGGCCTGGCCGGCGGCACCGACCAGCAGCATCGCGGCGGACACCGCACCACCGATGGCGGCGACGCTCCCGGCGGAGCTCGAGCGGTTCACCGTGAGCAGCAGCTTCGCGATGACACCGGCGAACACCAGCAGGGCGATACCGCCGATGATCTGCAGACCGGAGTTCAGCGAAGCCGCGTCACCGTTGGCCTCGAACCACTTCTGCACCTTCGCCATGCCGTCGGTCGGCCGCGGGTACGCGATGTCCGGCTTGTCGGCCGTGAGGTCCTGCGCGAACGACCCGGCGACCCAGCAGAGAACGAACAGCGCGCCGGTGAGTATGCCAAGGTTTCCCCGGCGGGCGCCTTGCGTGGTAGCCATACAATTCCTTTCCTGAACACCCCCGAACGGCGAAACGACGACGGCGCGTGCCCCGTCCGCGTCGGTGTGGTCGTGCGAATACGGACCGTGTCAGTACGTACTGTGGCAGCGTTTTCTGACAAAAGCCTCAAGCCGGCGGAGTATTCGCGAGTACCCCTCGAGTAGTACGCGAGCCCACCCGAGAAGTACGCCGCCGACCCGCGAGTCCACCCCCCGGCCCCCGCGAGTCCAACACTCAACACCCGCGAGTCCAACGCTGGGCGCGCGCGAGTCCAACGCTCGGCATCCGCGAGTCCAACGCTGGGCGCGCGCGAGTCCAACGCTCGGCATCCGCGAG
>DASYKY010000105.1:0-38963 GCA_035995025.1 Actinophytocola sp.
GCCGGGCAGAACGCGGTCTTCATCCACCCGACCGCCTACGCGTACCAGAACAACCCGCAAGTGCTGGAGAGGATCCTCGATGGACTCAAGCAGCTCCCTGTCTGACTCGGGTCTGCTGACGATATCCGCGAAGATCGTCATCGCCGGTGGCTTCGGGGTCGGCAAGACGACGCTGGTCAACTCGGTGTCCGAGGTAGCGCCCCTGAACACCGACGCGTGGATGACGGAGGCGAGCGAGGGGACCGACGACCTGCCGCCGGGCGGCAAGAAGTCGACCACCACGGTCGCCATGGACTTCGGCCGGATCACGTTGCACTCCGACCTGCTGCTGTACCTGTTCGGCACGCCCGGCCAGTCGCGGTTCTGGTTCCTGTGGGACGACCTGTCCCGTGGCGCGCTCGGCGCCGTCGTGCTGGTCGACACCAACCGGATCGACCAGTCGTTCGCCGCGGTCAACTACTTCGAGCACGACTCCGTGCTGCCGTTCGTCGTCGCGGTCAACCGGTTCGAGGGGAAGTTCGCCCACGACCTCGGCGAGGTGCGCGAGGCGCTCGCGCTGGCCGACGACGTACCGCTGATCGACTGCGACGCCCGCGACCGCGCGTCGTCGGTCCGCGTGCTGCAGGCGGTCGTGACCCACTCGCTGGCGCTGTCGAAGGTGACCGCGCCCGGCTGATCCTCGAGCCACCCCCGGAAGTCCCTGCCGTTTCCCACCCGGAGGAGCAACCAACACAATGCGCAAGGTGCTGATCGTCGGGGCAGGCCAGTCCGGCCTGCAGCTCGCCCTGACCCTGCTGGAGCACGACTTCGAGGTGACGATCATGTCGGCGCGCACCCCGGAGGAGATCCGCGACGGCCGGGTGATGTCGACGCAGGCGCTGTTCGGACCCGCGCTGCGCCACGAGCGCGAGCACAAGCTGAACCTCTGGGAGGAGCGGACGATCGGCTTCGAGGGCATCGGCGTGTCGATCGCCGCCCCCGACGGCAGCCGCGCGCTGGACTGGGTGGCCAAGCTGGACGAGCAGGGCCAGTCGGTCGACCAGCGGGTGAAGATGGCCGGCTGGCTGGAGCTGTTCGAGGAGCGCGGCGGGCAGCTCGTCATCCACGGCGTGACCACCGCCGACCTGGACAAGCTCGCCGGCATGTACGACATCACGATCGTCGCGGCCGGCAAGGGCGAGCTGGTGCAGCTGTTCGACCGCGACCCGGCCCGCTCGCCCTACACCGCGCCGCAGCGCGCGCTGTCCCTCGTCTACGTCCACGGCGTGGAGCCGCGCCCGGAGCACCCGGACTTCCCCGCGGTGCGGTTCAACATCATCCCCGGGGCGGGCGAGCTGTTCATGATCCCGGCCTACACGGTCACCGGGAACTGCGACATCCTGTTCTTCGAGGGCGTGCCGGGTGGCCCGCTCGACGTGTTCGAGGACCGGCCCGGCCCCGAGGAGCACCTGGAACGCATCCTCGACCTGATGCGGACCTTCCTGCCGTGGGAGTACGAGCGCTCCCGCCACGCGCAGCTCACCGACCAGGGCGCGTCGCTGACCGGCGGCTACACCCCGGTGGTGCGGCGGCCGGTCGGGGAGCTGCCGTCGGGCAACGTCGTGTTCGGCATGGCCGACGTGGTGGTGGCGAACGACCCGATCACCGGCCAGGGCTCCAACAACGCCTGCCACTGCGCGGAGACGTACCTCCACGAGATGGTGGCCCACGAGGGACCGTTCGACCGGGCGTGGATGGAGCGCACGTTCGAGACGTACTGGGGCTACGCGCAGCACGTCACGAACTGGACGAACGCGATGCTGCAGCCGCCGCCCCCGCACGTGCTGGAGATCATCGGCGCGGCGAGCCAGCTCCCGGTGGTGGCCAGGCGCTTCGTGAACGGCTTCGCCGACCCGACGGACTTCCAGCACTGGTTCATGGACCCGGGCAAGGCGGCCGCGTTCCTCCAGGAGTCCGCCGGCTGACCGTGATCGGGGGCCGCGTCCCCCGATCACTGTGTGTTTCACTTCCTTACCATCCGTGAAAGTTACTGTGAGTGTCGGGGTGTGTGCGGTCCGGCATGATCATCGAGGTACGTTTCCGCGGCATCAGGCCGGCCTCGACGACGTGGCCCTGCTTCATCCAACTCACCTGTCAGCGCGCCCCCGGGGCGTGCTGTGTGCTGCGCGGAAAGGAAGTTCCTTGACCAACACCACGTTGGCGCAGGCGGTTCGCCCTCTCTCGGACACCGCCGGGACCGCCCGGATGGTCGTCCGCTGGGACGGCGAGACGGGCTGGGCGCACCTGGCCGTGGCCGAACCGGGCGCCGGGCGGGCCCGCTTCGTGGGCTTCCACCGGTTCGCCGGGGGCGGCGCCGACGCCGTGGTCGCCGAGCTCGCGGCCGCCGGCTGTGTCACCGCCTCCGGACCGCGCCGTGCCGACGACCTGATGGAGATCGAAGCCGTGCTCGCGCTCCGGGCGGTGACCACCGATGCGGATCGATGACCTGCACGTCAACGGGATCGGCTGCGATGTCGGCGCCCTGACCCCGGTCGCCGCGCCGCTCGCGACGGGCGAGTTCACACCGGACGACGCGGCCCGCACCGGGCAGCTGTCGACCGCCGTGGCCGAGCGGCACGGGCCAGAGCTCGCCGTGCGGGCCGGCCGGGAGGCGCTGCGCCAGGCGCGCGCCGCGGCGGGGGACGCGGTGTGGCCGTCGCTGTGCCTGCACGCCGGCATCTACCACCCCGGCATCGACTTCTGGCACGGCGCGTCCTACGTGCGTGACCAGCTGGGCATCGGCGCCGGGCCGGGGCTGACCCTCGAGGTCGGCGCGATGAGCAACAGCCTGGTCGCGGGCATGGACGTCGCGGCGAGCGTGCTTCGCGGCAGCCCGGACCACGACGCGGCGCTCATCACCGCGGGTGACCGGTTCGGCGGAACCGGGTTTCCGCACTGGAGCACGGACATCGGCGTCGTCTACGGCGACGCGGGCAGCGCGGTGGTGATGTCGCGGCGGCCGGGGATCGCGCGGATCCGCTCGATCGCGTCGTTCACGGACCCGTCGCTGGAGGGCCTGCAGCGCGGCGACGAACCGTTCCGCACGGCGAGTGTCGCGGCGCACCGGGGGATCGACATCCGGCGGCGCAAGCGGCAGTGGCTGGCCCGCCACAGCACGACGGAGGTCAACGTCCGCAACGGCGAGGCGGTGTCGGCGGTGGTCAAGATCGCGCTCGCCGACGCCGGTCTCGACCTGCCGGACCTGCGGAAGATCTGCGCGCCGCACTACGGGCGCAGGCTGGTCGAGACGCAGATCCTGCGCCCGCTCGGCATCTGCGAGGAGCAGACCATGACCGGGCTGGGCCTGCGCGTGGGCCACCTGGGCGCGAGCGACCAGATCGTGGCGCTGGACCACCTGCTGCGCAGCGGCGAAGCGGCCGGCGGCGACCACGTGCTGCTGCTGGGCATCGGCGTCGGGATGACGTGGACGGCCGTGGTGCTGGAAATCGGACCCTGATCGTAGATCCGCGGCCGATGTCGAGAACGAGGCGGCGGCGCCCGGCACTCGTCGTCGGGCTGTGGCGGTAAAAGCATTACCGCGGGAATGTCCAGAATTTGGCCACAATTCCGGGTGCGGGTGAAACCCGGAATCCGGTGAAACGATCCGCCCGGCTTTTGCGATCACAAGCGGTGTGAAGCACGGTTGTGCGCCGATCTGAATTCTCGTTCAGAGAGAGACTCGTCCCGTGAATCCGGGGAGATCCAGTGAACCCGCGACCCAGTTCGCGAATGCTCGCGCTCGCAGCGGCAGGCGTCAACATCGTCGTCTGTGGCGCGGTGGTTGCCGTGCTGCTGCTGATGACGCGGGACGAACCGTGGGGCGCAACCGGTTCGGACTCGTCGTCGTTCGGTATCGGCGCCGCCACCGAAACCTACCCGGAGCCGGAGACCTATCCCGGCACCGAGACCTATCCCGGCACTGAGACATATGTCGAGCCCACGCCATATGCCGAGACCGGCACCGTCGAGGAGCCTCCGACGGAGACCACCGAGGAGCCGGTCCCGGATTCCCTGGACGGATACGAACAGGTCAGCGGTCCCGGCGGGATGACGACCTATATTCCCAGCGGCTGGCCGACAAAACGCGCCAGTGGCCCGGGCGCGATGCAGGCCGACGACCCGGGCAGCTCGGCGGTCATCCTGCGGTACGGCGGTTCCGCGACGCCCGAAAGCGACACGTACCAGGTCCACGCGGACTACGAAAAGCAGTTCGCCGCGAACCGGTCCGGATACGTCCTGGCCCACCTCGATCGGACGACCGTGCGCGGAATGTCCGCAGTGGACTGGGAGTTCGAGTACGTCCCGGAAGGCGACACGCGCCGCCACGTCCGCTCGATCTACTGGCTCTACCAGGGCTGCGACTACTTCGTCTACGTCTCCGCGCCGGCCGGCGAGTGGCCGCACGCCCAGGAAGTTCTCGACGTGATGCTCGACAACGCCACTCCGTGAGGCACCACATGACGATGCAGGGCACGCCGCCGCCCGGTTTTCCCCTTGCCGAACAACAGGTTTATGGCAACGGCACGCACCCGGCGATACCTCGCGACGAGGCGCGCGATGACACGACCCGCTATCTGTGCGCGGCGGCACACCTGGATCCCGATTTCGCGAACAGCGCGATCCGGGAGTTCCTGGTCGAGGAGACCCGCCCGGTGGCGACCTCGGTCGGGGTCGACGCCACGGCCGTGCTCGGCGAGGCGGTCGCCGCCCGCACCCGGCGCAAGCTGCGGGACGTGGCGCTGCTCGTGCTGCTGGTGGGCATGCTCTTCGTCGCCCCGGTCGCGCTGCTGGGCGGCTGGGTCGTGCTCGGCGTACTGGTGAGCGTCCGGGCGCTGACCAGAGCGGTCCAGAAGCAGGGACTGCAGGCGAAGGGGGCGGTGTACGTCGTCGGCGGCCTGGTTCTGGTCGGCCTCCTCGTGATCCTCTGGCCGCTGATCGAGGACCTGCTGTCGTCCGTGTCGAACGGGTCGGGCTCGTACGCCACGTCGTCGGCGTACCCGTACGGCGTGCTGCCCACCTCGGGCTCGCGGATCGGCGACTCCGTGCTCACCGTGCTGGCGGTCTCCGCGTTGCTGGCCGTCCTGCTGGCCGACCGGCTCGTCGTCTGGAAGCACCTCAACGAGCGGTTCTGGCCGAACCGGGCCGCCGTGGGGTCGCCCGGTGGCCCGGCACTCGCCGGCCCGTTCGCACGCGTCCGCGATCGCGCGGTGTTCCGGTTCAGCCCCGACCGTTTCCTGACCCAGCTCCGGCGCTACGTCGACGCCCGGGCCACGGCCGCCGGGCCGCTCCCGCACGAGGAGCCGGCGCCGGGCAGGCCGGCACCGCTCATCGTCTACCGGGACTTCGTGCCGTTCGTCGGTGCGGGAAAACCGGAAGACCCGTGGTCGATCGCCGTCCCGCTGGAGGAGCTGCCCGACGCCGAGCCGGGCATGGAGCTGACGACCGAGTCGCTGTACGCGGGGATCGGCGCGGAGATCGAGTCGCTGCGCGCGGCGACCACGTTGTCGCCCGGCAGGCGGCTGCGTCAGCTGAACGTCGGCGAGCGGGTGATCGTGTCCGCGGACGAGCTGATCGACCACCTCGCCGACCGGTCCGCGGCGGACTTCCTCGCCCGGCCGGGCGTCGCACCGTTCACGATGCTGCGTCCGGCGCGGGTGCGGTCGATCAAGGCCGACCCGGTGGAGTGGGCCCGGTACTACCAGTGCTTCCAGGTGGAGACCTGGGACCGTGACCTCGTGGTGTCGGTGTTCGTGCACGTCGCGGTCGGGCAGGGCGCGCTCTACGTCGAGTGGACGCCCTGCGTGCTGCGGCCTATCCGCAGGCGGTACCGCGAGATCGACCGCATGTCGCGCTCGCTGTGGCGGCCGCTGCTGGGTTCAGTGCTCGACCTGTTGCGCCTGCCGCTGTCGATCCCCGGCCGGCTCGTGCACACGCTGTCGTTCATCCGGCCGGTGAGGCACGGCCGCGACGTCATCGATCCCGACGTGTACGGGGTCGCCACGAGCCTGCGTGAGCTGGCCTCGGCGCAGCGGGTGGACAACTACTTCCAGTTCGCCGACATCGAGCGCTACCTGAAGATGATGGAGAGCCGGCTGATCCTGGCGGTGAGCCGCACGATGCGCGCGGCCGGGTACTCGCCCGCGTCCTTCGACGAGCAAGCCGCCACCGTGGTCAACAACAACGTCTCCATCGCCGACAACCACGTCAACGTCGCCGGCTCGGTCGCCGGCAACGTCGTCGCCGGCACCGGCAACAAGGTCGCCGGCAACTCCCGCCGGCCGACGTCGAGAGGATGAGCCGAATGGGCGAGCAGACCAACAAGATCAGCGTGGGCGGGAGCGTCGGCGGCAGCGTGGTGGCCGGCAATCACAACGTCGTCGGCACCGCGGCGCTCGCGGAGGCCGGAACGCCCGAAAGGCCCGCACCAGCGGCCGGGCACACGCCGCGGATCGGCTTCGTCGTGGACGTCGTCGGCTTCGGCCGGCGTAGCGCCGCCGACAAGGACCATGTGCAGCTGCGCCTCGACACCGTCGTCAGGCAGGTGCTCGCGGACCTCGGGATCGGGATCGGCGACACGGAGAGCACCGTCGCAGGCGACTCCAAGGTCGTCTTCCTCCCGGTCGGCGCCGACTCGTCCGGGATGCTGCCGGGCATGATCACGTCGATGAGCACGCGACTACGCCAGGACAACGCGCGCCATCGCGACCGCCTGCGGCTGCGGATGGCGGTGGCCACCGGGCTGCTCGGCCAGGAAGGACCACTCGGCCGCACCGGGGAGTTGATCGTCGACCTCCACCGCCTGGTCGACAGCGCGCCGACTCGCCAGGCGATCGACAGACACGTGGGTGCGGACCTGGCGATCCTGGTGAGCCGGACTCTCCATGACGAGGTCATCCGGCCGGGCTTCCTGGACGTCACCGACTTCGTCCGCGTCGATGTCGAGATGAAGGAGTTCAGGGCGGCGGCGTGGCTGCGTGTCTGCTGACCAGGGACGACGGCGTCAGTGCTGCTCGGGCGGGCGCGGGCCGTAGCGGGCCAGGACCCGGGCGCGCAGGTTCGGGTCCGAGCGGGGGACGGGCTCGAGGAAGATCTCGTCCAGGTCGGTGAAGCGGTCGGACAGCTCACCCGCGATCCGCACGCACGCGAACTCGAGGTCGCCGGAGGACAGGTTGTCCGCGAAGTCGAGCCGCGCGCACAGCAGGACGCGGTCGGTGCCGGTGACCATCGTCAGCAGGTCGACCACCACCTCGACCTCCGGCACGTCGCTCAGGTACTCGCGGATGCTGCGCACGATCGCCGGGTCGGCCTGGCGGCCGATCAGCAGGCCCATGTTCGTGCGACCGAGCAGGTAGGCCACGAACGCCAGCAGCACGGCGATCAGCACCGACGCGAGGCCGTCCCACACCGCGTTGCCGGTGAGGTCGTGCAGCGCCAGCCCGCCGAACGCCAGCAGCAGGCCGACCAGCGCGGCGCTGTCCTCGAAGAACACCGTCTTCACCGTCGGGTCGTCCAGCAGCCGCAGGTACTCGCGTATCGACCGGTTCTCCGCGGCCGCCTCGGTACGCACCTGCCGCACCGCGCGCAGCCACGACACGCCCTCGAGCACGAACGCGCCGGCGAGCACCAGGTAGGCGATCAGCACGTTGGTCTGCTCGCGATTCTCACCGAAGATCGCGGACAGGCCCTCGTACATGGCGAACACCGCGCCCGAGGCGAAGATCGACACCGCGGCCATCAGCGCCCAGAAGTACCGCTCCTTGCCGTATCCGAACGGATGCCGCCGGTCCGCCGGCTTCTCCGACCGGCGCAGCGCGGTGAGCAGCAGCGCCTCGGTGATCGTGTCCGCCACCGAGTGCGCCGCCTCGGACAGCATCGCCGCCGACCCGGTGAGCAGCCCGGCGACGAGCTTCAGGATCGCGATCGCGAGGTTCGCGCCCAGCGCGATCAGCACGGTGAGCGTGCTCTCCGAGCGTTCCTGCTCCGCCATCCAGCCTCCCGGGTCCGGTCTACGACCCTAGCCCGGGCGGGCCCGGCGAGCCCGCTACGACGTGGCGGCGCCCATCGACGCGGTGATGTCCTGCACCCGGCCCTGCGGACCGAAGTGGACGGTCACGGCGAGACGCGGCCCGCTCATCGAGAGCCGCGCGCCGTCGCGGTCGAAGGCCGGGTTGAGCCCGCGGCGGGTGGCGTAGGAGTGCAGTGCCCGGCGGGGGTCGCGGAGCTCGAGCTCGGCGGTCGTCTCGTGCAGGATCCGGGTCACGCGCGCGGGATCGGGCGCGGGGAGGACGAAGTCCGCGTGCTCGACGAGGAAGGCCGCCCGTGTCCCGCCCGCGACCTCGCCGGAGTAGCTCGTCCAGACGCCTGCCACGGCCTTCGCCGCCTCGATGAACATGCCGGCGACGAGGTGTGGTTCGCCGGGGGAGCCGGGCAGGTCCGCGAACGGCACCTCCGGCTCGGCGAGCTCGGGGATCCCGTGCCGGCGGCCGAAGTCCCGGACGTACTCGCCGAGGCCCACGACCGCGGCCGGGTAGCCGGTCGGGTTGGCCCAGCCCCACAGCCACGTCCCCGGTCCCGGTGCCGCGCTGCCGAGCAGGTGGACCCGGTCGCAGGTGCGGGGCGTCGCGCCGGTGAACTCGAACGCCGGCCGCGACAGGTCGACCTGCCAGGAGTGCTCGCCCAGGATCTCGCGCAGGTGCAGCTGGTGTTCGAAGGAGAGCAGCGCGGCGTCGTCGAGCAGCTCCGTGAACGTCGGCACCTGCTGACCCTAGCCAGCCGCGGTGCCCTTCGCGGCCGTTTCGGACTCCCGGCGCCGTGACCAGCGGTTGCGGTGCGCGCACGTGTACTCGTCGCGGCGCAGCAGCATCGCGAGCAGCATGGTGGCGAGCATCAGCACGTGCCCGGCGACCATGAGGAACGTGGCGCCGATCGCGCCCAGCCACAACGGGACCAGCAGCACCACGAACGGCAGGTACATGGCGATCGCCATCTCGGCGACCGGCCTCGCCGAGTGCCCGCGGAACCACATCCACAGCGACATCCCGATGACCATGTTCGTCGCCATCGACATGGCCATCACGTCGGTGCGGTCCATCGCGTCCGAGTCGGACAACGCGAACGCGAGCGTCCACAGCGGGGCGAACACGCCCATGCCGACGAACATCGCGATGACCATCTCGACGTAGTGCAGAACGAACCGGCGGGTCTCCGCCTTCTTCCGGTCCGCCTTCTCGGTCGCGGAATCGGTCATACCGGTATCTCTACCCGATGGCACCGCCGGCCGGTAGCCCGGCCGGATCCGCCGCGGGCGCCTACCGTGGCGGTGTGCCCGCCTTCCGCCTGATGTCGGCCGGGCTGCTGGCCCTGGCGGCCGCAGGCCTGACCGCGGCGCTCGGCGGCCTGGTCGCGCCGGACACCGCGGTGCGCGACTGGTTCGTCGAGCGCCGGTCGCCCACGTTGACCGCGGTGCTGACGGGGTTCACCACGATCGGCAGCTCGGCGGTGCTGGCGTCGCTGGCGCTGGGCATCACCGTGTGGCTCGGCGCCACGCGCCACCGCGACGAGGCGCTCCTGGTGGCCGGCACGACGGCCGGCGCGCTGATCCTGTGGCCGCTGCTGAAGAACCTCGTCGCGCGGGCCCGCCCGGACGACGCGCATCTGGTCCTGGTGAACAGCTGGGCCTACCCGTCGGGCCACTCGCTCACCTCGACGGCCGTGCTCGGCGTGCTGGCCGTGCTCGCATACCGGCGCGTCCGGTCGCGCCCGGCCCGGGTGGCGATCGCGGTGAGCGGCGTCGCGCTGATCGGCGCGGTCGGTGTCAGCCGCGTCTACCTCGGCGTGCACTGGCCGACCGACGTGCTGGCCGGCTGGCTGGTCGGCGCGCTGTGGCTGGCGGTCTGCCTGTGGGCGCACGACCGGCTCGCGCGCGGGCGGTCAGCGGCGGACCCCGCGCAGCAGCGGGAGCGTCAGCACGCTCAGCGCGGCGAGTAGCAGGAACGCCGGCATCGGGTGGTCCACGAGCAGGCCCACCACGGCCGCCAGCACCAGGCCGCCGAGGTTGCCGGTCAGCCAGATCAGGCCGGTCGCCGTGCCCTCGGCGGGACCGGCGCGCCGCTCGGTCATCTCCAGCACGATCGGCAGCGCGGGCAGCAGCGCGAACCCGAGCGCGATCACCGCCACGAACCCGACCGCCACGCCCGGCACGGCGGCCAGCGCCACGCACGCGAGCGTGGTCACCGCCAGCGCGAGCGCCATCACCCGCACCTCCACCCGCCGCCTGCTCGCGAACACCGGGACGATCGCGCACCCGACCACCCCGGCGACCACGTTCGCGACGAGCAGCAGCCCGGCGGTCGACTCGGGCACCCCGGCCGGTTCGAGCAGCGGCTGCAGGAACGTCGTGAGCGACACGAACACCCCGAACGGCACGAACACGAGCACGCACAGCCGCCGGATCCCCGGGTCCCGCAAGGCGATCCGCAGCGCCGCGAACCCCGACGCCGCCGAGGTCGTGGCGGCTTCGCTGGCCGGCGCGGGCCTGCGCAGCACGACCAGCACGGCGATCCCGACCACCACGGCCAGCAGCGCCTGCACCTCCAGCAGCGGCCGGATCCCGGACGGCGACGCGAACACCGCGCCCAGCCCGAACCCCACGATCAGCCCGGCGAACGTGCTCGCCGACCCGATCGCGATGCCGGTCGGCCGCTGCCGCGGCGGCAGGTAGCGCGACGCCACGCCGGTGATCGCGTTGAGCACCAGCGGCTGCGCCACGCCGACCACGAGCTGCCCGAGCAACGCCCAGCCGTAGGACTCGCCGCCGAGCCGCAGCAGCGCGCCGAGCGCGGTCAGTACCGCGCCCGCGGCGAGGCCGCCCCGGAACCACCGGTCCAGCACCATTCCCGCGGGCACCGCGAGCAGCACGTACAGCAGCGGGAAGACGTTCGCGAGCCACCCGACGGCGGAGTCGGACACGCCGTAGTACGTGGCGGCCGCGTCGGTCACCGGCGCGTAGGTCACCCACAGGACCTGTGTGGTGGCGCCGAGCAGCGCGAACACCACGACCACCGACCACCGCGCCATGCCGCCCGCCCTTCGTGAGGTCAGGCGTCACTGTAGGCGGTTTGATCACGGTGCACCGCCACCCCGGCCACGACGAGCCCGACGCCGAGCAGCTCGACGGGGGTGGGCACCTGGGCCAGCACGAGGATCCCGATCACCGTCGCGGTCGCCGGGAGCAGGGCGACCATGAGCGCGTAGGTCCCGCGGGAGAGCCGGGCCATCGCCAGCTGGTCGCACACGTACGGGATCACCGACGAGGACACGCCCACGCCGACGCCCGCGAGCAGCACCACCGGGTCGCCGAACGCGGGTGCCGCGTCCGCGAACCCGATCGGCAGCGCCGCGAGCGCGGCCACCAGCATCGCGAGCGCCAGCCCGTCGATCCCGCGCACCCGCGGGCTCTGCGCCACCCGGTGCCCGAGCACGATGTACAGCGCGAACAGCATCGCGTTGGCCGCCGCGAACACGAACCCGAGCGGCGCGCCGGCCAGCCGCACGTCGCTCAGCACGACCACGCCGCCGACCGTGAACAGCAGCGCGAGCGCGTTGCGCCCCGTTCGCGTGCCGAGCGCGGCCAGCGCGATCACCGGCAGGAACTCGATCGCCGCGACCGTGCCCAGCGGCAGCCGGTCGATGGCCAGGTAGAAGCAGCTGTTCATCACCGCGAGCACCGCGCCCCACCCGGCGACGAGCCACCGCGTGTCGTGGTCGAGCGAGCGCCACACCCGCCACGGCCTGCGCCACAGCGCGAAGATCACCGCGGCCGACGCGATCCGCAGCCAGGCCACGCCGAGCGCGTCGACCCGCGCGAACAGCAACACCGCGAACGCCGGGCCGAGGTAGTGGAACACCGCGCTGACCACGAAGTACGCATGCGGGGGAAGGCGGCTCACGAAAGCTATTCTCGAAGGCGCAAAACGTTAGGCACAGCGCGAATCGACGGGACGGAGTGCCGGATGCCTTCGAACAGGACGGCCAGACCGCCGAACGGCCTGCCCGACGGCAACCTCGACGACGTCAACCGCACGATCCTGCGCGCGCTGGCCGACGACCCCCGGCAGAGCACGGCCGAGCTGGCCCGCGCGGTCGGCATGTCCGCCCCGGCCGTGCGCGAACGGGTCGGCCGCCTCGAGCGGGCCGGGGTGATCCGCGGCTACCGCCTGGACGTCGACCCGGCCGCGCTCGGGCTGCCGGTGACCGCGTGGGTCCGCATCCGCCCGGGCCCGGGTCAGCTGCCGAAGATCGCCGACCTGGCCAGGAGGACGCCGCAGGTCAGCGAGTGCCACCGCATCTCCGGCGAGGACTGCTTCCTGCTCAAGGTGCACGTGCCGGCCGTCGAGGACCTGGAGGACGTGCTGGACGCGTTCCTCCTCTTCGGACAGACGACCAGCTCGTTCGTGGTCGCCACGCCCGTGCCACCGCGCGCGCCCGGCCCGGCAGGCTAGAGGCGGACCACCATCTTGCCGGTGTTCTCGCCCCGCAGCATGCCCAGGAACGCGTCCACCGCGGAGTCCAGGCCGCCGTCCACAATGGTCTCGTCGGCGACCAGGTCGCCGTTGGACAGCCAGGCCGAGACGTCGCGGACCATGTCCGGGAAGCGGTCGTAGTGGTCCAGCACGATGAAACCGCGCAGCGACAGGCGCTTCGTCACCACCTGGGCCATGTTGCGCGGTCCCGGCGGCGGCTCGGTCGCGTTGTAGCCCGACACCGAGCCGCACATCGCCACCCGGCCGTGCTCGTTCAGCACGCCGATCGCGGCCTCGAGATGGTCGCCGCCGACGTTGTCGAAGTACACGTCCACACCGGACGGCGCCGCCGCGGCCAGCTGCCCGCCCAGGTCGCCGTCGTGGTAGTCGAACGCCGCGTCGAAGCCCAGCTTCCCCGTCAGGTACGCCACCTTCTCCGCCGACCCCGCGCTGCCGATCACCCGGCCGGCCCCGCGCAGCCGCGCGAACTGGCCGGCCATCGAGCCGACCGCGCCCGCCGCGCCGGACACGAACACCGTGTCGCCCTCGGACAGGCCCGCGACGTCGAACAGCCCGACGTACGCGGACAGCCCGGTCGTGCCGAGCGCGCCGAGATGGTGGCTGACCGGCACACCCGGCAGGTCCTCGAGCCGCCGCGCCGTCTGTGCGGCCAGCACCGCGTGCTCGCGCCAGCCCAGGCCGTGCAGCACGAGGTCGCCCGGCGCGTAACCGTCCACACGGGACTCGACGACCTCGCCGACGGCACCGCCGTAGAGCGCCTCGCCGACCTCGTAGGACGGCGTGTAGGACTTGACGTCGTTCATCTTCGGCCGCATGTACGGGTCCACCGACATGAACCGGTTGCGCACCAGCAGCTCGCCGTCGCCCGGGTCCGGCAGCTCGGTGGTCACCATGTCGAAGTCGTCCGCCGTGGGCCAGCCGTCCGGGCGGGCGGCGAGGTGGATCTCGCGGGTGCTCACCGGCATCAGGCGACCTTCAGCTCGACGTCGATGTTGCCGCGGGTGGCGTTGGAGTACGGGCACACCTCGTGCGCCGCGGCCACCAGCTTCTGCGCGACCTCGTGGTCGACGTCCGGCAGCTGCACGACCAGGGTGACGGCCAGGCCGAAGCCCTTACCGTCCGGCCCGATGCCGACCTCGGCGCTGACCGTCGAGTCGTGCACGCGAACCTTCTCCCGCCGCGCGATCAGCTGCAGCGCGCTGTGGAAGCAGGCCGCGTAGCCCGCGGCGAAGAGCTGCTCGGGGTTGGTGCCTGCGCCGCCTGCGCCGCCCATCTCCTTTGGCACGCTGAGTTCGTGCTCGAGGACGCCGTCATCGGTACGGACGTGCCCCTGCCGGCCCGCGCCACTCGAAGTGGCCCTGGCCGTGTACAGCGTATCCACGGGTGATCATCTCCCTTTCAGTTCTCTGGTCAGTTCGGTGAGCGTTTGCCGCAGCTCCGCCAGCTCGGCCACGCGCAGCCCGGTCGCCTTGGCGATCGTGCGAGGCACGGTGGCGGCCCGCGCACGGAGTTGCCCGCCCGCGGCGGTGAGCCCGATCTCGACCGACCGTTCGTCGGCCGCACTGCGGTCGCGCGTGACCAGCCCGGCCGCCTCGAGCCGCTTGAGCAGCGGGGAGAGCGTGCCGGAGTCGAGGTCGAGCGCCGTGCCGAGCTCCTTGACCGCGACCGGGCCGCGTTCCCACAACACGAGCAGCACGAGGTACTGCGGGTAGGTCAGCCCGAGCGCGTCGAGCAGCGGTCGGTAGAGCTGGGTCACCGCGCGGGACGCGGCGTACAGCGCGAAGCACACCTGCCGGTCCAGCGCGAGCTCGTTCACGGACCCGACGTTACCGGTAGTTAACTTGTGCACAACTGAATTGTGGGCCAGGTAACGTCAGTTCACGCAGGGCACGCCCGCGGCCGTGATCGGCTCCTGGGTGGTGTTGGTCATCGGCTCGATCGCGCCCGCCTCGTACCGCACGGTCGGCGGCGTCCCGGCCTTCTTCGCGGGCGGTGGGGCGGCGGCCTGGTTGTCCGGCGGCCGGTCCGCCGTCCCGTTGAGCTCCGCCGTCCCGTTGAGCTCCGCCGTCCCGTTGAGCAGAGTGTGGAAGTAGGCCCGCACCTGAGCCGGGTTCACCTCGACCGCGCTGCCGTCGTACGGCGTCGCGAGGTCGGGCCGGATGGTCGGGATGGTCGAGAACTCGATCCGGTCGCCGGTCATCGAGGACACCTGATCGGCGAACGCGAACAGGTCCCAGTCCTGGTCCAGCACCACGGACTTCGTCAGCGCGTCCACGAGGTTCGTCACCCGGGCCGGGTTCGTGAGCGTGCCGGCGCTGAACAACCGGTTCGCCAGCCCGGCGAGGAACGCCTGCTGGCGGCGCACCCGGTCGAGGTCGCCGCCGGGCAGCCCGTGGCGCTGCCGGACGAACTTCAGCGCCTGGATCCCGCGCAGCAGCTGCGGCCCGGCCCGGAAGTTCGCCCCCGAGTACGGGTCGTGCACCGGCTCGGTCAGGCACACCGGCACGCCGCCGACCGCCTGGGTGATCTCGCTGAACCCGTACAGGCCGATCTCCGCGTAATGGTCGACGTGCAGCCCGGTCAGCCGCTGCACGGTCGCGATCAGGTTGCGCCGCCCCGCGGTCGTCGATTCGCGCTCGACGGTCGCCTTCGGCACGCCCTGCGCGCGCAGCCGCGCCGCCTTCGCGAGCTTCGCCCGCGCGTAGGCGGAGTTCAGCTTGTGCCGGCCGAACCCGCCCGCGATGTCCACATAGGAGTCGCGGGGCAGCGACACGGCGAACGCGTGCTTGGCCGGGTCGGCCGGCACGTGCACCAGCATCATCGTGTCGGTGTTCTGCTCGCCGTCCGCGTCGCCCGCGACGAGGGCGTCCAGGATGTCACGGGGGAGCGGGTTGCCGTGCGCGTCGGTGCGGCTGTCCATGCCCACCAGCAGGATCGTCGTGTCCGCGCGGGGCAGCTCGCGGGCCGAGGACGCGCCCGGCGCCGGCGTGATGACGTCGTCGGTGACCAGCCCCTCGACGGCCGACCGGTAGGTGAGCCAGCCGAAGCAGACCGCGCCGAGCACGGCCACCGAGGTCGCGCCGGCGAGGGTCTTCCCGGCCCACAGCATCGCGCGGCTCATCGCGGCCGGCCACCGGGGCGTCCGGCTGAGCCCGGCCGCCCCGGCTCATCGCGGCCGGACATGGTCACCGTCCCGACGCTAGGGACGCAATCCCGCCGCGAGCCGTCGGTCGTGTTACAGCCGCCCGGCAGCTGTGCCGCGGCCACGTAACAGCACCGCCGGTTCCGGTAGCCGCGCCTGGTAGGACATGGTCTGCTGGGGCACCCAGAGCGAGAGAGGACGAGCGATGCGCCGGGCCCTGCTGTGCTGCGTGCTGCTGCTCGCGCTCGCCGGGTGCGCCACCCAGGGCGGCGTCCAGGTCGAGGGCCGCGCACGCCAGGTCTCCCCGCCGCCGACCGCGCCGCCGGTGCCCAGCGGCGCCCCGGTCTCCGCCGACGCGATCGCCGTGCTGCGCGCCGACCCGCACATCAACACCAAGGTCAAGTCCGTCCTCGCGCCGTGCGAAGGCGGCCAGTACCCGGTCGACCAGCGCTACGCCGACCTCACCGGCGACGGCCGCGCCGAGCTCGTGGTCACCGTGCTCGGCTGCCCGGTGAAGGCGGTGCTGCCCGGCCCGGTCGGCCGCGCCTACGCCGGCTACGTCTACAACCTCGGCACCGAGCCGCCCACCCGGCTGCTCGGCGTCGAGGAGGTCGGCGTCGAGCTGCTGCCGAACACCGGGTCCGGCCGCGACCTCGCCGTGCTGCACAGCCGGTACACCGACCGCGACGACCCGTGCTGCCCGACCGACCAGTGGATCACGATCTACCGGTGGAACGGCGCCGGCCTGGTGCCGAGCCCGCGGTGACGGGCCGACAATGAGGGACATGCGCGTGCTGCTCGTCGAGGACGACGCGGTGATCCGCGAGGCCACCCAGCTCGCCCTCGAACGCCACGGGTTCACGGTGACCGTGGCCGGCGACGGGCTCGCGGGCCTGGCGAGCTACCGCGCGCGGCGCCCGGACGTGGCGCTGCTCGACCTGATGCTGCCCGGCATGAACGGGGTCAGCCTGTGCCGCCAGATCCGCGAGGAGGGGCCGACCCCGGTGATCATGTTGTCGGCCCGCGCCGACCCGATCGACGTGGTGCTCGGGCTCGAGGCGGGCGCGGACGACTACGTGACCAAGCCGTTCGACAGCACGGTTCTGGTGGCCCGCATCCGCGCGGTCGTGCGGCGGATGGGCCGGGCCGGGCCGGCTCCCGAGTCCAACGGCGCGTTGCGGATGTTCGGCGACCTCGAGGTCGACCGGGCCGCGCTCGAGGTGCGCCTCGCCGGCCGCCCGGTCGAGCTGACGCCGACCGAGCTGCGGCTGCTGCTGTGCTTCGTCGACTCGCCGGGCACGGTGCTGACCCGCGACGTGCTGCTCGAGCAGGTGTGGGACTACCAGTGGGGCGGCGACTCCCGGGTGGTCGACGTGCACGTCCAGCGGCTGCGCACCAAGATCGGCCAGGACCTCATCGAGACCGTCCGCGGCTTCGGCTACAAGCTGCGGGGCACCGGCTCGTGAGCGGAGCCTGCGGAGCGAACCATCGAGCGCAGGGCGCCTGCGAGGGGTCGTCGTGAGGTTCTTCCCGCAGAGCCTTCGATGGCGGCTGTCCGCGGTGATCGTCCTGGTCAGCGTCGTCCTCGCGGTGGCGCTGAGCCTGCTCGTGCGCACCGAGTTCAGCCGCGTGCAGCTCGCCGACGCGCGCCGCGTGCAGGACGAGCGCATCCAGCTCGTCGTGCGCGACTACGGGCTGACCGGCCGCGCCGCGCTCGGCGCCCTGCTCGACTCGCGCGACGTGCCGGCCGAGCTGCGCGCGGCGGTGCGCGACGGCAAGCGGGCGACCTACCTGCAGCACGGCCCGGACGGCGAGTGGATCTGGGCGGCCGCCGAGACGAACGGCCACGTGCTGTCGCTGCGCAGCTCCTACCGCGACCGCAACGCGGCACTGGACCAGCTGGACAACGTGCTGATCCTCGGCTCGCTCGCGGTCCTCGGGCTCGCCACCGTGCTCGGCGTCGTGCTCGGCGGCCGGCTGTCCAAGCGGCTGCGCAGGGCGGCGGTCGCCGCCCGCCGGGTCGCCGACGGCGAGCACATCGGCGCGGCCACCATCCGGGTCGGCGACACGATCGGCAGGCGCCCGCGCGACGAGACGACCGAGCTGGCCCAGGCGGTCGACGCCATGGCCGCCGCGCTGCGCGCCCGGCTGGTCGCCGAGCAGCGGGTCACCGCCGACATCGCCCACGAGCTGCGCACCCCCGTCACCGGCCTGGTCACCGCCGCCGAGCTGCTGCCGCCGGGCAGGCCCGCCGAGCTGGTGCGCGACCGGGTGCGGGTGCTGCGCGCGCTCGTCGAGGACATCCTCGAGGTCGCCCGGCTCGACACCGCCACCGAGCGGGCCGAGCCGGTGGAGCTCTCGCTCGGCGACTTCGTCAGCCGCCGGGCCGCGTCGGTCAGCCCGGACGCCGAGGTGCGGGTGCTCGCCGAGGAGCCGGTGCGCACCGACCCGCGGCGGCTCGAACGGGTGCTGGTGAACCTGCTGCAGAACGCGGACCGGCACGGCGCGCCGCCGGTGTGCGTGGAGATCGACGGCCGCACGCTGCGGGTGCGCGACCACGGCCGCGGGTTCTCCGAGGGCATGCTGCGCGACGGGCCGAGCCGCTTTCGCACCGAGAGCAGCGACCGCGGCGGCGGCCACGGCCTGGGCCTGACGATCGCGCTGGCCCAGGCGAAGGTGCTCGACGCGCGGCTGCGGCTCGCCAACGCGCAGGACGGTGGCGCACAGGTGACGTTGGAGTTACCGGACCGGCCATGACGGCGCGCCGAATCGCCGGACCGGTCCTGATCCGCCATCCTGATGCTGACTCCCACCGATGGAAAGGACCTGGTAGCACCATGCTCCGGATCGACCGCGACCGCACCGGCCGCGTCCGCCTCACGTTCGTGCTGCGCCCCGACTCACCGCGCGGCCGCGTCAGCGTGGTCGGCGACTTCAACGAGTGGCGCCCGGGCGCGCACGAGCTGCGGCCGCGCAGCAACGGCACCCGGTCGGTCGCGATCACCGTGCCCGACGGCACCGACGTCCGGTTCCGCTACCTCGGCGAGGACGGTCACTGGTGCAACGAGACCGAGCACCCGGATGTGCGCCGGATCGGTGAGGACAGCGTGATCCGGGCGGCCGGCGGGCGGACCGCGCGCTGAGGCGGCGGCCGGGGCTACGCCGCGACGATGCCGAGCTCGTTGCCGTCCGGGTCGCGGATCGTGAACTTCCGGGTGCCGTACGGGGTGTCGTGCAGCGGCTCGAGGACGTCGGCCGACGGCCCGATCCGGGCCCACCACGCGTCGACGTCGTCGACCTCGAAGTTGAACCGCGCCCCGGCCGCGGGCACCGGCTCGTACCGGCCGAGCGCGAACTGCGCGGCGCCGAGCGTGAAGTGCGCGTAGGTCGGCGCGCCGGGCGGCCAGTGCCCCTCGGCCGGCACGCCGAACAGCCGCGTGTACCACGCGATCGCCGAGTCGAGATCCCGCACGTTGACCCGCGCGTGCGCGAAGCGAGGCGTGTCCACCCGGCGGCGCTAGCGGTCGACGATCCGGGCGAGGTCCGGGCGCTTGGGCACGAAGCCGTCGCCGGGCTCGCGGCCGACCAGCTTGTTGCGGACGATGTCGCGGATCGCCGGCGTCACGTGGCGGCGCACCCAGTTCCACTGGCGCACGGTCGCGCGCCACACCGGCTCGCGCACGGCGGCCGGCAGGGGGCCGAGCCAGTCGTCCGCCGGCACGTCCAGCGCGGCGAGCAGGTGGCCGGCGACCCGCCGGTGGCCCAGCTCGCCCAGGTGCAGCCGGTCCTCGCCGTAGAGCCGGATGTCCTCTGCCCACGGGTCCTCGCGGACGTCCACCAGCAGCGCGTCGTGCCACGCGGCGGTCGCGACGATCAGCTCGTTCAGCGCGTTGACCCGCAGCCGCAGCCGGCCCATGGCGGGCAGGCGCCGGGCGAGGTCGGGCAGCGTGAACAGCACGACCGTGCCGGCGACCGCGCTGAGCGTGCCGACGATCGCGTCGAGGTCGGCCGCGAGCGAGTCCGGGCGGCCCTGCAGCACGTCGTTGCCGCCGCCGAACAGCGTGACCAGGTCCGGGCGCAGCCGTACCGCGGTCGGCAACTGCTCGGCGCGGATCTGGTCGAGCCGGCGGCCCCGCACGGCCAGGTTGGCGTAGTGCAGGTCCGGCTCGAGCTCGGCGAGCCGCGTGGCGGTCAGGTCCGCGAAGCCGCGGAAGCCGCGGCCGTCGGGGTAGGGGTCGTCGACCCCCTCGGCACAGCTGTCCCCGATCGCGACGTACTTCCGGTAGGACATGTCTCGAGGGTAAACGCGAGGTGTCCGGTCGTGGGCCGGATTCCGGTCACACCGCCACCCGGCCGCGAAGCTGGCGCAACCGGAACCCCAGCACGACGAGCACCACGCCCCACGCGATGGCGAACGTCGCGATCGCGACGAGCAGGGCGATCGCGCCCTCCGCGGGCTGCACGATCAGCAGCAGGCCCAGCACCAGCGTGACCACGCCGGAGATCACCAGGAACCACTCGTTGCGGATGACCTTGCGCAGCCGGATGGCGGCCGCGATCTGCACGATGCCCGCGACGATCGCCCACGCGGCGATGAGCACGAGCAGCACGACCACCGTGATCTGCGGCCACACGTAGGTGGCGACGCCGGCCGCGATGCCGAGCACGCCCAGGACGATCATGTACATCCGGTCGGTCCCGCGGCCCATGCCCATCGCGATCGACGCGATGCCGTCCAGCAGCAGGTAGGTGCCCCACAGGAGGGCGAGCGCCAGCACGGTGATCTCCGGCCAGAAGATCGCGATGACACCGAAAAGGATGGCGACGACGCCCCGCAGCACGACCAGATGCCAGCGGCGGCTCATGAGCTCCAGCACGCGCTCATCTTCGACCCGGCCGGGGGTTCCGGCAACCGCTCGTTCAGCACAGCCCCGCATCGTGCATCAGCAGCGCGATCTGCGTGCGGTTGCCCAGCTCGAGCTTGGTGAGGACGCGGGTGATGTGTGCCTTCACCGTGGCGACCGAGACGAACAGGCGCTCGGCGATCTCCGCGTTCGTCCGGCCGGCGCCGACGCCGAGCGCCACCTCGTGCTCGCGGGCGGACAGCGCGGACAGCGCGGCCCGTGCCCGGTCGTACGCGCCGGCGTCGGTCGCCGCGCGGTCCATCAACCGCCGCGTGATCCGCGGCGACAGGATCGGCTCGCCCGCCGCGACCCGGCGCACCGCCTCGGCGATCTGCGCGGGCGGGGAGTCCTTGAGCAGGAACCCGGACGCCCCGGCGCGCAGCGCGCGGAGCACGTTCTCGTCGGTGTCGAACGTGGTCAGCACGATGACCTCGGGCGGGCTCGGCCGGGCCCGGACCCGCCGTGTCGCGGCGATCCCGTTGACCCGCGGCATCCGGACGTCCATCAGCACGACGTCCGCCGGGTGCGCGTCGAGCGCGGCCGGCACCCCGGCGCCGTCGTCGGCCTCGCCGACCACGCGCACCCCGTCCGCGCCGTCGAGCATCATCGTCAGCCCGGCCCGCACGAGCGCGTCGTCGTCCACGACGAGGACCCGGACCGGCGCGGTCGAGTCGGCTGTCATGTCGCCGGTCACGTCGCCGGTCATGTCGCTGGTCATGTCGGCCATGGCAGCCACGCGTGCAGCCGGAACTCGCCCGGCCCGGCGGCGTGGTCGAGCTGCCCGCCGGCCAGCCGCACCCGCTCGGTGAGCCCGAGCAGCCCGCGCCCGGCACCCGGAATCGCCGGTACCGCAACGGGTTCGCGGGGGAGCGCGTTGCGCACGTCGATCACCAGCCGGGCCCCGGGCGTGCCGTCCAGCGCGATCGACACCGGCTGGCCCGGCGCGTGCTTGCGGGCGTTGGTGAGCGCCTCCTGCAGCACCCGGTAGGCGGTGCGGCCGGTGCGGCCCGGCAGCACGGCCGCGTCGGCTACCTCGTCGCGCACCTCTACCGGGGTGCCGACCGCGCGGGTCTCCGCCACCAGCCCGGGCAGGTCGGACAGCGCGGGCACCGGGTGGTCCGGCTCGTCCTCCGCGGGGTCGTCGTTCAGCAGCGTGATCACGTCGCGCAGCTCGTCGAGCGCCTGGTGCGCGCTCGACCGGATCACCCCGGCCGCCGCCGACATCCGTTCCGGCGGCGCGTCGGGCCGGTACTCGAGCGCGCCCGCGTACGTCGCCAGCAACGACAGCCGGTGCGCCAGCACGTCGTGCATCTCCCGGGCGATCGCCGCCCGCTCGGCCGCTCGGGCCTCCGCGACCCGCCTGCCCTGCCCGGCCTCCGCCCGCTCGGCACGTTCCTTCAACGAGGCGATCAGCGCACCGCGGGCCGCGCCGAGCAGGCCCCAGCCGACGAGCGCGGCGTGCGCGAACACCACGAGGAGTACCCACCAGCCGAACGGCAGCCCCGCCGTCGGAATCCACAGGAACCGCACCAGATGCCCGGCGATCCCGGCCACCGCGACCCCCACCGCGACCCGGACCGGCCGCATGCGCGCGACCTGCAACGTGCCGATGGTGGCCGCGGGCGTGGCGGTCGGCGCCACGGCGGCGAGTGCCGCGAGCGCGAGCGCCGGCAGGACCGGACGCCGGAACAGCAAGGGCACCAAGGGAATGGCCACGAGCCCGACGGCGATCTCGAGCGCCAGCAACCCGCCGCGACTGCCCGAGCTGTACTCCCCGAACGCCGAAGCGACCACGCACGCCGCCACGGCCACGGTGGAGACGCGGATCCACGCCGCCGATCGTGGCTTGTAGCAGGTCTCCGCCGGATCCACGCCCCGAGCGTACGGCCGCGTGGTGCGGAGTGGACAGCGACCAAAGTCGAACCCGGGGCCGACCCGGGTCGGCCCCGCCGCAGCCCCGCGGCCGATGCCGCCACCCCCCGCTTGCCGCGACGCTGTCCGCCATGGACACCACGGCCATTCCACTGCTCGGCTCGTTGCGCGGCACCGTGCTCGAGCTGGGCCCCGGCGCGGGTCGCAGCCTGCGGCACTACGCGCCGGACGTGCGGTGGATCGGCGTCGAGCCGGACGCCCGCCACCGCGCCCGCGTGCGCGGCGAGGCGGACCGGCTCGGCCGCGGCGCCCGGGTGCTGCCCGGCCGCGCCGAGCGGCTCGACCTGCCCGACGCGAGCGTGGACGCGGTCGTCGCGACGTTCGTGCTGTGCTCGGTCGCCGACCAGGCGGCCGCGCTGGCCGAGCTGGTCCGGGTGCTGCGCCCGGGCGGCCGCTTCGTGTTCGCCGAGCACGTCGCCGCGCGGCGCGGCACCTGGCTGCGCCGCGCCCAGCACGTGTGGGCCGCGTTCGGGCCGTGCCGCCCGGACCGCGACACCCTGCCCGCCGTCGAACGGGCCGGCCTCGACGTCGTCGAACTGCGCTCCTACACCCGCCCCGGCCCGTTCGGGGCGGCCATCCCGCACATCGCGGGCGCCGCGCTGCGCCCGGCACACGAGAGGAAACCCGGATGACCAGCACGACCGCCACACCCGTGACGATCCCCGCCACGGGCGAGTACCGCATCGACCCGGCCCGCACCACGATCACGTTCGCCACCCGGCACCTGTTCGGCCTCGCCCCCGTGCGCGGCACGTTCCCCCTGCGCGGCGGGCACATCCGGGTCGCCGAGCCGCTCGAGTCCTCGGCCGCCCGGGCGACGATCGACGCCGCCGGCTTCCACACCGGCACCGCCGCGCGCGACGCCCAGGTCACCTCTGCCACCTACCTCGACGCCGCACGCCACCCGGACATCGTGTTCGCCTCCACCGGCCTGACCCGCGAGGGCGACGGCTGGGTGCTGACCGGCACGCTGACCGTGCGCGGCGTGACCCGCCCGGTGCCCGTCCGCGTGCTCGAGCTGTCCACTTCGGACGGTGAGCTGCGGTTGCGCGCGGCCGCGCGGGTGGACCGCCACGAGTTCGGCATCACCGCGGGCCGCGGCATGACCGGCCGCCGGCTGACCCTGACGCTCGACGTGGTCGGCGCGCGCGCCGACTGACAACGAACCGCGTACCCGGTGACCGGCGGCGGCCCGCCCGCGAGCCGCCGCCGGTCGTTCCGGGCGGCGGGGCACGCGTAGTTCACGGCACAGTGGTGTCCCATTTGCCCCCAAAGGGTGGCAGCGGCAAGGCCAAACCTGCTTTGGTACCGGTATGACACAGTCCGTGAAGGCGTCGGGGCAGCTGCGGCCGTTGCACGGTGTGCCGCGCGGACTCGCCCCGCAGATCGGCACCTACCTGTTCATCGTGGGGCCGTTCGTGGCCCTGCTCGTCGCGATTCCGCTCACGTGGGGCTGGGGACTCGGCTGGCTCGACCTCGCCCTCGCGGCGGCGTTCTACACGGTGACCTGCCTGGGCGTGACCGTCGGCTTCCACCGGTACTTCACCCACCGCGCGTTCAAGGCGCCCAGGCCGGTGCGGGTGGCGCTCGCGATCGTCGGCAGCATGGCGTTGCAGGGCCCGATCACTCACTGGGTCGCCGACCACCGCCGCCACCATGCGTTCTCCGACCGCGACGGCGACCCGCACTCGCCATGGGCGTTCGGCACCTCGCCGTTCGCGCTGGTCCGCGGGTTCTGGCACGCGCACATGGGCTGGCTGTTCGACCGCAACCTCACCAACGCCGAGCGCTTCGCGCCCGACCTGCTCGCCGACGCCGACATCGCGCGGGTGCACCGCCAGTTCGGGCTGTGGACCGCGGTCACGCTGCTCGCGCCCGCCGTCATCGGCGGGCTCCTCACGTGGTCGTGGCAGGGCGGGCTCACCGCGTTCTTCTGGGCGGGCCTCGTGCGGGTGTCCTTTTTGCACCATGTCACGTGGTCGGTCAACTCCATCTGCCACATGATCGGCAACCGCCCGTTCGCCGCCCGGGACCGGTCGGCGAACTTCTGGCCGCTGGCGATCTTGTCGATGGGGGAGTCGTGGCACAACCTGCACCACGCGGACCCCACCTGCGCGCGGCACGGCGTGCGGCGCGGGCAGATCGACATCTCCGCGCGGCTGATCTGGTTGCTCGAGCGGTTCGGCTGGGCGCACGACGTGCGGTGGCCGACGGCGAAACGCCTGGTCAACCTGGAGGCGCAGCGCGCGGGCGGTTGACGGCCCGGTTACCTTGACGGCATGCGCCGGCCAGGGATCCCGCGCGACACGCTCGTGTTCGCCGCCAAGATCGCCACCGCCGTCGTGCTGACCGGGGTCGTAGCGGGCTTCCTGCTGATGGCCGCCGGCGCCGGCGGAGGCGGCGGGGACGACGTCGCGGTCACCGACCCGGCCGTGCCGACGATCACCGACGGCGGCGGACCGCCGTCCACCGGCGACGCCCAGCCCGCACCGGCACCGCCACCCGTGACGGTCCCCGCACCCGCCGTCGGCACGCAGACCGCGGTGCTCGCGCCGAAGCCCAAGCCCACGCGGCGCCCGACGGTGACCAGGCCCGGCCTTCCGGATCGGTTCGAGCGGCCCGGCGGGCGGTGCCGGCCGGCCGGCGCGGTCGCGTTCACCAGGCGGTTAGAGCCGCTGGTGTGCCGGGACGGTCGCTGGCAGCGGATGTTCTGACCGGTCTACCGTCGTGGGCATGAGCCTGCTCCTCGTCGCGACCGGGGACACCATCGCTCACCGGGCCGCGGGCGTGGCGAGCGGCCGTGAGCTGCTCGAGCTGTCCGGCCCGCCGCCCACGCGGGTGGTGGTCGAGGACGTGCTGGCGGAGCCGTCGTGGGACACGTCGGTCGCCACGCGGCTGGCGCTGGCGCGGCGGGTCCGCAAGGCGCTGGTGGAGGACGAGTTCGCCGGCGTGGTGGTGACCCACGGCGTGGACACCCTCGAGGAAACCGCATTCCTGGCCGACCTCATGGCCGGCCCGGCCCGCGGCGGCATCGTGTTCACGGGCGCGGTCCACCCGTTGTCCGCGCCGGCGCCGGACGGCCCGGCGAACCTGGCGGCCTCGCTCGCTGCGGCGGCGGACCCGGCCCTGCGCGGTGCCGGTGCGGTGGTGTGCCTGGGCGACAAGCTGCACGCGGCCCGCTGGGCGACCTACGCGGGGAGCTTCACGTCGGTGCCGCACCCGCTGCTGGGCCGGATGGTCGACGGCCGCGCGCGCCTGACGTCGGCCGCGCCGCCGCGCCCGCCGGTGGTCGGCGGCGAGCCGGAGGCGGACGTGGCGCTGCTCAAGACGTACCCGGACATGCCGGCGCAGCTGCTGACGATGGTGACCGACCTGGGCGCGCAGGGCGTGGTGCTGGAGGGCACGGGCGCGGGCAACGTACCGGTGGAGCTGTTCGGCACGATCGCGGAACTGTCCTCGATGGACATCCCGGTGGTGGTCGCCTCCCGTTCGCCCACTACGGACGTCGGGATGGCGGAGCGGCTGGGCGCCATCGCGGCGGCCGGGCTGAGTGCCCAGAAGGCCCGCATGGCCTTGATGGTGGCACTCGGCAAGGGCGGCGGCGTCGAGGCCGCGCTCCGCTTCTTCACCAGCCTTTAGCAGGGACACCGTCCGGGCCCTGCATCCCGGACGGTGTCCCTGTTCGCGCGGGGCCGGAGTCTCAGGCCGCGCCGCGCCGCGCGCTCGGCGGCGTGACGTGCACGATGGAGGTCGTCGCGACGAGATGGACTGCCTGGTGCAGTGCGCGATGCGAGGTGCGCACGCCGACCCAGACGTCACCCGTCACCGGGTCAGACTCGAGCGGGCCCACGACCTCACCGATGCGGAAGCGTTCCCCGTCCTGGTCCTGTAGCAGGAATGTGACGAGGGAGCCGCGAGAGGGCCCGGTCACGTCGGAGGAGGTTCTGTCTAGATCGGCCATGACGGCTGGATACCCACCAACGGGTGATCGTATGCACACTTTCCGCAGTTTTTTCGAAGAAATCTTGGTCTACGCGATAGCCGCAGGTCAGCGCCGTCGAACTCGGTGCGTTTCAGGGCACGGTCCGGGCGAATGTTCGGGATCCGATCGGGTATCACTCACCGCGTCAGGCGAAGAGCGAGTGAGGAGAGGCAGGTGATCGGCGATGGCCGCGCACGGACGGCATGCCCTGCACCACCACGGGCCCGCCTCGCCTGAGCTGGCCACCCGGTTGCGCCGCCAGCTGGTCGAGTGGGCCCGGCAGGAGGGCATTCCCGCGGACACCACCTACGACATCGCGCTCGCGTGCTACGAGGCGATGGCCAACGCCGTCACGCACGCGTATCCGAACGGCACGACCGGGGCGCTGGACCTGCACGCCCGGCTGGTCCCCGGCTGGGTCATCGTGACGGTCACCGACCACGGCCGGTGGCCGGACGCCGGGGCCCCTCGCGGACGCGGGCTCGAGCTGATCCGGCGGCTCTCCGACGACGCCGAGGTGGTGCGCGGCGACTACGGCACGACGGTGCGGATGAGCTGGCCGCGAAGCGCCGCGTAACGCCCGTGTGGTGAGCTGTGGGCATGGATCTGCGCATCATGATCGAGCCCCAGCAGGGGGCGAGCTACGACACCCAGCTGCGGCTCGCACTGGCGGCCGAGGAACTGGGCTTCAGCGCGTTCTTCCGGTCCGACCACTACCTCGCGATGGGTGACGGCGACGGGCTGCCCGGGCCGACCGACTCGTGGGTCACGCTCGCCGGCCTCGCCCGCGAGACGAGCACGATCCGGCTCGGCACGATGGTGGTCGCGGGGACGTTCCGCCACCCCGGCCCGCTCGCCATCCAGGTCGCGCAGGTCGACCAGATGTCCGGCGGGCGCGTGGAGCTGGGCCTGGGGGCCGGCTGGTTCGCCGCCGAGCACACGGCCTACGGCATCCCGTATCCCCAGGCGCGGCACGCCCGGCTCGCCGAGCAGCTGGAGATCGTCACCGGGCTGTTCGCCACGCCCGTCGGCTCGACGTTCGACTTCGACGGCCGCTACTACACCCTCAAAGACTCGCCCGCGCTGCCCAAGCCGGTCCAGTCGCCACTGCCGGTGATCATCGGTGGCATGGGTCCACAACGGACTCCGGAGCTGGCCGCCAAGCACGCCAACGAGTTCAATGCTCCGTTTCGGTCTGCTGTGGACAGTGGAGAGCAGTTCGGGCGGGTGCGCGAGGCGGTCGAGCGGCACGGCCGCGCGGCGGAGTCCATTGTGTACTCGCACGCGATCACGACGGTCGTCGGCAAGGACGACGCGGAGGTGGCCCGCCGGGCGGCGGCCATCGGGCGCGAGGTGACCGAGCTGAAGCAGAGCAGCGCCGCCGGCACCCCGGCGGAGGTGGTGGCCGCGCTCGGCCGCTATGCCGAGGCCGGCGCCACCCGCTCCTACCTGCAGATCATGGACATGGACGACCTCGGCCACCTGGAGCTGATCGCCTCGGCGGTGAGCCCGCAGCTGGCCTGAACCCGGACACGCCAACGCGACCCACCGTTGTGTCTCGGTGGGCCGGTGTGCGTGCCCGGGTCAGGTCGAGATATCGATCTTGACCGGGCCGTCGGACTGGCGGAGCTCGAAGCCGACGATTTCCAGGATCGGGATGTCGACGGTGCCGCGTTCCTTCGCGCTCGGCTCGTCGACGCCCATCTCCCACGGGGTCACCACTTCGCGGTGGCCGGTGCGGGTGACGACGATCAGCTCACCCTTGGCCGGCCCTGGGACCGCGAAGAGCTGAAGGTCCACTGTGGTCGATTTCGAGTCACCGTCCACAGTGAGGATGGCGGTCGCCGACGTCGCGCGGTCGGTCCCGGTCAGCGTGCGCGCCCCGGCCACCGCGGTGGACGCGGCCGTGCTCGGATCGTGCTGCGTGGTGACCGGGGCCTTCGCCTGCGGCGCCGGGCCGTTGTCCGTTGTGGACTGCCAGACCGCGATCGGGAGGCTGACGACCAGCACCCCGGCCGCCGCGGCGGCGAGCCACAGGTTGCGGCGTCTGCCCCGGCGGGTCGCGGCGATCTCGGCCAGCGCGCCGTCCATCGCGGAAACGCTTGGCGCAGGCTCGATCTCCGGCTTTATCTGTTCGAGCAGGCGTGGCAGATCCGCGAGCTCGCGGTACTCCGCGCGGCAACGCGCGCAGTTCGCGAAGTGCTTCGCGAAGGCTTCCTGCTCTGGTGGATCAAGGATGCCGAGCACGTAAGCGCCGACGTCGATGTGGTCGGGTGTGGGCATTACGTTCCCTCCCCGTCCCGCAACGCACGACGCAAGGCGCGGAGTGCGTAGAACACCCTTGACTTGACGGTACCTGGTGGGACCCCGAGGACGTTCGCCGCCTCGTTTACGGTCCGGTCTCGAAGATATGTCTCCTCCAGAGCCTCCCGATGTTCGGCCCGAAGGCCCCGCAACGCGTCGGCGACGACCATCGCCGAGAGCGCTTGCTCGGACCGGTCCGGGACCGGTACGAGCGCCAGCGGCGCGACGTCCACCTCACGTGGACGCGCGCTCAGACTTCTCCGCCCGTCGATCACGATGCGGCGCGCGACTGTGTACAGCCACGCGCGCAGCATTCCTGGCTCGCGGTCGAGTCGATCTGCATTCCGCCAGGCACGGACCAGGGTCTCCTGTACCACGTCTTCGGCCCATTGCCGGTCGTTCCCCGTTAATCGCAGAACGTGACCGAAAAGCGGACCGCCGAAGTCGCGGTGGATCATCCTGACCAGCGCCTCGTCCTTGTCCAAGAAACCTTCCCCGGATCTGTCCAAGACGCTTCCCGCACCGGCGGCACTCCGTCTGGAGCTCGTACGCCGGCTCATGGGGACACATCTTGAACCCCGTTGGTCACGTTCGTCAAAAGTGACGTAGATCACACCTGTTAGTTCGCTGTGATTGAACCGTGACTACGGCGTCTCCGTATCTGGTGGTGAAACGCACGTGCTGGCATACACCAGAGAATCTCCTTGTGCAGAAAGGAAACCACATGCGAATCGCGGCCCCGTCTGCGCTCCACTCCCAGGTCGCCGCCGCGACCTCGGGTGGCGGATGTGCACCGGCGGTAGCCGCACGGACACTGATCACAGCAGGCCAACCAGCGCCGGCGGCGATACATCCCACGCCGCCGGTGTCTGGCGGCACGCGGTCGCTGCGCGACTTCGACGCGCGGCTTTCGCACCTAGTCGGGGACAACACTTCCGGTGTGAGCCGGGGCTCCGGTCGGGCGGCCAGCGCCGCCGACGACCGACAGGCTCCACCGGCATCAAAACGTCCGTCCGCGATTTCGGCGGTGGCTCCACTACCGCCGGCCACGTCGATACCACCTCCGAGCACTTGGGTGCGGGACACGGTGGCGACCTGCGTGCCCTCCGGCAACGGAATGTTGCGCCTGCTCAGCTCGAACTGAACCGAGCAACTCAGCAAGTCGACAACAGCGAGGAAACTCATGTCACGACACCAGATACCGCGTCATACGCGGCGTCGCTTGACGATCGCGGCGATTGCCGCGACGGCGCTCATCGGTGGCACGGTAACCGTCGGCATCATGGGCATCGCCTCTGCCGGCGAGAACGGCACCCAGGCTCTCCCGAACGCCGAGCAGTGCCAGGCCGAGCAGCCGCCTGCTGATGACCAGCAGCAGCCGCCCGCGGATGACCAGCAGGGTGGCGACCAGCAGCAGCCGCCCGCGGATGACCAGCAGGGTGGCGACCAGCAGCAGCCGCCTGCCGATGACCAGCAGGGTGGCGACCAGCAGCAGCCGCCCGCCGAGGGTGACCAGCAGCAGCCGCCCGCGGATGACCAGCAGGGTGGCGACCAGCAGCAGCCGCCCGCCGATGACCAGAACGGTGACCAGCAGGAGGCGCCCGCGGCCCAGACCTACGGCGTGACCGCGCCGCAGGCCGCGCACCCGGACAACCCGGCTCAGGCCGACCCGAACGCCGCGGACCCGAACGCTGAGGACCCGAACGCTGAGGACCCGGGCGCCGGCCAGGGCGAGGAGCAGCCTCCGGCTGAGGACCCGGGCAACGGCCAGGGCGAGGAGCAGCCTCCGGCTGAGGACCCGGGCAACGGCCAGGGTGAAGAGCAGCCTCCGGCTGAGGACCCGGGCAACGGCCAGGACCAGCCCCCGGCTGAGGACCCGGGCAACGGCCAGGACCAGCCCCCGGCTGAGGAGGAGCCCCCGGCTGAGGTCGACCCGAACTGCGTCGGGCCGTTCGCCGAGGACTTCGTGGACATCAACAACGTCCAGGCGGGTGCTGTTGTCCAGCCCCAGGCTGGTGAGAACGCCTCCACCGGTTCCGTCACCAAGACCTGCGGGGTCAACAACGGCTTCATCAACTCGGACAACTTCATCGCCGCTCCGGGCGTGGTCAACGGTGCCGAGCACCAGCACCACCAGGTGGGCAACCTGAACTCCAACGCCAACTCCAACGAGAACAACCTCGTCGGTGCCGGCACGAGCTGCCAGGACGGCGACGAGTCGACCTACTTCTGGCCGCTCATCCGCCTGCGTAACGCGGACCCGGCTCAGGACCAGGCCTTGGACGCCGCGAACCCGCACAACATCGGCGAGCCGATCGAAGCGGCCTCTTCGGAGATCAAGTTCAAGGGCAACGAGCAGAGCCCGGTCGTGCCGATGCCGAAGTTCCTCCGTGTCATCACCGGTGACGCGAAGGCAGCCAACGAGAACCTCGGCAAGGGCAACGACAACGCGAAGTGGACGTGCACGGGCCAGGAGGATCAGGTCGCGACCGACAAGTACGTGCTGTGCCCCGAGGGCAGCCAGACGGTCCGCATCTCGAACTTCCCGAGCTGCTGGGACGGCCAGAACGTGGACAGCGCTGACCACCGCTCCCACATCGTCTTCAAGGACGAGCAGACGGGTGCGTGCCCGGAGGGCACGCAGGCGGTGCCGGAGCTGCAGATCACGCTGAAGTACGACCTCCCGCCGGGTCAGGCGTTCGCCGTGGACTCGTTCCCGAAGGATCTGCACAACCCGATCACGGATCACAACGACTTCGTGAACGTGATGACGGAAGAGCAGATGCAGCAGGTTGTCGACACCATCAACAGTGGACAGCAGGGCTAAGTCCTGCTGGGCACCCGATGCCGGCGGCGAGCTTCTCGCCGCCGGCATCGGCGCCACCACCACCCGCCGCGGACCTGATTCCGCCCGCGGCCCGGACATCTCCACCACAGACTTCGCTCACCCCGACCGAGCGAATACAGGGATCGACAAAAGAAAACCGAGGAAACAATGCCGAGACATGAGTTACCGCGCCGCACGAAGCGGCGTCTCGCGGTCGCAGGTGTGGCCGCGGTGGCGATCATCGGGACCACGGTCACCGTAGGCATCATGGGCGTCGCCTCCGCGCGCGACAACGCGGCCGCTCCCACACAGTGCCTTCCCGAGGCACCGCCTGCGTCAAGTGAGGTCCCCGCCCCGCCCCCCGCGAGCTCCGCCCCCGAGGAGCCCGCTCCCCCGACCGAGTCCTCCGCCCCCACGGAGCCGGCTCAACCCCCCGCCGAACAACCCCCCGCCGAACAGCCGCCCGCCGAGCAACCGCCGGCCGAGCAGCCGCCAGCGCAGGACACGCCAGGCGAGCAGCCGCCCGCGGACCCGGGCACCACGGACACTCAGAACCCCGAGAACGAAGGCGTGACCGCTCCCGCCGCCGCCCAGCCCGCCGAGAGCCCAGACGAGGCCGGCTCCCCGCCCGCCGTGCGGGCTCCGGAGGTCCCCGACGCATCGGCCCAGCAGAAGTTCGGCAACGAGGACTGCTCCGCCAACGTCGGCCCCTTCGCCACGGACTACGTGAACATCCGCAACGTGCGCGCGTCGAACCTGGCTCCCCGCCAGCTCCGCGGCGCTTCCCGCGGCACGTTCACCGCGCTGTGCGGGCAGAACGAGAACAAGCACAACAACCCGGACAACTTCATCGTCGCGCCGGGCGTGCGCAACGGCGCGCAGCACACCCACGACTACGTGGGCAACGAGAGCGCCGACGCCAACGCCACGAACGAGAACCTGGTCCAGGCGGACACGACGTGCCGTCGCGGCGACCTGTCCACGTACTACTGGCCGGTTATCCGCGTCCGCGCGGCAGCCGGCGAGCAGGACGTCGTGGACCAGGAGAACCCGCACAACATCGGTACCGAGCTCTTCCCGGCGCGTGCCCAGCTCGTGTTCCACGGCAACGCCACGGGCCGCGTGGTCGCGATGCCGCAGTTCCTCCGCGACATCACCGGTGATGCCAAGGCCGTCACGAACGGTCCGAAGAACGCGAACGCGAAGTGGACGTGCACCGGGTTCACCAACCGGGTCACCACGAAGTACCCGCTCTGCCCGCGCGGCAGCAGCGTGACGCGGATCCTGGACTTCCCGAGCTGCTGGGACGGCCAGAACACCGACAGCGCCAACCACCGCGACCACATCAAGTTCCCGGACGCCCAGGGCCGCTGCGCGGCGGGCCTGAAGGCCGTGCCGGCACTGCAGATGCGGTTGACCTACAACGTCCCGCGCGGTTCGCTGTTCGTCCTGGACTCGTTCCCGAACGAGAAGCACAACCCGATCACCGATCACGGTGACTTCGTCAACGTGATGCCGGCCCAGTTGATGAACCAGGTCGTGCGGTGCATCAACACCGGGCAGCGATGCTAGGGAAATGAGCCGGACGACGAGGTACGAGGGAGGATAGAAGCGTGTTGCTCCAGCTGGTGGCCGGCCAAGCCGGTAATGCTGACGTCGACGCCGGGGTGCTCGAGCTCGGTGCGGTGTCGGGCCGGCTGGCGTTCGCGCTGATGTGTCTGTCGCTCACGTGGGGCGTGTTGGTCTCGGCAGGCTGGGCCAACCGCCTCACGGGGCGGCCGGCGCTGCGCAGCGGGCACGTCCTGCTGTCGGCGCTGACCATGGGGTTCATCTTCAGCCACATGATCTCGTTCCTCTTCCTGCGTGCCGAGCTGTACTCCTTCTTCAACGTGTTCATCCCGTTCAACGGCGGCGTGCCGCTGCGGGTCACCATGGGCATCCTCGCGTTCGAGGGCATGGTGGCCGCGTCCATCGCCGTCGGCGTGCGCCGCTGGCTGAGCTACCGGCAGTGGCTCGGCTTCCACCGGGTGACCTACGTCCTGTTCGGTCTCGGTGTGGTGCACGCGTTCTTCGGTGCCTACAACAGCGGCACCCTGTCCGGCGTGTGGCTGCTGGGGATCCTGTTCCTGGTACCCACGATCACCGTCGCCGCGGTGCGGTTCATGCCCGCGAGGACGTTGACCGGCTCCGGCCTGTTCGACGAGGCGCCATGAGACAGGGCAAGCGCCAGAAGACGCGCAATCAGCTCAGTGTGAACAACGACCACTGCCGGCGGTACGGCTTCTGTGCGGCCGAGGCGCCGTCGTTGTTCCAGCTCTCCGAGAACGGCGGGCTGCGCTACCGGCGCACCGTCGAACCGGAGCAGCTCGACGAGGCGCGGGCCGCGGTCCGCACCTGCCCGACGCTCGCCATCGTGCTGGCGGAGGGGAAATAGCCATGTGGCTGGAGGAAACCTACTGATGGCGGACAAAGGCGAGCGCATCGTCGTCGTCGGCACCGGAGGCGCGGGCCTCCGGGCCGCCGAACGCGTGCGCGAACTGGACTTCGCAGGTGAGCTCGTGATCATCGGCGAGGAGCCGTACCGGCCCTACCACCGCCCCCTGCTGAGCAAGCAGGTGCTCACCGGCGCCATCCGCCCCCGCGACGTGCAGCTGCCGACGCATTCCGACCTCGGCGCCGTCTGGCGGCCCAAGACCCGGGTGAGCAGGCTCGACCCGGAGGAGCACGTCGTCCACCTCCCGGGCGGCGAGGAGATCGACTACGACGGGCTGATCGTCGCGACCGGCATGCAGCCCGCGCACCTGCCCGGCGCCCCGCGCCACGACCCCCGCGTCCACGTGCTGCGCAACATCTCCGACGCCGTGGCCGTGCAGAAGCTGCTCGCGTCCGGCAAGGGCCGCGTCGCGCTGATCGGCGGCGGGTTCCTGGCCGGCGAGGTCGCCTCCGCCGCCCGCGAGCTCGGCCGCGACACCACGATCATCATCCGCGAGCCGGCGATGCTCGAGAACGTGCCGGGCTTCGACGTGAGCGAGACGGTGACCGCGCTGCAGGAGGCCAACGGCGTCCGGCTGGTCACCGACGCGACGGTGTCCCATTGGCACACCGACTCCTCCGGCGGCGTCACGATGCACCTGTCCACCGGCGAGGTCGTCGTCGCCGACTGCGTGGTGCTCTGCGTGGGCGGCGTGCCGGCGACCGACTGGCTGCGCGGCTCCGGCCTGCTCGTCGACGACGGTGTCCTGTGTGGACCGACCACGCACGCCCTCGGTGTCGAGGACGTGGTGGCGGCGGGCGACGTGGCGCGCTGGCCGAACCTGCGGTTCGACACCGTGCCGCGGCGCGTCGAGCACTGGATGAACGCCGTGGAGATGGGCCGCGCGGCCGCTGACGCGCTGCTGGCCGGTCGCGACGCGGCCGTGCCGTTCACGCCGCTGCCGAAGTTCTGGTCCGAGCAGCACGGCGTCCGCATCCAGGGCGCCGGCCTCCCGGCGCTCGCGCAGGAGACCGTGGAGCTCACCGAGGCGGTGCCGATCGGCTCGAAGATCACCGGTTACGTGGCCGGCGGCTCGCTCATCGGCATCCTCGCGTGGGACAGCCCGCGCGGGATGCAGCACTACAACTACGAGCTGCACCGCCAGACCACCGAGGCCATGCGCCGCCGGATGGCGGAGACACCGCGGGAGCAGCCGGCCCCGGCCGTCCAGGTCCGGGACACGCAGCGGCCGCCCGCGCGACCGCTGCCCCCACCGCGCCCCGAGCACGTGCCCGCGGCGATGCCGGCCCTGGCGCCGACCGGGGCCCGGCGGGTCCCGGTGCGCCCGCCGCTTCCGCGCGCGGCCATGGGCGACCAGCCGTCGGTGCCGTCGATGCCGCCCGCACATCCGTCGATCCCGTCGATGCCGCCGGTGAACCCGTCGCTGCGCTCGAACCCGGGGATGCCGCCGGTGGACCCGTCGGTTCCGTTCATGCCGACGGCCCAGGCGTCGATCCCGTCGATGCCGCCCGCGCGGCGCTCGAACCCCGGCATGCCACCGGTGAACCCCGCACAGCGCTCGAGCGCGGGCATGCCGCCGGTGAACCCCTCGCTGCGGTCGAGCCCGTCGATGCCACCGGTGAACCCGTCACTGCGCTCGAGCCCGGGAATGCCGCCGGTGAACCCGGCCCAGCGGTCGAGTCCCGGCATGCCGCCCGCGCAGCTGTCGAGTCCCGGGATGCCGCCGGTGGGGCACCCGGCCCAGCGGTCGAACACCAGGATGCCGCCGGTGGGACACCCCGCGCAGCGGTCGAACCCGGGCATGCCGCCGGCCGGGCACCCGGCACAGCGGTCGAACACCAGGATGCCGCCGGCACAGCAGTCCAGTCGCGGGATGCCACCGGCACAGCAGTCGAGCCCGGGGATGCCGCCGGCGCGTCCTGGCGCCGACCCGAGAAGCGCGCCGACGCAGGCCTCGCCGACCGTTCCCGTGCCGGGCAACGGCCAGAAGCCGGTGAACCCGGGGCAGTACAGCCCACCGATGTCCGGATCGGCCGACCCGGCCGACCCGGCGATCATGGAGCTTCCGCCGATCGACGCGTGGCGGCAGGCGTCATGACCACCACAGCTGCCATCGCCGCGGCACCCCGTGGGGTCGGGAGGCGCCGATAGGTCGGCCGGACAACGCCAACCACGTCCGGAACCGACCCGAGAGCGCCGCGGCAACCCCGGCCCACCGCCGCGGCAGTGGTGGATCCGAGGGTGGACCCGCGACAACGTCACCGGCACTCCCCCCACGCCGGTGACCGTCCACGGTCACCACCCCGGATCCGGGCACCGACACCGGCAACGGCTGGCCGGTGTCGGTGCCCTTTCTCTCAGCCCACCTTGCTCTCGATCAGTTCGTCGACCGTGGTCGGCAGACCGGCCGCGTCATCGGCCAGCACCGAGACATGGCCGTCCGGCCGGATCAGCGCCACCCCGGGGCCATATGCCGCCCGCACGTGTCCCTCGTGGTCCACAAAGGACTCACCGGGCTTCAGTGTCCGGGCGCCGGCCACCGTCGCGTCGCCGATCACCGTCCACTCGGGACGCGCGAGCAGCTCGAACAGCCGGGCCGGCTCGCCGTCCTGGCCGAGCACCGGGGCGTCCGGCGCCCGGTCGCCCGCCCGCAGCTCGCCCGGGTTCGACCGCCGGTCCACAGCGAGCGGGCCGCCCCGGTAGGAGATGCCGAGCTGCCGGGTCTCCGACCCGCGGTGGTGCGCGTCGGCCTCGCCGTCGCGGTGCTTGTCCATCAGCCTGGTCGTCAGCGACAGCACCTCCTCGGCGACCGCCCGGCGCTCGGTCTCGTACGTGCCGAGCAGCGCCTCCGGCGAACCCCGCAGCACCGCGGCGAGCTTCCAGCCGAGGTTGTAGCCGTCCTGCACGCCGGTGTTGAGGCCCTGCCCGCCGGTCGGCGGGTGCACGTGCGCGGCGTCGCCGGCGAGGAACACCCGGCCGTCGCGGAAGGCGTCGGCGAGCCGGATGTTCGGCCGCCACACGGTGCTCCACGTCAGGTCGTGCAGCCGGACCGTGCCGCCGCGCTCGTCCACCCGGGCCTGCAGGTGTTCGATGGAGGCGTCGGTGCCGGCCGGCAGCGGGCAGCCGAACTGGAACTTCCGCCCGCCCGGCAGCGGCGTGAGCACGACGCCGTCCATGGGGTTGCCGGCCTTGGCGAACCAGTGGCCGTAGTCGTGGTCGAGCTCGGCGCACTCCACGTCGCCGAGCAGCATCCGGATCTCCTCGTGCGTGATGCCGGGGAAGGGGATGCCGAGCGTGCGCCGCACGACGCTGGCCCCGCCGTCCGCGCCCACGAGGTAGCGGACCCGCACGTGCCGGCCGTCGACGGTCGCGGTGACGCCGTCGGCGTCCTGGATGAAGCCGGTCAGCTCCGTGCCGCGCTCGACCTCGACGCCGAGCTCGGCGAGCCGCTCGGCCAGCAGCTCCTC
Source organism: Actinophytocola sp. (assembly GCA_035995025.1). Taxonomy (GTDB): domain Bacteria; phylum Actinomycetota; class Actinomycetes; order Mycobacteriales; family Pseudonocardiaceae; genus Actinophytocola. The sequence continues at coordinate 37,634 of DASYKY010000105.1, forward strand.
GGTGCGGTACTGCGCCAGGAACCACGCGTTCGGGTACGGGACGTCCGGGGTCGGCTCCTCGATCTCGGCCATCCGCTGCTCGGAGACGAAGGCGCCGTCGAAGTAGGCCCGGATCGTCGCGGCCAGCATGCCCTCCGCCAGCACCTTCGGCAGGATCCCGAGGTCTTCGAAGACCTCGAGCGTGCGCGGCTGGATGCCGTCCCCGCGCGAGCCGGTGAACGGGTTGGGGTCCCGGTCGACGATCCGCACCGCGACGCCGCGGCGGGCCAGCTCGATGGCGAGCGTCAACCCGGTCGGTCCCGCACCTGCGACGAGTACGTCAGTCATGTTGTTCCCCTCGGATGAATTTCAATTCAGTGAACTTGTATTCAGAATGACCTGGACTGCCGTAGGTTGTCAAGCACTCGAGGAGGTGCGATGACCGGCGTGCGCAAGGCCCGGGCGGCGGAGACCGAGACAGCGCTGAAGGACGCGGCCAAGAAGGTCTTCGCGGAGCGCGGGTACCTCAACACGAAGATCACCGACATCACGGCGGCGGCCGGGCGGGCGGCGGGGTCGTTCTACAACCACTTCGCCGGCAAGGAGGAGCTGCTCTCGGCGCTGCTGTCGGACCTGCTCGCGGAGGTCGACGACACGGTCCCGGCGGACCCCGAGCACGACCCGGACTTCACCGTCCGCTCGTCGATCCGCTACCACGTGGCCGCGATGTTCGCGTTCTACCGGGCGCACCGCACGGTGATGGTGGCCCTCCAGCAGGCGGCGATGGTGGACCGGGCGTTCGCGGCCCGGCTGGCCGAGCTGACCGCGCCCGACGTGGGCCACATGGCCGAGCACCTCGAGTACGTGCGCCGCGCGGGCCACCCCCTTCCCGGCGAGCCGCGCGCGGTCGCCCAGGCGATCGGGACCCTGATGTGGGGCTTCGCGCGCACGTACGTGGACGAGGACGACATGGGCCTCACCGACGAGCAGGCCGTGGACCTGGTCACCGACTTCATCCACCGCGGCATCGCGGGCCGCCCGCCGAGCTAGTGCGGTGTCCACCAACGTTCGCCGGGTTTCTCGACGGCCCAGCTTCCCGCTGGCGGCGTTGGCGGAAAACCCGAATACAACCCGGTATGCGGGATCTCCGCCGCCTTGCCAGCGGAAACCTGGATCCGCCGATAAACCCACCAACATTGATGGACACCGCACTAGTGTCTCGTGATCCTGTTGTCTTTACTTGGCGTTGTTGTCGACGAGTTTCTTGATGTTGGTCTGGACGGTGCGGACCTTGGCCAGGATCTCCTCGGCGGTGGCGGTCCAGGTGAACGAGGTTGGGCCGGTGTTCCAG
>DASYKY010000106.1:0-7072 GCA_035995025.1 Actinophytocola sp.
CTCGAACCTCGGTACCCAGGACATCTCCAAGGCCGTGAGCCTCGGCTTCACCGCCGGCGGCGGGGAGCAGAGCTACGACCGGATGAAGCAGAAGGTCGACGACGAGCTCAAGAAGCACTTCCGGCCCGAGTTCCTCAACCGCATCGACGACATCATCGTGTTCCACCAGCTCACCGAGCCGCAGATCGTGAAGATGGTGGACCTGATGATCACGCGCGTCGAGACGCAGCTGAAGAACAAGGACATGGCGCTGGAGCTCACGCCTGCGGCGAAGAAGCTGCTCGCCACCCGCGGGTTCGACAAGGTGCTGGGTGCCCGGCCGCTGCGCCGCACCATCCAGCGCGAGATCGAGGACGCGCTGTCGGAGAAGATCCTGTTCGGCGAGATCCAGCCGGGCCAGATCATCATCTGCGACGTCGAGGGCTGGGACGGCGAGGAGGGCACGGCGACCGACAAGGCGACGTTCACCTTCCGCGGCGAGCCGAAGCCGGCCAACGTGCCGGATGCCCCGCCGGTCGACATGGCCGCCTCCACCGGCGGCGATGGCGAGGACTCCGAGTCCGCGTAACAAGTCGAAACGGCCGAAAGCCGCATCATCCGGCGTGGTGATGCGGCTTTCGCCATGTCCGGGCCGGCTTTCGGGCATATTGGGACCGTGGCCAGGTTCCAGACCCAGCAGCTCGAACCCGAGCCGGAGTACGACGACGACGCACCGCGCCGCCGGGTCGGTGGGCGCAAGCTCGGGTTCTTCCTGGTCACGCTCGCGCTGGTGTTCGTCGGGTATGTGGTGCTGCGCATCGCCGGCATCGAGTCGATCGAGGTACTGGTCGCCGCGATGGCGCTGACGCCGTACGTGGCGGCGTTCGGGCTCGTGCTCGGGTTGTTGTGCGTGCTGCTACGCAGGCGGATCGTCGGGTTCACCGTGCTGCTGCTGGCACTCGCGATGGGCGCGCTGCTGGTGCCGCGGCTGATGTCGGAGGAGCAGCCGGCCGCGAACGGCCCCCGGCTGCGGATCATGTCGCTGAACCTGTTCATCGGCCGCGCGGACCCGGAGACGGTCGTCCGCATCGCCCGCGAGCAGAAGGTCGACGTGCTGGTCATGCCGGAGCTGACCGACCAGGAGGACGCGGCGCTAGGCAAGGCGGGCCTCGAGGATCTGCTGCCGAACCGCGTGTACGACACCGACACCAGCGGCTCGGGCACGGCCGTCGTGTCCCGGTTCCCGCTGCGCCAGATCGCACTGATGCCCGAGACGACGCTGGCGCAGCCGTCGATGGTGGTGGACCTCCCGGGCGACAACGACGACGTGGAGCTGACCGCGGTGCACATCCAGCCGGGCGTGCGCACGGGCTCGGCCGGCACGTGGCGCCACGAACTGGGCGAGCTACCCCGCCCGAAGGAGCGCGTACGGATCCTGGCGGGCGACTTCAACGCGTCGTTCGACCACGCCACCTTCCGCTCCCTGGTGGACCGCGGCTACGCCGACGCCGCTGAGTCCACGGGCGACGGCCTCGAGGCGACCTGGCGCAGTTGGCCCTTCGGCCCCCCGGTAACAATCGACCACATCCTCGCCGACGACCGCTGCGCCTTCGGCAGCTACGCGGTCTACGTCGTGCCGGGCAGCGACCACAAAGCACTGGTCTCAGAAATCATCCTGCCCTGACCCCGACCGGCGAAGTTGTCCACAGACCTCAGGCACTCGCGACGGTTTGTTCAACTCGGGCGAATCTCGGATTGGTTGAGGTGAGCGGTAGTCCGGGACAATCCACGTGAGTCCACCAACGCGCCGGCCGCCCGAAAATGTCAGTGGCCACCGGTAGCGTTGAAATCGGGGGACCCCCAGCCGATTGAATGGACCATTCAATCGGCCAACTTGTCCACAGGCAACCCTCCCGCCCCGGGGATTGTCAGTTCCCACAAGTAGACTGGAAAGCGGGGGGCCCCGCGTCACTCAGTCCTCAGTAGACACCGATTACTTACGCAGTGAGCCCGGGTAGAGGTACTTGTCGTCTGGCTTGGTGCTCGAATGGAACCAAGCCGTGAAGAACCCGCTCAAGTCCTTCCCCGCCAAGTCCTGCACGAACTTCTCGAACTCCGGCCACGAGGCGTTCCCGTCCCGGTACTTGGCCGGCCACTCTTTCAGCACCCGGTTGAACGCCGAGTCCCCGATCTCCCGCCGCAAGGCGTGCAGCGCCATCGGCCCCTTGTCGTAGACCGACGTGAACTCGTTGCCGGCGCCCATGTCGTACAGCTTGCCGCTCCAGAACTTCGCGTTCGCGCGTGAGACGGCGTCGCGGTACTGGTCGTCGAGGTTCACGTGCTCCTTCGACTCGTCCCAGAGCCATTGGGCGTACGAGGCGAAGCACTCGTTCAGGCAGATGTCCGCCCACGACTGCACCGACACCGAGTCGCCGTACCACTGGTGGGCGTTCTCGTGCACCACCGTCGGCAGGTCCGCCCACGCGGCATAGATCGGCCGGCCCTGCGTCTCGAGCGAGAAGCCGATGTCCTCGTTGATGTAGATCCCGCCCGCCGCGCTCTGCGGGTACGGCCCGAACTTCGACGCCAGGAACGCCAGGATCTCCGGCAGCCGCGACTCGACCTTGCGCTTGTCCTCGGTCCCCGGCGCGTACGCGCTCACCAGCGGCACCCCGCCCGGACCGGTGGACCGGTCGAAAGTCCATTTGTCGACACCGATCGTCGTCAAGTACGTCGCGATCCGCGTCGGCTCGTCCCAGTGGAACGTCGTCCACCCGTCCGAGCCGCGCGTCGCCGCCTTCTCCCGGCCGTTCGAGATCACGCTCCAGCCGTTCGGCAACCGTGCGTCCAGCTTGAACGTCGCCTTGTCGCGCGGGGTGTCGTTCGCCGGGTACCAGGCCGTCGCCGAGTGCGGCTCGCCCGCCGCGAACGCGCCGCCCGAGTGCGCGATCTGCCAGCCGTTGTCACCGAGGTTGCCCTCCTCGGTGTGCGCCGGCACGCCCGCGTACCTCACCCGCGCGGTGAACCGCGCGCCGTCCGCGACCGCGGTGGCCGGGGTGACCACCAGCTCGTGCTCGCCGGTCCGCGCGAACTTCGCCGGCTTGCCGTCGACCGCGACCGCGCTGACCTTCATGCCGTTCAGGTCCAGGTTGAACCGGTCCAGGTCGCCGGTGGCCTTCGCGGTGATCTCAGTGTCGCCGTCGAGGTGCCGGCTCTTCGGGTCGTAGCTGATCGACACGTGGTAGCCCGCCACGTCGTAGCCGCCGTTGCCGTCCTTCGGGTAGTACGCGTCGCCGATCCCGTCCGCGCCCGGCTTCGCCTCGGCAGGCGTCGTCGGAGCGGGCGGCTTCGCCGCGCCGCTCGGCTGCGACGACGTGCACGCCGCGACGCCGAGTGCGACCAGCGCGAGGCAGGCGGCGCGGGCGGCCGGGCCGTGTTGCATCGTGTCAGCTCCCGTCTTGTCGGACCGCGTCCATCTTGGCTGACGTGCCGTGATGCCGGGGTGGGGAACGGTATATGACTGTCCGATGGCACCACGACCGGACGTGATCGCCTTCGGCGGCGACGGCCCCCCGATCCTGCTGCTGCACGGCCTCATGGGCCGGGCCCGCACGTGGTGGCCGGTCGCGCGCCGGCTCACCCGCTACGGCCGGGTCACCGGGCTCGACGCGCGCGGGCACGGCCGCAGCCCGCACCGCGGCGGCGGCTGGCGTACCGAGGACTTCGTCGCCGACGCCGCCGAGCTGCTGCGAGGCGGCGGTGAGCCAGCGATCGTCATCGGCCACTCCATGGGCGGCCTGCACGCCTGGTGCCTCGCCGCCGAGCATCCGGACCTCGTGCGCGCGGTCGTCGTCGAGGACATGGCGCCCGACCAGCGCGGCAAGACCGTCGACCCGTGGCGCGACTACTTCGCGAGCTGGCCCGTGCCGTTCGTGTCGCTGGGCCAGGTCCGCGAGTTCTTCGGCGACCTCGGCGACTACTTCGCCGAGTGCATGGTCGAGCGGGACGACGGCTACCACCTGATGGCCGACCTCGAGGACATGTACGACATCGCCGCCGAGTGGGGCGGGCGCGACTACTGGTCGCAGGTCGAGCGCGTCCGCTGTCCGCTGCTGGCGATCGAGGCCGGGCACAGCGCGATGCCGGCCGGGCAGATGGCCCGGCTGCCCGAGCGCGCGCCCGGCGGCGGGCACCACCTCGTCGTCGACGGCGCGGGCCATGTCGTGCACCGCTCCGCGCCGGAGGCCTACCGCGGCGCGGTCGAGGCATTCCTGTCCGGCGTGCTCAACCGATGAGCGTCTCCGCCTCGCCGGTGTGCGTGTCGACGACCGCGATCCCGGTGACCCGCGCCCGGATCGGCTCGACCGGGTACAGCGCCGCGAACCCGGCCGTCACCTGCGCCGGCTCGACGGCCTGCGCCAGCGTGCAGTGCGGTACCCACGAGCCCGGCAGGTAGTACGCCGACGGCTGCTTCACCTTCTTCGCCAGCACGTCGTGCACCGTGGAGTGGACGGCGAGCAGCTCGGTGTCCACGACCGCGGCGAGCATCAGCACCGTGTCGTTCGCGGAGAACGCGGCCAGCGTGGACAGCCACAGGTTCGGGATCGACAGCAGCCGCAGGTCGTCGCGCAGCGCGTCGCGCGTGCGCGGCGGGATCACGCTCGCCAGCGCGAACGTCACGTGCGGCCGGTGCCGGCCGTGCGTGCGGGTGGCCAGGCTTGGCACACCTGCCTTCTCGAGCCCGCGCCACAGGCCACGCACGGCGGCATCGGCCTCACCGTCGAACCAGAACTCCAGCGCCTGCGCCATGGCCCGCAGAGTGCCACAGCGCGGTGTGCCGACGCTCAGGGCGTCAGCCGAGCAGGCGCCGCCACGCCGGGGTGTCGACGAGCACGTCCCGCGCGGACCGCTCGCCGCGGCTCGTCAGCAGCACCCGCGCGGCTGCGGCGTCCTCAGTGGACTCACTGGTGCGCACCGTGCGGACCAGCAGCGGCCACGTGGTGGACCCGATGAAGCCGCTCTCGTCCGCGACCCGGCCGGCGTAGCAGGGTTCGTAGGCCACGCCGTGCGCGGCGGCGAGCTTGCCGACCGCCGCGAACGTCGACGCGCCGAACACGCCGTCCACCGGCACGCTCATGCCGCGTGCGCGCAGGAGGTGTTGTGCCGCAAGGACCTTCGCGCCGCTCGCGCCCGGCTTGAGCAGCGGCCAGGTGTCCGGCTGCCGCACGTCCTGGCCGAGCACGCCGCCGACCGCGCTGCGCAGCTCCGGCAACCGTCCGTAGAGGACCTCGCCGGGGCACTCGGTGGCGTTGAAGTCCCGGTGTCCCTTGATGTTCGCCGTCGGGACCCCGTACTGCGACGCGATGTAGGCGACCAGCTGCACCAGCGAGTCCCACAGCTGCGGCGTGACGTCCACAGTGGAGTAGAGGCCCTCGTTCTCGATGCCGATGACCTCGCTGTTGTGGTCGCCGACGTTGGCGCCCATGACGTGCTGGGTGCCGCCGTCGAGGATCTCGACGCTGCGGTGGCGGCCCTCGGTGACGTGCCCGCCGCGGCTGTTGGTCAGCTGCTGGCCGGTGTCGATCCAGCCGTTGCCGTCCATGTGGAGGTCCTGGATGTCCCGCGAGATCTGGAACGCGTGGTCCAGCGACAGATCGCTGGAGTTCCCGCCCGCGGTGTGGTGCACGACGATGTAGGTCGGCTTGTGGTCGAGCACGTCGATGGCGGCGTTCGGGGGCCGTGCGCCCCATTCGTCGCAGCCATGGATGGTCGGCCGGGCGGCCGCCTGCTGGCTCTTCTCGCCGGCGGCGCCGGCGGTGAGCGGAATTGCGGCGCCCAGGGCGCCGACCGCGGTGACGGTGAATCCGCCGCGAATCAGGGCGCGGCGAGATACGGCCATCTCGATCTCCCTCGACAAGGGGCACTCGGCCCAGATCGGTGACTGGCCTACCCGACGGTAGTCACCGCACTACCTGATGACAAGAGTTACCCAATTACCAGAGAATCCCGTTACCGGTTTGCTAATGCTCACCCGGTAACGCGAAAAGCCCGTCGGCGGTCTGCTCGACGAGGCCGTCGGTGAGCAGCGAGGCGAGGCAGCGGTCGCGCTGTCCCGCATCGGACCACACGACGTCCAGCCGCGCCTTCGCGACCGGGGCCGGCGTGTCGCGCAGGACGTCCAGCAGCCGCCCGCGCACCTGCCGGTCGGTGCCGGCGAACTTCTGCACCGGCTTGGCCGGGCCCGCGTAGGCGGGTTTGCCCGCCGCGAGCCAGGCGCAGTCCGCGTGCACCGGGCAGTCCGCGCAGCGCGGCGCGCGGACCGTGCACACGGTCTGGCCCAGCTCCATGAGCGCGGCGGACATCCCGGCGGCGAGCTCGTCGTCGTCCGGAAGCAGCGCGTCGGCGTCGGCGAGGTCGCGGGTCGTGGCGGCGGGCCCGGCGTCACCGGCCCCGTGCACGGCGCGGGCGATCACCCGGCGGACGTTGGTGTCGACGACCGGGCAGCGCTTCCGGTAGGCGAACGCGGCGACCGCGCGGGCGGTGTAGGCGCCGATCCCGGGCAGCGCGAGCAGTGTGTCCACATCGGACGGAACGATGTCACCGTGGTCGCGGGCGATCGCGGTGGCGGCGTCCCGCAGCCGCAGCGCGCGGCGCGGGTAGCCGAGCTTGCCCCACGCGCGCAGCACGTCGGCGGGCGTGGCGGCGGCGAGGTCGGACGGCTTCGGCCAGCGGGCCAGCCAGTCCAGCCAGGACGGCTCGACGCGGGCGACCGGGGTCTGCTGCAGCATGATCTCGCTGACCAGCACGCCCCACGCCGTGCAGCCGGGCGCCCGCCAGGGCAGGTCCCGCGCGCTGGCGGCGAACCAGTCCGTCAGCACGTGCGCGTCAAGACGCCGTGTCGTCGATTCACTCGCAAGCTCGCTCACGACCGCGCCTCGCAGGCTCGGCCCGGCCGCTCGCGGTCGCCCGGTTTCGATGGTTCACTCGCAAGCTCGCTCACGACCGCGCCTCGCAGGCTCGGCCCGGCCGCTCGCGGTCGCCCGGTTTCGATGGTTCACTCGCAAGCTCGCTCACGACCGCGCCACGCAGGCTC
>DASYKY010000107.1:0-5922 GCA_035995025.1 Actinophytocola sp.
AGCGAGCAGTCGCTGTACGACTTCAACCTGGCCACCTACGACGAGGGCGACACGTTCGACCAGTCGCTGGCCAAGGGCTTCGTGCAGCTGTGGGGCCTGCCGTCGAAGATCGCGGCGAAGCGCGACCTGCACCATGCCTGACCCCGTACAGCTCTGGGGCGGGCGGTTCGCGTCCGGTCCGGCCGAGGCGCTGGCCGCGCTGTCCGCGTCGACCCACTTCGACTGGCGGCTCGCGCCCTACGACATCGCGGGCTCCCGGGCACACGCCCGCGTGCTGCACCGGGCGAAGCTGCTGACCGACGACGAGCTGACCGCGATGCTCGCCGCGCTGGACACGCTCGCCGCGGACGTGGCGGCGGGCGCGTTCACGCCGACGGTCGCGGACGAGGACGTGCACACCGCGCTCGAACGCGGCCTCATCGAGCGGGCGGGCCCGGAGCTCGGCGGCAGGCTGCGCGCCGGGCGGTCCCGCAACGACCAGGTGGCGACGCTGTTCCGGATGTGGCTGCGCGACGCCGCCCGCCGGGTCGCGCACGGCGTGGCCGCGGTCATCGAGGCGCTGCTGCACCAGGCCGACCAGCACCCCACCGCCGTCATGCCCGGGCGGACCCACCTGCAGCACGCCCAGCCGGTGCTGCTCGCGCACCACCTGCTGGCCCACGTCCAGGCGCTGCTGCGCGACCTGGACCGGCTGCGTGACTGGGACCGCCGGGCTGCGGTGTCGCCGTACGGGTCCGGCGCGCTCGCCGGGTCCTCGCTCGGCCTGGACCCGGCGGCGGTGGCGGCCGAGCTGGGCTTCACCGCGCCCGCGGCGAACTCCATCGACGGCGTCGCCGCGCGCGACTTCGCCGCGGAGATCGCGTTCTGCCTGGCGATGCTCGGCGTCGACCTGTCCCGGATCGCCGAAGAGGTGATCATCTGGACCACGGCCGAGTTCGGCTACGCGCGCCTCGACGACGCGTGGGCGACCGGCAGCTCGATCATGCCGCAGAAGAAGAACCCGGACGTCGCGGAGCTGGCCCGTGGCAAGGCGGGCCGGCTCATCGGCAACCTCACCGGGCTGCTCGCGGTGCTCAAGGCCCAGCCGCTCGCGTACAACCGGGACCTGCAGGAGGACAAGGAGCCGCTGTTCGACTCGGTCGAGCAGCTGGAGCTGCTGCTGCCGGCGATCGCGGGCATGGTCGCCACGCTGCGGTTCGACACCGAGCGGCTGGCCGCCCTCGCGCCCACCGGGTTCACGCTGGCGACCGACATCGCGGAGTGGCTGGTGCGGCAGGGGATCCCGTTCCGGATGGCGCACGAGGCGGCAGGGGACTGCGTGCGGATCGCCGAGTCACGCGGCGTCGGCCTCGAGTCGCTGACCGACGCGGAGCTGGCGGGGGTGCACCCGGCGCTGTCGCCGGAGGTGCGCGACGTGCTGACCGTCGAGGGCTCGATCGCCTCGCGCGACGCGTACGGCGGAACGGCTCCGGCACGGGTCGCCGAGCAGCGTGCGGAGGTCACGGAGGTGCTGGCCGAACTGCGGGAACAGCTTGCATGAAGTTTGTGCACACTAGTTGTGCATAGAAGATGTGCACAGTTATTGTGCAGGCGTGAAGGACATCGAGCTCGACAGCCGCGCCGTCCGGGTGCTCGCCCATCCGCTGCGGTCCCGGCTGCTCAGCGCGCTGCGCCTGCACGGGCCTGCCAACGCGACCGCGCTCGCCGAGCGGCTGGGCACCAACACCGGAGCCACCAGCTACCACCTCCGCAAGCTCGCCGAGGTCGACCTGGTCGAGGAGACCGGCGAAGGTCACGGCAAGCAGCGCTTCTGGGCCGCCGCCCAGGACTCGCACAGCTGGCACAACACGCGTTTCGACGCCGATCCCGACGCTCGTGCCGCTGCCGCCTGGCTGAGCCAGCAGCAGCTCGGCTACCTCGTGGAGCGCGTGGAGGCGTGGCGACAGGAACGCGAACGCTGGCCGGAGGCGTGGCGAGAGGCGGCCTCGATGTCCGACGCGATCCTCGAGCTGAACGCCGACCAGCTGAACGAGCTCATGAACGACCTCTATGCGGTGGTGTTGCGCTACCGGGAGCTGCCGTCCGCGAAGGGCGGCCAACAGGTCGTGGTGAACCTCGTCGGGATGCCTGCCGAACCGCGGGACGCGCCGTGACCGCGCACCGCCGGTTCCTCGTGCTGCTGGCGCTGCGCTGGTTCCCGGTCGGCCTGTACATCCCGATCGGCGTGCTGCTGGCGCTGAGCCGCGGCCTGACCTTGGCCGAGTTCGGGCTCGCGATGTCACTGCAGGGCTTCGTCGTGCTGGCGTTGGAGCTGCCGACCGGCGGGCTGTCCGACTCGTGGGGCCGGCGGCCGGTCCTCGCCCTCTCCGCCGCGGTGGCGCTCGGCTCGATGTCGCTGCTCGTCGTGGCCGACTCGGTCGCCGAGTTCGCGGTCTTCGCCATGTTGCAGGGCGTCTACCGCGCACTGGACAGCGGGCCGCTGGAGTCCTGGTACGTCGACGCCAGGCTCGCGGCCGACCCGTCCGCGAAATTTGAGCGCGGGCTGTCCGCGGGCGGGACCGTGATCGGGCTTGCGATCGGCGCCGGCGCGCTCGCCACCGGCGGGCTCGTGGCCTGGGTCGACCTGCCCGGCGTCCCGACGCTCGTGGTGCCCGTACTCCTAGCCCTCTGCGTGCAGGTCGCCGGGCTCGTCGCGATCGTCGTGTTGGTTCGTGAACCACCGCACCCGGATGGCCCGCGCCGGCTGCTGGCTTCGCTGCGGGACGTGCCGAAGGCGATCACCGACGGCGTGCGGGTCGTCCGCCGATCCCGGATCCTGCTCGCGCTCGTCGCGGTGGAGCTGTGCTGGGGCTTTGGCATGGTCACCTTCGAGACGCTCATGCCGGTGCGGCTGTCCGAGGAGGTCGGCGGCCAGGAGGCGGCCGCGGCGATCACCGGACCCGCCGCCGCGGTGGGGTGGCTCGCCTCCGCCGCCGGTGCGGCGCTGGTGCCGCTGCTCAGCGCCCGGATCGGGGTGGCCGTCACCGCGGGCGCGCTGCGGATCGCGCAGGGCATCGCGGTGGTCGGCATGGGCCTGCTCGCCGGCCCCGCCGGGGTACTGACCGGCTACCTCACGTCCTACCTCGTGCACGGCGCCGGCGGCCCGGTGCACATGACGCTGCTGCATCGCGAGGTGACCAGTGAGCACCGGTCCACGGTCATGTCGGTCAACTCGATGATGATGCAGCCGGCCGGCTCGATCGGCCTGATCCTGCTGTCCGCCATCGCGTCCGGCGCGTCGGTGAGCTTGGCGATCGTGGTCGGTGGAGTCGTCCTGGCCCTCGCGGCGCCGCTGTACCTGCCGGCGGCAAGGGCGGAACGGCGCCGGCCGGTTGCCGTATAGGCTCGCCCGCGTGTCCGCCGCCGGTCCCCTCCCGTCGAGCCGGCTGCTCACTCGCGAGGAGCTGGCGGTCGACCCGCTGGACGCCGCGAAGCTGTTGCTTGGCTGCGTGCTCGAGGCGGGCGAGGTCCAGGTCCGGCTCACCGAGGTGGAGGCGTACCGCGGAGGCGACGATCCCGCGTCGCACTGCTACCGCGGCAAGACCCCGCGCAACGAGGTGATGTTCGGCCCGGCCGGTCACCTGTACGTCTACTTCGTGTACGGCATGCACTTCTGCGCCAACGTCGTGTCGCTGATCGACGGAGTCCCGGGCGCGGTGCTGCTGCGCGCGGGCGAGGTGGTCGAGGGCCTCGACGTGGCACGGTCCCGGCGGCCGACCGCGCGCAGCGACGCCGAGCTCGCGAAGGGCCCGGCCCGGCTGACCGGCGTACTCGGCCTGCGGCGCGAGCACAACGGCGCCGACCTGACCGACGCGGCGTCCCCGGTACGACTGCTGGCCGGCGAACCCGTGCCGCCGTCGATGATCCGCACCGGCCCGCGGGTGGGCGTGGCGGTGGCGATGGACGTCCCGTGGCGGTTCTGGGTCGACGGCTCGCCCGCGGTCAGCACCTACCGCCGCGGCGGCAAGGCGGCCCGCCAGAAGCGCTCGCCGCTGCCGCGCACGGCCCGCTAGCCTCGCCGAATGCGACTGCGCCGATATCGGTAGCCGTCGTCCGGCTCGTCCCGGACTGCCTTGTGGACCGGCGCGGGTGGCGGCGGCACGCGTGGCGCACGCGCTCCCGAGCCGTCCTCGTCCGTGGTCATGCCCGACGAGCCAGGCGTTGAGAGCCTGCATGCTCCGGAAGTCGGGCACCGGAATCGAGTCGGTCAGCGACAATCACCCGTGCTCAGGGTACTCGAACCGAGCGCCGTTCCACACATGCGAGAAGATGGGTCACCGTGGGAGAACACATTCTCGACGAGCTGTCCTGGCGCGGGTTGATCGCGCAGTCAACCGACCTCGCCGCGCTGCGCAAGGAGCTGGACGCCGGCCCGGTCACCCTCTACGCGGGCTTCGACCCGACGGCGCCCAGCCTGCACGCCGGCAACCTCGTGCCGCTGCTCATGCTGACCCGGTTCCAGCGCGCCGGGCACCGGCCGATCGTGCTCGCCGGTGGCGCCACCGGCATGGTCGGCGACCCACGTGACGTGGGGGAGCGGACGCTCAACTCGCTCGACACGGTCGCCGAGTGGGCCGAGCGCATCCGGGGCCAGCTCGAGCGGTTCGTCGACTTCGACGACTCGCCGACCGGCGCGATCGTGGCGAACAACCTGGAGTGGACCGGGAACCTGCCGGTGCTCGAGTTCCTGCGCGACGTCGGCAAGCACTTCTCCGTGAACGTCATGCTCGCCCGGGAGACCGTGAAGCGGCGCCTCGAGACGGACGGGATGTCGTACACCGAGTTCAGCTACCTGTTGCTCCAGTCGTTCGACTACCTGCAGCTGCACCGGCGGTTCGGCTGCGCGCTGCAGGTCGGCGGCTCGGACCAGTGGGGGAACATCGTCGGCGGCGTCGAGCTGGCGCGCCGGGTCGACGGTGCCGCGGTGCACGCGCTGACCGCGCCGCTGGTCACCGACGCGGAGGGGCGCAAGTTCGGCAAGTCCACCGGTGGCGGGCGGGTCTGGCTCGATCCGGAGCTGACCTCGCCGTACGCCTGGTACCAGTACTTCGTGAACGTCGGGGACGCGGACGTGGTGCGGTACCTGCGGCTGTTCACGTTCCTGTCGCGCGAGGAGATCGGCGCGCTCGAGCAGGACCTGTCCGAACGACCACAGCTACGGGCCGCGCAGCGCAGGCTCGCCGAGGAGTTCACCCGGCTCGTGCACGGGGACCACGAGACGGAGCAGGTCATCGCGGCCAGCCAGGCGCTGTTCGGCCGGGGGGAGCTGCGTGAGCTGGACGAGTCGACGCTGACCGCCGCCATGGCCGAGGCGCCGACGGGATCCGTCCGGCTGGCCGACGAGCCGACGATCGTCGACCTGCTGGTCACGTCCGGTCTCTCGCCGAGCAGGGGTGCCGCCCGGCGGGCCGTTGCCGAGGGCGGGGCGTACGTCAACAACGCGAAGGTGACCGACGAGGGCTGGCGGCCGGCCAAGGAAGACCTCCTGCACGGCCGGTGGCTCGTGGTGCGCCGCGGCAAGCGAACCACCGCAGGGGTCGAAATAGGCCTCTGACCTGCATGAACACCTGTTAAGGGGGGGTGGCTGAAACACCCTCTTCAGGTGCGTGTAACTTTCTCCCTGCCAGCGCGGAACGGGCCCGGAACACTGGGAACGTGGCCTGGCAGGGGGTCGCGAACCAACCTCTCACGCAAGTGATAGAGTGGGCGACCCAAGCCCCCAGAGCAATACTCTTGCAGTGTGTGATGGGTGTGCGTGTGTTGTTTGAGAACTCAACAGTGTGCCGATTCAATATGCTAGTGAGCTTGTGCCTGGCCTTTTGTATGGACAGGCTTTTGCTGGGATGATTTTCCAATTTGACATTATTGGAGAGTTTGATCCTG
>DASYKY010000108.1:0-21529 GCA_035995025.1 Actinophytocola sp.
GAGCCGGAGGAGCCCGAGGAGCCCGAGGAGTCGGAGGAGCGCGAGGAGGCGGAGGAGCGCGAGGAGCGCGAGGAGTCCGAGGAGCGCGAGGACCGCGAGGAGCGCGAGGAGTCCGAGGAGCGCGAAGAATCGGAGGAGCGCGAGAACCGCGAAGAGTCCGAGGAGCGCGACGAGCGCCAGGAGCGCCAGGAGCGCGAGGACGCAGACGAGCGCGCGGAACCCGAGGAGTCCGACGAGCCCGAGAAGCCCGATGAGCCGGAGCCCGACCAGCCGGACCGGCGCGAGGAAGAGCTTCGAGGTGACGCGGGAGCTTCGGATGCGGAGCAGGTTCGGTCCGGCCAGGAGAGTCAGAGCGTCGAGCAGCCGCCCGGCTGGTACGACTGGAAGAAGGAGCAGGAGGCCTGGGACAAGCGCGTCGAGGACCGCTGGCAGAAGCATGCCGAGATGGGCATTGTCTCGGTGAATCGCCCGGTGATGCCCGAATCACCGTCGAGTGCGAGCCGGGTGGACAGCCCCGCGGAGCTTTGGGAGGCCGCCGGCCGCCGGGTGCAGAGTTCTCGCCTGGAGCGCGAACAGGGGCAGGAGCCGGAAACCGCTGACGGCAGGATCGAGCCGCACGACGGCCGGCTCGACGAGAAGGACTCGCAGACCGACGCGCGTGGCGATTCGGGCGAAGCCGACCTGGTGGGCAAGCCCCGCCCGGAAGTCGAGCCCAGAAGATACGAGGTTCACCGCGAGGACACGAATGCGCTCGCGACGAAGGTCGACGAGGTCGGCCAGGAAAATCCGGCGGAATGGATATCCGGCGTCAACCCGCGGTTCGATTCCGGAGAGCAGTTCCAGAACAACTGCGGCGAGTGTAGCCGCGCATTCAGCACGACCGCTCAGACCGACACTCCAGTCGCCGCCGCCGGAGACGAAGCTCTTGGCGAGGGGCGGGAGATGTGGGAATGGACCGGCGTGCGGCCCACGAACACTCTCCACGAGTCGGACTCCTCGAAGGTCGGGGACTTCCAGGAAAAGGCATGGGATCGGGTGGCAGAACAACTCGAAGATCAGCCGCCGGGAACGGTCGCGATCGTCGGGGTCGACTGGGCGCCTGAGGTCGTCGACGGTATCGAAATTCCGCAGGGCGGCCATTGGTTCAACGCACAGGTCACCGACGACGGAGTGAAATGGGCGGACGCGCAGACCGCCACGTATCAGGATTGGCCACCGTCCTACTCGGATCAGGTGGATACGGTCGAGTCCGTTTACCGAAGGCCGGGTGAAGAGGAATGGAAGGCATGATGACCGAAGCCGAGGCGTACGACGGTCTCCGTCAGTGGGCCGCCCAGAACGAGATGAATGCCGATTCGGTCGGCGGTGAGGGGTGGCGTGCCACTGCTGTCCGGGGGATGTGGGTGATCACCCCCGCCGGACGCGGTAACACCGTGTACGTCGTGGCGCCGAGCATGGTTCGGCCGGTGCACCCGAGCCGCGAGAAGCTCGGCGATGTACTGGAGGAACTGGCGGGGTCGTGAGCGGACTCGAATCCGGCCATTCGATCCTGCTCCGACCGCGTTCGGGTTGGCGTCGGAGGGATTGCGGGATCTAGACGACAAGACGCTCTACATCCGCGAAAAGCTGAAGGAGATCCGGGCCAAGATAGACGGCATCCTCGGCGATGGATGACGTTCCGGATCAGGCCACGCTCGGGTACAGGCCCGTGACCGGACCCGACAGGCTTCCCTTCACCGTCCGGGAGAGCTCGTCCGCCACCACCTCGATGGCACCCGCCTCGAAACCGTCCAGAGCCAGGGCGGCGATCTTCGCCGGGTCGTTCTTCGGACCGTCCACATGGGCCGCCATGTCGGTGTCCAGGTAGCCCACGTGCAGGGCCGTCACCTGCGTGGCCGGCAGCTCCAGGCGTAGCGCGTTCGTCAGCGACCACTCCGCCGACTTCGCCGCGCTGTACGCGCCCGACTGCGCGCTCGTCACCCACGAACGGACCGACAGCACGTTCAGCAGGCCCGCCAGCCGCGGTGCGAAGGCGCGGGTCACGGCCAGGGTGCCGAAGAAGTGGGTGTCCATCTCCAGGCGGATGTCAGGCAGCTCGCCCGTCAGCAGCGACGCGCCCGTCCACGAGCCCGCGTTGTTGATCAGCAGGTTCACGTCGGGCGCGAAGGACACCGCCGCGGCGATCGACGACGGGTCGGTGACGTCCAGGCGTACCGGGACCACGCCGGGGAGGGTCACCGACGCGGGGTTGCGGACGCATCTAACTTGGAAATGCAAAGCTAGCATGGATTGGAAGTTCCAAGCCAGAGGTTATGATGGACGTCATGGGAAACATCTGCTCGATCGCCCGCAGCCTGGAGGTGCTGGGCGAGAAGTGGACACTGCTCGTCATCCGCGACGCGTTCGCCGGCGTGACCCGCTTCGCCGACTTCCGGGCCTCGCTGGGCATCGCGCCCGACATCCTCACCGCGCGGCTCGGCACGCTCGTCGAGGCCGGGATCCTCGAGAAGGTTCCGTACCGGGAACCGGGCAGCCGCCAGCGCTACGAGTACCAACTCACCGCCGCCGGCCGGGAGCTGCGGGTCGTGCTCGGCGCGTTGCAACAGTGGGGCGACGAGCACCGTCCGTACGAGAGGGGGCCGACCATGGTCCGGCGCAGTGGCGACGGGCGGCCGCTCGCGGTGGCCTTCGTCGACGACCGGGACCGGGTCGTGCCGCTCGACGACGTCCGCTTCGAGCGGACTGCCGCCTACCCGGCCTGAGACGGCAATACGCTGTCCGCGTGAGCCATCCCGAGGGCGGCAAGCGCGTCGCGTGGGCCGAGCTGTTCTTCGACCTCGTCTTCGTCTTCGCGATCACCGAGCTGGTCGCGCTGCTGCACCACGACCACTCGTGGGCGGGCGTCGGCCGCGCGGTCGTCGTCTTCCTGCCGGTGTACTGGGTCTGGGTCGGCACGACCATGCAGACCAACCGCCGCGATCTCGACCGGCCCGCCGAGCGGATCGCCGTCTTCTTCGTCGCACTGTGCGGGCTCGTGATGGCCTTCGCGCTGCCCTACGCGTACGACGACCGCGGGCTGCTGTTCGCCCTCGCCTACTGGGCGGCGCGGCTCGGGTTCGGGCTGTGGGCCTTCCGCGGCGAGCTGTTCCACGTTCAGCCGTTCACCGTGAGCATGGTGTTCACCGGGCCGCTGCTGGTCGTCGGCGCGCTGTTCGACGACCCGGTGCGCGAGATCCTCTGGCTCGCCGGCGCCGTGATCGACCTGGCGATGCCGTCGGTGCTGCGGCGGCGGCTCGCGGCCATGACGTTCGACGCGGGCCACCTGACCGAGCGGTTCGGGTTGTTCGTGCTCATCGCGATCGGCGAGTCGATCGTGGCGATCGGCGTGCCCGTGGCGAACTCCGGCGCCGCGGTCGGTTTCGGCACGCTCGCCGCCGTCGGCGGCGCGTTCCTGTTGTGCTGCGGGCTGTTCTGGGTCTACTTCCACTTCGCGAACGACGCGATGCGCCACGCGCTCACGATCGCGCCGACCCAGCTGACGATCACCCGCCACGTCTTGTCCTACGGGCACGTCGCGTTCATCGCGGCGGTCGTCGCCATCGCGGTCGG
Source organism: Actinophytocola sp. (assembly GCA_035995025.1). Lineage (GTDB taxonomy): Bacteria > Actinomycetota > Actinomycetes > Mycobacteriales > Pseudonocardiaceae > Actinophytocola. Next base: position 3,610 of record DASYKY010000108.1, read on the forward strand.
CATGGAGGAGACCGTCGCCGCGCCGGGGCGTCACCTGTCGTGGGCCTACGCCGGCTTCCTGTTCGGCGGCACGGCGCTGTTCCTCGCGACGTTCGGTTACACGCGCTGGATGATGTTCCACACCTGGGCCACCACCCGGCTGACCACGGCAGCCGCGGTGCTCGTGCTGTTGCCCGTCGCGCACGCGCTCCCGTCGCTCGCGGCGATCTTCCTCCTCGCACTCGTGGTCGTCGCGCTGAACGTCGCGGAGTACATCCGGGTCGAGCACGGCAAGCGCCTCGAAGCGGCGGCCTAGCGACGGGGCCGGGCGCGGACGTGCATCCGCTCGCCCTGCTTGCCGAACAGGCTGAGGATCTCCACCGGCCGTTCGTCCGCCGCGCCGAACCAGTGCGGCAGCCGGGTGTCGAACTCCGCCGCCTCGCCCTGGGTGAGTACCACGTCCTGCGAGGCCAGCAGCAGCCGCAACCGTCCGGAGAGGACATAGAGCCACTCGTAGCCCTCGTGCGTGCGCGGCTCCGGCTTCTCGTCACTCGGCGGGATGATCATCTTGTACGCCTGCGGTGAGCCGGGCTGGCGGGTCAGCGCGACGACCGTCCGGTCGCCGTTCGTGCGCGGCTCGAACCGCACCCGCGGGTCGCCGACCGTCGGCGCGCCGACCAGCTCGTCCAGCGGCACCTGGTGCGCCGCCGAGATCGGCAGCAGCAGCTCCAGGCTCGGCCTGCGCTGGCCGGACTCCAGCCGGGACAGCGTGCTCTTCGAGATCCCGGTGGTCTCGGCCAGCTCGGTCAGCGTGACCCCACGCTGCCTGCGGATGCGCCGGAGCCGGGGACCGACCTCGGCCAGCGCCTCGGTGATGCTCATGTTCCCAGTATCGGCAACAAAGGTTGTCGGTGTAGCGACGGCGCGCGCACGCTGGCCGCGGAGGTGGTCGAGATGAACAACGACTACGACGTGGTGATCGTCGGCGGTGGCGCGGCCGGGCTGTCGGCCGCGCTGCTGCTGGGCCGGGCCCGGCGGCGGGTCGCGGTGGTGGACGCGGGCGAGCCGCGCAACGCGCCCGCGGCGGCGCTGCACGGGTACCTGTCCCGGGACGGGATGGCACCGTTGGGCCTGCTCGCCGAGGGCAGGCGCGAGGTGGCCGGGTACGGCGTGGAGATCGTCGAGGACACCGTGGTCGCCGCCGAGCCCGGGTTCACCGTGCGGCTCGCCGGCGGGCGGGTCCTCACCGCGCGGCAGCTGCTGGTCACGACCGGCCTGCGCGACGAGCTGCCGGACATCCCGGGCCTCGCGCAGCGATGGGGCACCGACGCGGTGGCCTGCCCGTACTGCCACGGCTACGAGGTCCGCGACCAGCCGCTCGGCGTCGTCGCGAGCGGCGACGTGGCGGCGATGAAGGCCCTGCTGGTGCGCAACTGGTCGGCCGACGTGGTGCTCTTCCCCGGCACCGAGCCGCTCGCGCCCGCGGACCTCGACCGGCTCGCCGCGCGCGACATCCGGGTCGTGCCCGGCGAGGTCACCCGCGTGGTCGCCGGGAACGGCCGGCTGACCGGCGTCGAGGTCGCCGGCCAGGTCGTGCCGCGGACCGCGCTGTTCGTGCAGCCGGACTTCGTGCCGGCCGACGGCCTGCTCACCGGTCTCGGCTGCGAGGTCACCGAGCAGGGCTGGGTGCGCGTCGACCACGCGGGCGCCACCAGCGTGCCCGGGGTGTGGGCGGCCGGCAACGTCGTCGACCCGATGGCGCAGCTGATCACCGCGGCGGGCGCGGCGTCCCGCACCGCCGGAATGATCAACCACGAGCTGGTGCTGGCCGACGCCGAGCAGGCCGTGGCCGCGGCCGCCTAGTACTCGTCTAGTACTCGTCGTGGAAGCGCACGTCGGGGCTGCCGGCACCGGCACCGAGCCCGGTGGCGCGGCCCGGCGGCCGCTCCCACGCCTCCTGGCGGCCGAGCGCGGTCAGGTCCAGGTACGCGCTGGTGCCGCCCTGCTGCTCGAGCCCGCGGGCGAACGTCGAGTACGTGTGGAACACCCGGTCGCCGTCGCGCAGGAACGCGCTGATGCCCGGGTAGTCGCCGCGCCGCGAGGGACCCCACTCGAAGCCCTTCCCGGCCAGCTCGGCCTCGGTGCGGTAGTTGAGCAGCACGGGCGCGACCCGCTCGTCGATCGTCGCGTGGAAGTCGTAGTTGAAGTCGCCGCCCGCCGAGGAGTACCAGGGGAACGTCCAGCCCATCCGCGCCCGGAACGGCGCGATGAACGACTGCGGCACCCGGGAGACCGCCACCAGCGTGGTGGTCCGCGCGTGCAGGTGGGCCAGGTGGCCGATGTTGTCCGCGGTCCCCGAGCAGCTCGGGCAGCCGACCTTCTTCGGCACCTCGGTGCCGTCGGGGAGCACGTCGAAGTTCCACATGAAATGGTGCACGACCAGCTGCCGACGGCCCTCGAAGAGGTCGAGCAGGCTCGCCGTCGTCCCATCCGGGCGCTCGAACGCGTACCGCTTGTCCACGGCGACCATCGGCAGGCCGCGACGCTCGGCGTTGAGCTCGTCGCGGGCCTTCGTGGCCGCCTTCTCCTTGGCCAGCAACGCCTTTCGCGCGGCGAGCCACTCTTCCCCGCTCACGGCCTCGGGCAGGTTCTCGTTCGAAGTGTGCATGTCCTACTGACTCCCCGCGGGCGGCGAACTCATCGGTCGCCCGCCCAGGCCGCCCTCGGCGAGGACCGCGCGGGCCAGCACGCGCAGCTTCACCTTGCGTGCCCGGGACTGCGATCGCAGCAGTTCATAGGCCTGTTCCTCGGTGAGCTTGTGCCGCTCCATGATGATCCCGACCGCCTCGCCGACATCCTGCCGGGTGCCGATCGCCTCGCGCAGCTGCGCGTCGGTGCGGGAGCTCGCGAACGCGACGGAGGCGTGCGCGGCGAGCAGCCACCCGACGTGCTCGGTGCGCGTGCCGAACGCGTGCGACCGCGAGGCGTAGAGGTTCAGCGCGCCGAGGTTCTCCTCGTCGGTGAACAGCAGGAACCCCATCGCGCTGCCGATGCCCAGCTCGCACGCGGCCGGTGCGTAGCGCGGCCACCGGTCGCCCGCGGCCGCCATGTCGGCGATCCGGAACACCTGCTCCTCGTCGAGCGTCGCGTTCAGGCACGGGCCCTCGCCGAGCTCGCCCTGCGCCCGGTCGGACTCGCGGGCGAGCGCGTGCGTGGCCGCGAGCGTGTGCACCACGCCGTCGCGGACGACGAGGACGCCCGCGGCCTCGCACCCGTCCACCAGGTCGACAGCGTGCGCGACGATCCGCTCGACCGTCTCCTCGACGGTCGGCTGGGCGAGCAGGTCCCGTGCCATGGTGGCCAGGGCGGCCGCCACGCCACCGGGATCGGTCGCACGCGTCAAGCTCAGCCCTCCTGCAGGAACTCCGCCACCGCGGGAGCCGTCGCGGCCGGCTCGATGGTGTGGTTGACGCCGCCGGGCACCTCGACGTGCCTTCCCTTCGGTAGCCCGGCGGCGGTCAGCGCCGCGGACCGGGCCAGCGACGGCCACGTCTGCGCGCCGCTGAGCACCAGCGTCGGTGTGGTGACCGAGGCGGGCGGTGCCGAGCCGGTGGTGATGGCCGAGTCGTAGACCACGCTCTGCGCGATCGTCTCCAGCGAGGCGAACATGGGGGAGCGGCGGATATGCGCCACGACCTCGGGCGGCAGCCCGATGGCCTCGGTCTGGAACAGCTCGACCGCGTCCCCGGGCCGGCCAGCGTCGACCAGCGCGGCGAGCCGGTCCGGCAGGTCCAGGGCGTTGCCCTCGCCGAACGGGTAGGGCGGCTCGTAGCAGACGAGCCGGGACACGGCGGAGCCGCGGGTGATCGCGTGCAGCGCCAGGATCCCGCCGGAGGAGAAGCCGAACACGTGCGCGCTGCCGCCGACCTCGGCGATCAGCGCGTCGAGGTCCTCGGCCTCCCGGTCGATCGACCAGGGCTTCGTGTTGCCGCTGGCGCCGCGGGCCCGGCGGTCGTAGGTGACGACGGTGAAGTCGCCGGCCAGCGCACCGGCGAGCGGCGCGAGCGTCGTGTGGTCGTTGAACGCGCCGGCGACGAAGACGATCGCCGGTCCGGAACCTGCCCGGTCGTAGGCGATGGTGGTGCCGTCGGCGGAGGTGAGAGTGTTCATGCTGTACCGACGAATGGTCTGGTGCCGGATCGACACGGGGAGCGGAGCGCCATCGCCGGAGAGTAGAGCGGGGCGCCTGCCTGCAGGCCGGAACCCTAACGGTGGGGCGACCGCCAGGGCGTGGCCTCAGCCGGGGTGGCTATGCGGGGACGATCAGCTGACGACCATCGCGGCGCGAACCGCCGCGACCGCGTCCGGCACGGTGTCGTGGACGGGCAGCCGGTCCACGAGCCGGAGCACCTCGAGCGGGCGCAGCACCGGCCGGGTGTTCGCCACGAGCGCCCATGCCAGGCTGTCCCGCGAGGCGCGCTGGTCGGTGTCGGTGAGCACCGCCAGGCCGGCCGCCGCGAGGAAGTCGACCCGGCTGAAGTCCAGTACCAAGCCGTCGGCGCCGGCGTGGTCGTCGACGCACAGGCGCAGTGCGCGCGCGGTCAGCAGATCGATGGAGCCGAAGACGCGGGCCACGACGGGGTGGTCGGGCCGATGTTCCACGTCGATGTCGAACAAGAGATCCGGTGACTCCGTGTCGTCGCCGGGACCCCTGGGGAGGGGTGCAGCGCAATCGCTGCCGACCCACCAAGGAGTGTTGTGCACGACGTACGCCTCTTCTCGTTGTCGACGAGCAGTAGGAGCCCACGAGCGCACATAAAAAACGTGTGAGGCGCATTGCCGCACCAAGACGCCGTTCACCGCTGAGGCACGCTCTGCCTCCAGTACCAACGGCTGCTTGCTCAACCGTGCTCTTTCAACCGTAAGCCCCCGGCGGTCACAACTCAAGTCCGGCAGGCCGGGCGAAGCTCTTTGAGGGACAAGGCGAAACGCGGTGTAGTCGATCTACAAAGGACTACGCAGCGCGACCACGGGTGCCCTGACCACCACAGTCAGCGCATATCCCGCATCGCCTCGGTGACCGGTTTCCCGGCTCGCATTCCCGCGAACCGGGGATGGCGTAATCGTCTCTCGCGTGTCCACTCCGTGAAACCGACCCGGATGACGAGCTCCGGGCGCACCCAGTGCACGGTCGGGACGAGTACCTCCCCGGCGAACGGGGAGCCGGCCCGGGGCAGCGCGTCCAGCCGGCACCGCAGCGCGCGCAGGGTCGCGTTGTCGTAGCCGGTGCCGACCTTTCCCGCGTACCGCAGCGTGCCGCCGTCGTGGTACCCGACCAGCAGCGCGCCGAACCCGATCCTTCTGCCCTGTGGCTCGGTGAACCCGCCGACCACGAACTCCTTGGTGCGCACGCAGGGCAACGTCAGCCAGTCGCCGGACGGGCCGCCCTGGTACCCCGAGTCCGCCCGTTTGGCGATCAGCCCCTGCCAGCCCAGCGCGCACCCGTACCGGAAGAACGCCTCGCCGTGCTGCTCGCAGTGCTCGCTGAACCGCAGCGGGTCGCGGAAGGTGAAGGCGTTGCGCAGCAGCAGCTTGCGCTGCCGCAGGGGGCGTCCGGTTATCTCGGCGCCCTCCAGGGAGAGGAGGTCGAACAGCACGTAGTAGGAGTCCACATCGGACTGTGCGCCGGTCGGCCCGGCCCGTGGCGCGACGCCGCTCACCCGCCCGTCGAACGCCACGACCTCGCCGTCCGCGACGAACCGGCCGGGCCCCAGCTCCGCGAGCGCCTCGACGAGCTCCGGGAAGGACTCGTCGACCCGGTGCCGGGCCCGCGACCACAGCTGCGGGCGCCGACCGTCCCGGATGGACAGTACGCGGGCGCCGCCGAACTTGCGCTCGAAGATCCAGTTCTCGTCGGAGAACACGTGGTCGGTGTGCGTGGCGATCATAGGTGTCTGCCAGCCGTTCATTCCTGCCTCCCCAGGCCGGGCGCGTCCGCCAACCTACCCACTCGATCTCGCCCTGAAACGTTCGATTTCCAATTCGTGGCACGGGCGCGATCCGGTTACCCTCCGTCCGGCGGAGCGAGCGGCGAACGGTCGCGGAGGGTGACGGTCAGGCGGGGTCGGCCGAGCTGATGCCGGGGATCCGCCCGCCGCGGAACGCGTCCACGAACAGCCGGTGGTCGTCGCGGGTTCGCTGGGCGTAGGCCAGCGCGAACGCGGTCAGCTCGCGCACGAACGCGTCCTCGTCCCCGACCTCGGTGCCGACCGCGGCCGCGATCGCCTCCTCGACCTGGAAGTCCACCAGTGACTGCTCGGAGTCCTCGTCGGAGACACAGTGCATCTTCGCCGTGGCCCGGCCAAGGTGGCCGAGCACCGGGTCCATCTCGTGCGGCTCGGTCAGCTCCGACCAGTCCAGGTCGCTCGCGTACGGCGACAGCTCGGCCACCACGAAGCCGACGCCGTCGATCTCCGTGTGGCCGAGCCACGGGTCCGCGTGCGCCTGCAGGGCTCGCTGCGACACCGCGGTCCGGTGGCCCTCGTGCGCGAAGTACGCGCGGATCCGCTGCTCGTCGACGACCCGGCTCGGCGCCGCCACGTTGCCCTGCTTCATCGACAGCACCACGTCGTTCTCCAGCGCCTGCGTGCTGCCCTCGACCAGCACGTTGTACGCCGGCAGCCCGGCCGACCCGATGCCGAAGCCGGACCGGCCGACGACGTCCTTGACGACGTAGTCGTTGCCCGTGAACCGCTTCCCGCGCGGAATTGTGTCCAAATAGGACTCGAATGCGCGCAGTACGGTCGCCCGCTCGGCGTCGTCGAGGTCGCGCACGCCGAGGCCGCGGGTGAACCGGCGCTCGTGGTCGGCGACCGTGGTCAGCGAGCCGAGCAGGTCGATGCGGGTGCACATGCGCGCCTGCAACAGCACGTCGTGCAGCACGCCGTCGGTGCTGTCGAGCTGCAGCCGGACGTGCTCGTCGCCCGGGTTCGCCGCGAACGCCCGCACCTGCCGGACGTAGGCCCGCAGGTAGCTGCCGGCGAGCGTGGCGATGTCGTCGTCGGAGACGGCCTTGCTCCACGCCATCAGCGCCACGCTCGCGACGAGCCGCTTGAGGTCCCAGGTGAAGCTGCCGAGGTAGGCCTCGTCGAAGTCGTTGACGTCGAAGACCAGCGTGCCGGAGGCGTCCATGTAGGTGCCGAAGTTCTCCGCGTGCAGGTCGCCCTGTATCCACACCCGGCCGGTCCGTTCGTCGGCCCACGGGTCGGTCTCGCTGGCCATGTCGGCGTAGAACAGGCAGGCCGTGCCGCGGTAGAACGCGAACGGGTCGGCCGCCATCTTGCGGAACTTGCGCCGGAAGGCCACCGGGTCGGCCCGCATGAGCTCGTCGAACGCGTCCACCAGCACGGCGACGATCTCCGCCGCCCGCTCGTCCTCGCCACGGTCCCGGATTCGTTCGACGACGCCAACCATGTGTCCACACTGCCATCGAATCGGGCGAACCGCTCAAATGTGCTCGGTCGGCTCCTCGTTCGCGGCGCGCAGGTGGCCGAGGTCCTCGACCGTCGGCGCGGCCAGCAGCGCGCCCGTGGCCAGGTGGTTCTGCAGCACGCGCAGGTCCTCGGCCATCTCGGCGAGCGTCTCGCGGGGCCGCCAGTGCCCGCCCCGGCCGTCGACGAGGCGGTCCGCGTCCAGCGCGGCCACCCGTTCGGCCAGGCTGCCCCACGTCGCCGCCAGCTCGGTGGTCTGCTCGACGGCCGTCGCGAGCGCCGCGCCCAGCTCGGCCAGCCCGCTCGCGCCGGGCGCGCCGTCCCGGTCCGGGCCGCTCAGCGCGGCGGCCAGCTCGAGCCGCAGGTCCAGCGCCGCCCGCTGCCCGGTGGCGTCCACCACGCGCAGCACGGTCGGGTCGGCCGTCACCACCCGCAGCGCCGCGCCCCGCGCCACCAGCTCCGCCTTGACGTCGAGCAGCACGGACAGACCCGAGCAGGAGAGGAAGGTGACGGCGGACAGGTCGCACACCAGCAGCCGGACGCCCGGGTCGGCGGCCGTCGGCGCCAGCGCGGCGGCCAGCGCGTCGCCGTTCGCCAGGTCGATCTCGCCCTCCGCGGCCAGCACCGCCACGCCCGCACCCGGCGCGTACGAGCGGAGCGCGAGGCGTGGGTCGGGGGTCGCCAGCCGGTGCCGCTGTGCTTCTGGGCGCGAGCGGGCGTTGGGGACCGGTTCAGCCATTCGGGCCTCCGTGCTGGTCGAGGCGCACGGCTGACTGCGTAACCGTGAAGTCGCTGATCACCCTAGCTCTCCGCGCTGTCAGGGGGAAGACTCGGGCAATGCCCGACGACCTTCTCACGATCGCCAAGGAACTGGTCGAGGTCACCCGCCTCGTCGAGGCGGACGACTTCAGCTCCACGCTGGACCGGTTCGTGGCGCGCATCGTCCGCACGATCCCCGGCTGCGACGCGGCCACCGTCACCGTGCGCGGCGCCGGCGCGGTGGAGACCGTGTCGGGCGGTGCCGAACTCGGCTTCGACCCGCTCGACCCGGGTCCGGTGGTCGAGGCCGTCACGTTCGACGAGCCACGCAGGCTCGACGACGCCGAGAGCGACCAGCGCTGGCCGGCCTTCAGCGCGAAGCTGATCAACGGCGGCTTCCTCGGCTGCCTCGCGCTGCCGCTCGCCACCCATCGCGACGAGAACGCCGTGCTGACCCTGTTCTCCCGCAAGGCGGACCAGTTCGACGACCTCAACTACGACATCGTGCTGCTGCTCACGCTCAACGCCGGCGTCGCGTTCGACAACGCCGCCCTCTACCACGACAGCCACGACCTGGTGGGCCAGCTGCAGATGGCGCTGCGCACCCGCTCGGTCGTCGGGCGGGCGCAGGGCATGCTGATGCGCCACTTCGGCTACGACTCCGCGCACGCGTTCGACACGCTCAAGCGCGCCTCCCAGAACAGCAACACGAAGCTGCGCGACCTGGCGGCGCTCGTGGTGAAGGCGCACGAGGAGGGCCGGTTCGAGGCGGAGGTGGAGAGCCTGGCGCTCGTCGCGGCGAACCCGGGTTGAGCTGCCTACCGCAACGTCGCGGCGGTGGCCAGCATGCTCCACCCGGTCTCGAGGGACCCGAGAGCGGGCGGTCATAGCGTTGGCGGCACACGCCGTCCACCGGAGGCCGCCATGGCATCGACCCGGCACGTGCTGTTCCTCAGCCGGCCCGACGAGAACCACCAGTACCTCACGCTCGCCGTCGCGGAGGAGCTCGGCCGTCGCGGGCACCGGGTGACGTTCGCGACCGGCGACCCGTTCGCCGAGGAGGACGCCGAGGCGGGCGTGCTGCTGCTGCGCTACGGCCGGGACGTGCACGCGCTGCGCGGGCTGCCGGCGTTCACCGAACGGGTACGCACCCACCCGGTGGACCTGATCGTGTGCGACCCGCGGACCCACGACGACGCGGCCGGGCTCGGCCGCGAGTGGGGCGTGCGGGTCGTGGTCGCGGACACGAACCTCGCCACCGGCGAGACGGTCGGCTGGCCCGCGGAGCACGCGTTCGGCGAGGACTACCTGTACGTGCAGCCCGCCGGGCGGGGCACGGTGTTCGGCGACCGGGCGCAGGCGGACGGGCGCCAGGTGCTGGTCGTCTCGCTCGGCGAGGTCCCGGTGGAGCTGCTCGCGACGGCGTTCGGCGCGCGGGACTGGCAGGTGCTGGTGCTGGCCACCGACCTGACCGCCGACGAGCTGCCCGAGAACTTCACCCCGCTGCCGGCCCGCTACGCCGTGCTCGACCACGCGGACGTCGTGCTCGCCGACGGTGACCTGCCGGGCATCGCGGCCGCCCTGCGCCACGCGACCCCGCTGGTCCTCGCGCCGCGCACGCGAGAGCAGCGGCGCCACGCGGAACGGCTCGCCGCGCTCGGCCTGGGCGTGCTGGTCCGGCTGGCCGGCCTGGACGCCGCGGCGCTGCGCCGCACGGTCGGCAGGCTCGCCGTGGACGAGCCCGCCCACGCGGCCGCCCGGCGGGTGCGCACGCTGGTCCGCGATGCCGGCTCGCCCGCCCGCGCGTCGGACGTGCTGGAGGCGCGCCTGGCCGGGGAGCAGCGCGAAGCCGCCTGAGCCTGATTAGTGTCGAGGCATGCGGCGGTTGCTGGACTGGACGGTTCTCGTACCCGTGCTCGCGATCGTCGCCCTCGCGCTGACGTGGGGGAGCCATCCGGGCGCGGTGCTCGTCGGGGTGGTCGCGGTGCTGCTCGCCGGGGCGGTGCTCGCGGCCGTGCACCACGCGGAGGTCGTCGCGCACCGGGTGGGGGAGCCGTTCGGCTCGCTGGTGCTCGCCGTCGCGGTGACCGTCATCGAGGTGGCGCTGATCGTCACGCTGATGATCTCGGGCGGCCCCGACTCGGCCACGCTGGCACGGGACACCGTGTTCGCCGCCGTCATGCTGACCACCACGGGCATCGTGGGCCTGTCCCTGCTGCTCGGCGCCCGGCGGTTCGGGACGACCCTGTTCAACGCGGAGGGCACCGGCGCGGCGCTCGCCACGGTCACGACGCTGGCGACGCTGTGCCTGGTGCTGCCGCCGTTCACCACGAGCCAGCCGGGCCCGGAGTTCTCGCCGGGGCAGCTGACGTTCGCCGCGCTGGCGTCGCTCGCGCTGTACGCGATGTTCGTGCTGACCCAGACCGTGCGGCACCGCGACTTCTTCCTTTCGGTGGCCCAGGAAGGCGCCCCGGACTCCCCGGACGACTCGCCGGAGAACCACGCGGCCCCGCCGACCACGCGCGCGGCGCTGACCAGCCTGGGCGTGCTGATGGTGGCGCTGGTCGCCGTCGTCGGCCTGGCGAAGATCGAGTCCCCGGCGATCGAGGACGGGGTGGCGGCGGCCGGTTTCCCGCCGTCGTTCGTTGGCGTGGTGATCGCGATGCTGGTGCTGCTGCCGGAGACCCTGGCGGCGGTCCGCGCGGCGCGGCGCGGTCGCATCCAGGTCAGCCTCAACCTGGCCTACGGCTCGGCGATGGCGAGCATCGGCCTGACCATCCCGACGATCGCGCTGGCGTCGGTGTGGCTTGAGGGCCCGCTGGTCCTCGGCCTCGGCGCGACCCAGATGGTGCTGCTGGCGCTGACGGTCGTGGTCAGCGTGCTGACCGTGGTCCCGGGCCGGGCGACCCGCCTGCAGGGCGGCGTCCACCTGATCCTGCTGGCGGCGTTCGTCTTCCTCGCCATCAACCCCTGACCGGAGCACACTGATCACGTGGTGCGGGTCGTCCGGTTCCTCGCCGCGCTCGAGCGGGCCCCGGGTCACGATCGTCCGCGACGTGCCCTACGACCGTGCGCTCACCACGATGGCCGGCTTCACCATGTGCGCGGCCTGCGCGGCGGAGTACCACGACCCGGCGGACCGGCGCTTCCACGCGCAGCCGACGTGCTGCCCCGACTGCGGCCCGCGGCTGCGGCTGTGCGCGGACGGCGCGGACCAGCCCGGCGACCCGATCGCCGAGACGGCCGCCCTGCCGCACGCCGGGCGGATCGTCGCGATCAAGGGGCTCGGTGACTACCACCTCGCCGTCCTGGCCGAGCACGAGCAGGCCGCGGCCGAGCTGCGCCGCCGCAAACACCGCGAGGACAAGCCGTTCGCGCTCCTGATGTCCGATGTGGACGTCGCAGGTGGACTGTGCGAGGTCGGCGACGTGGCCACCGGGCTGCTCACCGACCGGCGCAGGCCCGTCGTGCTGCTCGATCGCAGGCCGGGCGCGCCGGTCGCCACCGCGGTCGCGCCCGGCAACCGGCAGCTCGGGCTCATGCTGCCCTGCACCCCGCTGCACCACCTGCTCGCGCACGCCACCGGCGCACCGATCGTGCTGACCAGCGGCAACGTCTCCGACGAGCCGATCGCCCACCGCGACGACGACGCGTTCGAGCGGCTCGGCGGCATCGCGGACGCGTTCCTCACCCACGACCGGCCGATCCACGTCCGCACCGACGACTCCTCGCCTGCGGTGCCCTGTCCACCAAGTACGGCCGCCTCGCGCCGGTCCCGCTGCCCGGCGGCACCGCGGCGATCCGCCAGCCGTGGCGGATGGCGGTGTCCTACCTGGACGCCACGTACGAGTCGATCCCCGAAGGGCTGGACGTGTTGCTGCGCAACCGGTCCTGGCCCGCGGTGCGCTCGCTCGCCCGCGCCGGCACCAACTCGCCGCCGACCTCCAGTGCCGGGCGGCTGTTCGACGCGGTGTCCGCCCTCCTCGGGCTGCGCGACGTGATCAACTACGAGGGGCAGGCGGCGATCGAGCTGGAGCAGCTGGCCGACCCGGACGAGCGTGGCGGTTAACTGGCCGGCATCACCGAGGACGCGGTCACCGAGGACACCGTCACCGAGGACACCGTCACCGAGGACACCGTCCTGCTCGGCACCGACCTGGTCCGCGCCGTCGTGACCGACCTGCTGGCCGGGGTCGAGCCGCCGGTCATCGCGGCCCGGTTCCACAACGGCGTGGTCGACGCGATCGTGCGGGCCTGCCTGTCGCTGCGCGACGCCACCGGCCTGCGGGCCGTGGCGCTGTCCGGCGGCGTGTTCCAGAACCTGCTGCTGCTCACTCGCGTGGTGGATCGCCTGTCGGTCAACGGGTTCCGGGTGCTGACGCACTCGCGGGTGCCGACCAACGACGGCGGCATCAGCTTCGGCCAGGCCGCGGTCGCCGCGGCACGGGCCCGGGATGCCTGACGGCGCGACGAGCGCGGGCTAGTCTGCTGGCGTGCCGACCTATGTGGCGTTGCTGCGCGGGATCAACCTGGCCGGGAAGCGCCGGGTGGCGATGGCCGACCTGCGGGCGTGGCTGACCGAGCTGGGCTACACCGACGTCCGGACGCTGCTGCAGAGCGGCAACGCCGTGTTCCGCTCGCCGAAGCGGCCGGCGGCCGTTCAGCGCGAGCTCGAGGTTCGCCTCGCCGAGGGCGCGGGCTTCTCGATCGACTGCGTCGTGCGCACCGGCGGCGAGCTGCGCGCGGTGGTCGACGCGGACCCGCTCGGGTCGGTCGCCGACAACGGCTCGCGCTACCTGGTGTCGTTCCTGCGGGCCGCGCCGAAGGAGCCGGACTTCGGCGCCGACGCGTTCGCCCCGGAGCTGTTCCACCTCGGCGGGCAGGAGATCTACTTCTGGGTGCCCGGCGGCAGCCAGAACTCGAAGGTGCTAGCCGCCTTCCCCACCAGGAAGGGTGAAGTGGCCACCGTCCGCAACTGGAACACGGTCACCAAGCTGCTCGCGATGACCGAGGCTTGACCCGTTCGCGACCGACCACAGTGGACGGCGCCTACACTGTGAAACCGGGAAAAGAACCAGGCGACCGGCGCGGGATGGCGCCCGGCAGCACCTCTACCATGTGGTCACATGTCCGGCCTCAGCCTGATGACGTTCAATATCGGCAGCCCCTCGGAGGAGCGCGCCCACCGCCAGCTGGCGTGGCTCGCCACCCGGCACGAGGACGTGTTCGTGCTCACCGAGACGCGTGCCTCCGACGGCTGCCGCCACCTGGCCGAGGCGTTCCGCACGGCCGGCTACGCCGTGCTCTACCCGAAGCCGGGGCCTGCCGAGTACGGCGTGATGATCGTCAGCAGGCTGCCCGTCCAGGCCGACCCGATCGGCGCGCACCTCTCGTTCCTGCCCGAGCGGGCCGCCGGCGTGATGGTCGCCACGACCATGGGCCTGGTGCGCGTGCTCGGCGCGTACGCCCCCACCCGCGACGCGACGGCCGAGCGCACCGAGCGCAAGCGCCGCTGGCTGTCGGAGTTCTCCGCGGCGCTGGGCGCGAACGGGCTCACCGACTCCGGCGCGGAGACCGTCGTGCTCGGTGACCTCAACGTCATCGAGCCCGACCACGAGCCGAGCTACACGACGTTCCGCTGGTACGAGTACGACTTCTACCGCGGCCTGACCGACAAGCACGGCCTGGTCGACGCGTACCGGCACATGTCGCCGGACACCGTCGAGCACAGCTGGATCGGCCGAACCGGCGACGGCTACCGCTACGACCACGCGCACTGCACGAAGAAGCTCGCCGCCGAGATCGAGGAGTGCGAGTACGTGCACGAGCCGCGCACCACGCGGCTGTCCGACCACTCCGCGCTGTCGGTCACGTTCTCCTCGCTGCCCTCGAGCGAACTGAACACAATGGACCCATTCGAGGCCGCCAGCCCGCCGACGCTGTTCTGACCAGCGGTTTCCCTACTATTTGGATACCATGCGGGGGTATAGTAAGGTCTGTGGTGACCGCATGGAACAAGCGGAGGGAGCCGGCGTGACGACGTCCACCTACACGGTGACCGGGATGACCTGCGAGCACTGCGTCGGCGCGGTGCGGGCGGAGCTGGGGAGAATTCCCGGCGTCAGCGACGTCGCGGTCGACCTGCCGAGCGGCACCGTGACCGTCGTCAGCGAGGGTCCCGTCGCCGACGCGGACGTGCGCGCGATGGTCGACGAGGCCGGCTACGAGCTGGCGAGCTGACATGGCCGTCTCCGGCGGGGCACGCAAGCTCGGCGGGTTCGGCCTGGCCGTGGTGGTGGCGTTCGCCGCCGCGTACGGCGTCGGCCAGGCCGTCGGGCCGATGGCGGCCGAGCCGGAGCCCGCCGCCGAGCACGACGGCATGGGCGTTGCGGAACACGGTGGCGGGGTACCCAAGGGCCTGATGGTCTCCGCGGACGGTCTGACGCTCGACGTGCGCAGCCACGGGCTGCGCGCGGGCGGCACCGCCGGCTTCGCGTTCCGCGTCCTCGACGACCGCGGCGCGCCGGTCACCCGCTTCGCGCCCACCCACGACAAGCTCATGCACCTGGTCGTCGCGCGGCGCGACCTGTCCGGCTTCCAGCACCTGCATCCGGTGCTCTCGGCCGACGGCACCTGGCGCGCGCCCCTGACCTTCCCGGCCGGCGGCGACTACCGGGTGTTCGCCGACTTCCTCCCGGCCGGCCGGGACGAGGGCACCACGCTCGGCGCCGACGTCCCGGTCGCGGGCGCCTACCGGCCGGTGCCGCTGCCCGCGCCGTCGCGCACCGCGTCCGTCGACGGGTACCGGGTCACGCTCGCCGGCACGCTTGCCCCGGGCACGACCAGCAAGCTGACGCTGACCGTCTCCCGGGGCGGCGAGCCGGTCACCGACCTGCAGCAGTACCTGGCGGCCTACGGCCACCTGATCGCGCTGCGCCAGGGCGACCTCGCCTACCTGCACGTCCACCCGGACGCCACAACGATGCGGCCGGGTCCGTCGATCGTGTTCTACGCCGAGGTGCCGTCGGCCGGCACCTACCGGCTGTACCTGGACTTCAAGCACGGCGACGTCGTCCGCACCGCCGAGCTCACGGCGGTCGCGGCACCGCACGAGGAGGAATGATGTCCGGTCGGGTCGAGCTCGTGATCGGCGGCATGACCTGTGCCTCGTGTGCCGCGCGGATCGAGCGGAAGCTGAACCGGCTCGACGGCGTCGAGGCCAGCGTCAACTACGCGACCGAGAAGGCGCTGGTCACCGCGCCGGAGTCGGTCACGACCGACGTGCTGGTCTCCGTCGTCGAGAAGCTGGGCTACACGGCGGCGCTGCCCGCGCAGGAGCCCGACGAGGAAGCCGAGCCGGAGAACGACGAGCTGCGGGCGCTGCGCACGCGGCTCCTGGTGAGCCTCGCGCTGTCGGTGCCGGTGATCGCCATGGCGATGTCGCCGAGGCTGCAGTTCGAGTACTGGCAGTGGGCGTCGCTGGCGCTCGCCGCGCCGGTCGTCGTGTGGGGCGCGCTGCCGTTCCACCGGGCCGCGTGGCTGAACCTTCGGCACGGCGCGGCGACCATGGACACGCTGATCTCCATGGGCACGCTGGCCGCGTTCGGCTGGTCGCTGTACGCGCTGTTCCTCGGCACCGCGGGCGTGCCGGGCATGGCGCATCCGTTCCGGCTGACCATCGAGCGGACCGGCGGCGCGGGCAACATCTACCTCGAGGTCGCCGCGGGCGTCACGACGTTCATCCTCGCCGGCCGGTACTTCGAGGCCCGGGCGAAGCACCGCGCGGGCTCGGCGCTGCGCGCGCTGCTGTCGCTGGGCGCCAAGGACGTGGCCGTGCTGCGCGGCGGGCTGGAGACGCGCGTGCCCGTCGACCGGCTGGCCGTCGGCGACCGGTTCGTCGTGCGGCCGGGGGAGAAGGTCGCCACCGACGGCGTGGTCGAGGACGGCTCGTCGGCCGTGGACGAGAGCATGCTCACCGGCGAGCCGGTGCCGGTCGAGGTCGGCCCGTCGTCGCGGGTGGTCGGCGCGACCGTCAACGTCGGCGGCCGGCTGGTGGTGCGGGCGACCCGTGTCGGCGCGGACACGCAGCTCGCGCAGATGGCCGCGCTGGTCGAGCAGGCGCAGAGCGGCAAGGCTCCCGTGCAGCGCCTCGCCGACCGGGTGTCTGCGGTGTTCGTGCCGGTCGTGATCGCGCTGGCCGTCGCCGCACTGGGTTTCTGGCTCGGCGCGGGCGTACCCGTGTCGTCGGCGTTCACCGCGGCGGTGGCCGTGCTGATCATCGCCTGCCCGTGCGCGCTGGGCCTGGCCACGCCGACCGCGCTGCTCGTCGGTACCGGCCGGGGCGCACAGCTCGGCATCCTGATCAAGGGCCCAGAGGTCCTCGAGTCCACCCGTGCCGTCGACACGGTCGTGCTGGACAAGACCGGCACGGTCACCACGGGCCGGATGTCGCTCGTCGAGGTCGTGCCCGCCGAGGGCGAGTCCGCCGCGGCGCTGCTCCGCCTCGCGGGCGCGCTGGAGGACGCCTCAGCACACCCGATCGCCCGAGCCATCGCCGACGCGGCGCGCGAGCGCACCGGCCCGCTGCCGCCCGTCACCGGCTTCGCGTCCCTGGACGGGCTGGGCGTACGCGGCGAGGTCGAGGGCCACGCCGTCGCGGCAGGCCGCGTCCACGCGCCCGCCACCGCCGCCACGCCCGCCGAAGGAGGAACCGCCGACGCGGCAGCGTGGCTGCCCGACCTGCCCGTGCCGCTCGCCGAGGCGAAGGCGGCTGCCGAGCGGCTCGGCCGGACCGTGGTCACCGTCGCGCGGGGCGGGGTGGTTCGGGGGTTGCTGGTCGTCGCCGACGGTGTGAAGCCCACCAGTGCCTCGGCCGTGCGGCAGCTGCGGGCACTCGGGCTCACTCCGGTGATGCTGACCGGTGACAACGAGGCGGCCGCTCGCGCGGTCGCCGCCGAGGTCGGCATCGACGACGTGGTCGCCGGCGTGCTGCCGGCCGGCAAGGTCGACGAGATCCGCGGGCTGCAGGACGCGGGCCGCGTCGTCGCGATGGTCGGCGACGGCGTCAACGACGCCGCCGCGCTCGCCCAGGCCGACCTGGGCATCGCGATGGGCACCGGCACGGACGTGGCGATCGAGGCGAGCGATCTCACGCTCGTGCGCGGTGACCTGCGCGCGGCCGCGGACGCCATCCGGCTGTCGCGGCGCACGCTGAACACCATCAGGGGCAACCTGTTCTGGGCGTTCGCCTACAACGTGGCGACCCTCCCGCTGGCCGCGGCCGGGTTGCTCAACCCGATGCTCGCGGGCGCGGTGATGGCGTTCAGCTCGGTGTTCGTGGTGTCGAACAGCCTGCGGCTGCGTGGTTTCCGGGTGCTGCCCGGTAACGACACGACCCTGGAAGGGGCCGCGCCGGCGCCGACGCGCTCACTGGTCGACGCCGCTTAATCGGTTGTCCAGCAAGATGTTCCACCGTTCGACCGCACGCGTGGCGAGGATGCCGTCGCGCATCCACGGGTCGGGCGCCAGACGCTCGTGCACCGCGGCGACCGACGGCAGGGCGACGACGAGGAGTGCGTCCTCGCCGTCGCCCTCGCCCACCGGGCCGCCCAGCACGACGACACCGTCGTCGGTCAGGCCGTCCATGAACGTCGCGTGCTCGTCCCACCCGCGCTGCTCACGTCGCGGGCGGG
>DASYKY010000109.1:0-123761 GCA_035995025.1 Actinophytocola sp.
GAGCAGCTCGCGCTGGACCGAGACACCCGGGTCCAGCTCCACGATCTTGATGACGTTCACCAGCTTGTTGAGCTGCTTGGTCACCTGCTCGAGCGGTAGCTCGTCGACCGCGACCACGATCGTCATCCGGGACACGTCGACATGCTCGGTCGGCCCGACGGCGAGCGACTCGATGTTGAAGCCACGCCGGGAGAACAGACCCGCCACGCGGGCCAGGACACCGGGCTTGTTCTCGACCAGAACAGACAGCGTATGTGAACTCATGACTGTTCCGCCTCTCCGGAATTCGAAGTGCTGGTTGCGTTCCGGCGGAAACTGCGGTTGGCGGAGTGGGTAGTGGCTGGGTTGCATCCCGTTCCCCCTAGGTGCGGTTGGGAGGGACGCGTTTTGTGCGGTCTTTGCGCGGCCACGTCGCCGCGAAGGCCGATCCTGTGCATCTTGCTCAGTCCTCGTCGAACAGCGGGCGGATGTTCTGCGCCGCCTCGATCTCGTCGTTGCCCTTGCCAGCGGCGACCATCGGCCACACCTGGGCGTCCTTGCCGACCACGAAGTCGATCACCACCGGGCGGTCGTTGATCTCCATCGCCCGGTTGATCATCCGGTCGACGTCCTCTTTGGACTCACAGCGTAGCCCGGCGCAGCCGAGCGCCTCCGCGAGCAGGGTGAAGTCGGGGATGCGGTGCTTGTGCGTGCCGAGGTCGGTCTGCGAGTAGCGCTCGGAGTAGAAGAGGTTCTGCCACTGGCGGACCATGCCCAGGTTGCCGTTGTTGATGACCGCGACCTTGATCGGCGCGCCCTCGATCGCGCAGGTGGCCAGCTCCTGGTTGGTCATCTGGAAGCAGCCGTCGCCGTCGATGGCCCACACGACCTTGTCCGGGTTGCCGAACTTGGCGCCCATCGCGGCCGGCACCGCGAAGCCCATCGTGCCAAGGCCGCCTGAGTTGATCCAGGTGGCCGGCTTCTCGTAGGAGATGAACTGAGCCGCCCACATCTGGTGCTGGCCGACGCCCGCCGTGTAGATCGCGTCCGGGCCGGCGATCTGCCCGATCCGCTCGATGACGTACTGCGGGGACAGCGAGCCGTCGTCCGGCCATTCGTAGCCGAGCGGGAACGTCTCGCGGATCGAGTCCAGCTGCGCCCACCACGCGGACAGGTCGGCCGGCTCGCCCTTGGGCCCGTACTCGGCGCGCACCGCGTTGGTCAGCTCGGTGATGATCTCCTTGCAGTCGCCGACGATCGGCACGTCCGCGCGCCGGTTCTTGGAGATCTCCGCCGGGTCGATGTCGGCGTGCACGACCTGCGCGTCCGGCGCGAACGACGCCAGCTGGCCGGTGACCCGGTCGTCGAACCGGGCGCCGAGCGCGATCAGCAGGTCGGCCTTCTGCATGGCGGCGACCGCGGCCACCGAGCCATGCATGCCGGGCATGCCCAGGTGCTGGCGGTGCGAGTCCGGGAACGCGCCGCGCGCCATCAGCGTGGTGACCACCGGGATCCCGGTCAGCTCGGCCAGCGTCGCCAGCTCCGCGGACGCCTGCGCCTTGATCACGCCGCCGCCGACGTAGAACACCGGCCGGCGCGCGTGCGTGATCAGCTTCGCGGCCTCGCGGACCTGCTTGCCGTGCGGGCGGGTGGTCGGCTTGTAGCCGGGCAGCCGCAGCTCCGGGGGCCAGGAGAACGAGGTGTACTCCTGCAGCACGTCCTTCGGGATGTCGACCAGCACGGGTCCCGGCCGCCCGGTGCGGGCCAGGTGGAACGCCTCGGCGATGGTCCGCGGGATCTCCACGGGGTCGGTGACGAGGAAGTTGTGCTTGGTGATCGGCAGCGTGATGCCGCAGATGTCCGCCTCCTGGAAGGCGTCCGTGCCGATGAGCGCGCGACTCTGCTGGCCGGTGATCGCGACGATGGGAACCGAGTCCATGTTGGCGTCGGCGAGCGGGGTGACCAGGTTGGTGGCGCCCGGACCGGAGGTGGCCATGCACACGCCGACCTTGCCCGTGGCCTGCGCGTACCCGGTGGCCGCGTGGCCCGCGCCCTGCTCGTGGCGCACCAGCACGTGGCGCACCTTGGTCGAGTCGAGCAGCGGGTCGTAGGCCGGCAGGATCGTGCCGCCGGGGATGCCGAACACGACCTCGACGCCTACCGCCTCGAGCGACCGGACGAGCGACTGGGCGCCGGTGACCCGGACGGGGGTTCCCGTCGGCGGCGCTGGCTTCGGTCTGGGGGACCGCGCGGACCCCGGAGTCGCGGCGACCGGGTTGGGTCGCTGTGTCGCACTGGTCATCGGCTTCTGCCTCTGGTGTGGTCGGTGATGAGCAGCCGCTCGCGTGGTCAGGCTCTCACGCATGAAAAAACCCCCGCCGACCTGTCAGGTCGTACGAGGGTCGCGCGTTCGACGCAGCCTGGCTTCCTCAGCGTCGAACGCGCCGGGGAAGTACGAGAGCAGTCTGCTGGGGCACGCGGCAGACGCTAGTGCGTTCAGAGTATTGACGTCAACTCTGCGGGAATGTGATCCCGTATGCTGGACATGGCACGATGACGGGGTGACCACCCCGCAGGTGCCGGCCAGGCTCGTCTTCCGCATCCCCGCCACCGCGGTGCTCGGTGCGCTCCTGCTGGCCCTCGCCGCGACGCCGTTCGCGTTCGCCGCCCCCGGGCTCTACGCCGTGTACGCGGTGCCGCTGGTGCTGATCGTCTGGGTCCTGCGGCTGCGAACCGTCGCGGACGCGGACGGGCTGGTCGCCCGGACCCTGTTCGGCCGCCACGTGCTGCGCTGGGGCGACATCCGCGCGCTGCGCCTGTCCGAGCGGTCCTGGGTACGCGCGGTGCTCGACGACGACCGGGAGCAGACCCTGCCCACGGTCCGTCCCCGGCACCTGCCCGCGTTGGCGCTGATCAGCGGCGGCCGATTGAAAGATCCAACCGAGCCGCAGCCATCAGCTCCGCCAGAGAAAGCTGATCAGGAGAAATAACGACTGGAGGGGCCGTGCCTGCGCTCCGTTCCCGTATCACCACCCATGGCCGCAACGCGGCGGGCGCTCGCTCGCTGTGGCGGGCCACCGGCATGACCGACGGCGACTTCGGCAAGCCGATCGTGGCCATCGCCAACTCCTACACGCAGTTCGTGCCGGGCCACGTGCACCTGCGCGACCTCGGCGACATCGTGGCCGAGGCGATCGGCGCGGCGGGCGGCGTGGCGCGCGAGTTCCACACGATCGCGGTCGACGACGGCATCGCCATGGGACACGGCGGGATGCTGTACTCCCTGCCGTCGCGGGAGATCATCGCGGACAGCGTCGAGTACATGGTCAACGCGCACGCGGCCGACGCGCTGGTCTGCATCTCCAACTGCGACAAGATCACCCCGGGCATGCTGAACGCGACGATGCGGCTCAACATCCCGACGGTGTTCGTGTCCGGCGGCCCGATGGAGGCCGGCAAGGCTGTCGTCCTGGACGGCGTCGCGCACGCGTCGTCGGACCTGATCACCACGATCACGGCGTCCGCCGACGACAACGTGGACGAGGCCGGGCTGTCGGCGATCGAGCAGGCCGCGTGCCCCACGTGCGGGTCGTGCTCGGGCATGTTCACGGCCAACTCGATGAACTGCCTCACCGAGGCGCTGGGCCTCGCGCTGCCCGGCAACGGCTCGACGCTCGCGACGCACGCGGCCCGCCGCGACCTGTTCGCCCGCGCGGGGACGACGGTCATGGAGCTGTGCCGCCGCTGGTACGGCTCGGACGACGCCGCGGCGCTGCCCCGCTCGATCGCCACCCGCGACGCGTTCGTCAACGCGATGGCGCTGGACATGGCGATGGGCGGGTCGACGAACACGGTGCTGCACATCCTGGCGGCGGCGCGCGAGGGCGAGATCGACTTCACGCTCGCCGACATCGACGCGATCAGCCGGCAGGTGCCGTGCCTGTCGAAGGTGTCGCCGAACTCGAGCTACCACATGGAGGACGTCCACCGGGCCGGCGGCATCCCCGCGATCCTGGGCGAGCTGTGGCGCGGCGGCAAGCTGAACGAGGACGTGCACACGGTGCACAGCCCGTCGCTGTCGGCGTGGCTGTCCTCTTGGGACATCCGGGCGTCCGCGCCGTCGCCGGAGGCGGTCGAGCTGTACCACGCGGCGCCCGGCGGCGTCCGCACGACGCAGGCGTTCTCGCAGTCGAACCGGTGGTCCTCGCTGGACACCGACGCGGCGGGCGGCTGCATCCACGACGTCGAGCACGCGTACACCGCCGAGGGTGGCCTGGCCGTGCTGCACGGCAACCTGGCCGAGGACGGCGCGGTGATCAAGGCGGCCGGAATCGACGAGGAGCTGTTCCGTTTCGAGGGGCCGGCGCGCGTGGTCGAGAGCCAGGAGCAGGCGGTGTCGGTGATCCTGTCGAGGGAGATCCAGCCGGGCGAGGTGCTTGTCGTGCGGTACGAGGGGCCGGCGGGCGGGCCGGGCATGCAGGAGATGCTGCACCCGACGGCGTTCCTCAAGGGCGCGGGCCTTGGCACGAAGTGCGCGCTGATCACCGACGGCCGGTTCTCCGGCGGGACGTCGGGCCTGGCCGTCGGCCACATCTCCCCCGAGGCGGCGGGCGGCGGCACGATCGCGTTGGTGGCGAACGGCGACCGCATCCTGATCGACGTCCACGAGCGGCGCCTCGAGCTGCTGGTCGACCCGGCGGAGCTGGCCGAGCGCCGGGCGAAGATGGAGTCGAGCGAGCGGCCGTGGCAGCCGAAGGACCGCCAGCGCCCGGTCACCGCCGCGCTGCGTGCGTACGCCCGGCTGGCCACCGACGCCTCGATGGGTGCGGTGCGCGACCCGTCCCGCTGACGTGGTGATTCGGCTTCGTCCGGAAACCCGGCGGACTGGCACGGGTCGGCGTCCGACCGGGCTCGCGCGGAGCGGGTCCGCCTGGTCGGGAAGTTCGACGACCTGGGAACGAGACCGAGCCGCTGAAACGGGCGTTGCGGTCCGCGGCCGACGCCGACGTCGGAAGAGGCCGCGGAACGCCTCCGCGTAGCCACGTACCCCTGCGCGACCGGATGGACCGGGATGCGCGTCCAGGACAACGTCCGGTTCTTCCTGATCGCCACCTCGCCGTGCGTGTGGCCCGACGGCACACCCGACGCCGAGCGGGGCTGTGGGCCCGGTCACTCCTTCCCACCATGCGGATCGCGGTGGACCAGTACGTGGACCCGTGGCACGCTGAAAGACGTGTTGGCAGCGATCGAAGTCCATCTCGTGGCCCGTCGCCACGTGGATCTTGGTCGCGTCTACAGCGCGATGTGCCGGCGCGTCGGGTAACCCCGCCGCCGCTGCATCAACCTTGCCGGCCGGCGCTGGGTGCGCCGGCCGATTCACCCCACCATGCCAGGGGTTCCGGTGCGCGCGTGCGCCACGAGAACTCGGAGGTCAGGGGTGTCATCTCCCACCACATCGCGGACGACCCGGCGCGGTGAGGGGCAGTGGGCGCTCGGTTACCGCGAACCCCTCAACCCCAACGAGCGCAGCAAGAAGGACGACAACCCGCTCAACGTCCGCGACCGCATCGAGAACGTCTACGCCCACACCGGGTTCGCCGGCATCGACCCGGCCGACCTGCGCGGGCGGTTCCGCTGGTACGGCCTCTACACCCAGCGCAAGCCCGGCATCGACGGCGGCCGTACCGCCACGCTCGAGCCGGAGGAGCTCGACGACGAGTACTTCATGCTCCGCGTCCGCATCGACGGCGGCGCGGTCACGACCGAGCAGCTCGCGGTCATCGGCGAGGTGTCGCAGACCTACGCGCGCGACACCGCCGACATCACCGACCGGCAGAACATCCAGTACCACTGGATCCGCATCGAGGACATGCCCGCGGTCTGGGCGAAGCTCGAGGGCGCGGGCCTGACCACGATGGAGGCCTGCGGCGACAGCCCGCGGGTCGTCCTCGGCTCGCCGGTCGCCGGCATCTCGCGGGACGAGGTCATCGACGGCACGCCGGCCATCGAGGAGATCAAGCGCCGCTTCATCGGCGACCCGGCCTTCGCGAACCTGCCGCGCAAGTTCAAGACCGCCGTGTCCGGCCTCCCGGACGTGGCGCACGAGGTGCACGACGTGGCGTTCGTCGGCGTCGAGCACCCCGAGCACGGGCCCGGCTTCGACGTGTGGGTCGGCGGCGGCCTGTCGACGAACCCGATGATCGGCCAGCGGCTCGGCGCCTGGGTCCCGCGCGACGAGGTCCCCGACGTGTGGGCGGGCGTGATCAGCGTCTTCCGCGACTACGGCTACCGCCGGCTGCGCCACCGCGCGCGGATCAAGTTCCTGGTCAAGGACTGGGGCGCGGCGAAGTTCCGCGAGGTGCTGGAGACCGAGTACCTCGGGCGCCGCCTGCTCGACGGCCCGGCACCCGACGTGCCGGACGAGCCGCACGACCACGTCGGCGTGCACGAGCAGCAGGACGGCCGCTACTACGTCGGCGCCGCGCCGATCGCCGGGCGGGTCTCCGGGTCGGCGCTGGTGGCCGTCGCGAAGGCCGCGGAGCGCGTCGGCTCCCACCGGGTGCGGTTCACCCCGCAGCAGAAGCTGGTCGTGCTCGACGTGCCGAAGTCCGAAGTGGACGGTCTACGGGCGGGGCTGGCGTCGCTGGGCCTGCCGGCCGATCCGTCGCCGTGGCGGCGCGGCGTGATGGCCTGCACCGGCATCGAGTTCTGCAAGCTCGCGATCGTCGAGACCAAGGCCAAGGCCGCGGAGCTGGTGACCGAACTCGAGGAGCGGCTCGCGGACATCACCGGGGAGCTCACCGCGCCGATCAGCGTGCACATCAACGGCTGCCCCAACTCCTGCGCCCGCATCCAGACCGCGGACATCGGGCTGAAGGGCCAGATCGTCACGGACGCGAACGGCGACCAGGTCGGGGGCTTCCAGGTGCACCTGGGCGGCGGGCTCGGCCTCGACGCCGGGTTCGGGCGCAAGCTGCGTGGCCACAAGGTCACCGGCACGGAGCTGACCGGTTACGTCGAGCGCGTGGTCCGCCGGTTCGTCGCCGACCGCAAGCCAGACGAGCGGTTCGCCCAATGGGTGGGCCGCGCGGAGGAGGGCGACCTCAAATGACTCAGCCGACGTACGCCCTTCCGCGGAGGCTGCGATGACAGAGCGAGCCAGCCCGTTCTACTGCCCGTACTGCGGCGACGAGGACCTGCGCCCGCAGGAGGAGCCGCACGCCGCCTGGCTGTGCACCGGCTGCCGGCGGGTGTTCACCGTCAAGTTCGCCGGCCTCAACCTGGCCACCGAGCACGCCGCGGCAACAAAAGGGGCGAGAAGTTGACCACCACCACCGATCTGCGAGCGCTCGCGGAGCGCGCGTCCGCCGAGCTGGCCGAGGCGACCGCCGCTGAGGCGCTGGCCTGGACCGCGGCGACGTTCGGCGACCGTTTCATCGTCGCGTCGAACATGCAGGACGCGGTGCTCGTCGACCTGGCCGTCCGGGTGAAGTCCGATGTGGACGTCCTGTTCCTGGAGACCGGCTACCACTTCGCCGAGACCATCGGCACCCGCGACGCGGTCGCGCTCACCTACCCGGACATCCGCATCGTCAACGCCGAGGCCGAGCAGCCGGTCGCCGACCAGGAGCGCGAGTTCGGGTTGCTCAACAAGACCGACCCGACCCAGTGCTGCTTCCTGCGCAAGGTGGTGCCGCTGCGGAAGACCCTGGCGAGGTACGACGCATGGGTGACCGGGGTACGCCGGGCCGACGCGCCGACCCGGGCGGACACGCCGGTCGTGCAGTGGGACGAGCGCAACGAGCTGGTCAAGGTGAACCCGATCGCGGCGTGGTCGGACGACGAGTTCCGTGAGTACGTCGCGACCAACGGGATCCTGGAGAACCCGCTGGTGGGCGAGGGTTACCTGTCGATCGGCTGTGCGCCGTGCACGGCGAAGCCGCTGCCGGGAGCCGACCCGCGCAGCGGTCGCTGGGCGGGCCTCGCCAAGACCGAATGTGGGTTGCACGGATGACCACGACGATGGACGCCCGGGTCCGCACGCCCGCCCCGCTGGACGCGCTGGGCCGCCTCGAGTCCGAGGCGATCCACATCATGCGCGAGGTGGCCGGCGAGTTCGACCGGCCGGTGATCCTTTTCTCCGGCGGCAAGGACTCGACCTTGCTGCTGCACCTGGCGGTGAAGGCGTTCTGGCCAGCGCCGGTGCCGTTCCCGCTGCTGCACGTGGACACCGGGCACAACTTCGACGAGGTCATCGCGTTCCGCGACCGCGTGGTCGAGCGCTACGGGCTGCGGCTGGTGGTCGCGCGCGTGCAGGACTGGATCGACGACGGCCGGCTGACCGAGCGCCCGGACGGCACCCGCAACCCGCTGCAGACCGTGCCGCTGCTGGACACGATCGCCGGGCACCGGTTCGACGCGGTGTTCGGCGGCGGCCGGCGCGACGAGGAGCGGGCGCGCGCGAAGGAGCGGATCTTCAGCCTGCGCAACGCGTTCGGCCAGTGGGACCCGCGCCGGCAGCGCCCGGAGCTGTGGAACCTCTACAACGGACGGCACCGCCCGGGCGAGCACGTCCGGGTGTTCCCGCTGTCGAACTGGACCGAGCTGGACGTGTGGCGCTACATCGCGCGCGAGGGCATCGACCTTCCGTCGATCTACTTCGCACACGAGCGCGACGTGTTCGCCCGCGACGGGATGTGGCTCACCGGAGGACCGTGGGGCGGGCCGCGGGACGGCGAGACGGTGGTACGCACGGCGGTCCGCTACCGCACGGTCGGCGACGGCTCGTGCACCGGCGCGGTCGAGTCGACCGCGTCGACGCTCGACGAGGTGATCGCCGAGGTGTCGGCGAGCAGGCTCACCGAGCGCGGCGCGACCCGCGCGGACGACCGGCTGTCCGAGGCGGCCATGGAGGACCGCAAGCGCGAGGGCTACTTCTGATGGACCTTCTCCGGCTCGCCACCGCGGGCTCCGTGGACGACGGCAAGTCGACCCTGGTCGGTCGGCTGCTGTTCGACACGAAGTCGGTGCAGGCCGACCAGCTCGACGCCGTCCAGCGCGCCAGCGTCGACAAGGGACTGTCCACTCCGGACCTGTCGCTGCTGGTGGACGGGCTGCGCTCGGAACGCGAGCAGGGCATCACGATCGACGTGGCGTACCGCTACTTCGCCACGCCGCGGCGCACGTTCGTGCTCGCCGACACCCCGGGGCACGTGCAGTACACGCGCAACACGGTGACCGGAGCGTCGACCGCGCAGCTCGCGATCCTGCTGGTGGACGCGCGCAAGGGCGTGGTGGAACAGACCCGGCGGCACGCGGCGGTGCTCGCGCTGCTGGGCGTGCCGCGGCTGGTTCTCGCGGTGAACAAGATCGACCTGGTGGACTACGACAAGGGCGTGTTCGAGGTCATCACGAAGGAGTTCGGCACGCACGCGGCGGCGCTGGGCTTCCCGGCCGGCGCGGTGCAGGCGATTCCCGTGTCCGCGCTGCGCGGCGACAACGTGGTGGAGCGTTCGGCGCACACGCCGTGGTACGCGGGGCCGACGCTGCTCGAGCACCTGGAGACCGTGCCGGTGGAGCCGGACCCGCACTCGGCGCCGCTGCGCTTCCCCGTGCAGTACGTGATCCGGCCGCGCACGGCGGAGCACCCGGACTACCGGGGCTACGCGGGCCAGGTCGCCGCGGGCAGCGTCCGGCCGGGCGACGAGGTGCTCGTGCTGCCGGCCGGCGTGCTCACCAAGGTCACCCGCGTCGACACCGCCGACGGCTCGCTCACCGAGGCGACCGCGGGCCGTTCGGTGACGCTGCTGCTGGCCGACGACATCGACGTCGCGCGCGGCGACCTCATCGTGGGCGAGGGGGAACCGCCGCGGCTCACCGACGAACTGGACGCGACGCTCGCGTGGCTGGCGGACAAGCCGCTGTGGCCAGGCGCGCGGGTGCTGGTCAAGCACGGCGCGCGCACCGTGGCCGCGGTCGTCGTCGAGCTGCGCACCCGGTTCGACGAACAGACGTTGTCTACTGTGGACTCGCCGGAGTCCTTGGCACTCAACGAGATCGGCCAGGTCTCGGTACGTACGGCCGAGCCGATCCCGGTCGACGACTACGCGCGACACGGCCGGACCGGCGCGTTCCTGGTGATCGACCCGGCCGACGGCACGACGCTCGCGGCGGGCCTCGTCGGCGCGCCGCTGCCGACCCGGAGCGGCTGATGGCGCCGCCGCTGGTCGCCGTCGCGCACGGCAGCAGGGACCCCCGGTCCGCGGCCGCGGTCGCGGCGCTGGTGGATGTCGTGCGCGCGCGGGCGCCCGGGCTGGACGTGCGGACGGCGTTCCTGGACCTGTCCGCGCCGCGGCTGCCGGACGTGCTCGCGGCGCTGCACGGCGCGGGCCACCGCGACGTCGTGGTCGTGCCGCTGCTGCTGGGCGAGGCGTTCCACGCGCGGGTCGACCTGCCGTCGGTGGTCGCCGAGACGACCGCGCGGCTGCCGCGGCTGGCAGTGTCGGTGGCAGGTGTGCTGGGCCCGGACCCGCGCCTGGCGTCGGCCGCGCTGCGCCGGCTGCGGGCCGCTGGCGTGCGTGGTGGTGACCCGGCGCTGGGCGTGATCCTCGCCGCGGCGGGGTCGTCGCACCGCCCGGCGAACGCGGCGGTGTCCACCGTCGCCGCGTCGTGGGCGCCGCTGGGCTTCGCGGGGGTCGAGGCGGCGTTCGCGAGCACGGCCTCGCCGGACGTGCCGGCCGCGGTGGCGGCGCTGCGGGCCCGCGGGGCGCGGCGGATCGCCGTGGCGTCGTGGTTCCTCGCGCCGGGCAGGCTGCCGGACCGGGTGGCGGCGCTGGCGCGCGCGGCCTCGCCCGGCGCGCCGGTCGCGGCCCCGCTGGGCGCGGACCCGGAGATCGCCGAGCTGGTGCTCGACCGGTACGCCGCCGCCGCGGCGGCCGAGACGGCGAGCCTGCGCTACGCCTGACGGTTACGTCGCGTTACGCTGTTCGGCCGTTCGTGGGAAAGTAGCCAAGCATGCACGCAAGGCAAACGTGAATGCTTGACGAAGATTGCTACCCCCGAGTAGGAACGACCTTACCGGATCCGGAACCTCTTGCCCTGCAACGCGATTCTTGAGGTGAGGACGATGAAGTTCGCTCTGCGCGCCGGCATCGGCGTGCTCGCCGCGACCGTGGCCGCCCTGGCGTTCGTGCCGGCCGCGTCCGCCGCTCCGGCCGACATCAACTACGACTGCCAGGCGGACACCCCGCTGGGCGCCCAGAACGCCACGCTGACCCAGACGGTCGACGCGTCCGCCCCCGCGACCGTCGCGCCCGGCGGTGCTCTCGACGTGGTGGTCGACCCGGCCCCGAGCACCGTGCCGACGGAGGTGTCCGGGTTCGAGGTCAAGGAGGTCAAGGGCTTCACGCTGAAGGTGCCGGTCCCGGCGAACTCGACGCTGGCGGGCGTCGACCTGACCGGCGGCTCCGGCCTCGGCCCGAACCCGCCGGCGTGGTCGGAGTCCGGCGGCGCGGTGGTCGTGACGTGGGACGGCCCGATGGCGGGCGGCGCGACGTTCGAGATCCCGACGGTGACGGCGCACCTGACGGCGGGGGCCTCGGGTTCGATCGACGCCACGCTGTACGGCACCAGCTACGACGACGCCGGCCTGACGTTCACGACCGTGGTGTCGTCGTTCCTGGGCGACATCTCGGCTCCGACGTCCTGCTTCCCGAACCCCAACCCGGTCCTGACCTCCACGGCGATCGGCTGACCTGAGAGCGGACGGCGCCTCCTCACTTCGGGAGGCGCCGTCCACTCTGTCCACAGGCGACCGTCCGGGCGGCCGAAACTGTCGGTGCTCGCCGGTAGCGTTGAATCCGGGGGTCCCCCCGGGAAGTTGTCCACAGCTCTCAGGCAACCGCGCCGAAACCGTCGGACCCCGTCGGTACGCTGGTGATCGGGGGCCGGAGGCCGGCCTACTCGTCCGCCGCGGCGCGGTCCGGTACCGGTCGGCGGCGCCGAGCCGGGTCCGTCAGCGAGGGCGGGCGCCAGGCACCGTCCACTTGGTACAGATCCACGCCCGGCGGCACGATCTCGTCGATCCGGTCCAGCACCGCATCCTCCAGGGTGAGCGCGGCGCCCTTCAGCGACGCCTCCAGCTGCTCCATCGTCCGCGGGCCGATGATCACCGAGGTCACCGCCGGGTGACTGGCCGGGAAGGCCAGGGCCAGCTCCGGGAGGGTGCAGCCGACCTCCGCCGCCAGTGCCATGAGCTTCTCCAGCGCGGCGAACTTCGCCGCGTTGCCCGGAAGCGACGGGTCGAACCGGCCCGGGTTCAGCGCCGCCCGGCCCACGCTCAGGTCGACCGAGGAGTCGCGGATCCTGCCGGACAGGAAGCCCGACGCCAGCGGGCTCCACGTCAGCACGCCCATCCCCAGCCGCCGGCACGTCGGCAGCACCGACCGCTCGACCCCGCGCCCCAGCAGCGAGTACGGCGGCTGCTCGGTACGGAACCGGTGCAGGCCGAGGGCCGTGGCGACGTGGTGTGCCGACACGATGTCCTCCGCCGGGAACGTCGAGCACCCGAACGCACGAATCTTGCCCGCCCGCACCAGGTCCGTGAGCACCGACAGCGTCTCCTCGACGTCCGTGCGCTCGTCGGGACGATGCACCTGGTACAGGTCGATCCAGTCCGTGCGCAGCCGGCGCAGGCTCTGCTCGACCTCGTCGACGATCCAGCGCCGCGAGTTGCCGCCGCGGTTCGGGCCCTCGCCCATCGGGAAGTGGACCTTCGTCGCCAGCACGACCTCCGCGCGGCGGCCGGACAGGGCCTTGCCGACGATCTCCTCCGACTCGCCCGCCGAGTACATGTCCGCCGTGTCGACGAAGTTGATGCCGCGATCGAGCGCCGCGTGGATGATGCGCGCGCAGTCGTCGTGGTCGGGGTTGCCGACCGTGCCGAACATCATCGCGCCGAGACACTGGACGCTCACCTCGATACCGGTGCCGCCCAGGGTGCGGTAACGCATGCGGAAAGTCCTTTCGCCGCCGGATGCCCGAACCGTATGTGCTGGAGCGGACTCCAGGTCAAGTTGCCTTATACCCCCATGGGGTATAAGGTCGCCACCATGGAATCCTCCTGGCGTATGGCGGTCACCGCGACGCTGCACTGCCTCACCGGCTGCGCGATCGGCGAGGTGCTCGGCATGGTCATCGGCACCGCGCTCGGCTGGTCCACGCTGCCGGTCGTGATTCTCTCGATCGCGCTCGCGTTCCTGTTCGGCTACTCGCTCACGATGCGGCCGGTGCTGCGCGCGGGCGTCGCGTTCCGGACCGCGGTCGGCGTGGCGCTCGCCGCCGACACGGTGTCGATCGCGGTGATGGAGATCGTCGACAACGCCTTCATCGTCGCCGTCCCCGGCGCGATGGACGCCGGGCTGACCTCGGCGCTGTTCTGGGGCAGCCTGGCCGCGTCCCTGGCGATCGCGTTCGTCGTGACCGTGCCGGTGAACAAGTGGACGATCGGGCGTGGCCAAGGCCACGCGGTAGTGCACAAGTACCAATAGGGGGTGGATCATCGTGTGAGGTCTGGTACCGGCCAACGGACCTCAGGGGTACCGTGACGGCGGCCAGCCACGATCAACCGGCTATCCGCACCGTTCGCTGGCACGCAACCAACACTTTGAATTCCGGGGAGGCGGCAACGTGCTGGTGCACTACTCGACCGACGCGGGCGTTGCGACGATCACGCTCGACTCGCCGCACAACCGCAACGCGCTGTCCGCGCAGCTGCGCCGGGAGCTGCGCGACCACCTGGCGACCGCGGCCGCCGACGACGCGGTCCGGGTCATCGTGCTGGACCACACCGGCCCCGTGTTCTGCGCCGGCATGGACCTCAAGGAGGCCGGCACCGCCGGCTCGTCGACCGACGGCGTC
Organism: Actinophytocola sp.; assembly: GCA_035995025.1. GTDB lineage: Bacteria > Actinomycetota > Actinomycetes > Mycobacteriales > Pseudonocardiaceae > Actinophytocola. The sequence goes on from DASYKY010000109.1 coordinate 13,897, forward strand.
AACGAGTTCCCCGACATCCTCGCCCGGATCTGGACGAGCTCGAAGCCCGTCGTCGCCAAGCTCGCCGGGCCGGCCCGCGCGGGCGGCGTCGGGATCGTCGCGGCCGCGGACATCGCGATCGCGGTCGACGACGCCACGTTCGCGTTCACCGAGGTCCGGCTGGGCCTGGTGCCGGCGGTCATCTCGGTGACCGTGCTGCCGCGGCTGCTCCCCCGCGCCGCGCACGAGCTGTTCCTCACCGGCGAGAAGTTCGGCGCGCGGCGGGCCGTGGAGATCGGGCTGCTCAACTCCGCGGTCGCCGCCGAGGCGCTGGACGCCGAGGTCGCGCGCTACAGCGGCATGCTCGCGCTGGGCGGGCCGATCGCGCTCGCCGCCACCAAGGACATGCTGCGCCGCGCCCGCGCCGCGGACCTGACGGACGACTTCGCCGACATGCTCGAGCTGTCCGCCGGGTTCTTCGCCGCCGAGGAGGGCCAGGAGGGCATCGCCGCGTTCACGCAGAAGCGGCCGCCGAAGTGGGTGCCGGTCAGCGAGTGAGCACGCGGAACACGCCGGGCTTGATCGTGTCGGTCAGCACGTCGGCGACGGCCCGGTAGCCCTCCGGGTCGGCGTCGCGGAACACGGCGGGCGCGGACCACACGAGCACGTGCTCGCCGGCCGGCAGCCAGGACAGGTCACGCAGGCAGTCGGCCAGCGCGTCGAGGTTGCGGCCGAACCAGTCCGGGAACGACAGCGCCGCGGCGACCGCGGTGTAGAAGTCGTCCTTCGAGCGGATCTGCGTGCCGTCGATCGTGTGCTCCATGCCCCTCCGTCACTTGTCCGGGTCGACGTCACTTGTCCGGGTCGACCACGACGAATGAACCGTAGTGGTCCGCGGTGTAGTACAGCTCGCCGCCGGATCCGGTGACAATCCGCCGCGCGCCACGGTCGCCGCTACCGGGCGTGCCGACCGTGTACTCACGGTAGTACCCGTTCTTCTCGGTGGGCAGCAGCCGCTCCCGGTTGCCGAACACCGTGCCGTCCTCGCGGTACGGGAACGGACCGCCCTTCTCGATCAGCCGCCACGTGCCCGCGGTCTCGGCCGGCAGCGCGGAGAGCGCCCGGACCGGCAGGTCCGAACCCCGGCCGGACGCGCCCGGGCCGTCGCCGGTGACCAGCTCGCGCACGGCCCAGCCGGCCACGACCAGGACGATGAGCCCGATCAGGGCGACCGTGATGCGACGAGACGAACCCACGTGCGGCAGCCTAGGAAACTCAGCGCCCGCTGGATTCCGCGGGCACCCGCTCGGGCCCGGCGGGTTCCGCGGGTTCGGCGGCCGCCACGACTTCGGCGGCCTCCGCGACTTCCGGCTCCTCGGCGGCGGGCTGTTCCCCGGTCGCGGACTCCTCGAGCGACACGACGGCGTCGATCGGCGGCTCCGGGTGCCTGCCGGGGCCGAAGAACGCCGACGCGTGGTCGACGAGCCGGTCGATGGCCCACGCCACGACCAGGCACAGCGGCACCAGCACGACCACCACGAGGGCGAACTGGAGCGGGAACGGGAGGCCGAGCATCCACAGCTCGACGCCGTTCCACCAGTCCGACAACATGCTTCGAGAGTAGACCTACGCCACTCCGAGGGTTCGGGAGACGGCGAACATCGGTAAGTTGCGACGTATGTTCGCCGTCTACGCAGCCGAGCCCAATCCCGACAAGCCGCTCGACGCGCTGCGGGTGGGCGAGCGACCCGAGCCAGACGTGCCCGGCGGCTGGGTACCGGTGACCGTGCGCGCCGCGAGCCTGAACATGCACGACCTGTGGACGCTGCGCGGTGTCGGCATCAAGGCCGACCAGTTCCCGATGATCCTCGGCTGTGACGGCGCGGGCGTGCTGGCCGGCGGTCCCGACGCGGGCTCGGCGGTCGTGCTGCACGGCGTCCTCGGCGATGCGTCCGTGTACGGCGACGAGACCCTCGACCCGCGCCGCACCCTGCTCACCGAGAAGTACCAGGGCACCTTCGCCGACACCGTGGTCGTGCCGGAGCGCAACGTGCTGCCGAAGCCGGACGAGCTGTCGTTCAGCGAGGCCGCGTGCATGGGCACCGCCTGGCTGACCGCCTACCGGATGCTGTTCACCAAGTCGGGCCTGCGCCCCGGGCAGACGATGCTCGTGCAGGGCGCGGCCGGCGGCGTGTCGACCGCGCTCGTCGCGCTGGGCAACGCGGCCGGCATGCGGGTGTGGGTGACCGGCCGGTCAGAGGAGAAGCGCGCCCTGGCCGAGCGGCTGGGCGCCCACCAGACGTTCGAGTCCGGCGCCCGGCTGCCGGAGAAGGTCGACGCCGTGTTCGAGACGGTCGGCAAGGCCACCTGGTCGCACTCGATGCGGTCGGCAAAGCCGGGCGGCACGATCGTGGTGTCCGGCTCCACCAGCGGCCCGGACCCGAGCGCCGACCTGCAGCGGCTGTTCTTCACGCAGCTGCGGGTCGTCGGATCGATGATGGGCACCCGGGACGAGCTGGCCGCGCTGCTGGAGTTCTGCCGCCTCAAGGGCATCCGGCCGCAGATCGGCACCGAGCTGCCGATGGCCGACGCCTCCGAAGGGTTCGACCAGATGCTCGCCGGCGAGACCGCCGGCAAGATCGTTTTCACTCGGTGAGGTCCCCCATGTCGCGAACGTTCACGCTGGACGACGCCATCCAGTTGGCCCGCCGCGCCCACGAGGGCCAGCTGGACAAGTCGGGCAGGCCCTACATCGCGCACCCGCTGCGTGTGATGGGCCGGCTCAAGGACGAGCACGAGCGCATGGCGGCCGTGCTGCACGACGTCGTCGAGGACACCGACGTGACGCTGGACGACCTCACCGCCGTCGGCTGCCCGCCGGACGTCCTCGAGGCGGTGGCGGCGCTCAGCAAGCGTCCCGGCGAGGCGCAGGAGGACTACCTGGCCCGCGTGCTGGCCAACCCGCTGGCGCTCATCGTGAAACGCGCGGACATCGCGGACAACATGTCCGACGACCGCATGGGCCGCCTCGACCGGACCACCCAGGAGCGCCTGCTGGCCAAGTACCACGCGGCGCTACGGGTGCTGGACGGCGTCTAGCCGGGCGACCAGCGTCTTCGGCGCCACCGCCCGGTAGGCGTCCGCGACGATCTCGGCGACCTCCGTCCAGTCCGGCGGCACGTCCAGGTACACCCCCAGCCACCCCCGGTGCCCCACGTACGGCGGCCGGAAGAACCGGCCGGGCTCCCGCGCGACCAGCGCCTCCTGCACCCCCGGCGGCGCGGCGCACCAGAACGCCAGCCGGTCGTCGTGGTGGTGGTCGGCGTACATGACGAACGTCCTGCGCACGAACCACGTCGGCTCGCCGTGGCTGAGCTTCTCGCTCACCTCGGGCAGGGCCAGGCACAGCTCGCGCAGCCGCGGCAGCGGATCGGTCGTCATGGTCCGCACAGTAGGCGGGCTCGCGGGGCGGCCGCTTGCACGGATGGGAAGAAACGCGGTCGTGGCACGCTCGCCCTCACATCGCAACGTCCTCGACCCACGCTTGTGGCACGGATGACGACCCTGGCCCGTAGCGGCCGTAGCGGCGATGGTTGTTCCATCGAGGTTCCGGCCGCCGAGGAGGTTGGTGACATGTGTGCCTGTGGCTGTGGCGCTGAAGTGACGGACTCGATGTACTGGGCGACGGAGATCTGCCAGCTCCGGTGGATGAGCAGGCGGGTCGCCCAGCCCGCCGAACCCGCGACGGTTCGCGCGTTCGGCGGCGGCCTCACCTACACCGACGAGGTCGTCAGAGTCGACGACTGAGGGCCCGCGGGTCCCGGACGAGCCGGGCTACTTCTTCGCCTTGGTCTTGTCCGGGGACTCGTCGGTGGACAGTGCCGCGACGAAGGCCTCCTGCGGCACCTCGACCCGGCCCACCATCTTCATCCGCTTCTTGCCTTCCTTCTGCTTCTCCAGGAGCTTGCGCTTGCGGGTGATGTCACCGCCGTAGCACTTGGCGAGCACGTCCTTGCGCATGGCGCGCACGGTCTCGCGGGCGATGACCCGCGCGCCGATCGCCGCCTGGATGGGGACCTCGAACTGCTGGCGCGGGATCAGCGTGCGCAGCTTCGCGGCCATCTTCGTGCCGTAGCCGTAGGCGGCCTCGCGGTGCACGATCGCGGAGAACGCGTCCACCGGCTCGCCCTGCAGCAGGATGTCGACCTTGACCAGGTCCGCGGACATCTCGCCCGCCGGCTCGTAGTCCAGCGAGGCGTACCCGCGGGTGCGGGACTTCAGCGCGTCGAAGAAGTCGAAGATGATGTCGGCGAGCGGCATCGTGTAGCGCAGCTCGATGCGGTCGGTGGACAGGTAGTCCATGCCGCCGAGCACGCCGCGCCTGCTCTGGCACAGCTCCATGATCGCGCCGATGTAGTCGCTCGGCGCGATGATCGAGATCTTGACGATCGGCTCGAAGATCTCGGCGACCTTGCCCTCCGGCCAGTCCGACGGGTTGGTCACCGTCGCCTCGCCGCCGTCGTCGAGCGCCACCCGGTACACGACGTTCGGCGCGGTCGAGATGAGGTCCAGGCCGGCCTCGCGCTCGAGCCGCTCGCGCACGATCTCCAGGTGCAGCAGGCCGAGGAAGCCGCAGCGGAAGCCGAACCCGAGCGCCGCGGACGTCTCCGGCTCGTAGGACAGCGCGGCATCGTTGAGCCGCAGCTTGTCCAGCGCCTCGCGCAGGTCGGCGTAGTCCGAGCCGTCCACCGGATACAGTCCCGAGTAGACCATCGGCCGCGGCTCGCGGTAGCCGGCGAGTGCCTGGGTGGCACCCCGCTTCTCGCTGGTCACGGTGTCGCCGACCTTGGACTGGCGCACGTCCTTCACGCCGGTGATCAGGTAGCCGACCTCGCCGATCCCGAGTCCCGCGCTCGGCTTGGGCTCCGGGGAGATGATGCCGACCTCGAGCAGCTCGTGGGTGGCGTTGGTGGACATCATCCGGATCCGCTGCCGCGGCGTGATCTTGCCGTCCACGACCCGGATGTAGGTGACCACGCCGCGGTAGGTGTCGTACACCGAGTCGAAGATCATCGCCCGGGGCGGGGCGTCCGTGTCGCCCTTGGGCGCCGGGATGAGCCGCACGATCTCGTTGAGCAGCTCGCGCACGCCCTTGCCGGTCTTCGCCGACACCCGCATCACGTCCGACGGCTCGCAGCCGACGATGTGCGCGAGCTCGGCGGCGTACTTGTCCGGGTCGGCGGCCGGCAGGTCGATCTTGTTGAGCACCGGGATGATCGTGAGGTCGTTCTCCATCGCCAGGTACAGGTTGGCCAGGGTCTGCGCCTCGATCCCCTGCGCGGCGTCGACCAGCAGCACCGCGCCCTCGCAGGCCTCCAGTGCGCGGGACACCTCGTAGGTGAAGTCCACGTGGCCCGGGGTGTCGATCATGTGCAGCACGTGGTCCTGCCCGCCGACCTGCCAGGGCAGCCGGACGTTCTGTGCCTTGATCGTGATGCCGCGCTCGCGCTCGATGTCCATCCGGTCGAGGTACTGCGCCCGCATCGCCCGTTCCTCGACGACGCCGGTGAGCTGCAGCATCCGGTCGGCCAGCGTGGACTTGCCGTGGTCGATGTGCGCGATGATGCAGAAGTTCCTGATCAGGTCAGGATTCGTGAACGTCGTGTCGGCGAACGTACTCACTCAGGTCCCTCGGGAAGGCATGCGGATACGCCCCATCGTCCCATGCGCCCCGATCACGCCTCGACGCCGACGGCCTTCGCGAGGTCGTCGAAGACCGCGAGGTTGAGCAGACCTCACGGATCCGCTCGACGCGGCACCGTCCGCAGCTCCGCCACGGCCTCGGCCAGCAGGGCCACGCCCTCGGCGATTGCCCGCTCGGACAGCGACGCGTACCCGAAGATCAGCCCGCCGGGCCCGGTCGTGGCGAACCGGTACGGCGCCACCCCGTACACGCCGACGTCGCGCCGGGCCGCGGCGGCGACCACGTCCGCCTCCGCCAGGTCCGGCGGCAGCCACGTGACCAGATGCTGTCCGGCCGCCTTCCCCGCCACCACGAGGTCCGGCAGCCGGGCCGACAGGGCCGCCAGCAGCGCGTCGCGGCGGCGCCGGTACACCGGGCGCATCCGCCGCAGGTGCCGGTCGAACTCGCCGCGGGTCAGGAAGTCCGCGAACGCGAGCTGGTCGATCGCCGGCGCGCCCCGGTCCGCCGCGACCTTCGCCGCGGCCACCCGCTCGGACAGGTGCGCGGGCACCACCAGCCAGCCCAGCCGCAGGCCCGGCGCGAGCGTCTTGCTGGCCGAGCCGGCGTAGGCGACCAGCTCCGGCGCCAGCCCCTGGATCGCGCCGACCGGCGCCCGGTCGTAGCGGTACTCCGCGTCGTAGTCGTCCTCGACGACCAGCGCGCCGGTCCGCCCGGCCCACCGCAGCACCGCCGCGCGGGCCTGCGCCGACAGCACGCCGCCGGTCGGCCACTGGTGCGACGGGGTCAGGATCACCGCGTCCGCGCCGGAGCGGGCCAGCTCGTCGACCCGGATGCCGCCCTCGTCGACCGGCACGCCGACGACCGTCATGCCCAGCGCCGCCGCGACCGGCACCGCGTCGTCGCCCGCGGACGGGTCCTCGACCGCCAGCCGCTTCGCCCCGGTCGCCGCGAGCACCTGCAACAGCAGCGCGCTGCCCTGCGCGTACCCGTTGCAGATCACCACGTTCTCCGGCCGCGCCGCCGTCCCGCGCACCCGGTTGAGGTAGTCGGCGAGCGCCTCGCGCAGCTCCGGCATGCCGTGCCCGGACAGGTAACCGAACCGCTCGCTCGGCGCCTCGGTCAGCACGGTCCGGATCGAACGCAGCCACGCCGCGCGCGGGAACTGCGTCACGTCGGCGCGTCCGTAGCCGAAGTCGATCCGCGGTTTCCGCGCCGCCGCGGGCACCTCGGGCGCCCGCGCGGCCTCCGGCTCGATCGCGACCTGGGTGTAGCCGCCGGTCCGGCTGGTCAGGTAGCCCTCGGCGACGAGCTGCTGGTACGCCTCGACGACCACGCCGCGCGAGACGCCGAGGTTCGCGGCGATGGCCCTGGTCGGCGGCAGCGCGCTGCCCTGCCGCAGCCGCCCGGCGCGGATGCCGTCCCGGATGGCCGCCTCGAGCTGCCGGTGCAGCGGCTCACCGCCGTCCCGCCGCAGTTCGATCAGCAGGTCGGCGACGGGGGAATTGGTACTCGTCGCGGTCATTGGATCGGACCTTAATGCGGGGACCGATTCCTGTCACTGTGCTACCCATGACGACTTCGATGACCCGCCTGGACGGGCAGCTGCTCCTCCCCGGCCGCGCAGACCACGCTCACGGATACGACCGGGCCCGCACGATCTGGAACGCGATGGTGGACCGGCGGCCACGGATGATCGTGCGCGCCGCGAGCGTCGCCGACGTGGCGACCGCGGTGCGCACCGCCCGCGAGCTGGACCTCGAGATCGGTGTGCGGTGCGGCGGCCACAGCGGCGTCGGCCACGCGGTGCCCGACGACGGTCTGATGATCGACCTGACGCTCCTGAGCGGCGTGCGCGTCGACCCGGTGGGCCGCAGAGCCAGGGTGCGGGGCGGCGCGCTGCTGGGCGCGCTCGACCGCGCGGCGCAGGCGCACGGGCTCGCGACGACCGCGGGCAACGTGTCGCACACCGGCGTCGGCGGGCTCACGCTCGGCGGCGGCATGGGCTGGCTCGCCCGCCAGTACGGGCTGGCCTGCGACAACGTCGAGTCCTACGAGGTGGTCACGGCCGCGGGCGATGTCGTGACGGCGAGCCGCGACGAGCACCCGGACCTGTACTGGGGCCTGCGCGGTGGCGGCGGCAACTTCGGCATCGTGACCGACTTCGAGTTCCGCCTGCACGACACCGGCACCCGGACACTGGTGGCCGAGTACGACTTCCCGCTCGACGACTCGTTCGCGGCGCTGCGGGCGTGGCGCGACCTGAACGCCGGGGCGCCGCGCCGCGCGACGTTCACCGCGTCGGTCGGCCGCGACGGGCTGACCACGCTCGGCTTCGTGTGGGCGGGCGACCCGGCCGCGGGCCGCGCGTACCTGCCGGCGCTGCGAGCGCTGGGCCGCCCGGTCGCGACCCGGGTCAGCGAGCCGTCGTACGTAAAGCTGCAGACGCGGGAGGACTCCGTGCAGGGCCACGCCTACCGCCGCTACTCGAAGGGCCACTACCTGCGCGGGCTGCCGGACGCGGCCATCGAGGCGTTCCTCACCCGCGGCGGCGACAGCGGCTCGGGCCCGCTGCCCGGCGCCGGGCTGCAGGCCTACGGCGGCGCGATCGACGACGTGCCCGACGAGGACGCGGCGTTCGGCCACCGCGGCACGCTGTTCGAGTGGGGTGCCGGCACCCGGTGGACCGACCCGGCCGAGGACGGCGCGCGGATCGCGGCGGCCCGGCACTCGGCGGCCGCGCTCGCCCCGTACGCGAGCGGCGTGTACGTCAACGCGGTCGGCGACGAGGGTGCCGCTGGCGTGCGGCGGGCCTACCCGGCGGCGAAGCTCGCGAAGCTGACCGCGCTGAAGGACGCCTACGACCCGGACAACGTGTTCCACCTGAACGCGAACATCCGCCCGTCTCAGCGCTGAGCGGTGAAGTACGCGAGCGCCCCGGAGCACGGCATCTCCGCGACGCGCAGCCCGGCGCCGGTGAGCCAGTGCTCGACGTCCACGACGGTGCCGCCGGGCCCGAACAGGCCCGCGCGGCGCAGCGCGCCGAACGCGAGGTCCTGGCGAACGCCGGCGCCACGCACGAGCGTGCAGCCGACGACGCGCCCGCCGGGCCGCACGCAGCGGGCCATCTCCCGGACGGCGGCGGCCGGGTCGGGCAGGCAGTGCAGCCCGTTGAACGAGACGCAGAGGTCGAACTCACCGCCGGCGAAAGGTAGCCGGGCGGCATCCGCCGCGATGAGCTCGACCTCCACCCCGCAACGCACGGACTCGCGCCGGGCCCGCGCCAGCATGCCCGGCGAGATGTCCGCACCCACGTATCGCAGCCCGGGCACCACGCCGCGCAGCGCCACCCCGCCACCGCAGGGGACGTCCAGCACGGCCGCACCGTCGGGCAGATCCCCGATCGCCCGGATGGCCGCGTACAGCAGCCGCGTGTCGGTGCCCCAGAGCAGGCGGCCGGCGGGCCGTGCCAGCCACTCCCGCTCGACGCCCGCGTCGTACACCGCGCCGCCGAGACGCCCGAGCCGATCGGTCCACCGCGTGCCGGTCATGCCCCTGGCTATCACGGGCACGGCCGGCACGCAGCGTCGCCCGCGCTACTTCCAGCCAAGATCGGACAGGTCGACCACGACGGTCGCGGCCGGCTTGTCGCCGCCGTCCTTCGAGACCACCACGACCTGCTCGTCCTTCGCCACCGAGGCGATCTTCTCGTCGCCGTTGACCTTCGTGTCCTTGTTCACGGTGTAGGTCTTCGCGTAGCCGTCCGCGCTCTTCAGCGCGATCGAGCCGCCGTTCACCGACGTCACCGCGCCCTTCTGCACGGTAAGGGTCTGCGAGCCGCCGCCCTCCTTGGCCAGCACGACGGTCGCGTGCGAGATGTCGGCGATGTCCATGTCACCGAACGCGTCGGCGAACCCGCCCCACGGGCCGCCGCCACCTCCGTGACCCCACGCTCCGCCCCAGCCGCCGCCCCACGGGCCGTCGTGCTGCTCGGACGGCGCCGGGTCGCTCGAGGTGTCCGGGGTCGACGAGGTCGCCGCGGCGAAGCCGATCGCGCCCAGGCTGGCCACGCCGACCACCGCCACTCCCACGCCGACACGCCAGGCGAGCCGGCGTCCCCGGTCAGTGCTGTCGCTCATGGTGTCCCTCCCATCGGTTTCCGATGACACCACTATGTCGAGGGAGGGCGGCGAAAACGTCGGACGCGCGAGGGGACCTCGCCTACGCGCGACGCGGTACCCAGCCCGGCTGGGACTACTCCCCGGGGAGTATCAGGCCAGGCGCGTGACGTCCACGGAGACCTCGATCGCGGTGGCCGCCCCGCCCGAGTACGTGCCCTTCAGCGGCGACACGTCCGCGTAGTCCCGGCCGATCGCGACCCAGATGTGCCGCGGCCCGACCTCCACGTCGTTGGTGGGGTCGAAGCCCCACCAGCCGCCGGTCCACGCCTCGATCCACGCGTGGCTCTCGCCGCTCACGGTCTCGCCGACCTTCGCGTTCGGCTTCGTGTGCAGGTAGCCGGAGACGTACCGGCCGGGGATCCCGATGGCCCGCAGCAGCGCGAGCGTCAGGTGCGCGTAGTCCTGGCACACGCCCTCGCGGGCGTGCCACGCGTCCACCGCCGAGGAGTGCACCCCGGTCGTGCCGCGCTGGTAGGTGAGCTTGTCGTGCACCCACTCCGAGACGGCCAGCACCGCCTCGGCCGGCCGGCGGCCCTTGCGCAGCTCGCGGGCGACCGCGCCGAGCTCGCGGTTGCGGGGCACGTACTCGGTCCACGCACCGAAATCCGCGTACCGGTCGAGGATGTCGGGTGCGCACAGGTCCGCCCAGCTCGCCTCGTCGACCGGGCTGACCATCTCGCCGGTCTCGACCACCGACGAGGAGACGATCTTCAGCTCGGTGTGCGGTGCGTGCAGGTCGAACGTGGTGACCTCGGTGCCCCAGTAGTCGGTGTAGCGGTAGGAGCGCGTGGCCGGGGTCGTCTCGACGCGGCTCACGATGAGGTTCTGCCGCCGGTCGCTGCGCGGGGTCAGCCGGGCCTCGTTGTAGGACTGCGTGACCGGCGCGGAGTACCGGTACCCCGTCGTATGTACGACCCGAACCCGCCAGTTCACGACGCCCCCTCGCAGGCTCCGGGGCGCCGTTCACGGTCGCCCTGTGTTGAGTGGTTCGCTGCGCAAGCTCCGCTCACAGGCTCACCCCCGCGTTCGTCCAGGCCACCCAGGGCACGGCGTGGAAGTATTGCAGCGCAACGGCTTCGCCCACGTCGCGCACGGTCTTCTGCAACCCGGCGAGCCGGTCGGTGAGGTCGTCGAGCAGCTCGTCGTCGCGCAGGAACTCCAGGTCGCTGCGGGCCTTGCCGAGCAGCCGCATCGCCTCGCCCTTCGCGCCCACCCGTGCGGTGGGCCGCAGGTCCAGCCACTCGAGCACCGCCTCGGCCTGCCGGAGCGCATAGAACACCGAGCGCGGGAACAGCCGGTCCAGCAACAGGAACTGCACCACCCGGCCCGAGTCGAGCGCACCGCGATAGGTGCGCAGGTACGTGTCGTGCGCACCGGCCGAGCGGAGCACGGTGACCCAGCCGGGCGAGGACGGCTTGTCCCCGGCCCGCGACATCAGCAGCCGCACGATCATGTCCACCCGCTCCACCGAGCGGCCGAGCACGAGGAACCGCCACCCGTCGTCGCGGGACAGCGTCGAGTCGGCGAGGCCCCAGAACGTCGCCGCGCGCTCCTCGACGAAGGAGAAGAACGCGTGCGGCCCCAGCCGCTTGGCGGCCTTCTGCCGGTCGGGCACGGCGTTCCACATCGCGTTGACCGACTCCCACAGCTCGGTCGACACGACCTCGCGGGCGACCCGGGCGTTCTCCCGCGCGCTGGAGATCGACGCGACGATCGAGCCCGCGTGGTCGCGGGAGAACGCGACCAGGTCGGTCAGCGGCCGCACGTCGAGCTGCTGGCCCCCCGGCGGCGTGATGCCGAGGACGCCGAGCAGCTGGCGGCTCGTCGCGTCCGGGTCGACGGTCGCGTCCTCGAGCAGGTGGTGCACGGACACGTCGAGGATCCGCGCGGTGTCGTCGGCCCGCTCGACGTAGCGGCCGATCCAGTACAGCGACTCGGCGTTACGGGCGAGCATCGGACACCTCCTGCTGCTGCTGCTGTTGTTGTTGCTGCTGTTGCTGTTGTTGTTGCTGCTGGCCGGCCGTCAGCTCGGGACCACGCTCGGGCGCGAGATCCTCCACCGGCGGGCCGGCGCTCCCGGCGAGCCCGGTGCCGGACAGCTCGGCGTCCGCCGTGGACGACCGGGCGGCGAGCACCCAGGTGTCCTTGGAACCGCCGCCCTGCGAGGAGTTCACCAGCAGGCTGCCCTCCGGCAGCGCCACCCGGGTCAGCCCGCCCGGGAGCACGAACACCGACGTGCCGTCGTTGACCGCGAACGGGCGCAGGTCCACGTGCCGGGGCTTGAGCCGCTGCCCCACCTTCGTCGGCACGGTCGAGAGCTGCACCACCGGCTGCGCGATCCAGCCGCGCGGGTCGTGGCGGATCCGCTTGCGCAGCAACGCGAGCTCGCGCTGGGTGGCCGACGGGCCGAACACGATGCCGTAGCCGCCCGAGCCCTCCACGGGCTTGACCACCAGCTCGCTCAGCCGGTCCAGCACCTGAGCCTGCTCGTCGGGCAGCCAGCAGCGGTAGGTGTCCACATTGGGCAGCAGCGGCGTCTCGCCCAGGTAGTACTTGAAGATCTCCGGCAGGTAGGTGTAGACGAGCTTGTCGTCGGCGACGCCGTTGCCGACCGCGTTCGCGATCACCACGTTGCCGGCGCGCGCGGCGTTGAGCAGGCCTGCGACGCCGAGCACGGAGTCCGACAGGAACTGCACGGGGTCGAGGAACTCGTCGTCGATCCGCCGGTAGATCACGTCGACCGCGCGCTCGCCCTGGGTGGTGCGCATGTAGATGGAGTTGTCGCGGCAGAACAGGTCGCGGCCCTCGACGAGCTCGACGCCCATCAGGCGGGCCAGCAGCGAGTGCTCGAAGTACGCGGAGTTGTGCACGCCCGGGGTGAGCACGACGACGTTCGGGTCGGCCACGTTCGCCGCCGCGGCCGCCCGCAGCGCGCGCAGCAGGTGCACCGCGTAGTCGCCGACCGCGCGGACCCGGTGCTTGGCGAACAGGTCCGGGAACACCCGGGCCATCGTGCGCCGGTTCTCCATCACGTAGGACACCCCGGACGGGCTGCGCAGGTTGTCCTCCAGCACGCGGAACACGCCGTCCTCGTCGCGCACCACGTCGATGCCGGCGACGTGCACCCGCACCCCGTTGGGCGGCATCAGCCGCGCGGCCTGGCGGTGGAAGTGCGCGCAGGACGTGATGAGCCGCTTGGGCAGCACGCCGTCGCGGACGATCTGCTGGTCGGAGTAGACGTCGGCGAGGAACGCCTCCAGCGCGCGGACGCGCTGCACGATGCCGCGCTCGAGCCGGGTCCACTCGGCGGCGGTGATCACCCGCGGGATGAGGTCCAGCGGGAACGGGCGTTCCTGCCCGGACAGGGAGAACGTGATCCCCTGGTCGACCAGCGCGCGGTCCAGCGCCTCGGCCCTGGCCCCGAGCTCGGCGGGCACGGCAGGCGCGAGCGACTCGTACAGCCTGCGGTAGGCGGGGCGCAGCGTCCGATCGGGAGCGAACATCTCGTCGTAGGCCCCGGCGTACGGCCGCTTCGGGTCGAGGTAGCCGTCGAACAGCTCGCCATTCCTTCCGGCACGGCTCGACGATGTCGTGGCGGACCGGGCGGCGGCAGCTGATCGCTTCATCTGCGCATGATGGTCAGGCGGCGGCGATGGCCGCAACCCCGGCAAGGACTATCGCGGCCCCGGCGAGGCGCCTTCCGGGGTTCGGCTCCCGCAGCAGCAACCAGGCGCCGAGGCTGCCCACGACGATGGACAGCTCGCGCGCCGGCGCGACGAGGCTCACCGGCGCGAGCCGCAACGCGAAGAGCACCAGCAGGTAGGCGGCCGGGGACAGCACGGCGACGGCGAGCACCGGCATCCGGTTGCCACGCCACAGCTCCGCGACCCGCGCGCGCCTGCTGAGCGCGTACGGGGCGAGCAGCGCGGTCTCGAAGATCGACGTGCCGGCCAGCAGTATCAGCGGCGACACGGCGAGCGTGGTCACGGCGTGCGCGTCCCACAACGTGTACGCGGCGATCGTCGTGCCACACAGGATCCCGTAGCCGGCACCGACCGCCCACGAACCCGCACCGGACGAGCCGAGCCCGCCGATCACCCACACGCCGAGGACGACGGCCGCCGCGCCGGCGAGCGCCACCGGGCCCGGCCGCTCTCCGAACAGCCAGATCGCGGCGAGGACCGACAGCATCGGGCCGGTGCCCCGGGCGAGCGGGTACACCACCGACAGGTCGCCGATGCGGTAACCCCGTTGCAGGATCACGAAGTAGGCCGTGTGGATCAGTCCACTGACGACTGCGACGAGCCACCAGAACGCCGGCACCGACCCGCCCGCGAGCACGACGCCGAGGATCGCGAGCGGCAGCTGGAACACAGCCGACCACGCCGCGGTGAGCCACACGAACAACGCGCCGCCGTCGGGCACCCGCTTGGCGCACAGGTTCCACCCGGCGTGTGCCACCGCCGCCGCGACCACGAGGGCGACGGCGGCGGGATGCATACCCCCACCCTGTCAGACCCGCGGTTCCGGCCGGTCAGGTCCGGGTGACCGGCCTCCCGAACGCGGCCAGCACGGCCGGCACCGCGACGAGCAGCCAGTCGACCGCGAGCCGCGCCGCGTCCACGCCGCGGCCCGGCACGCACAACACCAGCGCGAGCGCGAACGCGAACGCCAGCGCGACGGCGGCACCGACCGCGCGCGGCGACACGTCACACCCGCTTCGCGACGTCGGCGAGCAGCTCCGGCCCGCGCGCCGCGAGCCGCCGCTGCGCGAGCCGTCCCCACCACCACCAGCACGCCACGCCGACCGCGACACCGAGCGGCAGCGCGAGCCACTGCACGGCCGGCGTCCCGGAGCCGAGTACGACCACCGCCGCCTCCGGCAGCGCCACGATCGCCAGCAGCAGCGCGATCCCGATCTGCAGCAGCGCCCGCACGATGCCGGGGTTGCCGCCCGCGGCGAACGGGTTGGACCGCTGGTCGGGCATCGGGTAGCCCGCGTACACCGACAGCACCACGATCAGCCCGGCCCCGCCACCGAGCAGCGCGGGCGCGAGCCCCAGCACCCACGGGTACAGGCCGGGGTCGGTGACGGCGGGCAGCACGATCGAGAGCACTAGCGTCACCGGCCCCACGATGAGCAGCCACGCCAGCTGCCGCCCGCGCACGTCGGCCGCCTCCGCGCCGGGCACGACGAGCGTGTGCCACAGCGCGCTGCCGTCCATCCCGTACAGGTTCCCGGCGAGCAGGCAGCCCATCGTGACGACGACGAGGCCGGCGAACGGCAGCGGCCCGGTGTCCCGCCCGCTGACCGCCGGCACGACCGACACGACCACGCCGACGATCAGCATCGACAGCAGCGCCACCCGGCGGCGGGCGTCGCGCGACCAGGTGCGCAGCTCCTTGCCGGCCACCGCACCGATCGGGGTCGCCGGCAGCCGGTGCCCGATGCCCGACCCGGTGCGGCGCACGGCGGGCCCGATGTTGACCGCGACCCGTGTCGTGCGGCGCACCAGCAGCACGCCCCACAGCGCGAGCAGCGCGGCGACGAGCACCAGCAGGCCGGCCACGCAGGCGAGCACGAGCAGCCAGTCGCCGCGCCCGGCGGCGTCCACCGCGACGGTCGCCCAGCCGGACGGCGTCGCGCGCAGCACGGTGGACAGGGTCTGCGACCTGCCCTCGACGAGCACCGGCCCCACCGTGTTCAGCGCGAGCTGGATGGCGAACCCGGACAGGCCGACGAGCGCGGCGAGCAGCACGCCGAGGTCGCGGCCGCGGCGCGAGCGCAGCACGGCGCCGAGCGCGGCCATCACCACGCGGGACAGCAGCACGACGAACACCAGCTGCAGCGGCACCACGACGATCGCGACGCCGACGGCGGCGGCCCCGTCGGCGAACAGCAGCAGGCCCGCGAACGCGAGGAACGTGACGATCGCCGGTACGCCGACGAACGCGGCGCCGAGCAGACCGGCGGCGAGCCGCCGCGGGGTGACCGGCAGCGACGCGAAGTGCTCCGGGCGCAGCGTCTCGTCCCCGCCGCCGGTGAACACCGGCCCGAACAGCCAGCCGACCGTCCACAGGAGATAGAGCGCGGCGAGCACGTCCACGCCCACGCCCGCACGGTCGAAGTCCGTGGCGGACAACAGGACCGTGACGAGCGCGGCGAGCAGGCCGACCAGCGCGCCGCCCCCGGTCAGCACGGCCTGCCTGCCGCGCAGCGAGTGCCGCAGCACCCGCCACTTCATCCGGATCAGGACGCCAACCACGACAACCCCTCCGAGCCACCGGTGCGCCCGCCGACGATGTGCACGAACGCCTCCTCGAGGCTGGTCCCGCCGCGCACCTCGGCGACCGGCCCGGCGGCGACCACCCGGCCGCGGGTGATCACGGCGACGTGCGAGCAGAGCTGCTCGACGAGGGCCATCACGTGGCTGGACAGCACGACCGCGCCGCCGGAGCCGACGAAGCGCTGCAGGATCGTGCGGATGGTGGCCGCGGACACCGGGTCGACCGCCTCGAACGGCTCGTCGAGCACCAGCAGCCGGGGCGCGTGCAGCAGGGCGGTCGCGAGGCCGATCTTCTTGCGCATGCCCGCCGAGTAGTCGATCACCAGGCGGTTGCGCGCGTCGCCGAGCTCCAGCACCGCGAGCAGCTCCTCGGCCCGCTGCGCCACGGTGTTCTTGTCCAGGCCGCGCAGCAAACCCATGTAGGTCAGCAGCTCCGCACCGGTGAGCCGCTCCGGCAGCGACATCCCGTCCGGCAGCACGCCGGTCATCGCCTTGGCGCGCACCGGATCCGCCCACACGTCGACGCCGAAGATCGTCGCTCTGCCGCCGTCCGGGCGCAGCAGGCCGACGGCCATCGACAGCGAGGTCGTCTTGCCCGCGCCGTTCGGGCCGACGAGCCCGAAGAACGAGCCGCCCGGCACGGCGAGGTCGACGTGGTCAACGGCGATGGTCGGGCCGAACCGCTTGAAGAGCCGTTCGAGCCGAAGTGCTTCCGTCATGGCGCCAGGCTACTATAAAGTGATATCACTTTGATAGTGACTTCAGCCGAGGGAGGCGCCATGGACACGACCAAACCACCGATGCCCGAGCCGCACGTGCGGGAGCGGGTCGCGTTCGGCGCCGCCGGGCTGCCGCTGCTGGGCCTCGCGATCGTGCTCGGCCTGGGCGGGGCGGCGATGCTGCTGACCGGGACCCTCCGGCTCGCGAGCGCCGGCCCCGGGGCCGGCCTGATCGTGCTGGCCGTGGCCGGCGCCCTGGTGATCGTCGCCGGCCTGCTCGTGGGCGGCGGGCTGATGCAGGTGGCGCCCGGTGAGGCGCGGGTGGTGCAGTTCCTCGGCCGGTACGTGGGCACCGTGCGGCTGGACGGGCTGCGCTGGGTCAACCCGTTCACCATGCGGCGCCGCATCTCCACCCGGATCCGCAACCACGAGACGGCGGTGACCAAGGTCAACGACGCGGACGGCAGCCCGATCGAGATCGCCGCGGTGGTGGTCTGGCGGGTCACGGACACGGCGCGCGCCATGTTCGAGGTGGACGACTACAACGAGTTCGTGACCATCCAGGCGGAGACCGCCGTCCGCCACATCGCGACGAGCTACCCGTACGACTCACACGGCGACGAGCTGTCGCTGCGGGAGAACACCTCGGAGATCACCGACAAGCTGTCCACGGAGATCGCCGCGCGGGTGGAGTCGGCCGGGGTCGAGGTGATCGAGTCGCGGATCACGCACCTGGCGTACGCGCAGGAGATCGCGGGCGCGATGCTGCGCCGCCAGCAGGCCGGGGCCGTGGTGGCGGCGCGGCAGCGGATCGTCGAGGGCGCGGTCGGCATGGTGCAGCTGGCGCTGGACAAGCTGGCCTCGGAGCGGGTCGTCGACCTCGACGAGGAGCGCAAGGCCACGATGGTGAGCAACCTGCTGGTCGTGCTGTGCGCCGACCGCGACACCCAACCCGTGGTCAACACCGGCTCGCTGTACAACTGAGGCCGCAGGGTTTCGTGGCCGAGCGCAAGAAGCTGCTGCTGCGTCTGGATCCCGCGATCCACGACGCGGTGGCCCGGTGGGCAGGTGACGAGCTGCGCAGCACCAACGCGCAGATCGAGTTCCTGCTGCGCCGCGCGCTCTCGCAGGCTGGGCGCCTGCCGAAGGACGCGGGCAAGCTCCCCCGCCGCGGCCGCCCGCCGTCCTCCTCTCCTTCGTCACCGTCCTCGCCGCCGGATTCCGACGAGGACTGACGAGTTCTGGCAACGTGGTGGTGTGAATCTGCCCACGGACGACGCCCGCGGCCTGGCCCGCGCACTGACCGAGCTGCTCGACGCCGGGCGGCAGACGCTCGTGACCACCGGCTCGCCGCTGACCTCGCGGATCGCCGAGCACGTCGGCTGCCCGCTGGCCGAGATCCCGAACGTGGCCGAGCACCTGCCGAGCTGGGACCACGCGAACCTGCAGCGCGGCGTCGACGCGTACCTGGCCCGCCATTCGCCGGACGCGGCGTGGTTCGGCATCGCGGGCAGCCGGCACTTCGCGTCGGTCGTGGACATGCTGGCGATGGCGGACACGAGCGGCCAGTTCCGCCTGGGCGCGGTCGACTACACGACGGTCGCCACCGGACCGGCGACCGCAACGGAGGCGGTGCAGCTCGGCCTGGTGTGCACGGTCGCGCCGGACGGTTCGCCGGTGGTCCTCGCGCTGCAGGGCGCACGGGAGGACCACGGCGAGGACCGTTGCCACCTGCAGGTCCTGGCGGCGTCCCGGACCACGGCCGCGACGGTCCGGGAGGAGATCCTCACGCTCGTCCGTGCCAATGACGTCTTTCGTGGCCAGCTGCTGTCGTTCGGCATGTCGGAGCACCGGGGTAACCGGCTGCTGACGTTCCTGCCGCGGCCGGAGCTGCGCGCGGACCAGGTGGTGCTGCCCGACGGCGTGCTGGGGACGATCGAGCGGCACGTGGTGCGCTCGGTGGCGCAGACAGACGCGTTGCGGGAGCACGGGCAGCACCTCAAGCGCGGGCTGCTGCTGTACGGCCCGCCGGGGACGGGGAAGACGCACACGGTGCGGTACCTGTTGAGCAGGCTGCCCACGTGCACGGTGTTCGTGCTGTCCGGCATGGCGATGATCCGCTGGCTGCGGGCGACGGCGTCGCTGGCGCGCCGGCTGGAGCCGTCGGTCGTGGTCGTCGAGGACGTGGACCTGATCGCGCAGGACCGGTCGACGATGTCCGGGAACCCGGCGCTGTTCGAGCTGCTGGACGAGATGGACGGCATCGGCTCGGAGGCGGACGTGACCTTCGTGCTGACGACGAACCGCGTCGACACGATGGAGGAGGCGCTGGCGCAGCGGCCGGGCCGGGTGGACCTGGCGGTGGAGATCCCGAAGCCGGATGCGGGCTGCCGGGAGCGCCTGCTGCGGCTGTACGCGGGTGCCGCGCTGCGGTTGGCGGACGCGTCCGCGCTGGTCAGGGACACCGACGGCGTGACGGCGTCGTTCGTGAGGGAGTGGGTGCGCCGCGCGGTCCTGGAGTCGGTGGACAAGGGCGCGGTCCTCGACGAGCCGACCCTGCGAGCCGCGCTGGACGAGCTGTTGTCCCAGCAGCAGGCCCTGACCAGGAGCATGCTGGGCGGCCGCTGACGGTGCGCGGGTGACGCACTGTTATCCTCGTCCGGTTCGTGCCGCGTGGCATTCCGCCCAGGAGGAAGCTCGCCGGTGATCATCACCGCGGGGCCACCCGACCGCGGCACGGGCTTCCGTGATCGACATCGAGGAGAACACGCATGGCGAACATCAAGTCCCAGATCAAGCGGATCCAGACGAACGAGAAGGCGCGGCAGCGCAACAAGGCCGTCAAGTCCTCGGTGAAGACCGCGATCCGCAAGTTCCGCGAGGCCGCGGAAGCTGGCGAGAAGGACAAGGCCACCGAGCTGATGCGTGACGCGAGCCGCAAGCTCGACAAGGCCGCGGGCAAGGGCGTCATCCACGCCAACCAGGCGGCGAACAAGAAGTCCGCCATGGCGAAGCGCGCCCACGAGATCTGAGCTGACTCAACGACTGTGCCGGCCGTCCACCATGGACGGCCGGCACAGTCGTCTCTACGTTGCGCCCCTACCGTGCACCCACTTCACCTCGCACCCGCCCGATCATCCACAGTTCAGCGCCGAGCGCCCGGAACTGTCGGTGCACGCCGGTAATGTGGAAATCGGGGGGCCCCGGGCCGATTGAATGGACCGTTCAATCGGATTGGTTGTCCACAGCGGCTCGCACACCACCCGCACCGCCATCCCCACCGCCGGTGAAGCCGCGCAACCGACCAACTCGGCGCCGGCCACCCAGCCTCGTTGTCCCCACGCAGCACTCTCGCTGCGGGCACCCCCAAGGGAAACGGTTCGGAACCGGCCGTTGACCCGATTGTGAGCCAGGTTCACCATTGCCTGCGAGGGCAGTCCTTTCAGTTCCCTGCGAAATACGTTTCCCGCCACCGAGAGCTGGCGGTAGTTCGCTATTCGTACCGCCATTCACCTGCTGCGCGCGGTCCGAATGGGCGCTGAAACGCGTGTCCGGCCGTCCCTATCGGTCAGCTAGGACAGGAGTAAAGATGCTGCATTCCATGCGCAGGTCGGGGGCAAGACGATGCCGCATAGCCATCCTCGCCGGAGTCATCGCCGTCGTACCGGCGGCCGTCGCCTGGCCGGCGGCGGCCGACAACGGCGGGGTATCCGACGCACCGATCCTGGGCGCCTGGGAGGCGCAGAGTCTCAACGGTGTCAACAACAACCCCTACGCACCCGGCATCGGCACCGCCAACACCCGGTACCTGCGGATCGGGCCGGCTCGCTACGCGGACGGGCGCAGTCAGATGGTCGCCGGGCCCGATCCGCGGACGGTGTCCAACCGGATCTTCAATGACATCAACGCCAACGTGTTCTCGGAGCGTGGGGTCACCCAGTGGGGCAACGTCTGGGGACAGTTCGTTGACCACAACGTCGGTCACCGCGAAGAGAACGGCACCGCCGCGAACCTGCCGTTCAACCCCGCCGACCCGATGGAGTCGTTCGTCGACACCCTGGGCTTCATCCCGTTCAACAGGTCGGCGGCCGCGCCGGGCACCGGGGTCACCAACGCCCGCCAGCACATCAACACCGAGACCTCCTTCCTCGACGCCGAGGCCGTGTACGGGCCGTCCGACAGCCGCCTGGACTGGACGCGCGACGGGACGGTCGACGGCAACCCGGACAACAACGCCGGCACGATGCTGCTGCCCGGCAACTACCTCCCGCGCGCGGACGCCCGGGGCAATCCCGCCACCGCACCCGTCATGGCCGTGGACGGACGCCTGATCGGCAACCCCGGCCGGGCCGTCGTCGCCGGTGACGTGCGCGCCAACGAGCAGGCCGCGCTGACCTCGGTGCAGACGTTGTTCGCCCGCGAGCACAACCGGATCGTCGCGGCACTTCCGGCCGGCCTGTCCGCACAGGACAAGTTCCAGCTCGCACGGGCCGTGGTGATCGCGGAGATCCAGCACATCACCTACAACGAGTTCCTCCCGGCGCTGGGCGTCTCGCTGCCCGCGTATCAGGGCTATAACCCGGGTCTGGACCCGTCGGTCGCGCACGAGTTCGCCACCGTCGGCTACCGCGCGCACAGCTTCATCCACGGCGAGATCGAGACCGAGACCAACGTCAGCCGCTACTCGCAGGCCACGTTGGACGCTCTGGAGGCGGAGGGCGTCGAGGTCGCGGTCGACGGGGCGGACGTGGAGCTCGCGGTGCCGGACAACGTGCTGTTCTTCAACCCCGACCTGGTGGAGCAGATCCAGCTCGGGCCGATCATGACCGGTCTCGCCGGCGAGTCCGACTACCGCAACGACGAGACGATCGACAACCAGCTGCGCAGTATCCTGTTCCGCATCCCCGTGTCCGGCAACCCGGACTGCCTCGACGGGCCGGGCCTGCCGGAGTGCTTCGACGGCGTGACCGACCTCGGCGCGATCGACCTGCAGCGCGGCCGTGACCACGGCATGCCGACGTACAACCAGATGCGCAATTCCTATGGCCTGCCGTCGAAAACGTCGTTCACGGCGATCACCGGCGAGTCGACCGACGCGTTCCCGGCCGACCCGCTGCTCACCCCGGGCGACGAGGTGAACGACCCGAACTGCCTCGACATCCTCGCCGCGTTCGACATCCACGGCAACCCGACCGACGTGGCGAACGAGGACGCCACCCGGGTGGTCCGCCGGTGCACCGTGGCGGCGAAGCTCAAGGCGATCTACGGCTCGGTGTCCACTCTGGACGCTTTCACGGGCATGATGGCCGAGAAGCACGTCACCGGCTCGGAGCTGGGCGAGCTCCAGCTCGCGAGCTGGCGGGACCAGTTCGGCGCGGCCCGCGACGGCGACCGGTTCTTCTACCGCAACGACCCGCTGCAGAGCTACATCCGTACCACGTTCGGCATTGACTCGCGCCGCACCCTGGCTCAGGTCATTGCGGACAATACGGACGTTCCGCTGTCCGAGTTGCCCGCCAACGTGTTCCGGCTGCCCGGCTCGCCCGATGTCGGCGCGGGCAAGGCGACCGCGGCGCAGCCCGCGGACGCGCGGGAGCGGGCCGGGATCGGCGCGGCGGTCAACCCGGCACCGTCGGATCTGACCCGGCACAACGGCAAGAAGCCCGGCCCGCGAACCCAGCAGCCGATGCCGGCCGCCGTCGCCGCGGGCTATCCGGCGAGCAGGCGGTTGGGTCGCCGGCGAGCCCGAACGGCGCAACGAAGCCGATAACCGGACTACTGCGGCGTCGTCCCCGGCACGCTCCGGGGACGGCGCCGCAGTGTCGGTTGCGTCGAGCGGGCGAGAACTTCCCACCACAAGGCCGATTGACCGGATGATCTTGACGGATCTACGATCCTCCATACAACTCCTGCGTCGTCGGGGCGACGGGCGGTGATGGGGCTTGATCCGTCTTGCGCTGCGGTGTGATCGCACGCTGTTCGCCGATCTTCTCGCGGCCGATCTGGCGGCGCGGCCGGAGAACGTGATCGTGGGAACGGTCACCGATCTCGCGGACCTGCGTCCCCTGTGCGCGCTGCGCGAGCCGGATGTGGCGGTGGTCCACCTGGACGGCGGGCTGGGAGCGGCCCAGGGCCGCACGCTCACGCTGCTGCGGTCCTGCCTCGACGTGGTCCGGGTCGTGGTGCTGCACGACCACCTTGCCGCGGCCGATCTCGACGCGTTGGCGCGGCTCGGTGTCGACACCCTGGTGCCCTGTACGCGGGGGCTCGACGCGCTGCTCATGGTGCTGCGCCGGTGCATGCGCGAGCAGCCGCCGCCCCGCCGGACTCCGGGCACCCGGCTGACGGAGCCGGAGGAGCGGATCATCGCCCTGCTGGCCGGGGGGCACACGGTCGCCCAGATCGCGAAGTCGCTGCAGATCAGCGAGTCGCGGGTGGCCAACGCCAAGCACCGGATCTACCGCAAGCTCGGCGTGGACAGCCAGGGCCGGGCGGTCGCCAGGGCGGTGGCGCTGGGCATCGTCACCCGGCCGCGGTCCCAGCCGCGCGCCCTGCGCCGGTCGGTGGCCCTCTGCATCGCCGAGGAGGTCTGCGCCGAGCTGCGAGGGCCTGACGGCGAGACCCGGTCGCGGGTGGCGGCCGTGCTGTCCGCAGCGGGAATCCTGGTGCACGCCGGAGCCCCGCTGCTCGTGCTGGCCGACCCGGCCGCGGCGGACTGGCCCGACCGCGGTGCGGGCGAGGTGGCGCCGCCGGTCGTGCTGGTGCTCAGTGCCCCGCCCCGGCGGGCCGAGGTGGTCGAGGCGTTGCTGCGCGGCGCGGTCGCGGTCGTCACGGCCGACGAGGTGGCCGGCGACCTGGTGGCCACCCTGCGGTTGAGCACCCGCGGCTTCGTGTCCCTGGACGCCGGAGCCGGTGGTGCGCTGCTGGAGTCCCTCCGCGTACCCGCGGTGCCGAGCCCGCGCCTGCTGGTGCTCACGGCGCGGGAGAGCGACATCCTGCGCTCCATCGCCGACGGCCACACCGTCCGGCGCACCGCCCAGGTACTAGGCATCGCGGAGAAGACCGTCGAGAACACCCAGGCCCGGCTGTTCCGCAAGCTGGGCGCACGCAACCGGTCGGGCGCGCTCGCCGCGGCGCATGCCCTCGGCCTCATGCCGGACGGACTGGGAGTCGGTCGATGACGAACCCCGCCGCCGAGCCGCGCGACCGACCCCTGGCAGGCCGGACGCCCGCCTCGATACGTCCCCGGCATGCCGAGCTCCGGCACCCTTTCGAGTGAAGAACGATCGCGCGCCGGTCAGCTGCGGCGGCGTGCCTCCGCGAGCCGCAGCACCGCGCGCTGCAAGGCGTAGTCCGCGTCCACCGCCACGCCCTTGACGTCCGCGTTCACATCGGCGACCACCTGCATCGCCACCACCAGGCCTGCCGGGTGCCAGCCGCGCGACTGTGACAGGGCCTTGCGCACCTTCCACGTCGGCATCCCCAGCTCCGACGACAGCCGGTACGGGTCGGCTCGCCCGGCCCCCGCGACCCGCGCCACGGTCCGGACCGCGTCCGCCAGCGCGTCGGCGACCAGCACGTGCGGCACGCCGAGCTGCATCGCCCAGCGCAGCATCTCCAGCGCGCCGGCCACGTCACCGGTGATCGCCTTCTCGGCCACCGCGAACCCGGTCACGTCCGCGCGCCCCCGGTGGTAGCGGCGCACCTCTTCGGCGGTCACCTGGCCACCGGTGTCCGCGACGAGCTGGGCCGCGGCGGACGCGAGCTCGCGCAGGTCCGAGCCGACCGAGTCGATCAGCGCGCTCACCGCGTCCGCGTCGGACTTGCCGCCCGCGCGACGGATCTCGTTGCGCACGAAGGCTTCCCGGTCCCCCGGCTTCGTGATCCGCGGGCACTCCACGACATTCGCGTCGGCCGACCGCAGCGCGGCGATCAGGTCCTTGCCCGGCTTGCGCCCGCCACCGGTGTGCAGCACGACCAGCTGCACGCCCTCCGCCGGCTCCCTCAGGTACGAGGTGATCGCCGCCGCGATGTCCTTGCCAGCGTCGTGCGCCGCCTCGAGCACGATCACCCGCCGCTCGGCGAACAACGACGGGCTCACCAGCTCGGCCAGCTCGGGCGGGGACAGGTCGGACACCCTGACCCGGGTCAGCTCGGCGGACGGGTCGACGAGCTTGGCCGTGTCGACGGCGGCCTTGACGGCGCGCTCGACCAGCAGCTCCTCCTCCCCGAGCACGAGCTGGAGGGCGGGCGGGGTCACGGCTGGGGCCTTCACCTCGCCATCCTCGCACCAGCGCGGGCGCGCGGTTCGCCGGGCGGGGCAGTGTCGCTGGAGGTCTTCTCGAATGATGGACCTCA
Organism: Actinophytocola sp.; assembly: GCA_035995025.1. Classification (GTDB taxonomy): domain Bacteria; phylum Actinomycetota; class Actinomycetes; order Mycobacteriales; family Pseudonocardiaceae; genus Actinophytocola. The sequence goes on from DASYKY010000109.1 coordinate 39,122, forward strand.
CATTGGCCGACCGGCCCCGACGTGCCGTAACGTGTTCGGCGAAACAACTGAACAAAGCTCATCCAGAGGGGCAGAGGGACCGGCCCGACGAAGCCCCGGCAACCGGCGTTAGCCATCGAGTTCCGCGAGGAACGGCGACGATCACGGTGCCAACTCCGACCCGCACGCGGGACAGATGAGGAGAAACCTCGCGATGACGATCACCGCCGCCACCACCACGACACTCGACCTGGGGCCCGCGCGCGCCCTGACCTGCCGGGAGTGTGGCAACCAGGTACCGCTGGCCGCCGAGTTCGCGTGTGCCGAGTGCTTCGGCCCGCTGGAGGTCGCCTACGAGTTCGGCGACATCTCCCGCGCGGACATCGAGGCCGGCCCCAAGTCGATCTGGCGCTACCGGAACCTCCTGCCCGTTCCGTCCGATGTGGACCGCCACGCCAACACCGAGCCGGGCCTGACCCGCCTGGTCAAGACCGACCGCCTCGCGGCGGCGCTCGGCGTGAAGTCGTTGTGGGTCAAGGACGACACCGGTAACCCGACGCACTCGTTCAAGGACCGCGTCGTGGCCGTGGCGCTCGCCGCCGCGCGCGAGCTCGGGTTCACCGTGCTCGCGTGCCCGTCGACCGGCAACCTCGCCAACGCGGTCGCCGCCGCGGCCGCGCGCGCCGGCTGGAACTCCGTTGTGCTGATCCCCTCCTCCCTGGAACGCGCCAAGGTCCTCACGACCGCGGTGTACGACGGCGCCCTGATCGCGGTCGACGGCAACTACGACGACGTCAACCGGCTCGCCACCGAGCTCGCGGCCGAGCACGACGACTGGGCGTTCGTGAACGTCAACGTGCGCCCGTACTACGCCGAGGGCTCGAAGACACTCGCTTTCGAGGTCGCCGAGCAGCTCGGCTGGCGGCTGCCCGGCCAGGTGGTCGTCCCCGTCGCGTCCGGCGCCCAGCTCACCAAGGTGGACAAGGGTTTCCGCGAGTTCGCCGAGCTCGGCCTGGTGGACCGCAAGGACTACCGGGTGTTCGGCGCCCAGGCGACCGGCTGCTCGCCGGTGTCCGCCGCGTTCAAGGCAGGCCAGGACGTCGTCCGCCCGGTGAAGCCGGACACCATCGCCCGCTCGCTCGCGATCGGCGCACCGGCCGACGGCCCCTACGTGCTCGACGTGGTCCGCCGCACCGGCGGCGCGGTGGAGGACGTCTCCGACGCGGAGATCGTCGAGGGCATCCGCCTGCTGGCCCGCACCGAGGGCATCTTCGCCGAGACCGCGGGCGGCGTCACCGTCGCCACGGCGAAGAAGCTGATCGCCACCGGCAAGCTCGACCCCGACGCGGACACCGTCCTGCTGATCACCGGCGACGGACTCAAGACCCTCGACGCCGTCGAGGACAAGATCGGCCCGAAGGCAACCGTCCCACCGTCGAGCGAGGCCGTCCGGGCGGCCCTCGAGTCCTAAGAGGACAATCCTGCCGTTCGGCGAGACCATGCCGTGGCGCCGGTGGCGATGTTGGGCCGTCGAGCACCGCCGGACCGTGGCCGTCGCGGCGACGAGCTGGGTCCGTGCGTCCGTGCGTCCGTGCGTCCGGACGTCCGGACGGCCCGGTGAGCCAGCAGATTGCGTGACGGTGAACGTGCCGCCGCCGCCCCGGCCGGAGGTGCGCGCGCCGCCCCACGGGTCACCGCCCGCGGCCCGGACTCGCCCGGCACGATCGCCGCGTCGCCGTCCACGTCCGTGCGCAGCACCAGCGCGCCGGCCCGGTCGAGCGCTCGCAGCGTCGACGGGCTGGGGTGGCCGTACCGGTTGCCCGCACCGACACTCACCACCGCGATCCGCGGCCGGACCGCGGCGAACAGCTCGGGCGTCGTGTACCTGCTGCCGTGGTGCGGGACCTTCAGCACCTCCGCGGACAGGTCCGCGCGTTCGGCGAGCAGGTGGGCCTGCGCCGCCAGCTCGACGTCGCCGCTGAGCAGGATCCGTCCCGCCGGCGTGGTCGCCCGCATGACGACCGACGAGTCGTTGATCTCCGTGCCGTCGGCACCGACGACCGGCATCGCCTCCCTTCCGGTCGGGGCCAGCACCTCCATCGACAGTCCCGGCCACTCCAGCCGCCGCCCGGCCTCGAGCTGGACGATCGGCACCCCGGCCGCGGCCGCCTCGTCTCGTATCTCCTTCCACGCCCAGCCGGGTTCTCTCGCCGGCCCGACCGCCACCGCGCCGACGGCGTGGTCCGCCAGCACCGCGTTCAGCCCACCCACGTGGTCCGCGTGCAGGTGCGTGAGCACCACCAGCGGCACCCGCGACACGTCGAGCCGGTCCAGACACGCGGTCATCGGTCCCGGTTCCGGCCCGGCGTCCACGACCACCGCCCGGCCGGCCTCGGCCGTCGCCAACACGAGCCCGTCCCCCTGGCCGACGTCGCAGGCGACCATCACCCACCCGGGCGGCGGCCACCCCGGCGCGATCACCCGGATCGGGATCAGCACGACCAGGAACCCGGCGAACGCCACGCCGAGAAGGACCCGCAGCCGTCGGCGGCGCAGCGCCGCGACCAGCAGCAGGACGCACGCCACTAGTAGCAGCCCGCCCCACCACCCCGACGGCCAGCCGATCGCGGCCCCGGGCACGCGCGACGCGTGCCGCGCGACCAGGATCAGCCAGTCCGCTTCCGGCCCGGCGACCCGGGCCAGCAGCTCGGCGAACCACGGCCACACCGGCGCGACCAGGGCTGCGAGGACGCCGAGCACCGTCGCCGGCGCCACCACCGGCGCCGCCAGCAGGTTCGCGACCACCGACACCAGGCTGACCTGCCCGGCCATGCCGGCCACCACCGGCGCGGTGACCAGATGCGCCGCGGCCGGCACCGCGAGCGCCTCCGCGAGCCCGCGTGGCACACCGCGAGCGGCCAGCCGGTCCGCCCATCGAGGCGCCAGCAGCACCAGCCCGGCGGTTGCCAGCACCGACAGCGCGAAGCCAAAGCTGACGGCCATCTTCGGGCTCGGGAACGACGACCTGCGGATGTCTGGCCGATCACGCCGTCTACCTGCACTTTTACCGTTGGTTGGCGTTGGTAAGAAATGGTCGCGGTTGACTCTCTGACGGAGCAGGGACGGAGCAGGAGATCCACATGGGACTATCCATAGTGGACCTCGGGTGGGTTCTCAGCCTCACGAAAGTCGGTCACGCACCGTCACCCGACCTGCGGTCGGCCGCGAGCACCGGACCCGGGTAACCTGCTGATGTACCTCTTCGCGGAGGAAAGCCCCCGGTCGACGGGCCGGGGGCACGCGAAGAGGTCGACTCCGCGAAGAAGGTGGCCCGCATGCCTCGCATGCCCAAGCCGCGGCCAGAGCCATCGGAGATCGGCCAGCGCGCCCGCACCATCCGGCGCAGGCGCGGGCTGAGCATCGACACGGCCGCCGGGCTGGCAGGAATCACCAAGCAGTACCTCTCCATGCTCGAACTTGGCCAGCGCGGGTTCGAACGCCGCGGCCTCCTCGAGGACTTGGCAGGCGCGCTCGGCTGCGCCGTCAAAGACCTCACCGGCCAGCCGTACCTCACCGGCGATCGCGACAGCGCCGAGGCCCTCGCCACGCTCCCCCCGCTATCGATCGCCCTGTATGACGCCACCCTCGACGACGTACCCGACATACCGGCCCGCCCGATCGACAAGCTGGTTGCGTGGACGGCCACCGCCAATGAGCACGTGGCGAACTCCCGCTACTCGGCAGCCGGCCAACACCTGTCCGAACTGCTCGCCGAGCTGCACGTGCACGCCGTCACCGGGGACACCGACACCCGCCGGGCCGCGCTGGCCGCGGTCGTAGAGACATGCTTCGCCGCCTCCGGGGTCGCGCGGCAGCTCGGCAACCCGGAGCTCGCGGTCGCGATCGCGAGCCGCGGCGAGGAAGCCGCCCGACGCCTGGACAATCCGGCGCTCGCCGCGTTCGCGGCGATGACGAGCACGAGTGCTCTGTCTCGACTTGGCGCCCGGCACCGCGCCCAACGTGTTGGCACGGCCGCGCTCGACGCCGTCGATCCCGTCGCCGACCCGACCGCGGACGACCCGGCCGCTGCCGAGGCGGCGGGCATGCTCCACCTGTCGGCCGCGCAGATGGCCGCCAAGGACCACGCGGCCGACACGGCGCGGGATCACCTCGACGCCGCGCGGGAACTGGCCGACCGAACCGGCGAGCGCAACACATTGTGGTTCAGCTTCGGTCCGGCCAACGTCCGGGCCTGGTCGCTGTCGGTCGCCGTCGAGCTCGGCGAAGGACCCGGGCACGCCGAGATCATCGAAGGTACGCCGGGCTACGACGAGCACCTCGTGACCGGCGACCGGCGCGCGGCGCTGCATTTCGACCTCGCCCGTGCGTACGGGCAAGCAGACGGCGACCGCGACACGGTTGCGATCCGCCACCTTGACCGCGCCGATCGGATCGCTCCGCAGCGGATCCGAAATGACCCGGTCGCCCGGGAACTGGCGCACGTGCTTGACCACCGGGCGCAGCTGCGCACATGGGAACTGGACAGCCTGAAGAACCGACTCGGCGTGTAGGTCAACACTTTGTGGACAGCTAACCCCGACTAGCCACTTAACGTCGCCTCCTGTCACTGGGAGGTGATCGCGTCGTGCATGTCGCCGCGTGGTTCGTCGAGGTCTGGCGTTCGTGTGGTCCGCTGCTGATCGGGTTGGCAGTGGGCAGCTGGCCGTCCGCAGTTCGGCGGTCGCGTGTCGGTCGCGGTCGGCACAACGCTGCCTCTCGTGCTGTTGGATCGTCGCTTCCGCTTGTTACGCATACGGTCCAACACGTGTCGAGGCGGGACTCGTCGCACCCGAACTACGCCTCGGCTGCTCCGGTCCCCCCGGCCTCGGTCCCCACGGTGTGGCCGGCACGGGACATGGACCTGTTGGTGCTGCGATGACGACGCAGCTGACGCCCTGGTTGGTGGCTCAGGCGTTCGGTGTGGCCGTGCTGTGCGCGGGCGGGCCGTTCCTGTTGGCGGGCGTGTTCGCCATCCTTGTCGAGCGCTACACCGGTGCGCTTGCTGATCGTCGGACCGCCTCCATCCAGGGGGCGCGCGCGGTCCGGCCGGCCGGGGGCGAGCGCGACCCCCAGGCGCCACCTCCGGCCACCCCGACTCCCGGTGGGTGCGGATTGCCATCTCCTTCCGCATCCGCCGGGTCCCGGCCTGCTCGCCCGCCGCGGCGGGTGCGTGTCGTGGGGTTGCCGACTCCCAGTGCACGACTGGCGGCCCCCGCCGTCCCGGCGGGCGCGGCGGCGCTACCTCGAGCTGCTGCGCCCGCCGGGTTGCGGACTGTGGGGTGTGGCGATGGGTGAGGCAGATGACGGCCGAGGGCCGGCGTGGTCGCTGGGCCACGAGACGGTGGCACAGATGGTCAAGGTGCTCGGCTACGAGCTGCGCCGCCGCCGCAAGGAGAGCGGGATGACCCGCGCCTCCCTTCGCGCGAGGCTGCGCGAGACCACGGGTCAGGACATCTCGATACAGACGCTGGCCACCTACGAGCTGGGCACGCGATCTGTGACGCTGGAGCGGCTCATCGGATTGTGCATCGCCCAAGGCTTCCGCCTGTCCGACCTGGTGTCCACTGTGGAGGATGACGTTCTCGACGGTGACACCCACACGCTCACTGTGGACCTACGCACGATCGTCACGACGACCGCCGATGTCAGCTGTCCGAGGGACGGACGACCGCCGTGCTGACGATCGACGCCATCGCCCACCTCGCCACCGCGTCCGGCTTGGACGCGGTCGCGATCCGCAGCGCACTGCTGGCGCACACCACCGACGGCACCACCGATGGCGAGGACAGCGAGGGTTTCCCGGTCCCGGCCAGGGGTCAGGTCAAACCCGACTGCCTCTGTGTGCACACCTGCGCCGACGACCCCGCCACCGCTTGTCACCTGTCCGGCCAGTGGCACACACACCCAGACGAGGAGGGCGGGTTCGGGCCCTGCCTGGTCCACCCCGACGCACCCGGAGACCGGTGATGACCGAACACCCGAAGCGATCGTTCGCGTCGCCGTGGAACCAACCACCACCAGTCGATGTCGATCCGTCGGAGGGCGGCTCGACCGCTGGCGCTGGCGCTCCGCCGCCGGCGCGAGCCGCCGAGGAGGTCGTCGAGCTGCGGGCGGTGACGAACACGGTGCTCGAGCAAGTCCAGGACGCCGTGGACCTGCTCGCCGACGTGACGCGCATGCTCGCCGACGCCCACTCCGCCAGGCCCGGCGCGCTCGTGCAGATCACCGTCGCGGCGGACTCACTGCGGCACGCGGCCAACCAACTGGAGGGGCTGACGCGCCGAGAGACGGGCGAGCACGCCCCGGCGGGACGGCTCGCCCGATGACCCGGGCACCCGGCAACAGCGAGAGCGCCCAGCTGGCCGGTGAGATGCACGCCACCGAGTGGGCGCTCGCCGACCATGCCTACGACGTGTCAGACGACACGGAGGCGCCGGCCGAGCTCCTCGAGCTTGCCGAGCGGCTGGAGCTGCTGGCCCGCGTGCTGCGGGCGCGAGCGTTGCGCGCTGTTGGCACGGCGCGTGCCGTCGCCGAGGGCAACACCGACGACGAGAAGGACTGAACTGTGGCAAAGAGCCAACCAAAGGCTTGCCCGCATCCAACACCTTGGAATTCGGTTGGTCCATTGCGAGACGCCAAAGGATCCTATGTGGAGTACACGTGCCGTGACTGCGGCAAACTCATGCGTAAGTACTACTACCCGTGAGCGGGCAGCATGATCACGCCGGGTTCGAGATCCCGGCCACCTTCGGCGACCCGCTGGGTCGGCCGGTCGATCACGCACTGCTCGGCCGGTTCGTCGGTGCCGCGTTCGACGGTTGCGTCTCCTGTCAGGACCCGCTGCTCACCCTGATGGTCGAGGACCCGGCCACCACGGCGCGGCTGGTCGAACTCGCCTGCGTCGCGACGGACGCCGTCCTCGGCGGGCTGCCCGCCGGCCTGACCGACCAGCACGCTCCGGGGCTCGCGGCCCTGGAGTTCCGCCGGCTGGCCCGCGCCGGCCTGGACGGCGCGAACGACGCGATGTTCACCGCCTGCGCGGACATGACCACCACTGAGCGCCGGGCCGCGGCCAACACCGCGGCGGACATCCTCGTCGGCCAGCTCGCTTCCGGCGCGAGGCACCCGGGACCGTGACGCCCCGCCTTAGGTGATGCCCGCGGCCCGGGCCACCCGCCGCACGTGCTCGCGGGTACGGCCCACATCGCGGGCGACATCGGCCTGGCGAACGCCGGCCCGCAGCGCCGCGGCGATGGCGGCGGGCTCGGCCTCGGCGAGGCGTTCACGTTCGGCGGCGAGCTGCCGGAGCTGCTCGCGGTGTGCGTCGGGCGTCACCACACCATGATGCCTCATCACGTGGCCACTTATCTAGGCCACACCAGTTGGCAATGCCTACAACTGTGGCCTATTGTGGTGGCTATAAGGCGGCCCCCGGCGGTGCTTGCGACACCGACCGAGGGCCTTGATCAGGAACGGAGCTCCTGACCCATGACGAACCCTATCCACCCGCTCGACGTGGACGACACGACACGGTGCCCACGCGCGGACCAGTGCGCCTACTGCGAGACGCCCGCCTCGGCGGGCGCCGCGCTCGGTGTCGAACTCGACGTCGCGACCATCGCGACGCCGGTCGGTGTGCTGTGCCTGACGATCTGCGCCGCGTGCGTGGACGCCAACCGGCTGCCCGCGCTGTCCTACCCGGCCGCTATGCAGCTGGTCTTGGCGCACTGCGAGCATCTCGGCTGCGACCTCGAGGACATGGCCGCCGCCAAGACGCTGCGATGAGCGAGACCAGAGAGGACCCAGGATCCGTGAGCGTGCCCACCATGACGGCCCCCGACCGCGACGCGGTCATCGACCGCGTGCGGGCCGCGCTGGCCGACGCCGACAGGGACGACCGGCCGCGGCCGGGCCGGCCCGCGCTAGTGGCGCTCACCGGCGCCAGCGAGCACCAGGTGCGCCAGGCTCTCCGGGTCCTGGACGGCCACCAGCCGAGCCGCCAGCGCCCCGCCGACACCACCAGCAGCGCCACCAGCGGCACCGCCAGTCCCGTCGCCAGGACTCCAGGAGACGAGCTGGCGGGCGGCCTGGAGACACCCGGTCGCCAGCCTGGCGGCCATCTGGTGGCCGTCCCCTCCAGCCGGCCACCAGCCCCACCAGCTGGTGGGGCGACGTCGCCAGCTCAGCCCACCACCACCAGCGTCACCACCACCAGCGCCGCCCGCGCGGCCACCAACGAAGCCGCCAACACCGGTGCCCCGGCGCCGGGCGCCCGGCTGGTGGCCTGGTTGGGGTTCTGGTTCGGCGCCCTGATGTCGATCGCCGCGAACGTGCTGCACACCTGGCTTCCGGCCGCGACCATGCCCGCCGGCTGGGCGCCGGGCGTCGCACCGCAGGTCGGCGCCGCGGTGTGGCCGATCGCGCTGCTGCTGTCCGTGGAGGTCCTCTCCCGGGTCGCATGGCGAAGCGGGTTCTGGTGGTGGCTGGCGCGCTACGGCGGCGCCGGCACCGTCGCGCTGGGCTCCGCGGTGATCTCCTACGACCACCTCAAGGCGGTGCTGCTGGCCTGGGGCTACGGCCACCCCGGCGCCGACGTCGGCCCGCTGGTCCTCGACGGCCTCATGATCGTGAGCGGGTTCGCGCTGCTGGCGATGAGCCGGACCACCAGCACCGGCGCCACCACCCGCGCCAGCGCTGGAGCTTGAACCCCCTCGCCAGCGCACTACCGTCGGAGAAGTCCGCGACCGAACGGGAGGCCCCCCTCATGCGCACGCTGCACATCCGCGACTGGTTCCGCGAGCACCCGACCGTGCCCCACCTGGACGTCGCCGGCGATGGCGCCCGCACCCTCGTCGGCGCCGAGCAGGAGCTGGCCGCCCGCCCCTCGTGGTTCCGCGCGAACGCCGTCTACGGCGACTCGCTGGCCGACATCGTCCAGCCCGACGACAGCCTCGTGTTCGGCCCGGGCCAGCACTACCAGCCGGTCCGGCACCTGGACTACGGCTACGTCATCTACGAGAGGACCGTCGATGGCTGACCTCGCGGCATGGCTGCTCGAGCAGACATGACAAAGCGCCCCCGCACTCTCGGCCAGCCCCGCTGTGGGAGCGGGGTGTTGCCGAGGTGCGGGGGCGCGGTGTGGCCCCTCGCCGGAGGACGATCGGCGGGGGAACTTCGGGGGTCAGGCGGCTTGGTAGGAGCCGGAGAGCCAGTAGGTGTAGGCGTCGGTGCCCGAGCCGTAGAGCATCTGCAGCTCGCCGGCCGGGGTGACGGCGACCTGGGCGTTGCCGGCGCCGGGGCTGGAGCCCTTGGCGAACCCGGCGATGGTCAGGATGGTCGGCCAGGCCGCCGGTTTCGGCAGGGTGCCGATGTCGGTGCGGGCGGCGACCCCGCCGGAGCGCGGGATGACGCCGCCGCGCAGGTGCACGGTGTTGCCGTCGACGAGGTACTGCGGCGGGTAGCTGGTGTTCGGGGTGTAGTCCAGGCCCATCTCGATCGGCGTCCACGGCACGAACGGGCGGCTGTTGTCGCCGATGTAGGTGTCGGCGCGGGCCCAGTAGCTGGCGTAGACCGGGCCCGGCGTGTCGTAGCCGAGCAGCTGGTTGCCGACGATGGTCGCCGAGGCGGGCTTGCCGGCGATGCCGGCGAGGTAGACGCCGGCGAGCAGCGGCTGGCGGGCGCCGGCCGCGTCGATGGTGTTCCCGCTGACCAGGCAGTCGGTGGGCGCGTAGAGGCGGGTGGCGTTGCCGGTGACGAGCGCGATGCCGCGGGGGCAGCCGGTGACGTGGTTGCCGGTGATGGTGAGGCTGTCGCCGCCGTGGGTGTCGATGCCCTCCCAGTCGATCAACGTGACCTGGTTGCCGAGGACGCTGCAGTCGCGGGAGCGGGCGGCGTCGGTGTTGTCGAGGTCGGTGATCGCGATGCCGTACACGTTGACCACGCCGGCCGTGAGCGGCGCGTCGCGCACCTGGTTGTTGGTGATCATGATGCGCCGGCCGGAGATCACCATGACCCCGGAGTACAGGTAGCTGGCGATGTCGGTGCCGTCGACGACCGCGCCGGTGCACCACTCGAGCCAGATGTTGTCGCCGCGGCTGCCGCGCAGCGTGCAGTTCCTGATCCGCACGTCGGTCAGCGGCGCGGCCGCGCCGCCGTGCGCGTAGATCAGCTTCTGCGTCGGGTCGTAGCCGGCGGCCGCGCCGCCGCCGGTGATCTCGACGTCGTCGACGTCGACGCCGGCGCTGGTGATCTCGAACGCGGGCCCGCTGTCGCGGGTGAAGCGCCCGCCGCGGATCCGGCTGGGCTGGGTGACCTGCATCGTGGCCGTCAGGTCGATGGTGACACCGCTGTCGACCACGATGTCGCCGCCGGCGAGCAGAGCCGCTTCGAGCTCGGCCTGGGTTGAGATCACGGTGGCTACTCCTCGATGTCCGCGTCGTACGGGCCCAGCCCGGAGCTGAACTCGCCCGGCGGGCTGGCGGGTCGGAGGTCCTGGCCGACGTTGTTGCGCGGGGAGGACAGTGGCGTGACCTGAGGTTCGGCGCGACGCACGATGCCGAACGCGGTCAGCACGGTGGTGACCGCGGTGACCGCGCCGGGGATCGCGCCGAGCAGCCCGGTGAGCGCGTCGCCCTGGACCGCGGTGAGGATGGACCAGCCGACGAGTGCGGTGACCAGGCTGCCGGCGACACCGAGGATCCTGGACAGGCTGGCGGCCGCGGCCATGATCGGCCGGGGCCGGACACGGAGCGGGTCACGAAGATCGCGAACGTCACGGTCCACTGTGATCAGTCCTCCTCGTCGGAGAAGGTCAGGGTGTAGCTCTTGTCGAGGTCGAACCGGTCGGCCAGGTCGCCCCGGAGTCCGATCCTCAGATCGAGGGTCGGGGTGGCCGCGGCCCACTCCTTGTTGCGGCCCTCGGCGTAGTCCGGCTGAAAGCCGACCGTCGTTGTCTGGTGCTCACCGCTGCCCGTGATCAGCTTGGACGTGCAATGAACCTTCGCCGTGATCATGATCAGTTCCCTTCGGTTGTCGCGCCGAGCTTCTCGGCGAGCGCTTCGATGATTCGATCGGCCTGCTCGTCGCCCACGATGGCGGGCACGACCTCGCGCACGAGCTCGTCGAGGAACGGGCGCTGCGCCGCGGCGACCTCGGCCGCGGTCGGCGAGTGCTCGGCGACGGCCTGGTCGACCAGCGCTGCGAACTGCTTCGGGTCGAGGTCCCGGTCGGCGGCGACCGCGGCCGCGAGCGCGTTGAGCGCCGTCTCCTGCCGGCGACCCCGATGCAGCATCTCGACGATGATCAGGGTCATCTCGCCCGCGGTCTGTTTGACACCGGGGCTCGGGTTTCCCTTGCGGTACAGCCGGTGCAGCTCGTCGATCTGCCGCTCAGCCTTGGCACTCATCTCGTCCTCCTCTATGGACAGTCGCGCCGCGACGCGGGCGACGTCGTCGGGGTCGTCGACGATCTCGAAGTGCATCTCGTCGACGCGGCCGGTGTAGTCCCCGCCCCACCGCACGACGTGGTCGACCTCGGCGAGGATCCGGTGGATCTCGGCCACCTGCTTCGGGTTGAAGGTGTTCTTGACGCCGAGGGGGTGGCGGGTGGCGTTGCCGTCGACGGCGGTGCCGCTGGCGTGGTTGCTGGTGGCGGTGCCGCCGCGGATCGGGCGGTTGGCCCAGCCCCAGTCGTCGAGCTCGCCGCGGGCGCCGTCGAGCTCGAGGGACTCGACGCGGGCGTGCACCTGGGCGAGCACGTGCATCAGGACGTCGCCGGGCGGGCCGTCGGCGACGGTGACCCGCACGTCCCGGGTGCCGGCGACGAGGCGGAGCCGGCGGGGCGGGTTGACCGGCCAGCCGTTCTGCGAGAAAGCCATGATCATCCTCCGGGGAGCGGCAGCAGCGGGGCACCGGGCACGGTCGGGGGCACCGTTGGGGGGACGGTGTCGGCGGGTGGCGCGGTGGTGCACTCGTAGACCGGCGCGGTGTCCGGCCCGCCGGTGCGCGTGCAGGACTGCGCGCGGCCGACGTCGTCGGTCCACGTCCACCCGGCCGGCGGAGCCCCGTCCCGACCGGGCGCGCCGTCGGCGCCGGGCGCTCCGGGGACTCCGTCCGCGCCCGCAGCGCCGTCCTGGCCGTCTCGTCCAGCCGACCCCTGGCACTGGGCCGGCTCGGCCGCGCACGGCGGCGTGGCGCCGCTCTGGCCGTCCGTGCCGGGCGGGCCCGGCCGACCGTCCTTTCCGTTCTCGCCGTCCGCGCCGTCGCGGCCCGGCCGTCCTGATGGTCCCGGCGGGCCGGTTGCGCCGGGCTCGCCCGGCTCGCCGGCCGGTGGTGGCTGCACGACCGGTGTGCCGCCGAGCTGCTCGACCTGCTCGGCCAGCTGGCGAACGTCGCTGCCCGACCCGGCCAGCTGGTCCTGCAGCGAGCCGATCCGCCACGAGAAGTACCAGTAGCCGCCGGCAAGACACACCGCGAGCACGACCGTGGCCACGACCATCAGCACTGTCCGCCGGGCCGCCCCGGGATCGGTGCGCCTGACGGCGCGGCGCGCGGCCATGTCGGTCAGGCTGCGCATCTTCTCCTCACCAGTCACGCTCGGATCACCCCACTCGGATCACCCACCCGGATCACCATCCCGCCGGCGCAGCGCCTGATGGATCGCGGCAACGTCCTCTTCGGACAGGTCGTCGTCCGCGAGAGCGTCGCGGATGGCGGCCGCGGTCTCCTCGGCCGCGCTCTTGGCGACCTGCTGGGGTTTGCTCTGTGCGCCGCGGACGGTGTTCCAGACGAGCACGAAAGCTGAGGCGAGCGCGGGCACCGCGACCGAGATCGCGATGAGCAGATCGCGGAGCTCACTCACCTACACCCCCTCAGCCCCCCTGAATACGTTCTGGTTCGGCCAGTTGACCGCAAGGTAGGGCGCGCCCTAGGCGGCCTCGGGTGTGACGGCCAGGCGCTTCAAAGCCAGGGGGAGATGCGGATAGCCCGGGAGCTGTCGGCCTAGGACCGGCCCCGGTCAGCCGTCACGACGATAGGTCCAGTCCACCTCGTCCGCGGTCAGCGGCTCACTGAAGGCGTCCGGCTCAATCTTGCTGTACTCGGTGTAGTAGTACTCGATGAACGCTGCCTTGACCGCATCCTCGGTGGCGGCGGCGACCCGGTAGGGCTTGTCGGCGTGCGCGACAGCCTCCCACTCTCCGTCAACCTGACGAACATTCGCGGTGACCAGGACCATTCGAATTCTCCGACCTATTTAGACAACCGGTACCACGGCCAGGTGCTTACCGACGAACACCGCACCAGTGCCTGCGGCCGCGCTGGTGCGGAAACGCTGACGGATGTTGTAGATGCCACCGGCAGTCAACCCGGTGACACGGCGTGCGCGCCCCGCGCTGATGTCGTCGAGTCCGATGTTGGTGACGCAGTCGTCGTCAGTCGCGGCGAGGAACGTGGTTCCCGATCCGATGGAGCCGCCCTCTCGGATGATCCAACCCAGGTAGCCGCGTGCGGTGGTACTCGTGTTCTGGTCGACCAGCCCGCTGTTGTTGACGATGACCGCACCGGACAGCGGAGCGACGAACGTGAACGAGCACGCCGTGCCGCCCGTCAGCGTCTCGACAAAACTCGTGCTTGTCGTGCTGCCCAACGTGACTTGAGTGTCGCTGCTGGACGGCGGGAACGTACCGTTGAGCAACCCCGCCGTGAGCCGCGCACCTGACCCGAATGCCATAGCCCGATCTCCCTACCGTGCCACGTAGTACGGGTCAGACAGCGAGACCTTCTCGCCGGCAAAGTGTTCCTTGACTACACCGTTCACCGACCTGGTCACCGTGAATGTCTGCGGCGAGCTCGATCCGGTGATCGCGGTGACGGTCACCCGCTCTCCGGTCATCGTGACGTCGAACGGGAAGTCGCCCGGGTTCGACGCGGTGGTGATCCACAAGTCGTTGGGGTCAGACGTGGCCACGTCGACACCGGTCTCTGTGTCGGTGAGATCCTCGTTCAAGGTTGAGCTACCGGAGTCCAGTCGAATCGATCCATCGTCCAGCGAACCGATGGTGTACGGCTTGGCCGGCACCGCGTTGAAGGTGATCAGGTGCCGGTACGTGGTGTTGAACCGCTCGGTGTAGCCGAGGATCATCTCCACCGCTGGTTCGTAGATCCCCCACTTCGTCAGGTTCACCAGTTCGAGCGCGTCGCCCGGTCCGCAGTCGAGCAACGCGGACTGCGTGGCCGGGTCGTCGCGCAGCTCGATCGACGACAGCTCCAGCGGGATCTCCGGGAACCGCGGTTCGTCTGTGGTGCCGAGATGCAGCAGCCAGCCGGCCGAGTACGCGGCCTGGTCGTCGGTCTCGCAGTTCACCTGGTACGTGGTGGCGTAGGTGCCAACCGCCCCGTCCGCGGTGCCTGGATCGAGTGCGTTGTTCGGGCCGTCCTCGCGCACCGCTTGCGCCGATCCGCCGTCGCGTCGCTGCACAGTCACGTCGTTGCGCGGGTTGAAGTCATCGTTCACCGGCCGGAACCCGGGTTGGAAGATTCCATCGGCGTGGTCCAGCGAAGCGAGCGGCTCCGGATCGTAGAGCGACTCCAGACGCCGATAGGCCATGGTGCGATCACCCTTGGGAGAGAACAGGATGCCGTGGTTGGTGCGCGCGCATTCCCGCACATTGTTGAGCAAGGTGTCCGGCCTTTGTGGACCCATCGTGTCGTCGGCCTCGGCATCGTCATACAGGTCACCAAATGCGGGGAGTCCGTTCTCTTCGGACAGTCGGGTCATGCGGTCGTAGACCGTCTCCCCGTCGTAGCTGTTGAAGTAGACGTTTGCCGCGGTGAGCTGGGCGATGCTGTTGCCGATAGAGAAGTGTCCGACGACCGCGCCATTCGGCCCGGGGAACCCGGAGTCCGGCACACCGCCGATGATGTCGAGCAAGGTGGCGGCGCCCAGTGTCTGGCTGTTCACCGTGCCGCTGGTGATGATGTGCGCGGTGGCTCCTTCACCCAGCGTCATGTACCTGAGCTCGTAGTCGATGTTCGCACCGTTCTGGCTCAAGCTCAGCTGGAGGTACATCGGGATGTCGGTGGTGACCGCGTTGCCGAAGTCGTCGAGGATGATGCCCCCTGCGAGACCACCGCTGAACGCCCGGACCGACAGCGACCCGTCTTGCTCGAGCTGAACATGCCACTTGGACGCGGACCCGGTGGTGGTCAGCTGATAGGCGAAGATCGCGGTGTCGTCCTGGCCGCCGGGGATGAGCATCACCGAGCGCCACTGATAGTTGCCGGTGACGGTGTGCGCGGGCATCGTCGCGCGGAACTCGGTGGTACCGATCTCCGGCAGCGGCAGCGAGCCGGGGAAGATCTCGCTCTCGCCGAACTTCGCACTCAGCACGCCGTAGAGAACCTGCATCGGTTCGTGCGACAGGCCCGGCGCGATGCTCGTGGTGAAGCGGCCATCCTCGGCCGGGTAGTAGGCGAACACGCCGTTGGACACCGCGTTCGCGGCGATGCTTCGCCGCATCGGCGAGGTCACCGGAGACTTGCCCTGAGACAGCCGCTGAGTGATGTCCGAGCAACGCACTGACGTGGTGCGCAGCGTCATCGTCGAGTCGGCGTCCGGCACCAACCGTGTCGTCTCGCCCTCGAAGCGCGGCAGCCGGAGCTCGAAGTTGTCGTAGCGGAACACGATCGGTTTGGTGTTGCTGTTGCCCAGTGCCACGCCTGAGCGGACGCCGACCCACCCGGACGGGTAGAAGGTGCGGTCCGACGCGATGACGTCCCAGTCGAGCGGCTCGGCACCAGCTGCCGGCCACGCCTTGAACCGAAGACTGCGGCCCTCGGCCTGCGCCCGCACGCGCCACTGCTGCCCGGTGTAGGCGGTACCGAGGGTGACCGGCCCGGCGAGCAGTTCGAAGTCCACGTCGCGGATCTCGACGGTGACCACTTCGGACGCGCTGATCGCCATCCGGCAGATGTAGTAGTGCGTGAGGTCCTGGCCGCGCAGCAGGATGTTGGCCGGCTCCAGCGCGCCGCCGGCAATGTTGGAGATCGAATCGATGGTGACCGAAACGCTGACGTCGACGTCGCGTGCATCCACGGTGCTCAAGTAGCTGAAGTCGTAGGTGTTCGCCAACGAGATGGACTGCCGGCCCTCGCCGCCGGACACCGAGTTCCCCGTGGATCGTGGCGACCACACGCCGTTGTCGGGCGAGGTGCCCCAGTTGGAGGCGGACGTGCGGGCGAACGCGTCCTGCCCGACCTCCAAGCCGACGCGCACAGGGACGTTGCGGGTGAGCTGGCCGTACCACTGGCCGACTGGGCTGTACGGGTTGTAGTCGCCGTTGCCCTTGTCGGCGCTGTCGTTGAGCGTGAAGGTGCACGTCGCCGGGGGAGGATCGTCCGACTCGTTCGGAGTGCCGCGAAAGATGGTGATGTCCGGCAACTGGAGCACGTGCTGGCCCACCGGGCGCCAGTCGCCGGACAGGAACAGCTCGGCATAGATCCGCCGCGGCCACGAGGCCAGATCCAGGCTCATGATCGCACCGTGACCTTGATCAGGCCGTCTCGCACCAACCTGTTGATCATGGCGCCGACGGCCTGATCCGCGTCGCCGGAGACGTGCACGCCGACCTCCGGTGCGGCCGCGGTGCCGGTGATCGGCTGCGTGCGCTGCCCGCTCTCCAGGATGCCGCCGTGCCCGCCAGAAGCCACGACGTGCGGCGAGGAGAACCGTCGGCGAGCGCCGGCCCGATCCTGGAGCCAGGGCGCGAACAGCCGCGACATGTCGCCGTCCATCGCGCGCCAGCCCTGACTGATCAGGTTCTGGATGAACTGGGCAGAGTGCTGCCCCTGAGCGACGTTGACCTGGCCGCTGCGCTGGTAGGCCGGCACCCCCCGGCCGCGCGCGCCGCCAGTGGCCGCGGTCTCCAGCACGCCGACGTCGCCGAGCAGACCGCGCTCGGCGAGCGCCCGGGTCGCGCCGGCCGTCATGACCGTCGACCCGTTCGGCAGCTTGACCGCTTCTGGACCGGCTTCGTTGATCAGCGTCGTCCCGCTGTGCGCGCCGCCTTCCGCGGCGTGGCCGATCGTGGTTGAGATTCCGCCGCGCGCCTGACTGAGGAACTGGTGCCCGCCACTCCCGGTGATGTTCGCGCCACGGACGTAGGTCGTGACGGTGACGGTCTTGTCATGCAGGTTGTTCAACGCTCGCTGGTAGGCGTCCAGGTTCGCCCGCGCGGCCTGCGCGCGCAGCACGACGGTCGTGTCCACCTTGCGCGGGATCAGCTTGAGACTGTTGGCCAGGTTGATCGCCTCGTCCCGGCTGTACCCCATCTTCTGCGCCAGCGCGATGAACCTGGCGCGGGCGTTGTTGACGACCTTGTTTACTTCGTCCGTCGACCGGCCGTTCTTGTTCATCGCGTCCGCCGCGTCGAGCGCGGTCTTGGCTACATTGTCAAGTTTCTCCGCCTCATCATCGGACACAGCCTTGTGCTTATCGACGGCGTCCGTCGCCTCACTGACGGACTTCCGGTAGTCCCGAAGGGCGTCGCGCTCATTCAGCACCACGCCGGCCGCTTCCATTTGCGCGGCAATCAGCTCATCCAACGACTGAACATGGGTCCGGATCTCGGTGGATGTCTCTTTGTGCTGCTCAGCGTTCTCTTTGGACTTTTCCGTCTCGTCGTCGGTCGAATCCCCGAGATTGTTGATGGCCGCCAGGGCAGCTTCGTTACCACCCTCAACCCCGCTCAGCCCGTCCATGAAGTTGTTGAACCCGGCGCGAGCACCCTCGAAACCGTCGCCGATCCCGTCCAAGACCTTTTGGAAGTTCTTGCCCCACTGCTCCACGATCGGTGTCGTCGCGGAAATCGTATCCATATCCTCGCCGACCGAGCCAGCGAAGTCGCCGAACTGCTCGGCTGCGTCGTCGAGGTCCATCGAATACAATGCGTCGCCGAGGTCCTCGGCCTTGGTTCCGAATAGATCGACGGCGGCCTGACTCCGCTCCACCGAGGGCGGCATGGACTGCAACGCATTCAGCGTCTGCCGCAATGCTTCCTTGGCCGGCTTCCCGCCAGCGGCGATCATGTCGCCCATCTTGCCGGCGTTCAGCCCGACGGTCTCGAATCCGCGCGTCGTGGTGACGCTCATGTCCTGCGCGCGGATCTGGAATTCTTTCAAGGCGTCGGCCGCGGTGTCGGTGTCCCGGGCACCCGCATCCATCGCCTGCGAGATCAGGCCGAACGCCTCTTGCCCGTTGAGGCCGAGACCGCGGAACTTGGTGCCGTACTCGGTGACCGTATCCAGCAGGTCCTCGCTGGAGTTGAGTCCTTTGTCGACAGCGTGGTCGATCAAGTCCATGGCTTCGGTGACGTTGCCGGCCAACCCGGTCTTGACCATCTGACTGGCCGATCGGGACAGTTCGTTGAACGACTCACCGGACACCTGGCCCAGCGTGATGACGGACTCGGTGACCTTCTTGATCTCTTCCTGTGACGCCGAGGTGTCGATCAGCTTGTTCTGGAATGCCGCGGTCATCGCCTCGCCGACCTGCTCGATCGACTCGCCGAAGTTGTCGTAGAAGACGGCGCCCGCAGTCTCGCCCAGCTGCCCGGCGGCCGAGGACGCCTGCCCGGTCTGCGCCGCGATCAGGCCGCCGACCTTCTGCTCCTCGAACTGGCGCTCCAGACCCTGCATCAGCTGATCACCGATGAGTGCGCCGGCCGCCGCGATGCCAGCCACTTTGCCGACCTCGCCGAGCGACCCGGTGATGCCCTCGCCCATGCCCTTGCCGGCTTCCTTGCCGGCGTCGGTCAGCTTGCCGAGTGACTTCCGGATCGACGACGTGGACCTCTCGCCGGCCTGCTCGCCCTCCTTGAACCCCTTCTCCAGGCCGGTGCCGATCTCCTTGCCGGCACGCTTGGCGTCGTCGCCGACCTTGTCGAGCTTGCTCAGGTCCTTGGACTTGACGACAACCTGGATCTCGTTAGACATCGGCGGGCACCGCCTCGACGAGCTGCTCTACCGGTTCCGGTGCTACCTGCGCGGGGAGCTGCGCGAGCCACTCCTCGTCGAGCTCATCGACCGGAGGCTCGTCGCCCAGGCCTGGGGCCAGGCCCTCGTCTGGCTCGTCGTCCTCGAACTGCACCGGCGCGGCCATCGCCTGCCGCCAGCCCTGAACGAGCGCCATGATCTCGTCCAGCTCGAGCGTCATCACGCCGGCGAAGGTGGCCGACACCGGCGCCCCGCCGTCGAACAGGTCCCACTCGAGCAGAGCCGACGCGAACGCGCGGGCGATGCGGCGCCAGGCGTGCAGGTTCTCCAGCTCGGTCCGAGCCTCGTCCCGCTGTGCGTTGCGGCGCAGCACCGGCGTCGCCTCGGCCAGATCGATCATGCCTGCCAGGCTCGCGCGCCGGACCCGCACCGTCAGGCCGGGACGGTCCGGGAACACGAGCTTGTAGACGGTCTGGCCGTCGCGCCGGTCGTGCGCCATCGCGCGTTAGCTCCAGGCCGGCACGGTGCCGTCGGCGAGCACGCCGGGCGCCGACCAGGTCCACGCGCCGTCCGTGGCACGGGTCTGGTTGTAATCAGTGAACAGCACCTCGGCCGCCAGCGTCTGGCTGCTGATCACGTTGGTCACCGTCCGGGCGACCGACGTCGAGGGGACCGTCTTGAAGACCGCGTGGCTGACCGTCGTGTTCACCACGCCGTTGAGCGTGTAGCTCACGTCGGCGAGCAGCAGCAGCCGCTCGTTGGCCGACTTGTCGATGCCGGTCACGTCCTGCACGCCGCGCGGCGTGGCGCACTGCAGGTTGGTGATGTCGTTCTTGATCGCCACCGGGGTGCCCCCGCTGTCGTCCACACTGAACGTGGTCCAGCCGAGACCTGATTGCTTAGCCATCGGAGTCCTTCCTGGTGATCTCGACCCCGCTCAGGGTCTGGATGACGTCGATCACGGAGTCGTCGACGAACTTCTCGGTGTGGACCACGACGGCGTGGTCGGCCTGGATGTCGATCACCACGCGGCGGGTGTTCTCGTCCGCGAGTCCGGCGCGCTTCAGCGCGTCCACAGGCTCCGGATTCATGGCTGCGAACTTGGCCATGGGTCAGTTCCTCACTCCCTGAACTTGTCGAGGTGGGTGCCGAGGTGGTCGGCCCAGGCGTCGGCTCCGGAGAACCGGATCGGCGCGGCACCGTCGGTGCCGCGCCAGTCGCCGTTGCGGACGATGAACAGCTCCGGGCGGTCGAGGCGCACCTGGTGCGTGCTGGCGCGGAAGCACGGCTGGCCGGCCTCGAAATGCAGGAAAGCCTTGTCGGCCTCGTTGGTCTGCTGCTGGTAGCGCCGGCCGGAGTTGCGCGCCTGCCAGATGTCGCCCTCGTCCAGGCCCTCGAGCGGCAGCACCCAGCCGTGATGGAAGGCCAGGCAGCCGATCTCCTCGCAGGACGCGCGACGCCAGTGAGTCGCGACCGGCGCCAGGATGTGGTGGGTCTGCATGCCCTGGACGGGGATGCGCTGCTCGGGGCGGCACAGCGGCCGGCTCATCATCAGAAGTCGACCTGCGTCTGGTTGCGCACGACCATCACGGCGAAGCTGGCCGAGGTGAACGTGCCAGTGGTGACCGCGCGCAGGTAGCGCCGGATCGTCGCGGTACGGCCGGTCTGGAGCCGCTCGGCGGCCGGCGTCGCGGTGACCGACGTGAACGTCAGCCCGGCCACGTCGGCGAACGACACGTTGTCCGCGCTGTCCTGGATCTTGACCACGACGTTCGTGCCCACCAGGTTGAACGCCTGGAGGTAGGCCTGCGCGCCGAACGCGGTGGCCGCGACGCCGTCGAGCCCTGCTCCGTTGGTTGCCGTGGTGTCGGTGCGGACACCGGAGGTCAGCGCGTCGCCCCACTCGAATCCGAACCCGCTGGCCACAGTGGACACCGCGATGGTGAGCGCGCCGTCTGCCGCGCGGGTCGCGTCGTAGGTGCCCTGCTTAGCCACCATGCCGGCCGCGACGCCGGACTGCAGGTCGACGAACGTCAGGACCTTGTCGGGCAGCGACATCTGACGGAGCAGCGCGTGCGAGCCGGTGTCGACGAGCGGCGTGGCCCAGTTCAGCGAGCCGGGGTTGAAGTAGGTGACCGCGTCGATCCCGCCGTCGCGCAGCCCGCCCTTGCGCTCGAACGCCTCCTTGTCGATGCCGGTGAACTCCAGCACCGCGCACCCGCCGCCGAGCTTGCTGAACGTCTGGACGTCGCCGGAGATGTTCAGCCCGTCCACGTACAGGCCCTGGCGCAGACCGCTCTGCTTGCCCACCTAGCTGCCCGCCTCGTCGACCAGCTCGCCCAGCTGGTTCACCAGCGACAGGCGCGGCCGGGCGGCCGCCTGCTCCTTCGTGAGCGCCCGCAGCGCCCGCGCCCCGTCTTCACCGACCCACGCCATGACCTCGTCGACGGTGGCGTCCGGGACGTCGTCACCCACGTCGCCGCCGGCCGAGGCGTCGCCGTCACCCGGGACGCGCTCGCCGCGGGCGGCCAGCAGCGCCTCGTGCTCCGGCGAGCCCTGCTCGACCCGCTCCGTGCACCCGCACTGCGGGCACGCCTCAGAGCCGACCGAGTGCAGCACGCCGTCGTTGGTACACACCAACAGAGCCATGTCAGCCCTCCAAGATCCACACATCGTTGATGATCATCGGCAGGGTGATGGTGAGCACCCGGCAGGTGCCTTCCTGCACGTCGAGGTAGCCGGCGTCGCCGCGCATCTTCAGGCCGTGCGCCCCGTAGATGTCGACGTTGCGGACCTGGCCGTCGATCGTGAAGCCGCCGGCGAACGCGTTGCAGATCGCGTCGACCGCGTCGAGGAGGTCCTCGTCGATCTCGTCCCGCGGCAGGGATTGCACCGCGCCGTAGATCCGGACCTTCAGCTCGAGGCGCACGCTCACGGCGCCCAGGCCGGACGCCTCGGCGACCGGCTCGATGACCTGCGGCCAGTGCCGGCAGTGCAGCCCGTTGCCGACCACGCTCTCCGGGTCGCCGCCGCCGTTCGTCGTCTCGAAGTGGCCGAGCGCGGCGATCAGCGACTCGAACCCCGCGGTGATCCCCTTCGTGTTCAACCCCGACCCCCCAACGGTTACCGGCGTCTCGCCGTTATCGAGCGTCCCTTCGAGTACGAGCTGCAGGTGGATGCCGCCGACGAGGTGCGGCACCACGGCTGTCACCGTTGCGAGTTCGCCGCCGACCGCGAGGTCAACGGCTATCGGGCCGGCCAGCTCTGGAATCGACGTCGCCGGGGTGAGCAGCACCCCGCCCAGATCGACCACTGTGGACAGCGCGCCGGCCAGTTCTCCGACCGTGGCGGCCGGTGCGTCGAGCACTCCGCCGATCGTCACCGAGACGGGCAGCGTGGCGGTCAGCTCGCCCACGGCGGGCGTCGGGGCGGTCAGCACACCGGCCAGGTCTAACTCGACCGCGAGCGTGGCGCTCAGCTCCGGGACGGTGGCAGCCGGGGCGTCCAGCACGCCGGTCACCGAGATGGCCACGGGCACGGTGCCGGCCAGCTCGGCGACCGTGGCGGCGGGCGCGTCGAGCGTGCCGCCCATACCGAGCTCGACGGGCAGGGTGCCGGTGATCTCGTCGACCGGTGCTGGGCCCGCGGTGACCGGTGCGCCGGCGAGCGCCGCGATCTCGGTGGCGTCCGCGCAGTGGTCGGCGATCCGCAGGTTGTCCAGCGCCGCGCCCGCCGAGGCCCACTCGGCGATGTTCAGCCCGTCGGCGCCCACGTACAGCGCGGTGCCCGGCGCGAACGCCTGCGCGCCGACCAGCGCGCCGTCGTAGTAGCGCGACAGGACCCCGGTCGACCGCTGGTAGGTCAGCGCGTAGTTGTGCCGCTCGCCGTCCTCGAGCGCGCCGACGGTGTTGGCCCCGGACGGACTGCTGTTGCCCTGGTCGCGGGCACGGGTGGTGATCGTCGCGCCACCGTCAAGGGACAGCAGCCCGAACACCCCGGTGTCGAGACTCGCGCTCTCCCACCGCACCCACCAGGTGGTGCGCTGCGCCGCGCCGTCGACCATGACCGAGCGGTCGTCGGTCTCCGACGCGGCGAGCAGCCCAGCCGGCAGCGGGATAGTTCCGCTGTCGGTCTTCGAGAGGGCGCCGTCGTCGAGGACGCCCGCGCTGTCCACTTGCGACCCGAGGCCGGTGAGGTCGATGTCGTAACCGTTGCCCGACACGTCGACCGCGGTGGACGTGTCGGTGTCGTCGAAATGGAACAGCGCCAGCCACGCCACGGGATCAGGTCCCGAACGTGGAGGTCACCTCGGCCGACGTGAGATCCAGCCGGCCGTCGGAGTTGAACGACACCGGGGACGCGGCCGGCCGGATCACCCACACGCCGGCCGCGTTGCGGAAGATCAGGTGCGTGATCGGCCCGGCGTTCGCGGGGCCGTCGAACTCCAGGGTGCCGGTGATGTCCGCCGCGCCCGAGCTCGCCGCGCCGTAGGTCGGGGCGAGCGCCGCATACCCGTTGCCGGAGATCTCGTCGCCCGCGGTCGCGCCGTCAGCGAGACCGATGCTGACGATCTCACCGGTGATCCAGTCGACCACATCCTCGTTGAACGCCATAGGTCAGCCCATCCGATCGATGTACGGGCCGAGCACCTGCTCGGCGACCCGGCCGGCCTGGCCCTCGGCCTGCGCGGCCGCCCGCTCCCAGTGCCGGTACCCCTTGAACCGCGACGCGCTGTTGCGGCGCGAGTTGCCTTCCAGCCAGTCGTCGTAGACCAGGTCGTTGCGCACCACCCGGTCGCCGCGCGCCCGCTCGACCACCACCCGGGACTCGTAGTAGCCGGTCGGCCGGCGCGCCGAGCGGCGCAGGATCTGCCGCACCTGATCGCGCACCGACAGCGCCACCTGCTCCTCGGCCGCCTCCGCGCCCCGCTCGAGCAGCTTGCCCGCGGTGCCGTCGAACAGCGGCCCGGAGAACTCGACGGTCATCGGCGGGGGATGGTGCCTTCGGCCTCGTCCTGCTGGTTGTCCGCGAAGGCGCGCGCGAACGGGTCCGCGGGCTGGGCGATCGACCGGACGAGAGCCGAGAAGCCCTCTTGGAAGTGCGTGCGTGCGATGGCCAGCCAGCGCGGGTCGGTGTAGGCCAGGCGCTCGACCCGACCCCACACGGCGGCCAGGTCCTCCTCGGCGAGCTTGACTCCGTTGATCACGTCGACCTTGTCGCCGGGCAGGTTCTGGTAGCCGCGGATCCCCTGGCTGGTCGGGTTCGGCCCGTACTGCAGATCGGTCTGCGGATCGGTCATTGCCATCTCCCCTGTCGAGTGCTCAGAAAACCTTGCGGCCGTAGGCGGCGTAAGCCAGGACCCGTAGGTCCTCGAGGCCCTTGCCGGAGGCCTCGCGCTGCGCGTCGCCGGACCCGATCACGCGGCCGTAGCCTGCGTTCTCCTGCTGCAGCCCGACTAGCGCTTCGGCGATGTTCAGGTCCCGGATCAGGTCCGGCACCACCTGCCGGACGACCGCCACGGCGGTGCTGTGCGCGGCCGCGGCGGTACCGCGCACGCCGCGTTCGACCGTCAGCTGCCGCGGCGCGTACACGTCAGCGCCCGTGGTGTGCGCGGCCAGCGTGCTGCCGTCCCATTTCCGCTTGACGATCAGGTTGTCGCCGGCGATCTCGACGATCAGCATCTTCTCCGCGCCGACCAGGACGACCTCGCCGATGGTGAACGCCGCCCCGGAGCCGACGGCCACCGTCTCGGCATCCACAGTGGACCCCAGGTCGGCGCCGAGGTTCTGGCCGGTGTCCACCATGGACTTCGCGGTGACCGTCATCCGCTCGGAGTCGACCTTGATCAGCTGCCCGACACCGACCGCGGCCGAGTCGGTGACCGTGACCGTCCGGGTTGTCTCGTCGCCGACGACGGCCGCGAGCGCGCCGGCCGGCTCCGACCGATCCCAGAAGCCCCACACGCCGACCAGCTGCATCCGCCGCTGCGCGATGTCGCCGTGCATGAACGTGTCCGATGTGGACCGGTTGATGTCCACGCTGGAGTAGGGCGGGCCGTCGTTGCGGGGCTCCAGCAGGTACCCGCTGATCGCTGTCCCGCCCGCCTCGATCGACGTGAGCTCGATCAGCTCGTGCTCGTCGAGCCACAACCGGTACCCGTTGCTGGAATATTCGGTGGGCCAGTCGAAGTAGCGGGTGGCCACCGTCGGGAAGAACCCGCCGTCGCGGCGGTGCATCTGCTCGTCCACCGACCGCGCCCCGCGGCCGATCGCCCGGTCCACCTGGCCGTTGTTGCGCGCCGTCTCCTTGCTGTCGAGCGCGGCCTTGACCTGCTCCCGGGTGCAGTACCACGGATCCACAGCTGCACCCCCTCAGGCGTAGATGAAGGAGGCGACCGCGGCCGCGCCGGTCAGCGTGGCGTGCACGCCCTCGGAGCACTGCACGTCGTCCAGCTGGACGGTCGCCGTGGTGTTCGCGATCGCCGACAGGGTGAGGATCGTGGTGCCGCCGGAGCCGCCCGCCTTCACCGTCACGGTCGACGTGGCCGCCGCGGCGGTGAGCACGACGCCCCGCAGGTAGGTGTCGCGGGTGGTGACGTCGCCGGTCGCCGCGAGTTCCTGGATCTGCGAGGGCCTCATGGCTTCGCCCGTCCGCGACCACGGGGAACCTTCGTCGGCTCGGGCTCGGGCTCGGGCTCGGGCTCGGGCTCGGGCTCGGGCTCGGGCTCCGGCTCCGGCTCCGGCTCCGGCTCCGGCTCCGGCTCCGGCTCCGGCTCCGGCTCCGGCTCCGGCTCCGGGTGAGGGTCGGTGACCGGCTTCAGCGTGTCCGCCGAGTCTCGGTTGACCCACTCGGCGTCCGGCTCGTCGAGCTCGACCTCGGTGCCCGGCTCCCACGGCCCGAACGTCTGGCCGTCGCGCGCGGCCGCGTAGCGGTGTCGCACGGTGTAGCGCATCAGACTCCGCCTCCGACTCGCTCGAGGATGAGCGCCGACTGGACGTTGTCCCAGCCCACGACTCGATAGGTGACCTGGCCGGCCAGGGTGACCTCCCGGCCGCCGACTCGGAACACCGCCGGGTCGGCCCGGTTGAGGAACTCGAGGGACATCAGGGTGTTCGGCGGCGCCGACTTGATCTCGATCCGGCCGTCAGCGCGACGGACGAACTCGACCGGCCCCTGCAGGACCTCGCCGGCCATCAGATCCCCTCGAGGTGCAGCAGCACCCAGACGACCACGGCGAGGTCGGCTGTCGTGGCGTCCCAGGTGCCGTCGGTGGTGATCTCGGCGCCGACCAGGTCGCCGGCGGCGAACACCGCGGCACCGCGCGGGGCCGTGTCGCGTGCCGACTGGGCGGTCGTGACCGACAGAGTCGGGTCCGTCTTCTCCGTGCCGCCGACCGTCGGGCCGACGGTGAGCGTGCCGGCCGTCGCCGCGGCCGAGAGCCGGGCGGTGACGGCGACGATCTCGCCGTCGAAGGGCATGACGTAGCCGTCGACAGCGTTCGCGGCTGCCGAGGCAACCTCGGCGACCAGCAGCTGGACATCGGTCTGGGACGCCGCGACGGCGTCCTGCATGAACACCAGCGGGACCAGCTGCCCCTTGGCGATGATGCGTTCGATCTGAGTGGCGCGAGACACGGATGCTCCAATGCGAAGGGCCGCGCCCAGCCGGGCGCGGCCCTCACTCGTCGGTCGGTCAGATGGACAGGTTGTAGAGCGCCGCAGCGGCCTCGATGCCGGACGCCGCGCCGGACGGGGTGAACCGGCCGAACCCGAGCCGCATGCTGTAGACGATGCGGGTCTGGTCGGTCGCGGGCAGCCGCTCGGTCTCGACCATCACCCGACGCCGCCAGCCCGCCTTGAAGCCGCGGGTGTTGAACGTCGAGATCTGACCCTTGGTGTTGTTGTTCGCGGTGGTCGACACCTTGCCGTCGGCCTCGGTCTTCGACATGGCGATCGTCGACACCAGCGGGTTGCCAAGGATCTTCGCCAGCTCGCCGTTGAGGATCGTCGCGTTCTGGCCGTACTTGTCGACCGTGAGCACGTCGTCCAGCAGCGCCAGCTTGTCCGCGGTCTCCGGGTCCGCGAGGTGCACCAGCTCGTTCGCGTTGATCGGGTGACCCCAGTCGACCTTGTTCGCGAGGTCGATCATCTTCCCGCGCTGGGCGTTGAGCAGCGCCAGGGTCGGTGCGCCGGCCGCGTCCACGGCGTTGCCGGTGTTGTCGACCAGCGCGGCGTGCCGGATGCCGTCGAACGCCAGGTAGTGCTTGGTGTCCGCCGGGTCGGCGTCGTCCAGGTTGATGTTGCCGGTGGCCGAGTTCGTGGTGTCACCGTTGAGCACGAGGCTGTCGGAGTAGTGCGCGACCGACATCGACGCCTGCCGGCGCAGGAACGGGATGTAGGCGATGATCGAGTCCTCCTCCATCTCGCCCGACCACATCTGGTGGATCACGAACTTCTTCGCGTCCACCTGCACCCGCTGCGACCCCGTCTTGCTGGTCGCGTAGTTCGTCGCGTTGAACGTGGTCGACTCCGCGACATACAGCATCTCGGGGATGTCCACCTCGACCGGCAGGTACGCCGTCGGGTCGGTCATCTCGAAGGAGTCGATCAGCGGGAACACCCGGCCCAGCTTGCGCGGCGCCTCCCACAGCTCACCGACGTACTGCGCGCCGACCAGCTGCGAGCCGAACCCCGACTCGGCGGTGTCCATCGCCAGCGCCGCCCGCTGATAGGCGCCGGTCAGCTCGAACTTGCCCTTCTTCGCGAGCGCCCGGTCCTTGCCGTGGAACTCCGACAAGGGGATGCGCGGAAAAAGGTCGTCGAGCGCCTTGCGGTCCAGCTCGCGGACCTGGTCCTGCGACAGGTAGTACGCATCGGAGATCGCCTCGAACGTGTTGGCCAGCGACTCCGACGGCCCCTCGTACACGCCTCCGTTGATCTTGCGCTGCCCGCGGAGGCTGGACTGCAGGTCGTGCAGGTGTTCGACGTCGGCGATCGACAGGCCCCACCGCGCGTACTTGGTGCCGACCAGCTTGCGGTCCTCGCCGCCGCCGAACTGGAGCTTGCGCTTCTCGTCGTCGGACAGGCCGGCGATCGCGTCGCGCACCAGCTTGGTCAGCGCCTCGTCCGACGTGCGGTCCGAGATGCTCTTGTCGATCGCGTCGAGCCGGGCCCGGATGTCCGTGGCCATCGTCTCCAGCGTGACGGTGTCACTCATCGATCGTCTCCTCCTCCTGGAGAGCGAAGGCCGCGAGCACATTGCGCGCGGCATCCTGATCCACACCGACCGGCTCGTCTGCCGCCGGGTGGACGTCTTCGGGGGCGAGGCCGGGTGGCTCGTCCGGGTCGGCCTTCGGGCCGGTGCGCGGCGCCTGGCCGAGCGCGGTGAGGTCGATGCCGAGCCGCTCGAGCTCGGCGGCGACCGCGGCCTGCAGCTCCGGCTTCGTGATCGAGCCGTGCTCCTGCTCGTCGAACAGCTCGACCAGCTCCTTGCCGAGGCTGACCAGCGCCAGCCGAGACTGCTTCGCCACCGCCCGCGGGTCGCCCGGCACGGTCACCGCGCTGACCTCGCAGAGGTCGTAGAACATCTCGTTCTGGATCTCGTCGTTGCTCAGCCGCCACCAGTCCAGGACCGGCGTGCCGTCCTTCTTGGTGAAGTCCCAGCTGACCGACACCGCGCTGAGGAACCCGCGGCGGTACTTCGAGTCGACGGCGGCGCCGAGCTCGTCCTCGGTGTCGAACTCGGTCTTGTCGAGGATGATCTTGTTGCTCTTCGACAGGGCGACGCCCTTGCCGATCGGCGGCGCACAGACGTTGTGCATCCACAGCACGACCGGGTTGGCGTTGTAGTTGTCCAGCCGCCACCCGTCGTTGCGGAGCGCGTACCCGTAGCGGTTCATCTTGTTCGTGGACGCCACGAACGTCATCGGTGCGCCGTCGGCCAGCGTCGCGCGGTCCAGCTGCGCCCGGCCGTACGCCAGCTTGTGCTCGGCCATCAGTGCCCTCCGTGCCCGTTCATGCTCAACTCGGTCTCCATCGCCGCCAGGACCCGCGCCCAGCGCAGCGCCTCGGCGGCCAGCTCCTCGGGCACCTCGGGCGCGTCCTCGGCCGGGGCGTCATCCGGCGGGTCATCGGGAGGCTCGGCATCCGGATCGTCGGGCGGATCCACGGGCGCGCCGTCCGGCACCGCGGGGTCCGCTGCCGGATCCGTCTCGCCACCCTCGGCCGCCGCGATCGGCTGGACCGTCACCGGCCGAACCGGGAGGTACTCGATCTCCGGCAGCTTCAGCGCCCGCATTGACGCCTTCGCGTCGAACCCGGAGCGGATCAAGATGCCGGCCGCGTTGATTCGCACCGACAGCGCCTGCGCGTCCTCGACCGGCGACGGCCCGGCCGCCGACTCCTCGCCATCGCCAGCCGCCGGCGGCAGCGCCTTCGCGTCCTCGACCGGGGCCTTGTTGACCGGCGCCCAGAACGCGTCGCCCCACGGCACCGCGGGCAGGCCCTGCTTGCGGCGCCACTCGTTGATCGTGAGCGCCCCGACCTCGAGCGCCTGGCGGTCCCGGTCCCAGGTCGCCGACTTCGCCACCTGCAGCGCCGCGACGTGATCGAAGTTCGGCTCGACGTAGTCGGGCAGGTCGTTGAACCCGGGGAACTTCGGGAGGTACTGCTCCTCGATCTCCTGCGCCTTCAGCCACGAGTCGGGCACCAGGGCGTGCTCCCACAGACCCAGCTGGAACTCGCGGACGTTCGCCAGGGTCGCGTGCTCCAGGTCGTTCAGCAGCGGCGACGGCACGCCGTAGGCGTTGCACACCTGGCGCAGCGTCAGGCCCAGACCGAGCACGAACTCGGCGTCCTTCGGGGAGAAGGTCACCGGGTGGAACTCGGCCTCGTAGCGGAGCACCGCCCAGCGGTGCGCGTTCTTCGCGCCGGCGAACCGAGTCTGCAGGTCGTCGGCGAGCTCGCGCGCTTGGTCCGGGGTGTAGCGGACCCGGTCACCCTTCGGGGTCACCATGCCGGCGATCTGCACGCCCTGCTTGTGCAGGTTGCGGTTGGCCTGCATCATCGCCGACGCCGTGTCCGCGGCCAGCCGCGCCGCCGAGATCGGGCTGAACGCACTGAACTCGTCGAGCGGGTTCGGATACCGGAACCACACGATCTCGTCGGCATCGAACCGGATGATCTGCCCGTTGACCTGCGACTCGTACAGGTACCCCGACAGGTAGTCCTCCTCGTCCGGCACGGGCAGCAGCCGGGACGGCTTCAGCCACCAGATCTCCTTGGGCACCCCGTTCTCGCGGTGGATCGCCCAGACCGACTCGCCGAACAGGCACATGCTCAGCTCGTCCATCCGAGCCAGCCGCGCCGGCGTCCAGTGCGGGTTCACGAAGTCCAGCAGCTTCGACGCCGGGTGATCCGGCATCGCCCGCTTGTCCTCGGTGCGGCCCTTGAACAACCGCATCGGGACCGTGCCCATCAGCCGGGCCCGCAGCTGCGCCGCCGAGTAGATCTCGTTCGACGTCGCCAGGTAGTTCCCGTACTCCTCCGGGACGAACTGGCTGTCGTCGTGCCCGTGCGCCTTGTCGAACGGCTCCACCACCGCCCGGCCGACCGGGTAGGACAGCTCCGTCCCGGGCGACGAGGGCGGCACAGAGGCCGGCTCAACGGGCGCCGGGCGACTCGCCGGCAGCAGCCACGGCTTCATGCCGCGCTCTGCACCTCAGTCAGCCGCGCGTGATCGCCGTCGGTGACCGCCTTCCGAGCGGTCTCCTCGGCGGCCGCCGCGGCGTGCGAGGTGGCCACCAGGCTCAGCCCGACGAGGAAGATCCCGCCCGTCAGCAGCGCCCACGACCACCCGACGAGCATGCCCACCGCGGCGACGATGACCAGCAGGCCGACCGCGCCCAGCAGGTTCGCCACCAGCAGGCTCGACGGCGCCGGCATCCGGATCGTGATCACGTGTCCTCCTACGCCATCAACGAGCCCTCGAGCGTCTCCGTCTCAAGGGCCTCTGACCTGCTGATATAGGTGAATCGTGCGTCGGTCAGCGCCCCCACAGGGCTGATCTCCGCCTCGTCTTCCTTGCTCGACCACGCGATCGCGTCGCCCACCCGTCGGGTCTTGGCCGCCAGCACCGCGTCGTCGAGCACCTCCGGGTGCTCCGGATCCGGCCTCACCCGGAACGTCATGTCCCGCACCGCGTCGATCAGGTGCCCGCACGCGGCCGCCGAGTCCGTCGCGTTGATCACCAACAGCTCACCGCGCCACGGATGCGACGGCGTCTCCGGCAGCAGGAACCCCTCGGCGGACAGCCCGGCCTCGAGCGAAGCGAACGTCGCGGTGTTCATGCCGATCGCGATGGGGTCCAGCTCGTCCCGCAGGGTCACCAGCATCGGCACGATCCACGCCGTGCCGGCCCGCCGGGCGATCAGCCGGGCGTGCCCGTTGCCGTCCTCCCCCGGCCCGTACAACGCCACCGCGGCGTAGTCCCGCTCCGGCGCGATCCGCACCCCGATCGCGACATCGCCGGCCCGCTTGGACTCCGGGTCCTGCAGCGTCGCCCACAGCTCCCGGTCGATCACCCCGCCGGCCATCGACCGGGGCAGCGGCCAGATCCCCAGCCGCTCCCGCGCGAACTCCAGCCCGCCGTTGGCCCGCAGCGACCGCCGCTCCCGCCGGACGGTCTCCATCGTCACCCGGATGTTCAACGCCGGGTTCGCCATCTGGACGTTCCGCGGATCGTCCAGATCGATCCTGTCGAGGTGGTCCAGGTCGCCCTCAGCGCCCCAGATCCGCACCGCCAGCGCCTCCTCGGCGGCCGCCTCGGCGCCCTTCAGCATGTCCTCAGCGCGAACCTGCAGGTCAAAGAGCTGCTCGCCGGAGTCGCCGTCCAGGGGCGGCGTGCTGGTGTAGATGATCTGCGGGTTGGGCCGGGCGCTCAGGGCGAACAGCAGCGCGGCGTGCTGGGTCGCGGTGTAGAACATCGCCTCGTCGATGATGATCAGGTCGCCGGAGAAGCCTCGGCCGGAGCCCTTCGACCGGGCCACGAACTTCAACCGCTGCCTGGTGTCCAGCCGCTCGAACGACTCCTCGCCGTTCGTGTTGTGAACCTTGATCATGATCGTGTGGCCTTCGCCATCGTCGATCGCGATCAGGTTCTGGTTGATCGACGTGCCCATCTTGCGGAGCAGCTCGTCGACCCGCCGGAACGCCTCCATCGAGGTCTTGTACTCGTGAGCGCTCCACAAGATCAGCCGCTCATCGAAGAGGAACAGCCCGGCCAGCACCCTCGCCTCGAGGATCCCGCCCTTCCCGTTCTGCCTTGCGACGCACTCGAGGTACTCGAACGCCGCCCACTTGCCGTCCTCGCGGACCGAGCACAGCGTGACCAGGGCCTGCTGCTGCCAGAAGTCCAGCTCCAGCCCGGCCAGCCGAGCGACTGCGATGACCCCCTCGGCGAGGGTCCGCTGGTATGGCGGGTGGACGTCGACCCGTGGCTGCAGGTCACCCCGTAGTGTCGAGTCCGCCTCGGATCGAGGCGAGGCCCCGGTGCTTGCCACCCTCGGCCCCACCCTCCGCAACCGGATCCGGCGCCGGCGGCGCGGCCGGGCTCGCAGCGGCCGGCCGGCCCGCGTGCCGCAGCTCGGCGACGTCCAGCTTCAGCGCGATCTCCGTCTGCCGGATCTCGCTCAGCAACTTGTCGACGACCACCTCGACCACCGTGCCGTCGCCGTCCGGGGGCTCCACCAGATGGATCCAGCCCCGACCGCGGAGAGCCTCGTCCATCTCCTCGAGCCGGTCCGCCTTCCGGCACAGCCGGGTCAGGAGCAGCATGTGGTGCGGGGCGAACTTGAAGCCCGCCATCTGGTCCCAGAGCTCGCGGCCCGCCGGACCCAAATCCGCAGGTGGCGGCCGGTGTGACGCCTCGTTTTTTGGGGGTGCCGTGACGTCACGCGTCACGCCCTCAGCCGCGTCACCGCCCGGCTCCTTCAGGTCGGCCGGCGCCGGCGCCGGCCGTCGGCACGCCGCGTCCGGCAGGCACTTCGAGTGGTCGCCCCGCCCGTGCAGCTTGACCCGCTCGCGGTACCGGGCCTGCCGGTCGGCGGCCCGCCGGAGCCGCTCTTCCTCGGAGGTCATGATGGGCTGACAAGCACCTCGACCGGCGCGATCGTCGAGTGGGTCAGGTCGCCGTCCGGGGCGGCCACGACCATCCGCTGGGCGCCGTCCCACACCGCCTCGTCCGGAATCGGCGCAGGCCGCATTTTTTTTGATCAGTCCTCGGCGCGTGGCGGCCTGTTGCACAACAGCATCGGCAGCATCGCCGCCCAGATCCGCTCGGCGTCGCGGCGCTCATGCCACCGGGGCAGCACCACGATCTCGCAGTCGGTGTATCCGCGGACGCTCGCTTCCGTGGCGTAGACGACCTGCCGACGCGACAGTCCGTGCTCACGGCGGAACGCGTTCGCCGCCGGCACGTCCCTGGCCAGGATGATCACCGGGCAGCCGTTGACCTTGGCCGCCTCGACCACCTCGGCCGCCGGTAGGTCGACCCAGGCATCACCGTCAGCGTCCAGACGCACGCCGCGCGGCCGGATGTTGGCCGGGGGCAGCAGACCCATAATCGGGGTCATGATCACCTCCTCCGAATTTCTCGTGACCCATTCTCGTCACGAGAATTTGTCGTACCGATTTTCCAAAGAAATCGTCAATAGAAATTCTGACGCAAACAACAAACTGCACACTTTGTCGTGCCGCTCAGAAACCGACCGAGCGGTTTGAAAAAACAGGTAAACGCACACTTTGTGGCGCCCAGGGCTCCGGGGGGAGATTCGGGGCATGACTGGACTCGGACGAGTAGGAAGTTTGATCTTGATTTCCCACCCCCTACCCCGGCGCAAAGTGTGTGGTTTGTGCTTCTGACATGGATAACAGACCGTACGGTCTGTTTGTTACCTGCTCACAGTTCGCTCGGGTCGACGCTCACCTCGACCAGCCCGGTACGTCTGCGCGTGCGTCGCCTGGGGTTGCTCGAGCCTGGGTTGCCTGTGCGGTTCGAGTTGACCGCGCCCGCTCGGCGGTTGCACCGCCGATGCTCTGGTCCGGTCCACGCCGTGCGGTCCTCGGTGTGCCCGAGATCCCAGGGCTCCTTGACCTCGTCGTCCCACCGGATCCACCTGCTCGGCATCACGCACGTCCGAGCGTGGCAGCGGACCCCGCGCTGTTCCCTGATCACCCGGGTCCAGTGCTCGCGCTCCCGCACGTGCTCCCTGCCGTAGCCCTTGGCCACCGTCTCACCGGGCATGACCACTCCCCGACAGCAGCGACCCGCGCCGTGCTGGTCGGCGCGGGTCGATCCTGCTGCGGCGGCGGGCCGCGCTTACCACAGCTACAACGAGCCCAGCAGTAGCACTCCGACCACGAGGGTGGCGGCCCTAAATGGAAGACGAGGCACAGGTGAGTCCTCTGGGGACAGATCACCTACTGTGCGCAGGCTAAGCGTTCCACCAGGTCAGACGCAAGCGACACGCTCACGCTGCATGCGGAGGGTCCCGGTACTTGCCGCACGATCGGCAGGCCTGACTCCGGTAGCCGGCGTGCTCGTGGACCGGGCCCCAAAGGTGCCGACCGCGGCCATGGATCAGGGCACAACCCATCAGCTTCAGGGCTATGCCGATCTTGCACCGGGCCGCAACGATCAGGTACCTCATGCTGCCGAACCTCCGTCCTCGCTCGCCGCCTCGGCGAGCAGCGTGCGGATGTCGCCGATCCGGTAGCGCGGGTAGCACCGCGGGTCGTCCGGGTGCGGCGGGTGGGGGGTCAGCTTCTGCCGGAACGCCCATTTCCGGATCTGCGACGCGGTGACCGGGCAGTCGTACGCCGACAGGGCCCGGCTCGCGTCGGTGGCCGTGGCCAGCTGGCCGTCGACCTTGAGCAGCATCCGGTCCCGGCGCCACGCCGCGTCGTGGGTTGTGCCGCACTTCGGGCACTGAACCACCTGCTTGTCCCGCTCGGCGTAGATGTCCACCGGGCACAGCAGCCACTCGCGGGCGCTGACCTGCTGCAGCCGGGCCGAGCAGATGCCGAGGTAGACCTTGTCCGGCGGGCGGTCGATCATCGTGCGGATCCGGCGCGCCAGCACGGTGATGTCCTCGTGCAGCTCGCCGGCCGACGGGTGCTCGGCGAGCAGAGTCGGGAAGGTGGCCAGCCACGCGGCGGCCGCGGCGTGCGTGCCCGGCAGCTGCAGGTGCGGGTGCAGCTCGGCGACGTCCCGCGCCCACGTGCCGATCGTGTTCCGCGCCACGGCGGCGAGCTCGGCCGCGGCCAGGTGCACCGGCAGCGGCGGTTCGGTCCCCGCGCGGCCGCCGGCGCCGCCGAAGCGGTGCTGTCGGGCGATCGTCACCTCGAGCTCGGCGAGCAGCCCCGGGCTGTGCGCGATCACCATGCGGGTCGGTAGCTCCGGGATCCGCCACCGCGGCCGCGACACCTCGACCATCCGGAGCACGCCGCCGGTGGCCAGCGACCGCAACGCGGTCACCAGCTCACCGACGTCCCGGTGGCACAAGAACAGGTCCGACGGCCGGCCGCACACCTGGCACACCGAGACGCTCACCCCAACACCCGGCACAGCGGCCGCGGTGGCGTGCGGGGGTAGAACGCCGCCACTTCGGCGAGCCGGAACCCGCGCAGCACCTCGATCTGCCAGCGGTCCACTGTGAACAGGTCCCGCGGCGGGTAGGGCCGCGCCGGCAGGTCGACCACCTCGTAGCGCGGCGGGTCGCCGTGCTGGGCGAGCATGTGCGCCCAGGCGTCACGCGCGGCCGCCTCGCCGTGGAAGCCCCGGCGTTGCGCCCACGCGAACGCCTGCCACCACAGGTGTTCCCACCGGTCGGCCGTCAGCATGCCTGTCCCCTTCCCCGTGCCCGCTCGGCTTTCCTGATCCGGCTGACGTGATCCATCTTCAGCAGCGGCTCGCCGTACCGGTTCACGCACGGCTTGCCGACCTCGGCATCGCAGTCGTCGCACCCGACCTCTTGGGCCAGGTGCCGCAGGTCCATCCGGTCGGCGAGCCGGTCCAACCGCCACTCCTGCCACGCGCTGCGCCGCCGGCTCATGGCGGACCCGCCCGCGGCTCAACGGTCGGGTTGGGGTCGGGTGCGCGGGACCGGCGGTGGTAGATGTCGGGCGCGGAGGCATCGCGGACTGGCTGGCCGCCAACACCGAGATACTGCTGCCCGACCCGACCCGACCCGGACATCGGCGAGGACAGCGACGAGAGGTGCTCCTGTCGCTCACCTGCGGGTTCGGCGAGCTGAACAGCGGCCGCGGACGTGTGAGGGACAGCTGTGGGCAACGGTGTTTCGACACCTGTCGGAAGAGGTGTCGGATTGGTGTCGACAGCGGTGTCCGCAGGGGTGTCGCGATAGGTGTCGGGGATGGCGTCCGCCGGGCTCGGCTGGCCCGGCTCCGGGCGGTCGAACAGCTGCTCGCCGCGGTCCTGCCAGTACGCCTTCAGTTGCTCAGAGGGCACGGGTAGCAGCTGCCACCCGAACTCGCGGACGGTGCGGCGAATGGAGCCGTCGTCGCTCTTGTCCCGGTTGCAGCGCTTGCACGCCAGGTAGAGGTTCACCGCGTTCGGGCCGGCGTTGCGGTCCGGGTCGGCGTGGTCGAACTCAGGTGCGCGGCGGGTGTCTTTCGCCCGGCCCATTCCGACCCGGTTCAGCGGGCCGGAGCGGCAGTAGCGGCAGCAGCCGCCGTCGCGCTCGTAGACGAAGTCGCGCAGCCGCGGGTCCCGGCTGTCGTCCTTCTGGGCCTTGCGGCGCTCCTGCTCGGCCTTCGAGGGGTTCCGCTTGAGGAACGCGCAGATCCGGTACTCGTAGCCATCGCGCCACGGCCCGGACGCGTCGATGCAGTTCTTCTCAGCGCATGTGTCGCCCGGCCGGTGCAGCAATGGCGGCTTGTCCCGCACGGCGGTCGCCAGCGTCTTGAGGATCCATGTCTCCTCGAAGCAGCACGCCAGCGCGGCCTCGATGCCGATGTAGCCGTCGTCCTTGTGCAGCGCCGACTCGAGCGTTATCCGCCAGTACGCGGCCTGAAGCTCACTCACCCGCTTCTTGCGCCGGTTCATCAACGCCCGGCGGCGAGCCGGGGGCAGCTCGAGCACGTCCGGGGCGTCATCGGGTTCGTGGAGCCGCGCCAGCGCCATCCAGCGCGGGTCTCGGCCCAGATTGTCCTCGTGCAGCGAGTACGCCATCAGTGGCCACCACCAGGTGGCCGCTGTGGCGGCGAGGTCAGCGCATCAGGCAGAGCCTGAAGTCGGCGCCCTCCTGCCATGCGCCGATCGTGCAGTCGCACGACTCGTCCAGGCAGCGGTCCAGGCAGCCCTCGATTCGGCACATCGTGCCCGGGCCGCCCGGGGTGTGCAGCAGTGCCGGTCGGTTCGGCAGCGGGACACACAGGGCGTCCAGCACCCACGGCTGCGCCAATTCCAAGCCCTTGGGCCGCGACAGGTAGCGCTCGTTGCCCGGGTTGCGCGAGCAGTACGCCTGCAGCCGGAAAAAGCCTGCCGTCACGGCGTCCTCCCGATCGAACAGTTCTTCCCCAGTGACGTCGGGCGCACCGTGGCGCACCAGCACGTCGAGTTCGTCCGGTTCGGGTGTGTAAGCCAAGAACAGTGCCATCGGTCGATCTCCCTGCTCGCGAGTGTTCGTAGTGTGCCGCAGCCGGGCGCACGACGACCAGCCGGCGCGCGACCTCGACCTCCGGGGCGCGCCAGTAGGTTTCGGCCATTGCTGATCACTCTCTGGCCGATACGAAGGCCGGCGGCTCGTAGCCGGCGAGTGCGTCGCGGACGGCGCGCCAGTAGCGGCCCTCGCCGGGCCGTGAGACGAGCCGGACACGTCGGACGGCGTCGGGGCTGGTGATCGCGAGGAGCGTGCCGTGCTGGTCGCGGACGTGGCTGTAGGCGGTGGCGTAGATGGCGAACCACGGGTGCGGTTCGCGGTGGGCGTCAGCACCGCCGGGGTTGCTGTGGTTGGTCCAGCCGCCGCAGTCGCACCCGTCGTCCGGGCAAGCCGCGCCACGGGGCCCCTCGGCCAGCGCTGGCGCCGTGCGTGCGCTGGCCATCCGGCCGGCGACCATCGGGCAGGCATAGCTGGTGTAGGCGGCGCACTCCGGATGCAGCGGCGGCTCGCCGAACATGAGGCGCCGCAACTGATCCGGCCCGCCGAGCAGCACGACAGGGTGCCGCAACGGGGTACCGCACACCTGGCAGAGACGCGCGGTGATCGCGTGTTCGGCGCGGCGCCGGTGCTGGCTGCGGAAGTCCAGCCCGCCGTCGGCGAGCTCGACGTTGATCCACGGCCGCACGAGGCCGCCGATGGTCGGCCGGTGCGCGCAGGTCACGGGGATCGGCGGCACCGCGGTCACGACCCTGCCCCCTCGGCCTCGAGGAGCTCACGCGCCGCGCGGTACCGGTCCCATGTGGACTGATCACCGGACTCGCGGTTGCGGCGAGCCCGCGCGGCCGCGGCGGTGAGCACGACGCTGAGGTGGGTGTGCTCGGCGGCGCCGGTGAACGACCGCAGCCACCGGTAGGCCTCATCCGCGGTCGCGAACGTCACCGCGGGAGCGGCCTCGATGGCGCGCCAGCCGGCGTACTGCTCGCCACGGCCAGCGATGCCGTACCGGTCGAGCCTGCGCAGCGCCTCCAGCCCCAACGTGATCGCGCGGAGATTGACCTGCCAGCCGACCTCGCCGTAATAGCGGGCGTAGAACTGGTCGCACGGGTAGGTCAGGTCGCCGTGGCTGGCCGAACGGAACGAGATCGCGACGCCGGGGTGCAGGACATCGGCGCGGGCGCGGAGCATGCCGTCACGGCGCACATCAGCGTCACGGGCGACCACCCTGACCGCGACGGCGCCGGTCACGTCGAGGTGGTCGAGCTCCTCCTCGAGGAGGCGCAGCGTGTCGTCGAACGTCGAGCGGAACGGGTTCGGCTTCCGGCCGTCCCCGGTGTCGCGGTAGGGCCAGCGCGGCATCGGTTCGATCTGCCACCGGATGCTCATCGCGCCCCCTGCCGCCGCCGGCCCGGGCCTGTCCGGCCCGTGGTGGCCCCGCGCCGGCCCAGCTGGGCGGACATCCAGCCGAGCTCGCGGCGCAGCCCCGCCTCGACCGCCCGCTTCGCCGCCCGGTCGGCGACCACGTTCCACACCACGACACCAGCCGCCAGCCCCACGAACGCCAGCCACGCGATCAGCGCCGTCACGTCGGCTCACCCGGCTCCGCGGCCGCGGCGTTCGGCGCGGTGGCCGTCACTACTTCGGTGATCAGCTCGGTGAAGTCCTCAATCGCCCAGCGCGCCGCGGTCGCAGCGGTCTGGCGTGGCAGCGGATGTATCTCGTGAGCCTTGAGCAGCTCCTGATAGATGTCGCAGGCCTGCAGCCGCAGCTCTCGCAGCCGAACCACCGCACGCACCGCGGCGGCAGGGTCGGTGTCGGCCGGCCGGTTGGCCAGCCAGTCGCGGACGCGGGTCACCTCGCCACGCAGCTCGCTCAGCTCGGCGAGCAGCCGCTGCACATGCGGGCCGTGGTCGAGCAGCGCCCGCGGCTTCACGTCCGACGTCACGACAGGTCGCCGTTCACCCGGTCCACGAGGTGGCCGGCGGACACGAGCGCACCTGCCAGGTGGGCGGCCGCCACGCCGTCCATGCCGTCGTCGACTCGGCCGGTCATCACGACGTGCGCTCGGTCGGCCTGTTCGTGGTCGGCACGCAGGTTCTCGTACTGCTCGACGACCACGATCACGCCGGCGGCGTCGCCGAACTCCTGGCGGTGCACGCGCGTCCAGTCGTCGGGCCACATCGCCGGCGTCGTCCACGGGTGCGGCCCGGTGGTGCACCAGTCGGGACACGCTCCCCCGGGCCGCTCGAGGTACGGTGCGGCGAGGGCGAGCTCGAGCTTGAGGTGTTGCCACGGGGACATCGCACGCTCGTTCGAGGGAGCGCTGGTCATAAGCTGGGGACTGGTCATGTTTCGGGTGCAATCTCCTGACTTGATCAACTGGGTCGGCCGGTATGCCTGGAAGCGGCCGGCCGGCCCTTTTTTCGAATTCCGTCGTGGCGCCATCAGCCCGCCGCTTCAGCGGCCGCGGCCAGCTCGCGCTCGAACCGCTCGACCTCGGCGAGCGCGTACAGCCAGCGTCTGCCGACCTTGATGCACTTCGGGCCATAGCCGGTTTGGCGCCAGTAACGGACGCTGGGCTCGGGCGTTCGGTAGCGCTTGGCCACGTCGGCGGTGGTGAGGAAGGTGTCCATCCCTCTCGGATCCTCTCGATGCACTGCTCCATTCGGAGTAGCGTTGGCGAGAGGATGATCGCGTTGACACCTGCGTGTCAAGCAGACACACTGGCCACCGTGCAGACCAACGCCAGCAAACGCGAGCCATCACTCGCCGATGTCGTGGAGCGAGCTTTCAGCGCCCGGATGCGCGCCGCCCGCAAGGCGGCCGGCATCGCCCAGACAACACTCGCCGAGGAACTCGGCAAGCGCCTCGGACACAAGATCGACTCCACCGGCATCGTCCGGATGGAGCAACGAGCCAACAATGAGTCCGGTCGCGCGATACGCCTCGGTGAAGCGGTCGCCATCGCATCCATTCTTGGAATCTCGCTCGACGAGATCCTTCAGCCCAGCCTTGAGCAACAGATATCGGCCGCACGGGGGCAACTCGAACAAGCCGAAACCACCGCGGCCGCCGCAGAACGAGATCGCCGGCTCGCCGCAGAACACCTCCAACAATTGCTCGATGTCCTACACGCGAACGAGAGACCTGGCGAAAACGACGCCACTGTTCAGGACGGACCGGACTGATGGGATACACAAAGGACCAGTGGACGCGGCCGGAAAAGCAGCCCGACGGGTCGGTCAAGCGCGTTCCGAATGCCCGGTACGGCAAGGGAAAGCGTTGGCTGGCGTGCTGGCAGGACCCGGACGGCCGCGAGCCGACCAAGGCGTTCACGAAGAAGCGAGCCGCCGATCTCTACTGGCAGAAGATGGAGACCGACCGGGAGCGCGGCGAGTACCACGACCCGAAGGCCGGCCAGGAGAGATTCGGCGTCCTGGCCCGGGCGTGGCTGGCATCGCTGGTGCGCGACCCGAACACGACGATCCGATACGAGCAGGTGCTGCGGCTGCACGTCAACCCGGTGTTCGAGCGACGCGCGGTGAAGTCGATCCAGCCGAGCGAGGTCCAGGCATTCCTCGCCGAACTCGGCGGCAGGATCGGGCCAGCGACGGTGGAGAAGGCGCTGGGGATCCTGCAGGGCACGCTCGACCTCGCCGAGGCCGACGGGCAGGTGAAGAAGAACGTCGCGCGGTCGCGGGTGATCCAGCGCGCGAAGCGCGCCATCGAGCAGGTGCAGGCCTGGTCCGACGAGCGGGTGTTCGCGCTCATCGACGCCCACCCGAAGGAGCACCGGCTGTTCCCGATCATCGGCGCGAGCTGCGGGCTGCGGGCCGCCGAGATCCTCGGCCTGGCGCTCGAGGACATCGACTTCGACGAGCGGGTTATCCGGGTGCGTCGGCAGCTGAAGAAGGTGGGCCGCGCCCATATCTTCGCGCTGCCGAAGAACGACCAGGAGCGCACCGTGCCGCTCGCCGACTGGACTGCGCAGAGCATCCGGGTGCACGCGGCGAGGTACAAGCCGCGGCCGTGCTCACTGCCGTGGGAGAAGGTCGACGGCCCGCTGCGGGCGCACAACATCCTGTTCCGGTGGCACGACGGCGGGTTCGTGAAGGACCGCAACTTCTCGGAGGAGATCTGGAAGCCGGCGCTGCACGCCGCGAAGATCATCGGTCCGCCGGTGCCGAAGCAGCGCAACCAGCTCCGGTACCTCACGACCGGCCGCGAGGGCCCGCACCAGTTGCGGCACTTCTACGCCTCGGTGTCGCTCGCCGACGGCGTGAACATCCGCGAGCTCGCCGACTACCTCGGCCACGCCGACCCGGGATTCACTCTCCGTGTCTACGGGCACCTGCTACCGGACAGCCACGACCGGGCCCGGCAGGCGATCGATCGGCGGATGTTCCGGCCGCGCGCCGTGTCCGACGGAGCATAGACGGAGCAAGCCGAAGTTGATGTTGCCCGCGCGCCGCGTACCACCAGGTCAAACCCTGTTCTAAGGCTTCGGACCCGAAGAAGACGGCCATCGCCGGGTCCCACAGCACCAGGACCACGACCGCCGCGCCGAGCGCCGGCAGCGCCGCCCGTTCCCGGCCGATCGCCAGGGCCAGCAGGCCGACCGCGCCCATGACGCCCGCCCGCAGCACGCTGGGTTCCGGCCCGGCCAGGATCACGAACCCGACCAGCGCCACCATCGACCCGGCGGCCGCGCCGCGCGGGCCGACCCTCAGCACGCGCAGCAGCAACAGCACCGCCACGCACACCACGGCGAGGTTCGCGCCGCTTACTGCCAGCAGGTGCGCCATCCCCGCGGTCTTGAACTCCTCCTGGACCTGCCGGGACAACCGGTCGGTGTCGCCGACGACCAGCCCGGGCAGGAGACCGGCGGGCTCCGGGTCGAGCACGCCCGCGGCGTCCCGCAGTCCGGTCCGCAGCGACTGCGCCACCCGCTGCCACACGGCCGCGTCGGTCACGTCGTCCGGCGGCCCGCGAACGCGCAGCACCGCGACCGTCAGCTCGCCGGTCTCCGCGGGAGCCAGCTGCGCGGTGGCCGTGACGTCCTGGCCTGGCAGCAGTGCCGACCAGCGATCCACGGGCGCGATCAACACCACCCGCCCGTGCGACGCCACCGCCGCGCCCGCGACCACGGCGTCCCGGACCTGGGCGGACACCACTACGGCCCGCACGCCGCTGCGCTGACCGCCGAACCCGGCGGAGAACACCGGACGCGGCCGTTCGGTGACCGTCACCCGGAACACACCGGAAGCACCGGCGTTCGCATGTTCCCGGAGCGGGTCCTCGGCGGCCGCCCGCAGCCGCCCGGTGGTGGCCACACCCACCAGCAGCGCGCAGACCAGCAGCGACCACGCCACCCCGAGCCGCCACCACCGCACCTGCTCGACCCGGCCCCGCGCTGCCAGCAGCATGACGACCCCGGCGGCGGCGCCTGCCCCGGAACCGACAGCGACCCACCACCATCCGGCGAGCAGCCCGAGCATCGTCGCGAGCCACACGACCATGGCGGCCGGGACGAGCCGCCAGTCCGGCGCCG
The DNA here is from genome assembly GCA_035995025.1 of Actinophytocola sp. Lineage (GTDB taxonomy): Bacteria > Actinomycetota > Actinomycetes > Mycobacteriales > Pseudonocardiaceae > Actinophytocola. The sequence continues at coordinate 82,377 of DASYKY010000109.1, forward strand.
AGCCGAGATCGAGGTCGCGGACGCTCACCGGGCCACCACCAGGTCTTTGAGCTTCGCGAACCGGCCCGGCCCGATCCCATCGACATCACGCAGCTGATCGACCGAGGCGAACCGGCCGTGTTCGGTGCGCCAGTCGACGATCCGCTGCGCCGTCACCGGCCCGACGCCGGGCAGCGTGTCGAGCGCGGTGAGGGAGGCGGCGTTGAGGTCGACCGGACCCGCGCCGGACTCCCCGCCGGACGGAGCCGCCTGCGGCTCGGCTCCGGCAGGGGCAGGCACGCCGACGTAGATCTGCTCGCCGTCGGTGAGGCGGCGGGCGAGGTTGAGCGCGCCCAGCTTCGTCCCCCGAGCCGCCCCGCCCGCCGCATCGAGTGCGTCCGCCACCCGCGCGCCGTCCCGCAACGTGACCAGCCCGGGCCGGGCCACCCGGCCCACCACGCTGATCACGATCGATCCGCCGTGCACGGCGGGCGACGGCGCGCCCGCGGGCCGGACCTCGCCGGACGATGCGGCGGCCGGAAGCGCGGGCGGAACCTCGCGTTCGCCGCCCGAGCCGGACATCACGAGCCCGACCGCGACCGCCACGCCGACGAGCACCGCTCCCGCCGCCGCGGCGGCGGCCAGCCGCCAGCGCGGTCGCTCCTTGGCGGCGGCCGGCAGCCACCGATCGAATACGCGGTTCAGCTGCCTGCGCCACCACGGCTCGGCCGCCGGCCGCGGTGCGCCGAGCAGCACGCGTTCGGGTTCGCCCGGCGGGTCGGGCTCGGGTTCCGGCGGCGCGGAGCCGGTGTCCGGCCACCAGTCGGGATCCGCGTCACCGGACGAGGGCGCATCCAGCGAGACGTCGAGCCAGGGCTGGTCCGCCGGCAGTGCGGAGGCCACGTAGCCGGATCCCGCCTGGTTGATCAGATGGTCGAGGCGGCGGCGGGCCCGGGCACTGCGCCGCTCGCGCCGGGAGGTCGTGTCGATCACGCAATCGACGCTATGCCCGGCCACGCCGGTGCCGGGCCGGTCGGCGCTCTGCTGTGGACAATCAGGTCGGTTGTGGACAACCGCCGTCGGATTTCCTTCAGTGGCGCGGAATTGTCGGTGGCCCGTGCAATGCTGGCCGGTTCACCGCATGGACGGGCACACCACGACGCCGAGCACGCCGGGCCCGGTGTGTGCGCCGATGGCCGCGCCCAGCTCCGACACGACACAGCCCGACGCCGCGGAAATCCGCTCGTCCAGCAGCGTGGCCAGCTCCGCGGCCCGCTCGTGCGCACCCAGGTGGTGTACCGCGAGCTCGACCGCCGCGGCACCGCTCGCCGACGCGGCCTTGTCCGCGAGATCCACCAACCGCAGCACCGCCCGGTGTGTCGTGCGCACCTTCTCGAGCGGCACGATCCGCCCGTCCTCGACGTGCAGCAACGGTTTCACCGCGAGCGCGGTCCCCAGAAACGCGGCCGCCGGGCCGATCCGCCCGCCACGCCGCAGGTACTCCAGCGTCTCCACCACGAAAAAGGTCGTCGTCCGCCCGGCCGCCTCCACCGCCGCATCCTCGACCACCGCCCCCGACCCGCCGCCTATCGCGGTCGTCGCCGCCCGCAGCACGGCGAAACCCAGCCCCATCACGGTCGTCCGCGAGTCCACGACCCGTACCTGCTCGACGCCGACCTCCTGCGCCGCGAGCCTGGCCGACTCCCACGTGCCGGACAGCTCGCGCGACAGGTGCACCGACACGATGCCGTCCGCACCCTCGTCCAGCAGCCGCCGGTAGACCGCCTCGAACTCGTCCGGGTTGGGCCGCGACGTCGTGACCGACCGCCGGCCGACCAGCGCCTCGGCGACCTCCGCCGGGCCGATGTCCACCCCGTCCAGCCCCGAACGGTCGTCGATCAGCACGTGCAGCGGCACGACCTGCACCGCGTGCCGGGCGGCGAAGCCGTCCGGCAGGTACGCGCTGGAATCGGTGACCACGGCAACCGGCACGGTCGGTCAGCCTACGTGGTGTTCGTCCGTTTTCCCCGCAAGCAAGCGGCCCGCGAGCTCGGCAAGCGCCTTGCCGACCCGCTCGTGACCCTCCCAGCCCCAGTGGATCCCGTCCGGGTTTCCCCGCCCACTCAGTACGTGCTCGCCGACCAGGTCTGCCAGGTCGAGCAGGGGAACGCCCGCCTGCTCACCCCACGTCCGCAGCAGCCGCACGCTCTCGCCGCGACCGGTGTGCACGAACCCGTACGAGGCGGCCCGGTGCACCGGCGGCAGCACGGCGACCGCGGGCAGCCCCGGCCGCAACGCCCGGATCGAGCCGGCCATCTTGTCCAGGTACCGCACGGTCAGCTCCGCCGGCAGCGCCACCGGCCGGCCGCGGGTCGCCCGCGCGAGCCACGGCTGGGCAGCCAGGTAGCGGGTCCGGACGAACCGGCGCAGCGCGTCCGGCCGAAGGTAGCGCAGGCCTTCGCGCAGGTACGTGGGCAGCGGGGAGGGCAGCGTGTCCATGCTGCCGACGGCCAGCACCAGGACGTCCGCCTTGGGCAGCGTCGACCACACCCGAGGGTCGCCGGACAGTGCCCAGAACGCGTCCCGCGCGGTCCACCCCGAGCCGGCGAACAGCTCGGTGCGGCCACCGAGGGCCGCGGCCGCGAGGTTGGGCCACAGCCGCGCCTCGTCGGACGGATAGGGGCCGTCCGGTCCCTGGAAGCTCAGGGAGTCCCCGAACACCAGCAGGGTCGGTGCGGGCATCGGTTCAGCCCGTGATCCCGGCGTTGTAGACCCGCAGCCGCCAGGCCAGGCCACTCGACACGCGCCGCGCCAGCACCGTCCAGTGACAGTTGCCGATGCCGCCGAGCTTCGCCCAGGCGGTGATCGGCAGCTCGAGCAGGTGCCCGGTCAACGCGGCGATCAGCCCGCCGTGGGCACACAGCACGGCCGTGTCGTTGGTGATCTCGTCCAGGTCGGCGACCACCTCCGCCGCCCGCGCGGCGACCTCCAGACGGGACTCCCCGCCCGGCGGCGTCCACGTGGGATCGGTCTGCCACTGCTGCCGCGAGCCGGGCCACTGCTCGTCGACCTCCGCGCTGGTCATCCCCTGCCAGAGCCCGAGGTTCGTCTCCCGCAGCCGCTTGTCCACCCGCAGCGGGACGCCGGTGGTCTCGGTGAAGGTCGTGGCCGTGTCCATCGCACGCCGCAGGTCGGAGGTGACCACGATCTCCGGGGAGAAGCGGGCCAGGGCGGGCACCGCGAAGCGCGCCTGGTTGCGTCCCACGTCGGTGAGAGCGGCGTCCAGGTGTCCCTGCATCCTGCCGGTCGCGTTGTAGTCGGTCTCGCCATGCCGCCACATCACGAGCCGGCTCAGGGTCACGTCGGCCTGCCGTCGGCGCCACCCGACTCGGCAATGGCCGGGGCCGGGTCGAACTCGATGCGCGGACAGTCCTTCCACAGCCGTTCCAGGCCGTAGAACACCCTCTCCTCGGCATGCTGGACGTGCACGACGACGTCCACGAAGTCCAGCAGCACCCACCGTCCCTCACGGGCGCCCTCGCGACGGATCGCCTTGGTGCCGGCCTCGCGCATCTTCTCCTCGACGTTGTCGACGATCGCCCCCACCTGACGCTCGTTGGGGGCCGACGCGATGACGAAACAGTCGGTGATCACCAGCTGCTCGGAAACGTCGAGCACGATCACGTCGCTGGCCTTCTTGTCGGCCGCGGCGTTGGCCGCCACCAGCGCCAACTCGCGTGCGTCGTGCGTTGCGACCACGTCACTCCTTGATCATCGGACCTGCCCTGACCGGGCCTGTGAACCTTAAGAGAGTACCCGTGCCGGGCGCGTTGACTAGGCGCTGTACAGGTCGCGCTTCGAGATGTACTGCACCACCCCGTCCGGCACCAGGTACCAGACAGGCTGACCTGCGGCGACGCGCGCTCGACAGTCGGTTGAGGAGATCGCCATCGCGGGCACGTCGACGAGGCTCACCGAGCCGCTCGGCAGATGTTCGCCGCCGAGCGGGTAGCCGGGCCGGGTCACGCCGACGAAGTGGGCGAGGGCGAACAGCTCCTCCGCCTGCCGCCAGGACAGGATCTGCTCCAGCGCGTCCGCGCCGGTGATGAAGAACAGGTCGGCGTCGGGATGGGCCGTCCGCAGATCGCGCAGCGTGTCGATCGTGTAGGTCATGCCGCTGCGGTCGATGTCCACCCGGCTCACCGAGAACCTCGGGTTGGAGGCCGTCGCGATCACGGTCATCAGGTACCGGTCCTCGGCCGCACTCACCGCCCGGTCGTTCTTCTGCCACGGCTGGCCGGTCGGCACGAAGATCACCTCGTCGAGGTCGAACCTGGCCTGCACCTCACTCGCCGCCACGAGGTGTCCGTGGTGCACGGGATCAAAAGTGCCGCCCATGATCCCGATCCTCCGCCCTGACATAGCTGGTCAGCGTACGTGACAGCGGCACACGAGATCGCGGTCCCGGGACGAACCCGTGCGAATGGTCCTTTCGCACCGGTTCCTCCTGGCCGCCGACGGCGCGATGCGTCAAGGTGGAGGCGTGGATCAGCAAGCCCTCCGAAACTCAGCCGAACAACACCTCCGCGCACTCGCCGGCGACGGCGCATCGCTGCGGGATGACCAGTGGACCGCGATCAAGGCCCTGGTCGTCGACCGCACGCGGGCGCTCGTCGTGCAGCGCACCGGGTGGGGGAAGTCAGCCGTCTACTTCGTGGCGACCGCACTGTTAAGGGAGCTCGGCAAGGGCCCCACGGTCATCGTCTCCCCGCTGCTCGCATTGATGCGCAACCAGATCGAGGCGGCGGGCCGGGCCGGCGTGCACGCGGCCACGATCAACTCGGCGAACATCGACCAGTGGCACCAGGTGCAGGAGGACGTCCTCGCCGGCCGCACCGACGTGCTGCTCGTGAGCCCGGAACGGCTCAACAACCCGGAGTTCCGCGACACGGTGCTACCCGAACTCACCGCGTCCGCCGGCATGCTCGTGGTCGACGAGGCACACTGCATCTCCGACTGGGGCCACGACTTCCGGCCCGACTACCGCAGGCTGCGCACCCTGCTCGGCGAGCTGCCCGCGGGCGTGCCCGTGCTCGCGACCACGGCCACCGCCAACGACCGGGTGGTGCGTGACGTGGCCGACCAGCTCGACCTCGGCGCACAGGACACGCTCGTGCTCCGCGGCCAGCTCGACCGCGAGAGCCTGCACCTGGGCGTGCTGCAGCTGCCGACCGCGCAGGCGCGATTCGCGTGGCTGGCGGAGAACCTGGACAAGCTGCCGGGTTCCGGGATCATCTACACGCTCACGGTGGCGGCGGCGAACGAGGTGGCGGCGTTCCTGCGCGACCACGGGTACGAGGTGTCGGCGTACTCGGGCAAGACCGATACGAGCGTGCGGGAGCGAATCGAGCAGGACCTGCTCGGCAACCGGATCAAGGCGGTGGCCGCCACTTCCGCGCTGGGCATGGGGTTCGACAAGCCGGACCTCGGCTTCGTGATCCACCTCGGCGCGCCACCCTCGCCGATCGCGTACTACCAGCAGATCGGCCGCGCGGGCCGCGGCGTCGAGCGGGCGGAGGTGCTGCTCCTGCCCGGCACCGAAGACCAGGACATCTGGGCGTACTTCGCGTCGCTGGCGTTCCCGCCGGAGCGGGTGGTGCGCCAGGTACTCGAAGTGCTGTCCGGTGCCGACCGGCCGCTGTCCACGGTGGCGATCGAGCCGCGGTGCGACCTGTCGCGCAGCCGGCTGGACATGGTGCTCAAGGTGCTGGACGTCGACGGCGCCGTGCACCGGGTGAAGGGTGGCTGGATCGCGACCGGGCGAGGCTGGGACTACGACGAGGACCGGTACGCCGGCATCGCGGGTGCCCGCAAGGCCGAGCAGCGCGCGATGCTCGAGTACCAGCGCACCGGGACGTGCCGGATGGAGTACCTGCTCCAGCAGCTCGACGACCCGCACGCCACACCGTGCGGGCGGTGTGACAACTGCGCCGGACCACGCTGGAGTGCGGAGGTCTCGGGGGAAGCGGTCGCCAAGGCACGAGAACGTTTACGCAGGCCCGGGGTCGACGTCGACCAGCGTCGCATGTGGCCGAGCGGAATGGCCGGTCTCGACGTTCCGCTCTCCGGCAAGCTCGGCGCCGGTGAGCTCGCCGAACCGGGACGCGCGCTGGGCAGGCTGACCGACATCGGCTGGGGCAACCGTTTGCGCGAGCTGTTCGCGCCGGGCGGCCCGGCCGACGGTCCGGTGCCGGACGACATGGTCGACGGCTGCGTGGCGGTGCTCGCGTCGTGGGGCTGGGAGCAACGGCCGGTGGGCGTGGTCGCGATGAGCTCGGTCAGCCGGCCGAAGCTGGTGTCGAGCCTGGCGGAACGGATCTCGACGATCGGCAGGCTGCCGCTGCTCGGCGAGCTCGACGTGCGGGATGCGGGTGAGCGCCAGTCCAACAGCGCCCGGCGCCTCGCGCAGGTGTGGCGCGCACTCGACGTGGGCGCTGCGCTGGCAGACCAGTTATCCACTGTGGACGGTCCGGTGCTGCTGGTCGACGATCGCGTCGACACAGGCTGGACGGTGACCGTGGCGGCCAAGCTGCTCCGCGACGCGGGAGCCCCGGCCGTACTGCCGTTCGCCCTGGCCACCACGACCTGACCGCCCGGTCACTTGTTGCCCAGTTCGCTGAACACCTTGCGCTTGAGAGGAGGGATGGCCGAGAACGTACGCAGCGCCACCTTGAGCATGGTCCGGCCGACCCGGTTCGCGGAGATCGTCTGCTCGGCGGTGCGCAGTGAGACACGTACCGCGCCGAAGCCGTAGTCGATCATCTGGGTCTCGTAGTCACGGATCCCGGCGAGCAGCTCCGCCTCGCCATTGGCGGCGATCAGCGTGCGGGACAGCAGCTGCGCGTCGCGCAGGGCGGTGTTGGCGCCGATGCCGCGGAACGGCGTCATGCTGTGGATCGCGTCGCCGAGCAGGGTGAGGTTGGTCGTGTCCCACTGCTGAACCTTCACCGAGGTGCGGATCGGCAGCAGCGTGACGGTCTGCGGGGGTGAGCCGGCGACGAGCTGACGCAAGGACGGGTGCCAGTCCTTGACCAGCCGGCCGACGAGGTCGCGCAGCGCGGCACCGTCCATGTCGGACAGGTCGGTCTCGTCGCGGGGGAACCGCGTGCCGTTGGCCGCGTAGGCCCACATGACGTAGCTGCCGGTGTTGTCGAAGTGCACGGCGTCCGCGGTCGCGGTCTCGTCGTCGGCGCCGAAGCCGTCCACGGTCGGCGCGTGGTCGGCATCGAGCTCGTGCGGGGCGACGAACATGCCACAGCCGGCCGGCGGAATCACATTGTTCGGCCCGGCGTGGAGCCGGGTGGGCAGCCCGCGCTTGGTGTCCTCGGTGAGCGGGTACTTGCCGGCGATCGCGCGGATGCCGGTGTCGAGCCGCTTGGCGTGCGGCAGGTACTGGCCGCGCACCCGCGAGTTGGCGCCGTCCGCGGCGACGAGGACGTCGGCCGTGGCGGTGGTGCCGTCCGCGAAGTGCAGGGTGATCGTGCCGTCGGCCGCCCGGTCGTAGCGCTCGAACTCCTTGCCGTGGTGCAGAACGCCGTCCAGGCCGGCGGAAAGCACCTGGTGCAGGGTGATCCGGCTGACCGAGTGGTGCGCGGCGACCGGGTCCTGATCGGCATCCGAGGTGAGCTCGTCCTCGACGAACAGGAGCTCGTCGAGCTGTTCGGTGACGAAGCCGAACGAGTTGCCCGAGGTGCCGCAGGTGGCGACGAACGCCTGCCATAGCTCGGGCGGCAGACACTCGTGCAGGGCTTGTGATCCACGTGGGTTGATGTGCACGCGGTAGCCCTGCAGGCGCTCGGTCCGCACCCGGCTGCGTTCGTACACCGTCACCTCGACACCGGACTTGTGCAGCGCCTGCGCCAGGCACAGCCCACCGGTACCGCCGCCGACGATCGCCACTCGACAACGCTGAGACATCGTTCGCCCTCCTTCATCGGATCTGGCAGGAGCAATAATCATCCATCTGTTTGATTAAGGCAACCTTCAATTTGAATTTGTCACCCGTAGCGTTGATCGTCTACCGTTTTCCGCATGACGACCGGCCAGCCCCCGCGCCGCAGACCGAACCCGGGCGAGCGGCAGCGAGACCCCGAGCGCACTCGCGCGCGAATCCTCGACGCTGCCAAGGTTGAGTTCGGCGCCAAGGGTTTCGCTGGTGCGCGGGTCAGCGACATCGCCGACCGGGCGGGCGTGAACAAGCAGCTGATCTCGTACTACTTCGGCGGGAAGGAGGGCCTCTACACCGAGCTGAACAACCAGTGGCAGCAGGTCAGCGCCCAGCTGTCGAGCGCGGACCAGCCGCTCGACGCGCTCGTCGCCGGCTACACCCTGAGCGCGCTGCACGATCGCGACATGGCCCGCCTGATGGTCTGGGCGAACATGTCCCCCACCGACGCACCCGCCGACACCGGGCAGGAGCGCGAGTTCCTCCAGGCACAGGTCGAGGACCTCCGCCGGCGCCAGGAGGCGGGCGAGCTGCCTGCGGACCTGGACCCGGCGTGCGTGCTGCTCGCGCTGTTCGCGGCGGCCAGCGCGACGGTCACGCTGCCCCGGACCGCCGCAGCGATCTGCGGCGCCGCCGCCGGGTCCGACGACTTCGTCCGCCACTACGCCGACCAGCTCGCCCGGCTGGTCCGCCACCTCGGCAACAGCGGGGCGGATGGCCGGCCCGGCAGCCAGCGAGACGGTCAGGCATAGGACAGCCGGTGCGCAGTGGGCGGATGGCGGGCCGGACAGCAAGGGAGCGGTCACGCATAGGCCCAGCCCGCTCGGCAACAAACGGATGGCCGCCCCGACAGCAAGAGAACGGTCACGCATACGCCCAGCCCGCTCGGCAACAAACGGATGGCCGCCCCGACAGCAAGAGAGACGATCAGGCAGTGCGGCAACGAACGGATGGCCAGCCCCCGCAACCGCAGAGGCGGTCAGGCATAGGCCCAGCAGGTGCGGTATCGGGGCGGATGGCCAGCCCGGCAGACACAGAGGCGGTCAGGCATAGACCCAGCAGGTGCGGCACCGAACGGATGGCCAGCTCGGTGCAGCGGGGCCGGATGGCCCAGCCCGGCAGCCAGATTGGCGGTCAGGAGTCGGCCTCGCCGGGTGCGGCAGCGGGCGGATTGCTGTCCGGGCAGCCAGGAGGCGGTCAGGTGTAGGGGTAGTCGGTCAGGGAAAACCGCCGGCGGCGCGGCGGGCGTGAGCGCCGCCAAGCATGGGGAGCTGCCGATGGCGGTCGATGAAGCCGCCGTCGCGCTTCTTTGTCTGGGCGTGGGGCTTGGCCTGTTCCGCTCGATCGATCCCGGGATGCCTGTGGGGCGTTGATCGACACCCTGCGGGTGCTGGCTGGGTTCGAAGTCAGTGGCGCAGCGGGACCAGGTCGTCCGCGTGGATGACCTCTCGGCGGTGTTCCGGGGCCAGGTCCCGCGTCTTGCGGCCGATCATCATGGGGAGCTCGGCCGCGTCGAAGGCGACCGCGCCCCTGGCCACCGTGCGGCCCGTGCTGTCGGCCAGTTCGACCACGTCGCCCGCCTCGAAGTCGCCCGTCACCTCCGTGATGCCGGCCGCCAGCAGGGACCTGCGGCGGCCGACCACGGCGGCCACGGCGCCGTCGTCCAGGTGCAGGCGGCCCTTCGGGTTCGCGGCGTACGCGAGCCAGAAGCGCCGCGGGGTCAGCCGACGGGCGCTCGCGGCGAACGCGGTGCCCACGTCGGCCGGGCCGAGGGCCTGGGCGGCGTCGGTGGCCGCGGCGATCAGGACCGGAACGCCGGCGGTCGACGCCAGGCGGGCCGATGCCAGCTTGGAGGCCATGCCGCCGGTGCCGAGGTCGTTCGGCGCATCGTCCGCGCGGACGCGGTCCACATCGGACTCGTCGACGACCTCGGTGATGCGGGTGGCGTTGCCGCGCCGTGGATCGCCGTCGTAGAGGCCGTCCACATCGGACAGCAGGACCAGGGCGTCGGCGCCGACGAGGTATGCGACCAGCGCCGCCAGGCGGTCGTTGTCGCCGAAGCGGATCTCCTCGGTGGCGACGGTGTCGTTCTCGTTGACGACCGGGACCACGCCGAGGACCAGCAGCCGGGACAGGGTCCGCTGCGCGTTGCGGTAGTGCGCCCGGCGCACGACGTCGTCGGAGGTGAGCAGCACCTGGCCGACGTTGAGCCCGTAGCGCGCGAACGACGCCACGTACGCGTGGCCGAGCGCGAGCTGGCCGACGCTGGCCGACGCCTGCTGGGTGGCGAGGTCGCGCGGCCGCCGGCTCAGGCCCAGCGGGGCCAGCCCCGACGCGATTGCCCCGGAGGACACCAGCACGACCTGGCTGCTCGCGCCGCGCCTTGCCGCGAGGGCATCCACCAGGGCGTCGAGGCGCGTGGGGTCGAGGCCGCCCGCCGCGGTGGTCAGCGAGGAGGAGCCGACCTTGACGACCACCCGCCGTGCCGCGGCGATGTGGGCCCGCGTCTCGGACAGCACGGCGACCTGGTCACTCACGACCGTTCGCCGCCGGACGACCGGGGCTCGGCGGTCGCCTCCGAAGCACTGGGCGCGGGATCAAGCGAGGCGTCGACGCCGGACTCGACATCGATGGCATCGGCGCCGGACTCAACATCGGACTCGACATCGGGGGCGACATCGGGGGCGTAGGCGCCCGGCTCGGAGCCGGGCGCGGCGTTGGAGCCGGGCTCCGAGTCGGGGGTTCGGCGGGCCTGCTTCGCGGCCCGGCGTTCCGTGGCGCCGATGCGGTCGTTGCGGTCCAGGCGTGGGTCGCTGCCTCGCTCGTACAGCAGCACCTCCACGCCGGCCGGCGTCGAGGGCTCCCAGTCGAACGTCACGCCGCCGATCGTCACCGGGCAGCCGGGCTTCGCACCCGCCTGGGCCAGCGCCCTCTCCACGCCCAGCCTGGCCAACCGGTCACCGAGGTAGCCGACCGCCTCGCTGTTGCCGAACGACGTCTGGCGCACCCAGCGCTCCGGCCGCTCGCCGCGCACGATGAACGCGCCGGGCTCCGCCGGGTCCCCGACCACCGTGAAGCCGGCATCGTCGACCGCCTGCGGACGGAGCACGATCCGGGACGCCTCGAGCCGCGGGCGGCTCGCGCGGTCCTCCGCCACGATCTTGGCCAGGGCGAACGACAGCTCCCGCAGGCCCTCGTGGCTCGCGGTCGACACCGCGAACACCGGCAGGCCGCGCGCCTCCAGGTCCGGCGCCACGATGTCCGCCAGCTCGCGCGCGTCCGGCACGTCGATCTTGTTCAGCACCACCACCCGCGGCCGCGACGCCAGGCTGCCGCCCAGGCCCGGCGTGTAGCGGGACAGCTCCGCCTCCAGGGCGTCCACATCGGACACCGGGTCGCGGCCCGCCTCGAAGGTGGCGCAGTCGACCACGTGCACCAGCACGGCGCAGCGCTCGATGTGCCGCAGGAAGTCCAGCCCGAGCCCCTTGCCCTGCGACGCCCCGGGAATGAGCCCGGGCACGTCCGCCACCGTGAACGTCGACTCCCCGGCCGTCACCACACCGAGGTTCGGCACGAGCGTCGTGAACGGGTACTCCGCGATCTTGGGCCGGGCCGACGACAGCACCGAGATCAGCGACGACTTGCCCGCCGACGGGAACCCGACCAGCCCGACGTCGGCCACCGAGCGCAGCTCGAGCACCAGGTCCCGCGCCTCGCCCGGCTCGCCGAGCAGCGCGAACCCCGGCGCCCTGCGCGCCTTCGACGCGAGCGTGGCGTTGCCGAGCCCGCCCCGCCCGCCGCGCGCCGCCGCGAACCGGGTGCCGTTGCCGGTGAGGTCGGCCAGCACGTCGCCGTCCTCCGTGAGCACGACCGTGCCGTCCGGCACCCGCAGCTCCAGCGCCTCACCGGCGGCGCCGTCACGGTTGCTGCCCTGTCCCTGCTTGCCGTTGGCCGCCTTGGCGTGCGGCCGGAAGTGGAAGTCGAGCAACGTGTGCACGCCGGAGTCGACGACGAGCTCGACGTCGCCGCCGTCCCCGCCGTTGCCGCCGTCCGGGCCGCCGAGCGGCTTGAACTTCTCACGGTGCACCGAGGCGCACCCGTTGCCGCCGCTGCCCGCGGACACGTGGATCACGACGCGGTCGACGAATCGGGACACTGCAAACCTTCCAGAGAAAACAGATGAGGGGCGAGCCGCACAACCGCCGGCCCGCCCCTCATCAGGGGTCTCGCTCCTGTCGCCGGGCGTCAGCCCTCGACCGGGACGATGTTCACGGTCTTGCGACCGCGCTTCTCGCCGAACTGGACCGCGCCCGCGGCCAGGGCGAACAGCGTGTCGTCGTTGCCACGCCCGACGTTGACGCCGGGGTGGAACCTGGTGCCACGCTGGCGGATCAGGATCTCGCCCGCGTTCACCACCTGGCCGCCGTACCGCTTCACGCCGAGGCGCTGGGCATTCGAGTCGCGCCCGTTGCGGGAGCTGGACGCACCCTTCTTGTGTGCCATAGCTGTTCAGCTCCTACTTGGTCTTGATGTCGGTTACCTCGACGCGGGTCAGCTTCTGCCGGTGACCCTGCCGCTTGTGGTAACCGGTCTTGTTCTTGAACTTGTGAATGCGGATCTTCGGGCCCTTGGTCTGGCGGACGACCTTGCCGAGGACCGACACCTTGGCCAGCTTGGCCACGTCGGTCGTGACGTCGTCGCCGTCGACGACGAGCAGCGCGGGGAACGAGAGCTCCGCTCCCGGCTCACCGTCGAGCTTCTCGACCTCGACGATGTCGCCGACGGCGACCTTGTACTGCTTGCCGCCGGTCTTGACGATCGCGTACATCGGGACGGAACTCTCCTGCTACTCGGTTCTCGAACGTGAGGGCTGCGCGCGTGTCAGCGCTGCGCACGACTCGGCCCACCTCAAGGCGGGCCGACCAACAGGCTACGTGGCCGCCGAATCGGGGGTCAAACCGGGGTCGGCCACCGGTCAGCCGTCGTGGGTCGCCGACACGGGCGGCCCGGCCGGGCGGGACGCGCCCCGCCGCACCGGCCGCCGCCGCGGCTTCCGCACGGAGTTGACCGCCTGCTCCCCGGGCGCCGAACCGTCCGCCGCCGAGGCGTCGACCGAGGCGTCCAGAGAGGCGTCCGCAGCGGTGTCCACCGAGGCGTCCACAGCGGCGGGTTCGGCCTGGTCAGCGGGCTCGTGCGCGCGGCCGTTGGCCTGCTCGGGGGCACCGTCGGGCTCAACCACCCGCGTGAAGCTCTCGGTGCCCGCCGGGACGGTCTCCACCGGTTCGGCGACCGGCTCGGCGACCTGGCTCGGCTCCCCGGCGCTGCGGCGGGACCGGCGGCGCGAGCGGCCGGCCGGCCGCTCGGGCGCGGTCTCCGCCTGCGCCGTGTCCGGCCCGGACGCCTTCGCTGCGGCCACGACCGCCGCGTCGGCCTCGACGGTGGTGGCCGGCTCGGACGCCGTGTCGTCGGTGACGTCGTCATGGCCGTCGCCGTTGACCTTGGTCGTGGCCTTGGCGATGTCGCGCACGGCCTTGGCCGCCTCCTTGGCGGCCGCTTCCTTCGCGGCGGCCTCCCTGGCGTCCTTCGACTCCTTGTCCTCGCCGCGGCCGCGGGAACGCCGCCCGCCGCCCTGGCCGGAGCCGGTCGACCCGTTCGAGCCGGTCGAGCCGTTCGACTTGCCCATCGGGTCGGTGGACACGATCACGCCGCGGCCCTTGCAGTGCTCGCAGGTCGTGCCGAACGCCTCCAGCAGGCCGGTGCCCACGCGCTTGCGGGTCATCTGCACCAGGCCGAGCGACGTCACCTCGGCCACCTGGTGGCGGGTCCGGTCGCGGCCCAGGCACTCGGTCAGCCGCCGCAACACCAGGTCGCGGTTGGACTCGAGCACCATGTCGATGAAGTCGATCACGATGATGCCGCCGATGTCGCGCAGCCGCAGCTGGCGGACGATCTCCTCGGCGGACTCGAGGTTGTTGCGGGTGACCGTCTCCTCGAGGTTGCCGCCCGATCCGGTGAACTTGCCGGTGTTGACGTCGATGACGGTCATCGCCTCGGTGCGGTCGATCACCAGATAGCCACCGGAGGGCAGCCAGACCTTGCGGTCGAGCGCCTTGAGCAGCTGCTCCTCGATGCGGTACTCGGCGAACACGTCGTCCTTGCCGACGTGCTTGCGCACGCGGTCGGCCAGCTCGGGGGCCACGTGCCGCACGTACGCGTCGACGGTCTCCCACGCGTTCGCGCCCTCGATCACCAGCGCCGCGAAGTCCTCGGTGAACAGGTCGCGGACGACCTTGACCAGCAGGTCCGGCTCCTCGTAGACGAGCGCGGGCGCGCTGACCCTCTTGGCGCCGTTGGTGCCCTTGGTCTTGTCCTGGATGACCTGCCACTGCGCCTGCAGCCGGCGCACGTCGCGGCCCAGCTCCTCCTCGGCGATGCCCTCCGACGCGGTGCGGATGATCACGCCGGCGTCCTCGGGGACGACCCGCTTCAGCACGTCCTTGAGCCGCCGCCGCTCGTTCTCCGGCAGCTTGCGCGAGATGCCCGTGGCGCCGCCGCCCGGCACGTAGACCAGGAACCGGCCCGGCAGCGAGATCTGCGTGGTCAGCCGCGCGCCCTTGTGGCCGACCGGGTCCTTGGTGACCTGCACGAGCACGCTGTCACCGGTGGACAGCGCCTGCTCGATCTTGCGGGCCTTGCCCTCGAGGCCCGCCGCGTCCCAGTCGACCTCGCCGGCGTACAGCACGGCGTTGCGGCCGCGGCCGATGTCGACGAACGCCGCCTCCATCGACGGCAGCACGTTCTGCACCCGGCCCAGGTAGACGTTGCCCACCAGCGAGCCGGAGCCGGACGAGGTGACGAAGTGCTCGACCAGCACGCCGTCCTCGAGCACGCCGATCTGCACGCGGTCACCGCGCTCGCGGATGACCATGGCGCGCTCGACAGACTCGCGGCGGGCCAGGAACTCGGCCTCGGACAGGATCGGCGCCCGCCGCCTGCCCGCCTCGCGGCCGTCGCGGCGGCGCTGGCGCTTGGCCTCCAGCCGGGTCGAGCCGCGCACGCTGCGCACCTCGTCGCGGCCGTCGGACTCGGGCTTGTGGTCCTTCTCGTCGCGCACCTCGCGGACATGCACGACCGTGTTCGGCGGATCGTCCTCGGTCCGGCCGCCCTCGTCGTCCGTGCCGCCCTTGCGCCGCCTGCGCCTGCGACGCCGCCTGTTCGCCGAATCGGGGTCGTCCGAGTCGTCCGAGTCGTCGTCGTCCTCGACGTCCGCCTCCTCCGGCTTGGCCCGGCCGCGCCTCCTCTCGGCCTTCTCCGGCTTGTCGGACGCCTTGTCGCCCTTCTCCGCCTTGTCCGCCTTGCCCGGCTTGTCGTCTTCCGGCTGGTCGGCGACGTCGTCACCGTCGTCCTGACCGCCCTTGCCGCGGCCCCGGCCGCGGCGGCCCCGCCTGCGGCGCGGGCGCGCGTCGTCGCCGGTGTCCTCGTCGGTGTCCGCGGCGTCGTCGGCCGTGTCGTCCTCGTCCTCCACCTCGGACTCGGGCTCGGGCTCGGGTTCCGGCACGGGGCGGCGCGCCGGCGCCGATGCGGGTGCCGGCGGCTGGAACAGCGGCGTGGCGGACGCGAAGACCGGCGTCGGCGGTATCCGGCGCGCCTGCGCGGGCGCCTCGGGCTCGGCCTGCGCCGCGGGCTCCCCGGCGGCCTGCTCACCGGTGGTGATGCCGAAGGTCCCGGCGACCTTGAGCGCGATCTCCTTGTCGATGTTCGACTGGACGCTCCGGCCGGTCACCCCGGCCTCGGTCACCGCCTGCAGGACCTCGCGGCTGTTGCGGCCGAGCAGCTTGGCCAGCGCGTGGATGCGGATGCGGGCAGGCAGGTCCGCCAGTGCGGCGGAGATGGCTGCGGTGGTATCCCCGCCGGTGTTTCCGGCGGGTGTCGTCTTTTCCGACATGTAGCTCCTTCGCCCCCGGGCGCGTCCGCAGGAGGCCGGTACCTGAGCACCAACCCTCGCCGACGCGGCCGCACAGGGGCCTCGTTGTCAAGCTTCACCGTGCTCCTCCGGTGAAGCGTGTTGTCGTTCCGCCGCTGGGCGGCGGGAATCCTCGCCTCTCACCATGTGGCCGCCGGGCAACTCGCTCGCCGGCCGGTCACGGCAGGTCAGTCACAACGTCGCTCCGAGCGGGCCCGCTCCCCGGGCGCCCGCCGAGCTGTCAGCCCGCCGGGCGTAGTGCCCGGTCTGGGGCCAACGGGTCGGACAGGCCTCCGCTGTCGTCGAGCCGTCCCTGGGCCATCCGGGTCGCCTTCGCGGGCACCGGCGGTTCCAGAGCGGCGACCACGCGAAGCGCGCTCAGCACGTCGTCCGGACGCACGACAGGTGTGGTCTGTCGCACGACCACTTCGAGTATCCCACACGGCGGGTCCGCGGGTGCCGGGTCCAACGCGTGGGTCTCGTCATGCCCGGTCTCGGGCCCCGTGTCGGGCCCCGTCTCGGGCACCGCGTCGGGCACCGTGGCCACCACGATCGCGGCACGCGCGTCGATCGTGCGCATGCCGTGTTTGGTCAGCCGCTCCACCTCGACGACCGGCTCGGCCAGCATCCGGGTCACCGCGGCCCGCAGCTCCGCCGGCGCCACCTGCGGCAGCTCGATCAGCCAGCGGCTGGCCTCGACCCGGTCCGCGAGCGAGTCGCCGCCCCCGGCCACGACCGCCTCGAGCACGTCCAGCCCGGGCGGCAGGGCCGCGTCGAGCATGGCCACCAGGTCCGCCGGCTCGATCATCTCGACCAGCTGGATCTCCACGTACTCGGCCTCGCTCGCCACACCCGTGGGCGCGGCGCCGATCCAGGAGACCTTCGGGTGCGGGTTGAAGCCCTGGGAGTACGCCATCGGGACGTGTGCGCGGCGCAGCGCCCGTTCGAACGCACGGGCGATGTCCCGGTGAGAGGTGAACCGCAGCCGGCCGCGCTTGGTGTAGCGCAACCGCAGCTTCCGCACCGCTGGGGCCGAGGGATTGGGCCGGTCCTGCCTGGTCAGCGTTACTCCTTCTGGTGGGTCCTGGCGACTCCGGTGGTGACGCGTCCCGCCTGCTGGCACGGTACCCCCAGGTCGAATTCGGGCCGTGCGCTTGTCTGCGCATGGTCCAGTGACTACCGTCCGATCATTGGACTGCCGGTTTCCCGGACCGGTCGCCCCAACACCTGGAGGTCATCCGTGCCTCTGCTGCGCCGCCTGCCGGTGGCAGCGGTCACCGCCGTCGTGCTCGCGGCGAACCTGGTGACTACTGGTGTGGTGGCGAACGCACAACCGCCGGACAAGCCCCCCGCGTGCACGGACACCCTGTCGCAGCTGCGGTACCTGGTGCTCTTCGACACCGGTACCCAGCAGGCCGCGGCGACCCGCGAGGTTCGCGGCGCGTGCGGCAAGCTCACCGGGTACTACCCGCAGATCGGCGTCGCGGTGGCCACTTCCGCGGACCCGCGGTTCCCGAACCGGATCGGCCTCGACCGCGCGTTCAGCGCGCAGCGGGTGATGCGTTCGCAGCAGGGGCCGCGCAAGTCCGACGAGACGGACTCCACCAAGGCGCAGGTGACCGCGAACCCCGCCGCTGTGCCCACTGTGGACCGGACGGCCGAGCAGTGGGACATGGACCTCATCCACGCGGACCGCGCGCGGCGGATCGACCCGGGCAGCCGCGACGTCGTGGTCGGCGTGCTCGACTCCGGTGTGGACCCCAGCCACCCGGACCTGCGCGCCGCGCTTGACCCCGCGCTGTCGGCCGGCTGCCTGAGCGGGATCCCGGACCGGGCAAGGAATGCGTGGATCCCGACCGCGTCGCCGCACGGCACGCACGTCGCCGGCACGATCGCGGCGGCGGACGACGGGCGCGGCATCGCCGGGGTGGCGCCGGGCGTGCGGGTCGCGTCGGTGAAGGTCGTCGACGACGACGGGTTCATCTTCCCCGAGTACGCCGTGTGCGGGCTGATGTGGGCCACCGTCAACAAGATGGCGGTGACGAACAACAGTTATTTCGTCGACCCGTGGCTGATGACGTGCAACCGGGACGGCGAGCACGTGGTGTTCGAGGCGGTGCGCCGCGCGGTCGACTACGCGACGCGGCAGGGCACGCTCACCGTCGCCGCGGCCACCAACGGCGGCGCGGACCTGTCCGACCCGAGTGGACAGACGGCCGAAGGCCCGGCGGACGCGTCCGGTGCGGACCGGCGGACGCTGGACAGCAGCTGCCGGGTGCTGCCGGCGGGGCTGCGTGGCGTGGTCGCGGTGTCCGCAGTGGGTGAGAACAAGCTGAAGGCGAGCTACAGCTCCTACGGGCTCGGCATGATCGACGTGACCGCGCCGGGCGGCGAGCCGAAGACGACCGCCGCCCCGGCACCGGCGACCGCCGGCGAGCCGGCGCCGAAGCCGGCGTGCGTGCTGTCGACCGTGCCGGGCGGGTACGACCGCTTCTGCGGCACGTCGATGGCGACGCCGCACGTGACCGGCGTGGCGGCGCTGCTGGCGAGCAAGCATCCGGACGCGTCGCCGCCGGAGCTGTCGCGGATGCTCAGCGACCAGGCGGAGTCGATCCCGTGCCCGGCGGACTACGACCTGGACGACACGGGCGCGCAGGACGCCTACTGCGACGGGTACGCCCCGTATAACGGCTTCTACGGCCACGGGATGGTCGACGCCGAGGCCGCGGTCACGGACTCGACGACCGCCGGGGACAACGAGAACAACTACTGATCCCGGCGCGCTACGCCGGGGTCAGCGGGAGCAGCTTGTGGCCCGTCGGGCCGATCTCGATGTCCGTGCCCATGCTCGGGCACACGCCGCAGTCGAAACACGGGGTCCAGCGGCAGTCCTCCAGCTCGCGCCCGTCCAGCGCGTCCTGCCAGTCGTCCCACAGCCAGGCCTTGTCCAGGCCCGAGTCGAGGTGGTCCCACGGGAACACCTCGTCCTCGGCGCGTTCGCGGGTCGTGAACCAGGCCAGCGACACGCCCAGCGGCTCCAGCTCCGCGGCGGCCGCGGACGTCCAGCGCTCGTAGGAGAAGTACTCGCTCCAGCCGTCGAACCGGCCGCCCTCGCGCCACACGCGCTCGATGACGCGGCCCACCCGGCGGTCGCCGCGGGAGAGCAGGCCCTCGATCAGGCTGGGCTTGCCGTCGTGGTAGCGCATGCCGATGTTGCGGCCGATGCGGCGGTCTGAGTTCACCGCCTCGCGGAGCTGGCGCAGGCGGTCGTCGACCGTGTCCGGGTCGCACTGGGCGGCCCACTGGAACGGCGTGTGCGGCTTGGGCACGAAGCCGCCGATCGAGATGGTGCAGCGGATGTCCTTGCGGCCACTGGCTTCCCGGCCCGCCCGGATGACCTCCTGGGCCATCGCGGCGATCTGCAGCACGTCGTCGTCGGTCTCGGTCGGCAGGCCGCACATGAAGTACAGCTTCACCTGCCGCCAGCCCCCCGCGTACGCGGCGCTGACCGTCCGGATCAGGTCCTCTTCGGACACCATCTTGTTGATGACGCGCCGGATCCGCTCGCTACCGCCCTCCGGCGCGAACGTCAGCCCGGAGCGGCGCCCGTTGCGCGACAGCTCGTTCGCCAGGTCGATGTTGAACGCGTCGACCCGGGTCGACGGCAGCGACAGGCCCGTCTGCGTGCCCTCGTACCGGTCCGCCAGGCCCTTCGTGATCTCGGCGATCTCCGAGTGGTCCGCGCTGGACAGCGACAGCAGGCCGACCTCCTCGAACCCGCTCGCCTCCAGTCCCTTGTGGACCATCGCGCCGATGCCCTCGATGGACCGCTCGCGCACCGGGCGGGTGATCATGCCGGCCTGGCAGAACCGGCAGCCGCGCGTGCAGCCGCGGAAGATCTCCACGCTCATCCGCTCGTGCACGCTCTCCGCGAGCGGCACCAGCGGCTGCTTCGGGTACGGCCACGCGTCGAGGTCCATCGTGGTGCGCTTGGCGACCGTCGCCGGGACGCGGTCGCGGTCGGGCGTGACCGGGTTAAGCACGACGCCGGTGTAGCTCACGTCGTAGAACCGCGGCACGTACACGCCGCCGGTCTCCGCGAGCCGGGTGAGAACCTCGTCGCGGCCGCCGGGCGAGCCCTCCTGCTTCCAGCGCCGGACGATGGCGGTGATCTCCAGGACCGCCTCCTCGCCGTCGCCGAGGACGGCCGCGTCGACGAAGTCGGCGATCGGCTCCGGGTTGAACGCCGCGTGGCCGCCGGCGACCACGATGGGGTGGTCCACGGTGCGGTCGGCGGCGTGCAGCGGGATGCCGGCGAGGTCGAGCGCGGTGAGCAGGTTCGTGTAGCCGAGCTCGGTGGCGAAGCTGACGCCGAGCAGGTCGAACGCGCCGACCGGCCGGTGGCCGTCGACGGTGAACTGTGGCACGCCGTGCTCGCGCATCAGCGCCTCGAGGTCCGGCCAGACCGCGTAGGTGCGCTCGGCGAGGACGTCGGGCTGCTCGTTGAGCACCTCGTAGAGGATCATCACGCCCTGGTTGGGCAGCCCGACCTCGTACGCGTCGGGGTACATCAACGCCCACCGCACGGCGGCCGCGTCCCAGTCCTTGACGGTCGAGTTGAGCTCCCCGCCGACGTACTGGACCGGCTTGGACACCCTGGGCAACAACGGCTCGAGCTTGGCGAAGACGGACTCCATAGTGCGCCCAGCGTAACTCCCCGCTCGTCAGCGCAGCAGCAGCGCACCCAGTCGCCGGGACGCGACGACCACGCCGATCCCGGCCATCGCCGCGAAGTACAGCAGGTGACCCAGGATCGACACCCCGACATAGCCCGTGCACAGCCCGCGCATGATCTCGATCGCGTGGTACAGCGGCAGGCACTCGACGACGACCCGGACCGGGCCCGGGTAGACGGTGAGCGGGAAGAACGTCGTGGAGAACAGGAACATCGGCATCAGCGCGAGCTGCACCAGGTCGAAGTCCTGCCAGGAGCGCATGAACGTCGTGCACGCCATGCCGACCGCCGCGAACGAGAACGCGATCAGCAGCGCGGCCGGGAGCGCGAGCAGCGCCCACGGCGATGCGATCAGGCCCATCGCGAGCATCACGGCGAGGAAGCCGAACGCGTACATCCCGCCGCGCAGCAGCGCCCACGCGATCTCCCCGATCGCCACGTCGAGCGGGCCGAGCGGGGTGGCGAGCATCGCGTCGTAGAGCTTGGCGTACTTGAACTTGAAGAAGATGTTGAACGTCGCGTCGTACACCGCGCCGTTCATGGCGGACGCCGCGAGCAGCGCGGGCGCCACGAACGCGACGTAGCCGATCGGCTCGCCACCGGGGCCGGTGACGTCGCCGACCAGCCTGCCGAACCCGACACCCATCGCGAACAGGTAGAACACCGGCTCGCAGAAGCCGGACACGACCGCGAGCCACGCCCGGCGGTTGACCAGCAGCGAGCGCTCCACGAGCACCCGCGCGCGGCCGGCGTACATGCCGGTGGGCAGCACGCGCAGCAGCAGCCCGGCCCGCGGCGGGGCCTCGACGGTCTCCAGCGTGCCGGTCATCGCGCCAGCCTCCGGCGGAAGTTGCGGACCGCGAACCACGCGCCGGCCGCGGTGACCGCGACCAGGAACGCGACGTGGCCGAGCGCCGGCCACCACGACAGCGTGCCGAGCGCGGCGTCGCGGCCGACCTCCGTGCCGTGCCAGACGGGCGTGAGCCAGGCGACCGGCCGCAGCCACGGGGGCAGCTGCTCGACCGGGAAGAAGGCGCCGGCGAACAGCGTCATCGGCATCACGACGAACCGGAACAGCGACGCGAACTGCTGGCCCTCGGTCTCGATGGTGGCCGAGTACGCGACCACGGGCGCCGCGAACGACATGCCGGTGAGCACCGAGACGACCAGCGTCAGCAGCACGCCCGGCCCGGTCAGCGTGCCCAGCAGGCCGGCCACCAGCAGGTACGCCGCGCCCGAGGTGGTGAGCCGGATGGTGATCCAGGTGAGCTGCCCGGCGAGGATCTGCCCCGGCGAGATCGGCGAGGCCGCGATCGCGAGGTAGGTCTGCTGCCACTTGAACGCCGACAGGATCGGGTAGGTCGACTCGAACGCCGCGATCTGCACCGCCGTGACGACCAGCAGCGCGGGCGCGAGGTATACGACGTAGGGCAGGCCGCCGGTCGCCGCGGTCGGCTGGACCTGCGAGCCGAGGCCGAAGCCCAGCGCCAGCAGGAACAGCACCGGCTGCACCACGCTCGACACCACCGTGGCCCGCCAGTTGCGCTTGTACCAGGTCCACATGCCCTCGACGACGATCAGCGCGGCCCGGCCCGTGCCGAGCGCCCGCCCGGCACTCCGGGGAGTCGTGTCCACTTCGGACATCAGTCCACCAATGTCCTTCCGGTCAGCCGCAGGAACACGTCCTCCAGCGTGCTGCGCCGCACCAGGCTCGACACCGGCCGCACGCCCCGCCCGTGCGCGGCGGCGAGCACCGCCTCGCCGTCCTGGGCGTAGAGCAGGATGCGGTCGGGTAACACCTCGACCCGGTCGGCGAGCCCGTCGAGCGGGTGCTCGGTCGTGTCGTCGGGCGGGAAGCGCAGCTCGACGACCTCGCGCGTGGAGTACCGGGAGATCAGCTCCGCCGGGCTGCCCTCGGCGACGATGCGGCCGCCGTCCATCACCACGAGCCGGTCGCACAGCTGCTCGGCCTCGTCCATGTAGTGGGTGGTGATGAGGAGGGTGACGCCGTTCTGCTTGAGCCGGAACAGCCGGTCCCACAGCAGGTGGCGGGCCTGCGGGTCGAGGCCGGTGGTCGGCTCGTCCAGCAGCATCAGCTCGGGGTCGTTGATGAGCGAGCGCGCGATGGTCAGGCGGCGCTTCATGCCGCCGGACAGCGGCTCGACCTCGTCCTCGGCACGCTCGGTGAGCTGGGCGAAGTCGAGCAGCTCGGCCGCCTTCGCGCGGACGTGGGACTTCGACAGGCCGAAGTAGCGGCCGTAGACGTGCAGGTTCTGCCGGACGGTGAGCTCGGAGTCGAGGTTGTCCTGCTGCGGGACGACGCCGAGCCGGGCCCGGATCCGCGGGCCGTCGCGGTCGGGGTCCATACCCAGGACGGTCAGCTCGCCGTCCGAGCGCGGGGAGACGCAGCCGACCATCCGCATCGTGGAGGACTTGCCGGCCCCGTTCGGCCCCAGGAAGCCGAACGCCTCCCCGCGCCGGACCTCGACGTCGATGCCGCTGACGGCGGTGAAGTCGCCGAAGCGCTTGACCAGTCCGCGCGCCAGCACGAGTGCCCCGTTGTCTCCCACGTCCGGGAGACTAGAGGCACCCACCGACAGGACGAACCGGGTTTAGCGGGAGCGCGCGTTCTCAGACACCCCTGTTCGCTCGGCCGGCGGTATGCAGGAAGCCACCTACCCCTCGACTCGCCACGATCCGGCTTGCCGTCGTCCGCATCACCGCCGAAGAGCCCTTTCCCGAACAACGCATCATGAGACATGATGGATTGCGAACCGGGACAACATGCAGAGGAGGGGGGTATCTCTGTGAACGCACACACTGCGGAGGAAGTGGAGCAAAGCTTCACCTCCGACCTGATCGATCTTGGCACGGTCTCGCTTCGAGCCTTGCGCGAATTGGATGGTGCGGAACTTCGTGTCGCCCTGGATCGCGTCGTTCAACAGACCGGGCGCAGTACCAAGTCGATCGCCGGATGTTCCCAAGCGAATGGGATCGACTGATCATCGAGGTGACGGGGCAAAGCATGGCCGAAAGGATCAGCCGTGCCGACCGATGATCATTTCGAACACGGGGACTTCCAGGTACATCAGTTGTCCCGTACCGCCGTTGACGAGCTGGCCAGGGGATTCGCTCGTCCGGCGGTGATCCATCAATTGCGAGGCGCGGAACGTAGTCGTCGACTGCTTCTGTTGCGCGCATTGGACGAAAGGTTGACAAAGGATCCCAACCTTGTCGGACCGCTGGACCAGCTGGACGATGTGTGGGAGCTACTCGCTCGCGCCGAACGGGTAGCTCCGGACGCGCGAGACCTGCTGCTGTCGCACCCGTATACCGGCGCCTGGGCTGGCTACGTCACGAAGCTGATCCGTGACAGGATCACTGGTCTGTGCCCGTTCTGGATGCATGTGGGCCATTTGCATGCTGTCGCCGCGGCCGTCGCGATCCGGGCGAGGATCTCGTTCGTTCTCCATATCCCGGTGTGGAACGGGAATGCCATCGTCCCGACGATCGGCCTCGCCCGCCTCGTCACGGACTCGCCGTACTCGGTGGCCGAAGTCCGGGCTGACCGTGACGTGGTGGAGATCATCAATCAGCACACTGTCGTACGTCTGCCACGTGACCACGCGGACAGCTCGCCACGCTGGTGGGGTGTGCGCACGGTGGCGACCCGGTCAGGAGACGTCGAGCTGTCGGTCCGGCTGGACGATGTCGACCCGTACCGCGGCCTATACGAGCCCGTACCGCCGCAGCGGCTCTCCCCAACCGACACCGCGGCCTGGCAGCGGGAGCTCAACAAGGCGTGGAAAATCCTTTGCCGGTGTCTACCGGAGCTCGCTGACGGCTTCCTCGACGGACTCGACTCACTGGTGCCCCGTCCCGCTGTGCCGATCCGGAACCTGAGCGCCTCGACCGGCGAAGCCTTCGGCAGCGCGATCATCGCACAGCCGACCGACAGTGCGTCGATGGCCGCTACGTTGGTGCACGAGTTCCATCACAACCTGCTCGGCGGGCTTCTGCACATGATCCCGCTGTATGACCACGACCCGGACGAGCGCTTCTACACGCTGTGGAGGGAGGACCCCCGACCCATCGCCGGCGTTCTAAGCGGCATCCATGCGTTCTCCGGCGTCACTGCGTTCTGGCGAGCACTAGCACGGCATGAGTCCGGCTCACTCGGGAGGCGAGCCGACTTCGAATTCGCCTACTGGCGAGACGGGACCTGGCGCACGTTGCAATCCCTGTCTGACGACCCCCATTTGACCGAGGCCGGACGGCAGTTCCTGAGCAGCATTGCCATGCGAATTCGCCCGATGCTGGACGAGCCGGTACTCGACCGGATGGGCGAGCTCGCGTCCGCAGCGGCTGCCGATCACCGAGCCGGATGGCAGATTCGTTACCTTCGGCCGCAGCCAGACACCGTCGCGAGCTATGCGGACTCGTGGCTCGCGGGGCAAGACTGGCCGAGCGCATTGGAACCCGACAACCGGCTCATGCCGACGCCGGTACCAGACGGCGGATGGACCGGAGCCCGCACCGACCTGATCCGTGCCAGGTTACTCAAGGGCTCTGCGGCGCCTGCGGACGCCGTACCCGACGCCACGGCCGCCGATCTCGCCTACGTATGCGGCGACGTCGATGACGCGCTTCGTGGATACCGGGACGAATTGGCTGTCGACGGCGACGCCCCGGACGCGTGGGTCGGCCTAGGTCTGTGCCTGTCTGCACGGGAGCCGGGCTCCGCCGCGGCGCGAGCGTTACAGAGCTGTCCGGAGCTGGTACGGGCCGTACATCGAGCCGTCCGAACCAAGGCCGAGAGCACGCCACCACCGGACGAGCTCGCCGACTGGATCGGCCGATCCGTCTGCTGACCGTTACAGAGGGAGCGGGTCGATGTCGCAGTTCGCCCTTGTTCCTCTCTGCGCCCCCTGTACGACGGGATGTTCCGCCCCCAGCACTTCGCTGAGCCTGTCCACGACCTCCCGATACTCGTCGTCGTCCGCGCCCTGGGCACGCTGATCGAAGGCAAGGTTGAGGTGGGCTAGGAGTGTCGTCGGATGTGCTGGGCCGAAGGCTCGCGAATTCCGCTTCGCTCGGTCATAGGCTTTGGCGCCGATGCGCACCGCGCCCTCGAGATCTCCCGACCTCGCCAGGTCGCTCGCGAGGTTGACCGAACAAGCGACCGCAAGCGGATGATCCGAGCCCAGGCTCTCGACGAACAAGTCGATCGCCCGCTCGTTCAGCTCACGCGCACCCTCGGCATCGCCACGCATTCGCATCGTGATCGCGGCATTCGCGTCCGCCGCCAACGCCATTGGATGCTCGTCAGAGAAGACATGTCGATACCCGCGCCGGGCCGTCTCCCCGACGGTGTGCGACTCATCGAGCCGGCCACTGTCTCGAAGGTCTGTCGCATATGCGACGGCGCATGCCAGAGTGCTCGGATGCGTCGGCCCGTACACCTGTTGCAGCCGTGCGTATGTGGGACCCGAAAGGTTCAGCGCTGTCGCGTGATCCCCTGCCCGGCGACGGGCCACAGCCAGGTACGACCGTCGCAGCAACGTACCGGGCGCGGCGTCACCGACCAGGCTCCCGATCAGCTTGGCGACTTCCTCATGCCCTTCGAGCACCTCACGGTACTGGCCGAGCTCGCGGCGATCCATGTACGCGCCACTGAGGGTGTTGAGCGTGTCCGAGCTATCGAGTCCGAGGATGGCGGACCTCGCACGCCAAGTCGCAGTGTCCAGATCGAGAGCTGCTCGGACATCGCCACACAATCTGCTAACCACCGCCAGATCGTGCGCAGCCTGCAGCCTGATCGGGTCTTCGGCTGCGAAAAGCCTGGCCGCGTCGTCGTGAATCGCAATGTTCAGGTTCCGCGCGCCCCTGAAATCGCCGCGCGTCCGTAGATCTACGGCGACTCGCAGCCGCGCGTGCGGTCTGCAGCGTGATGGGATCGTCGTCGCCGTAAAGCCCACGCGCCTTTTCGTAGATGCGCTCGTTCAACTCGCGTGCCCGCATGAAGTCGCCTGCAGAACGAACGTCGACAGCCACCCGCAGCTCGGCAATGATCGTTTCCTCGCTGCTCTCTCCCGACACGGTGATGCGCGCCTCGAGCGTTCTGGCGTTGAGGTCGGCCGCCTCCGCGTACCGGCCGATCGCCCACAGGTAGAGACCGAGATAGCTGCTTGCTTCGAGGACATGCAGGTCGGTGTCGCCCAACACTTCCCGCCATCGTTTGAGTGCCCGCGCAGCGAGGGAAGCGGCCTCTGAATGATCACCCCAGAAGTACAGGAACTGCATCAGGTTGATGACCAGCTGTCGAACCCAGGCATCGTCACATTGAATGGGTTCGGACGAATAGACATGCGGCCAGATGTCTTGATATCGGGGCCACCACTCCGATGATTTGGGCTCGTTCGGGTCCAGGTTGGCCAACAACGCGTGCGCGACGTGCTGCCATTCCTCCCGCATCTCCGGACTCATGCGATTCCGCAGTACGACCT
This sequence comes from Actinophytocola sp., assembly GCA_035995025.1. GTDB lineage: Bacteria > Actinomycetota > Actinomycetes > Mycobacteriales > Pseudonocardiaceae > Actinophytocola. The sequence continues at coordinate 109,565 of DASYKY010000109.1, forward strand.
GCACCAAGCGATGCAACTGCAGGGTGTTCGACCGGTAGTCGATCTTGGCGAGGCTGTATCGGTTGATGTCTCGAATCGCACGCCCAAGTTGCATGGGATCCCGAAGCGCAGCTTCCAGCTCTTTCGACATCGAGATGCCCCGGACACCATTGAACAACGACCGGGTGATCGGCTCGGGTGCAAAGAACGCACAGACCTGCAGTAGTTGATGAGCGGCAGGGTTTCGCTTTTCCAGCATGTCGAACGATACGTTCCACGCGGCCGCGACCGGCATCTCGTAACCTGTCGGCGCGGAGGTGCCGAGGATCTCGGCAACCTTTTCGTCGAACAGGCTGAGGTATTCACTGACGGGCATACCCGTCTCCGCCCGCCAGGCAGCGGCCTGTTCGACTGCGAGCGGCAGGTCGCCCAGCTTTTCCGCAAGCGCACTGGCTTCCTGGTCGGAGATGTCCGGACCACGTTTGCGTAGCAGTGCGATACTTTCCTCACGCCTGAACACTGTGATCTCCAGCGGGTTCGCGACCTGGGCCCACTCGGGATTCCGCGACGTGATGAGAATCTGGCCGGGGCCGTTCGCCGGAAAGTACTCCTTGATCGTCTCGACACTCTCGGCGGCGTCGAACACGAGCAGCCACCGTGAATAGGGATCGCCCAACCGCAGCGCCTCGCGGACCGCCGGCACAGCCGTGTGTACCTCGGACGACCCCGCAAGGCCGAGTTGTTGCGCCAGTTCCGCCAGCGCCTTGCGTACCTGGGACGTCTGCGCAGCCTGAATCCACCAGACGATGTCGTAGTCATCGAGGTGGCGATAGATGTACTCGACCGCGATCTGTGTCTTGCCGATGCCACCCATTCCGTGCAGCGCTGCAGGAAGCACCACGGTCGCACCGCCGTCGGACAGACGTGTGCTGAGCTGGTTGAGCACCTCGATCCGTCCGGTGAAGAGCAGGTTCTTGGGGGGAATGTCACCCCAGATCACCGGCACTCGTTCGTCGCGGGTCAACGAGGGGCGCGATTCACCTCGGCTTGGTGGCACGACCGAGACCGGTTTGCGCCGGTCAGCGAGGTGTGCGATGTCCGGAATCCGTGGTGTCGCCCGTTCGACATGACTCCTGGCGAGATTGTTCAGCGAGATCGACTTGGGAGGCGGCGGCGAAATGACCTCCGTGTCAGAGTCCTGCTGTTCTAGGATTATAGGTTGACGATGAAGGCGCCGGTCCATCTCCGACACCGTGACCAGGAACCGGCGACTGTCGATACCCCCCAGTACCTTCTGTTGCTGGCCGCCCAGTGCGAGCTGTTCGAGGCGATTCGCCGGTTTGTAGCCTCGCACCAACAGCCAGGCGTTCGTACTGGTCTCCTTGACGTCGACGCCGATCATGACGTACTGGTCGGGATTGGCCGCCGGGTCTTGGTTGATGACCTCCTGGTAGAAGTGGTCCGACGCGATGATCGCAAGGGCGGCACTCGACGCGCGCAACGCCTGCTTGGCATCCTCGGCGTCGACGATGCGGAAGGTGAAATTGATCGCCGGGCTAACCGCGCCGTGTGCATTGAGATTGACCTCGCCGTCGTGAAGCCCGACGCGAAGCTGTACCACTGCGGCCTCGGAGTGAATGGCATTGTGCCGCTTGAGGCCTGCTTCCAGCCGATCAGGGAGCCGGTCGGCAAGCAGCCGTTTGGGAACGTCCGGGGGTAGAAGGATCAGAACGCCGTCACCGCGGTCGGCGACCACACACTCCTTTGCGGTGAGATTGATGCCGGCCTCGATGAACGCCTGCGCCAGCATTCGGTACAAGCTGTCGTGCATCTCGTCCTGATGCGTCGACGTACGGGCCGCGTTGGTGAACCCCGCAATGTCGACGACGATTATGGTCCGGTGCAGCGGCAGCTCCGGCACGCGCCATCCCCCTTTCCGACCGAACGGTCGATGGGCCGTCACGTTCCCAGGGTCTCATCATGACATCGCTCACAGGACAGTAGTGAGGCATATGGAACGTTCACAGCCGACGTGCGTTGCCGGGGACGGCGCGCATTGCATCGCCGAGGCGATGGAGTGGGCCAGCTCGGCCGACACCATGACACCTGTCGGCCGAGCCCTAACTGGCTAGTGAGCGTCCCCTCAGACGCCGGGGAACCAGAGGTCGATCTCGCGCTTGGCCGACTCCGGCGAGTCCGAGCCGTGCACGATGTTGTACTGCACCTCGAGGGCGAGGTCGCCGCGGATGCTGCCGTTGTTCGCCTGTACCGGGTTGGTGGCGCCGGCCAGCTGCCGGAACGCCGCGATGGCGTTCTCGCCCTCGACGACCATGGCCACCAGCGAGCCGCCGGTGATGAACTCCAGCAGCGACTCGTAGAACGGCTTGCCCGCGTGCTCGGCGTAGTGCTGCTCGGCCACCGCGCGCTCGACGTTCCGCAGCTCCAGGGCGGCCAGCGTCAGGCCCTTGCGCTCGATGCGGGAGATGACCTCGCCCACCAGCCCGCGGCTGACACCGTCCGGCTTGACCAGGACCAACGTACGCTCGCTCACGACCGCCCCTCGCAGGCTCGGTGCGGCCGCTCACGGTCGCCCTGTGACATTGGTTCGCTCGCAAGCTCGCTCACGACACTCCTTCGACGAAAACTCCGGTTGCGGGCGCAGCCTAGCGTCCGGCCGGGGAGCGATACCGTGATGGCCGTGCTCACGATCGATCCCGACTCCCCGCAGCCTCCGTTCGAGCAGGTCCGCTCGCAGCTGGCCAGGCAGATCTCCGACCGCACGCTCGCCGTCGGCACGCGGCTGCCGACCGTCCGGGGGCTCGCCACCGAGCTGGGCCTCGCCGCCAACACCGTGGCGCGGGCGTACCGGGAGCTGGAGGAGGCGGGCATGGTCGAGACGCGCGGGCGGGCCGGCACGTTCGTGAGCGCGCTGGGCGAGCGCAGCCGGGTGGCGCTGCGCCAGGCCGCCGCCGAGTACGCGGCCACCGCACACGCGCTGGGCATCGACGCGACGGAGGCCGTGGAGGCGGTCCGGGCAGCCCTCAGGTAGCGGGCCACCAGGGCGATCGACCGGCGCCGTCGGAGCTGTTGTCCGGCCACGGGATGCGGTCCGCCGCTCCAGGCGCACCTTGCCGGACCGGCTGGCGACGAAACCTCAGGGGACCGTGACGGCAGCCAGCCACAAATCACCTGAGCAGCCACAAGGTCCGCCGGAACGCGACCAGCACTTTCAATCCCGGGGAGGCGGCAACTGCTGGCTGGGCAGCGTGCCCTCGGCCATGCGCTTGGCGACATCCCAGCGCATCCACAGCAGGATCGCCCACGCCGCGCCGAAAACAAGCCCCATGATGCCGAGCGCGGGCAGCGCCACCCAGCACACGATCAGCACGACCTGCAGCCCCGCAGCGACCCAGATCCCCCACGGCCTGCGCAGCACCGCGCACGTGAGCAGCAGGCACAACGCCAGGGCGCCGACCAGCACGCCCTGCCAGGTGGCCATCCCGCTGCCCAGCTTCGCCACGACCGGGATCGACAGCAGCACCACGATCATCTCGAGCAGCAGCGTCGCCGCCATCACGCCGGTGAACGACCGCAGCGGGTCGACGGGCTTGGCGCTCACGACCGCGCCTCGCAGGCTCGGCCCGGCCGCACGCGGTCGCCCTGTGACATCAGTTCGCTCGCAAGCTCGCTCACGACCCCGCCTCGCACGCACGGCCCGGCCGCACGCGGCCGCCCTGCGACATCAGTTCGCTCGCAAGCTCGCTCACTCCGGCTCCTTGCCGAACAATGCTCGCGCCTCGCCCGCGGTGACCACCGAGCCGGCGACCACCACGCCGACGCCGGACATCGGCTCGGCGGCGTCGCCGTCGTCCTCCGCCAGGCCGACCGCCGCCTCGATCGCGTCGTCCAGCCGCGGATACACGCTGACCCGGTCCACGCCGAACACCTCGGTCGCGACGTCGGCCAGCTCGGCCGGGTCCATCGCGCGCTCGGAGGAGTTCGTCGTGATCACGATCTCGTGCAGCACCGGCTCCAGCGCGGACAGGATGCCGGCCGCGTCCTTGTCCCGCATGATCCCGACGACGCCGACCAGCTTGCGGAACCCGAAGTCCGCGTCCAAGGCCTCGGCGAGCGCGCGGGCGCCGTGCGGGTTGTGCGCCGCGTCCACGAACACGCTCGGCGCCGAGCGCACCCGCTCCAGCCTGCCCGGCACCACGACCGACGCGAAGGCCTCGCGGACCGCATCGTGGTCCAGCGCGCGCTGGGCCCCCGCGCCGAAGAACGCCTCCACCGAGGCGAGCGCCAGCGCCGCGTTCGCCGCCTGGTGCGGGCCGTGCAGCGGCAGGAAGATCTCGTCGTACGCGCCGCCGAGCCCCTGCAGCTTCAGCAGCTGCCCGCCGACCGCGACGTCGCGGCGCAGCACGCCGAACTCCAGGCCGGCCCGCGCCACCATGGCGTCCACCTCCGCGCACCGTTCCAACAGGACGGTCATGACCTCCGGCGACTGCTCGGCCAGCAACGCGATCGCGCCGGGCTTGATGATCCCGGCCTTCTCCCGCGCGATGCCGGCCAGGTCCGAACCCAGGTACTCGACGTGGTCGACACCGATCGGGCCGACGGCCGCGATCCGGGCGTCCGCCACGTTCGTCGCGTCCCAGGTGCCACCGAGGCCGACCTCGAGCACGGCCGCGTCCACCGGCGCGTCGGCGAACGCGGCGAACGCCATGCCGGTGAGCACCTCGAACTTGCTCATCTTCACCTCGGCGCCGCGGTCGATCATCGCCACGTACGGCTCGACGTCCCGGTAGACCTCGACGTAGCGCTCCGGGGCGATCGGCACGCCGTCGACCGCGATCCGCTCGGTCACCAGCTGCAGGTGCGGGCTGGTGAACCGGCCGACCCGCAGGCCGATCCGGGTGAGCAGCGCGTCGATCATCCGGGCGACCGACGTCTTGCCGTTCGTGCCGGCCACGTGCAGCGCCGGGTAGGACAGGTGCGGGTCGCCGAGCAGGTCGACGAGCGCCGCGATCCGTGTCAGCGACGGCTCGATCTTCGACTCGGGCCAGCGGGTGTTGAGCTCCGCCTCGACCTGACGCAGATCGTCCAAGACGGACTCGTCCACAGTAGACACTCAGTCCTTCGGCAGCCGCGCGAGCCGCGCGGTGCTGCGCTCGATGTCGGCCGCGGCGACGTCACGCCGTGCCTTGATCTTCGCGACCACCTCGGCCGGGGCCTTGTCGGTGAAGTTCGGGTTGCCCAGCTTGGCCTCCGTGCCGGCGAGCTCCTTCTCCGCCGCCGCGAGATCCTTGGCCAGCCGCTTGCGCTCGGCGGCGACGTCGACGGTGCCGGAGAGGTCCAGCTCCACGTGCACCGTGCCACCGGACAGCGCCACCTCGAACGACGCGCTCGCGGTGAAGCCGTCGCCGGGCGCCTCGATGCGGGCCAGCGACGCGATCCCGGAGGCCAGCTCGGTCAGGCCCGCGGCGTCCACACCGGACAGCCGGGCCGGCACCCGCTGGCCGGGCTTGACGCCCTGGTCGGAGCGGAACCGGCGGACCTCGGTGACGAGCTTCTGCACGCCGGCGATCCGCCGCGCGGCGGTGGCGTCGGCCCGCTGCCCGGTCGCGGTCGGCCACTCGGCGACCACCAGCGACTCGCCGCCGGTCAGCGTGGTCCACAGCCGCTCGGTGACGAACGGGATCAGCGGGTGCAGCAGCCGCAGCACCCGGTCGAAGACGTGGCCGAGCACGGCCCGCGTGGCCACCGCCCGCTCGCCGCCCTCGGCCATCTGCACCTTGGCCATCTCCAGGTACCAGTCGCACAGCTCGTCCCACGTGAAGTGGTAGAGCGCGTCGCACAGCTTGGCGAACTGGTAGTCCTCGAACATACGGTCCACTTCGGACACGACGGCGTCGGTGAGGTCGAGGATCCAGCGGTCGGCGTCGGTCAGCTCCTCCCGCGACGGCAGCTCGCCCGCCGCGGTCGCGCCCTGCAGCAGCGCGAACCGGGTGGCGTTCCACAGCTTGTTGCCGAAGTTGCGCGAGCCGGCCGCCCACTCCTCGGAGATCGCCATGTCCGCGCCCGGGTTGGCGCCGCGGGCCAGGGTGAACCGGGTGGCGTCCGCGCCGAAGCGGTCGAGCCAGTCGAGCGGGTCGATGACGTTGCCACGCGACTTGGACATCTTCTTGCCCGAGGGGTCGCGCACGAGCCCGTGCAGGTAGACGTGGTCGAACGGCTGCGCCCCGTCCATCGCGTACAGGCCGAACATCATCATCCGGGCGACCCAGAAGAACAGGATGTCGTAGCCGGTGACCAGCAGGTGGTTCGGGTAGAACCGCGCGAGGTCGGCGGTCTCGTCCGGCCAGCCCAGCGTGGAGAACGGGAACAGCGCCGAGGAGAACCACGTGTCGAGCACGTCGGGGTCCTGGTGCCAGCCCTCGCCCTCGGGCACCTCGTCGTCCGGGCCGACGCACACGACCTTGTCGTCCGGGCCGTACCAGACCGGGATGCGGTGGCCCCACCACAGCTGCCGCGAGATGCACCAGTCGTGCATGTTGTCGACCCAGTCGAAGTACCGCTTCGCGAGCTCCGGCGGGTGGATCGTGGTGCGCCCGTCGCGCACGGCGTCACCCGCGGCCTTCGCGAGCGGCGCGACCTTGACGAACCACTGCAGCGACAGCCGCGGCTCGACGACCGTGCCACAGCGCGTGCAGTGCCCGACCGCGTGCAGGTACGGCCGCTTCTCGGCGACGATGCGGCCCTGCTCGCGCAGCGCGGCGACGACCGCGGGGCGCGCCTCGAACCGGTCCAGACCTTCGAACGGCCCGTGCGCGGTGATCACCGCGCGCTCGTCCATGATCGTCAGCGCGGGCAGCTGGTGGCGCTGGCCGATCTCGAAGTCGTTCGGGTCGTGCGCCGGCGTGACCTTCACCGCGCCGGTGCCGAACTCCGGGTCGACGTGCTCGTCGGCGACGACCGGGATCATCCGGCCGGTGAGCGGCAGCTCGACCTCGGTGCCGATCAGGTGCTGGTAGCGCTCGTCGTCCGGGTGGACGGCGACCGCGGTGTCGCCCAGCATCGTCTCGGCCCGGGTGGTCGCCACGACGATCGAGGCCGCGCCGTGGCCGTAGCGGATGGAGATCAGCTCGCCCTCGTCCTCGGTGTGCTCGACCTCGATGTCCGACAGCGCGGTGTGGCAGCGCGGGCACCAGTTGATGATCCGCTCGGCGCGGTAGATCAGCCCGTCCTCGAACAGCCGCTTGAAGATCGTCAGGACCGCCCGGGAGAGGACCTCGTCCATGGTGAAGCGCTCGCGGGACCAGTCCACGCCGTCGCCGAGGCGCCGCATCTGGTTGAGGATCTGGCCGCCGGACTGGGCCTTCCACTCCCAGACCCGCTCGACGAACTCCTCCCGGCCCAGGTCGTGGCGGGACCTGCCCTCGCCCGCCAGCTCACGCTCGACCACGTTCTGGGTGGCGATGCCGGCGTGGTCCATGCCCGGCAGCCACAGCGTCTCGTGGCCTTGCATGCGGCGCCGCCGGGTCAGCGCGTCCATCAGGCTGTGCTCGAGGGCATGTCCCATGTGGAGGCTGCCGGTGACGTTCGGCGGGGGGATGACGATGCAGAACGCGGGCTTCTCGCTGTGCGGGTCCGCACCGAAGTAACCGGCGTCGACCCAGCGCTGGTACAGCTCCGCCTCTACCGTCGCCGGCTCCCAGGCCGGCGGAAGGTCGGTGGTCTGTCGCGATGAGGTCTCGGTCACCTCGAAGAGTCTACGAACCGCAACGACCGGCCCGCATTCGAGTTCCCCCCGGCGGCGGTTGTTAACACGTCGAACCGCGGAATCGATGTGGTGGTTACCGAAGAGTTCTTGTTTTACCTGGTTGATACGTCAACCACGGCACTCATGGGGAGCTGTGAACACTCGCCCGCCAGCCGCTCATCCGGCGGCCGACGACGCTGCGTGGACCGGCGCCGCTCGACGTGCGACGGCCAACGCCGACGTGCGGCAGCTGCTGCGCTCCGCGCGGCGGCGCCGGCATGCCCGCTGGGTGGCGGCCGGCATGGTGGCGGTGGCGATCGGCGCGGCCGTGGTCGTGCTGCTCCAGGCGGGCGCGCTGGACAACGTCATCCATGACCAGCCGGCGGCCAAGGCGAAGCCGGGCGGCCAGGCCGCCCCGCGCCAGAGCGGCCCCATGCTCGATGTCACGCACCCGTACGACTCGACCCCGGCGGCCGACTGGGCCGACGGCGCGGACGGCATCGCCACGCCGCCCGCGAGGGCGGCCAACGGGTTCTCGGCGGAGCAGGTCAAGACCGCGACCGAGCAGGTGCGGGACGTGCTCGTGGCGAGCAGGCTGGACCGCCGGATGCTGATCGACCACGACCCGGCGGGTTTCCTCGCCAAGCTCGCGCCGGACGCGCGCCGCCAGCTCGAGCCGCTGTTCAGCCGCGGGCGCGAGCCGGAGGTCCAGTCGCTGGTCAGCATGGTCGGCAAGGGCAACGCGCTGCTGCCGGTGGAGCCGAAGGTCGACGGCGAGATGTCGGTACACCGCGGCGACGGGGGCGAGCTCGTGGTCCATACCAACTACGTGTTCGTGTACGCGTTCGAGCCGGAGGGCCCGACCCGGCTGGTGGACGCGATGAACGTGCTGGTCGTGGTGCGCGCGGACGTGGACTACGTGGTGCGGGCGGGCGACCGGTGGACGGCGGGCAGCCAGGGCCTCTGGTACGGCGACGCGACGGGCTACGCGTACTCGATCGGCTGCGGCGCCTACCGCCACGGGTTCCTCGCGCCGGCCGTCAGCGAACGCGCGGTCACCGCGAACCCGAACCGCGAGCCGTCGACGTACTTCGATCCGTCGAGCGCGCTGCCGGCCACCAGCGGCTGCGCGAAGTGACGGTGCTCACACGGTTGCGGGCATGCCCGGGGGCCGCCGCGCGTTGAGGGAGATGACCCTTTTCATCCCCTGGAGCGTGCGATGACCCAGACGCCGGACAGGCTGACGATGTACTCGACCACGTGGTGCGGTTACTGCCGGCGCCTCAAGTCGCAGCTGGACCGCGAAGGCATCGAGTACGCCGAGGTGGACATCGAGCGCACCCCGGGCGCGGCCGAGTTCGTGATGAGTGTGAACGGCGGCAACCAGACGGTGCCGACGGTCCACTTCCCGAACGGCACGGCGCTGACCAACCCGACCCTCGCCCAGGTGAAGACCGAACTGGCCGCCTGACGCGGTCGCCGGTCAGCTCAGGACGGCCATGGCGGCGTTGTGACCGGCTATGCCGCTGACCCCGCCGCCTCGTCGGGCACCACTGCCGCACAGCAGCAGGTTCGGCACGTCCGTCGCCACGCCCCACGGGCCCGTGTCGCCGCGGTAGGGCCACGCCAGGTCGCCGTGGAAGATGTGGCCGCCCGGCATGGCCAGCTCCGCCTCGAGGTCCAGCGGGGTGCGGGCCTCGATGCACGGGCGGCCGTCCGCGTCGGTCGCCACGCAGGACTCGACCGGATCCTCCAGGTGGCGGTCCAGCGCCGCGATGTACCGCGCCACCAACGTATCCCGCAGTCCGGCGTTGTCCGCGGCGAACAGCTCGGCGGGCGTGTGCAGGCCGAACAGCGTCAGCGTGTGCAGTCCGGAGTCCACAATGGAGTCATCGGTCAGCGTGTGGCAGTACATCTCGCCCGGCAGCGGGTCCGGCACCGCGCCCGCGGCCGAGTCGGCGTACGCCGACTCGAGCTCCACATAGGACTCGTCGAGGTGGAACGTGCCCGCGAACGCGGCGCGCGGGTCCACCCCGCTGCGCAGCCGGGGCAGCCTGCGCAGCAGCAGGTTGATCTTCAGCTGCGCACCGCTCGGCGGCGCGGACTCCCTGCCACGCAGGCGATCCAGCACCGCAGGCGCGACCCCGGACAGCACGTGCCCCGCGGCCACCGTGACCTCGTCGCCGCCGTGGCCGTAACGGACCTGGGCGTCGGCACCGTCCGCCTCGACCGCCAGCACCTCGGCGCCGGTCCGGATCGTCGCGCCGGACTCGCGGGCCACCCGGGCCAGCTCGGCCGTCACCGCGCCCATGCCGCCCGCCGGCACGCGCCACTCGCCGGTGCCGTCGCCGATCAAGTGGTACAGGAAGCACCTGTTGGCCAGCAACGACTCCGACCGCAGCGAGGTGTGCGTGCCGATCAGCGCGTCGGTCGCGACCACGCCGCGGACCACGTCGTGCGCGAACGTCTCCTCGATCGCCTCGCCGATCGGGCGCTCGAAGACCTGGCGCCACAACGGTTCCCCGGCCGCCTCGACGACCAGCGCGCGCAGCTCGTCGCGCGACGGCAGCGGCGACAGCATGGTCGGGGCGACCGCCTTGGCCATCGCGGAGAGAGCGGCGTACCAGCCTGACCAGTTCTCGAACTCCGCGTCCGAACCGGTGAGCGCGCGGAACGACGCGGCCGTGTCCGGACCGGGCTCGCGCTCCACGAGCAACCCGGCGGCACCCTCGACGGGCGTGTACGACGACACCGACCGCGACCGAAGGTCGAGCCGCAGCCCCAACTCGGCGACGAGCTGGCTCGGCAGCAGGCTCACCAGGTACGAGTAGCGGGACAACCGGGCGCCCATGCCGCGGAACGGGGTGGCGCTGACGGCCGCTCCGCCCACGTGGCCGAGCCGTTCGAGGACGAGGACCGAGCGGCCGGCGCGGGCCAGGTAGGCGGCGGCGACCAGACCGTTGTGGCCGCCACCGACCACTACCACGTCGTAGCGTTGCGTCACCCGAGCCACGCTACCCGGCGGGCGCGGACGGCGGGGCGCTTCGGCCGGGGCGCCGGCCGCTGCTCCTCGACGCAGTCCCGGGACGCGCGGGCCAGGCGGGCCTGTTCGGCCTGGTCGGTCAGGTCCTGACGGTGGGTGCGGGCGACGATGTCGGCGCCGAACGGGTCCATGGTGATCTCCTTTTCCGGGCAGGCTTCATCGGGCCACCGGGTTCGGCGGCCGTGCTGAGCGGTTTCAGGTCAGTCGGGCTTGACCGTGGTCGAGAAGAAGAGGTTGACCGAGCGGGCACCCTCGGGCCGCTTGGCCGGGTCGTCGCGGCGGTCGCGGAAGCTGTCCATCAGCCTGCGCACCTCGATGCGCATCTCCTCGACCTCGGCCGGAGTCATGAAGTCGTTGGTGCTGTCGAGGCCGAGCGCGGCCTGCCACTGCGGCGGCTCGAGGTGCGAGCGCAGGCTCCGGTCCCTGACCAGAGCGAACTCGTAGTCCAGGAACGCGCTCGACGCCGCCTGGGCGGCGAGCCGGCCGTCGTCGTCGGTCGCGTCCTCGCCGCCGAATCGCTGGCTCCGGCCGACCATCCGCCACGGCTTCTCGCGCCCCTGCCCGCCCTCGGCCTTCTCGACGTAGTCGTACTTCGCCAGCAGGTTGAGGTGGTAGGAGCAGTTGGCCACGCTCTCGCCGGTCTCCTGCGCGCACTGCGTCGCCGTCGCCGAGCCCACTTCTTGCTAAGACTGCTGAGTACGCTGGACGCCATGGGACGCGTGACCGTGCGACGGCCGGTACTGCGGCTGTCCACCGAACCCGACGCGGCCAACCGCCGCCGGCTGGACGCGCTCGCGGCCGAGGAGCCGCTGGAGCTCCGCGTCGGCGGCAAGGCGCTCGCCGTCACCATGCGCACCCCCGGCCACGACGTCGAGCTGGCGCACGGCTTCCTGCTCACCGAGGGCGTGATCGGCGCCGCGGCGGACGTGTCGACCGCGCGCTACTGCGACAGTGTCGACGATGCGGGCCGCAACACCTACAACGTGCTGGACCTGGCGCTCGCCGAGGGCGTCGCGCCGCCGGACACCGGCGTGGAGCGCAACTTCTACACGACGTCGTCGTGCGGCGTGTGCGGCAAGGCGGCGCTCGACGCGGTGAAGCTGAAGACCCGGTTCTCCCCAGCGGGCGACGACTGCAAGGTCCTGCCAGAGACCCTGGTGACCCTCCCGGACCTGCTGCGCGAGCAGCAGCGGGTCTTCTCCTCGACCGGCGGCCTGCACGCGGCGGGCCTGTTCACCGCGGCCGGCGAGCCGCTCGTCGTGCGCGAGGACGTGGGCAGGCACAACGCCGTCGACAAGGCCACCGGGTGGGCGCTGCTCGAGGACCGGGTGCCGCTGGCCGGCACCGTGCTGATGGTGTCCGGGCGGGCGTCGTTCGAGCTCGTGCAGAAGGCGGCGATGGCCGGCATCCCGGTGCTGGCCGCGGTGTCCGCGCCGTCCTCGCTCGCGGTCGAGCTGGCCGCCGAGCAGGGCATCACGCTGATCGGCTTCCTGCGCGGCAGCAGCATGAACGTCTACACGCACACCCAGCGGATCATCGGTTCGTGACCATCCGGGTGTGCTTGTCGCGCACCCACTCGAGCACCGCGGGCCAGGTGCCGTAGCCGGCGTCGGTGTTGAGGTGCGCGCCGCGCGGGATCACGTCGAGGTCGACCTTGAGCTCGGCCGCCATCCCCACCGCGTCGTCGACCGTGCAGGCCGTGTCGTCGTCGCCGACCACGAGCTGGGTCCACGACGCGGCCCGGCGCACGCCCGCCGCGTCCAGCGGGGCCGGGGTGAACCCGTGCACGTCCGGGTGCTCGAAGCCGGCGCCGAGCGGCGAGACGAGCAGCGCACGGTCGAAGCGCACCGCCAGCTCCGCGTGGTCGCCGGTCAGCCGGGCCGCGTGGTGCAGCCACAGCGCCGCGCCCGCGGAGTGGGCGAGCACGACCCGCTCGCTGTCGGGTGGCGCGGCGTGCAGGTGGTGGCGCAGCTCGGCGAGCCACATGTCGAGGTCGGGCCGGTCGGGGTCGGTGAGCTGCGGGACGTCGACGACCCCGCCGAGGTTGGCGAGCTCACCGGCGAGCCAGCTCTGCCAGTGCTTGGGCCCGGATCCGGTGTGCCCGTGCACGAGCAGGACGTACGGCAGCATGCCTCATCCTTGCATCGTTAAGCTGCGGGCGTGCCCACCTTCCGCGCTGCCGACCAGACTCTCCTGCACTACGACGAACACGACGACGAACACGGCGACGAACACGGCGAAGGCCGGCCGCTCATCGCACTCGCCGGCGGCGCCGCCTGCCACCCCAGCTACCTCGGCGACCTGGCCGGGCTCTCCGGCCGGCTGATCGTGCCGCACCTGCGCGGGGTCGGCCTGTCGCCCGCGCCGGACGACCCGCGGCAGGGGTCGTACTGGCAGCAGTCGGAGGACCTGGAGGCGCTGCGGGAGCACCTCGGCCTCGACCGACTCGCGCTGACCGGCCACTCGGCGGGCACCCGGATAGCGGTCGCGTACGCGGCGCGGCATCCGGAGCGGATCGAGCGGATGCTTCTCATTACGCCGCGCACGGAGTACCTGGTGGACGAGCCGTCGGACCTCGACGATCTCCTCGAGAAGCGAGCGAAGCTCGAGCTGGAGTTCGGCGCGGCACTAGCCGCACGCGAGGCCGGGCCGGACCTGTCGGACCCGGCGGCGGCCCAGGACCGGTTCAACGAGTGGCAGCGGGAGTGCGCCCCGTTCGGCTATGCGGCGTGGACGGCGGCCGAGCAGGACCACGCGCGGACCATGCACTACTACCTGACGGCGGCACAGGCGTTCTTCAGCGTCGACCCGCCCGCTGACCTGGCGGAGCGGCTGCGCGCGGTGACCGCGCCCGTGCTGGCGCTCGCCGGTGCCGAGGACTGCTCACTCGGCGTCGCACCGGTGCGGGCGCTGGCGGCGCTGTTCCCGGCAGGTGACGTGGCCGTGCTGGACCGCTGCGGGCACTTCCCGTGGGTCGAGCGACCGGCGGAGTTCCGGCAGGCGGCGGAGAAGTTCCTGGCCGGCTGACTCAGGCGGACTTCTCGCGGCGCTCGCGGCGGGAAGGCTGGCGCGCCACGATCGTCGGGTTCACGTTCTCGCGCACGGTCTGCTCGGTGATGACGACCTTGGCGACGTCGGTGCGGCTCGGGATGTCGTACATCACCGGCTGCAGGACCTCTTCCATGATCGCGCGCAGGCCGCGGGCGCCGGTGCCGCGCAGGATGGCCTGGTCGGCCACCGCGTCCAGCGCGGTTTCGGTGAACTCCAGCTCCACGCCGTCCATCTCGAACAGCTTCTGGTACTGCTTGACCAGGGCGTTCCGCGGCGCGGTGAGGATCTGCACCAGGGACGGCTTGTCGAGGTTGGTCACGCTGGCCACGACCGGGAGCCGGCCGATGAACTCGGGGATCAGA
>DASYKY010000110.1:0-1655 GCA_035995025.1 Actinophytocola sp.
GGAGTTCGTGTTCTGCATCCGCGGCGAGCTCGAGGTCGACGTCGAGGACAAGGTCATCTCGGTGCCCGCGGGCAGCGCGATCCTGGTGCCGAAGGAGACCCGCCACCGGCTGCGCAACGTCGGCGACGGCGAGGTCTTCGCGGTCTTCCACCTCGGGCCGCTCGCGCCGCGCCCGGAGCTGGGCCACAAGGACACCGAGACCCGTGAGGAAGCCGCCGCGGTGGCCGCGCGCATCCTCGCGGAGCGGGAGAAGAAGGCCGCATGAGCCACCAACACAGGCGGGTGGTCGTCACCGGGGTCGGCGTGGTCGCCCCCGGGGGCGTCACCCGTGACCAGTTCTGGGACACGCTGACCGCCGGCCGCACGGCGACGCGGAAGATCACCTTCTTCGACGCCAGCAAGTTCCGGTCCAGGGTGGCCGCGGAGGCCGACTTCGACCCGGTGGCCGCCGGCCTGTCCGCGCAGGAGATCCGGCGCGCGGACCGCTATGTCCAGTTCGGACTCGCCTGCACCGCCGAGGCGCTCGCGGACTCCGGCCTGACGCTGGACGAGGAGACGTTGAACAACACCGGCGTGGTGATGGGCTCCGCGGTCGGCGGCACGATGGCGCTCGAGGACGAGTACGTCGCCGTGTCCAACACCGGCCAGGAGTGGCTCGTCGACCACACCTACGGCGGCCCGTTCCTCTACCAGGCACTGATCCCGTCGAGCCTCGCCGGTGACATCGCGCACCGGTACGGCACGCACGGGCCGGCCCAGGTGGTGTCCACCGGCTGCACGTCGGGCATCGACGCCATCGGGTACGCGTGGAACCTGGTGCAGGACGGCGAGGCGGACGTGGTCATCGCGGGCGCCTCGGACAGCCCCATCTCCCCGGTGACGGTCTCCTCGTTCGACGCGATCAAGGCGACCACGCCGGAGAACGACGACCCGGAGCACGCCTCCCGCCCGTTCGACGCGACCCGCAAGGGCTTCGTGATGGGTGAGGGCGGCGCGGTGCTGATCCTCGAGGAGCTCGGGCACGCGGTCCGCCGCGGCGCGAAGATCTACTGCGAGGTCACCGGGTACGCGAGCCGCTCCAACGGGTTCCACATGACCGGCCTGCGCCCGGACGGCCTGGAGATGTCCGAGGCCATCCGGGTGTCGCTGGACCAGGGCCGGACCAACCCGACCGACGTGGACTACATCTGCGCGCACGGCTCGGGCACCAAGCAGAACGACCGGCACGAGACCGCGGCGTTCAAGCGGTCGCTGGGCGACCACGCGTACCGGACGCCGGTCAGCTCGATCAAGTCGATGATCGGCCACTCGCTCGGCGCGATCGGCGCCATCGAGATGGCCGCGTGCGCCCTGACCATCGACCGCGGCGCGATCGCGCCGACGGCCAACTGGACGCAGCGCGACCCCGAGTGCGACCTGGACTACACACCCAACACCGCCCGCGAGGCGAAGGTGGACGTGGCGCTCTCGGTCGGCAGCGGGTTCGGCGGGTTCCAGTCGGCGATGGTCTTCAGCCGTCTGAAGGAGGCGTCGTGAGCGAGCATGCGAGCGAACCATCGATACGGACACGCGCGGTGATCACCGGAATGGGGGTGGTCGCGCCGTCCGGGGTCGGTGCCGACGCGCACTGGAAGTCCATCCTGGACGGTGGCACG
>DASYKY010000111.1:0-68287 GCA_035995025.1 Actinophytocola sp.
CGCGGCCGTGTTGTAGTAGACGCCCGGCTGCTCCTGCTCGTACATCGGCACGACCAGCACCATGTTGTGCTGGTCGGCCAGCTCGCACATCAGCTGCGTGGTCGGGCCGTCGGGGATCTGCTCGGTGTAGGAGTAGTAGTCCGCGTCCTGCACCTGACAGAAGTACGGGCCGTAGAACAGCTCCTGCAGGCAGAGGACCTGGGCGCCCTGCGAGGCCGCGGTCGCGATGTGCGCCACGGCGGCCTCGATCATGGACTCCTTGTCCCCGGTCCAGCGCTGCTGGACCAGGGCGGCCCGGACGATCTCAGACAATGACTTCTCCCTCGTGCATGCGAGCCGGCGTCGGGGCCGCGCTCGGTCGGGTGATCGACAACGCCCAGTAAACAACGAACGCGACGACCAGGCCCGCTATCCAGCTGTAGTCGTAGAACGGCTGGAGGAACGGGATGAGTCCGTCGGCCGGGAACGGGCCGGCCGTGCCCGGGGCGGTGTACGCGCCGCCGACCGCGATCAGCGCGCCGAGGACCGTGGCCGCCACCGCGCGCCAGTTCCAGCCGGCGGAGAACCAGTACCGCCCGTGGTCGGCGTAGAGGTCGGGGAGCGCGAGCTCGGTCCGGTCGCGCACCCAGTAGCCCGCGATCAGCACGCCGGCCACGGCACCGAGCACGCCGCCGTAGAAGCCCAGCCAGGCGAAGATGTAGATGTTCGGGTCGGAGAACAGCCGCCACGGCTGGATCGCGACGCCGACGACGCCGGTGATCAGGCCGCCGACCGCGAACGAGATCCGCTTCGGCGCGGCGTTGGAGAAGTCGTACGACGGGCTCACCACGTTCGCCGCGAGGTTGCAGGACACCGTGGCGAGCACGAGCGCGACCAGCGCGACGATGACCACGACGGGGCTGGAGAACCGGGCCGCGAGCAGCGCCGGGTCCCAGATCGGCTGGCCCTTGTCGTCGCCGCCGAACACCACGAAACCGCCGGAGGTGGTCAGGATCGCGATGATCGCGATGAACGTCATCGTCGTCGGCAGGCCGAGGATCTGGCCGCGCACCTGCTTGCGCTGGCTGCCGCCGAACCGGGTGAAGTCCGGCATGTTCAGCGACAGCGTCGCCCAGAACGCGATCATGGCCATCAGCGACGGGGCGAACTTGGACCAGAACTCCGAACCCCAGCCCAGCTTCGAGGGCTGCGACAGGATCGGCCCGAGACCGCCGGCCTTGATCAGCACGTAGATCATCAGGATCAGGAAGCCGACCGACACGAGCGGGGCGGTCCAGTTCTCGAACCGGCGCACCGCGTCCATGCCACGCCAGATGATCAGCATCTGGAACACCCAGAAGATCGCGAAGCACAGCCACAGCGTCCAGTGCTGCCCGCCGAACTCGGCGGAGTTGGCCCACGACTCGCCGATCAGCTTCCCGAGGATGACGTTCAGCGCCTCGGCGCCGACCCACGTCTGGATGCCGAACCAGCCGCAGGCGACGAACGCCCGCAGCAGCGCGGCGAGGTTGGCGCCGCGCACGCCGAAGTAGGCGCGCGAGAACACCGGGAACGGGATGCCGTACTTGGTGCCGACATGGCTGTTGAGCAGCATCGGCACCAGCACGATCAGGTTGCCGAGCATGATCGTCATAAGCGCCTGGACCCAGTTCATGCCGATGGCGATCAGGGACGCGGCGAGCGTGTAGCTGGGGATGTTGTGGGCCATCCCCATCCAGAGCGCGAAGTAGTTGTACGTCGTCCAGGTGCGCTTGCCGATCGGCACGGGGGCAAGCTCGTCATTGTAGAAGCGGCTGTCGCGGATGCCGGCGTGGTCGTCGAGATCGACCCGGCCGTCCGGGAGAGTGCTCTGCGCCATCCCGGCATGGTGGGCGCCGCGCCGGGTGGCGAGGCAGTGTCACTGTGTACATCGTTGGCGGACACGGTGAACACTCTGCCAATTGCGCGTTCCGCCTCCCAACCGACGCGGTTCAGGCGAGCTGGGTGAGCAGCCAGCGTGGGCCCGCGACCTCGGCGCCCTCCGCGACGCACCTGCGGCGCAGCTCACGGTCGGCCGTCACGACCACGCACTCCACGTCCGGCGCCACGATCGAGGCCACGGTCGCCACGATCATGTCGTCGCCGTCCCCCCGGGCGGACACCACGCGGACGGACGTGTGGCCCCCGCCGATGTCGCGTGCCTTGCCCTCCACGACGAGGACCTTCTCCGGGTAGGCCACGTCGAACGGCCCCAGCCCGGCCAGCCCGTCGGCCGCGTCGACCTGGTCGCGCAGGCGCGCGGCGGCGCCCGGCCGGTCGCGCCACCAGCCGTCGGCCCGCGAGCCCATAACGTTCGCGGCGTCGACCACCAGCACCGGGCGGCGCAGGCACTCGCGCAGCCGCGGCCAGGCGGCGGCGAACGGCTCGAACAGGTTGTGCCCGGCGACCTCGTCGACCGGCACCCAGGCGGCGTCCTTGCTCTCCCACGACGCCGGCCCCACGTCGAGCAGCTCCGGCACGGTGGCGATCACCGTGTCGTAGCCCCAGCCGCCGTGGTCCTCGTGCATCAGCGCGTGCACGGTGACCCCGCTGCCGTCCAGCGTGGACTCCTCGGCGGTCTCCCGCAGCGCCGCGTCGACCGGGGTCTCGTCGCGGTTGCGGGCACCGCCGAACACACCCCAGGTGCCGCCGCCGATGGTCAGCTTCGCGCGGTGCTGCAGCAGCACCCGGCCGTCGTGGTGCACGAGCAGCCCCGCCGCGCCGAACCTGCCCCAGTGCGTGTGCCCCAGCCCGCAGCGCACGAACCCGTCCCCGCTATCCGCTGCTCTCACGAGAACCATCATCCGGCACGACAGGCCGGCTTCGCGGTCAGGCCACCGGCAGCACGACCTGGGTCTCCCACGTCTGCGGGTCGGGGTGCTCGCCGGGGTCGGTCAGGTAGTTCTCCATGGGTGGCCCGCCCGGCGACCGGCCCTCGCTCCGCACCCAGGCCTCGACCGCCTCGAAGGTCGCCGGGAGGCCGTCGTACGGTCCGCGGTGGATCGCCACGGCGGCCTCGCCCGCGGGAATGGTGAGGGCTTCGATGCCGGCGTCCGGGTCGCCGTCGGCGGGTGCCGCGATGGCGAAGCCCGCCTCGATGACCATGGAACCCATGCCGATCTCCGGGTACCGGGCGAACGGCGGCCCGGCCAGGGCCAGCCCGTGTTGCTGGGCGTGGGCGAACACCGCGGGCAGCATCGAGCCCAGCGTCTCTGCGATCTCGTCGCGGGTGATGCGCTTGCGCATGACGAGCGCGTGCGTGACGGGCAGGTCCTTGACGGCGACCTCAATAGGCATGACTTCGTTCCTTTCGAAAGGCATTCGGTACAGGCCGACGCACGGCGCCACCGAGGCCACGATGGCCGCGTGACCGGCGGCGACCCGGTCGTCGTCGGTCACGTGCAGGCCGCGGGCGCGGTAGGCGCGCGGGGTCATGCCCAACCGCCGGGTGAACGCCCGGGTGAAGACCTCATGGCTGGCGAACCCGTGATCGGCTGCGACGACGGCGGCCGGGCGATCGGTGGCCAGGAGGTCGCCGGCCGCTCGGTCCAGCCGAACCCGGGACGTGTATGCCTTCGGCGTCTCGCCCGCTACCGCGACGAACCGGCGATGCAGGTTGAACGGCGAGCGGTGCGCCAGCTTGGCGAGGGCCGACAGCGACACGTCCTCCCGGCGCCGGCCGTTCACCACGGCCAGCAGCCTCAGCATGTCGCGAAGCATGGTCACGGTCGCCGACACTAGCCGCGCGTCGGCCGTCCGATTTGACGTTTCTTGCCGAGCCGGTCAGCCGATCTCCGACACCAGCAACGCCACGTGCAGCGACAGCACCGACTCCGGGTCCTCCAGTGACACGCCCAGCACCTGCTCGACGCGGGCCAGCTGCTGGTAGTACGCCGTGCGCGACATGTGCGCGGCCGCCGCGGCGGCGGACTTGTTGCCGCCGTGCGCGCAGAAGTGCCGCAGCGCCTCGATGAGCCTGCTCGCGTGCGCGGCGTCGCGGGCGAGCAGCGGGCCGAGCTCCCGCTCGGCGAACGCGCTCACCCGGTCGTCGTCCGCGAGCAGGTGCAGCAGGCCGCGCAGCCGGACGTCGTCGAGCCGGTGGTAGGACCGCCCGTCCGGAAAACGCAGGGCCGCCTTCGCCACGTGCGCCGCCTCGACCAGGCTGCGCCGCGCGTCGGCCACGGCGTCCACGGTGGTCCCGACGGCGAGCACGACCGGCAGCGAGCGCGGCGGCGCGGCGGCCGCCTGGTGGATCTCCTTCGCCAGCCGCCGCACGACCATGTCCGCGTCGGCCTGCGGGGTCAGCGACAGCAGCGCGCGCACGGAGATGTCGTCGACCACGCCGACGAGCGCCGCCACCCGCGCGCGGCGGGCGGCCAGCGCGGTCGCCTCGGCCAGGTCGCGCAGCACCTCCTGGGTCGCCATCGTCGGCGCGAGAGTCCCAGGCGGCCGGGCGGGGGCCACCGCGGACGGGCGCACCGACACGCCGAGCAGCTGCCGGCGCTGCAGCGGCACCCCGAGCGCGGCCGACCGCGCGGTCAGATCGGCCGGGGTGGTGGCGGACGCGAGCAGCTCGGTCAGCAGCGTGCGGTGCGCGTGCCGCTCGAGGCCCTCCCGGTCGCGGGCCACCAGCCGGTGCACGGCGAGCGCGGACGCGGCCCGCTCCGCGATCACCACCTGCCGGTGCGCGGGCTCGGCCGGGCAGACCAGCACCAGCCTGCCCCAGTCGTTGCCGCGCGCGCCGACCACGGTGACGAGCCAGCCCGCGTCGGCGTGGTAGCTGGTGCGCGCCGTGCCGGCGACCGTCCGCGACCGCACCGCCCAGTCGGCCACCAGCTCGCCCGGGTCGGCGCCCGCCGCGTCGTAGGCGAGCACGTCGTGGCCGAGCGTCTCCAGCACCACGGGCAGCCCGGACGCCCGCGCCACCTCGCGCAGCACCTCGGCCGGCTCCGCGCCCGCGACGGTCAGCGCCGTGAACGTCTCGTGCACCCGCTCCGCCGCGCGCAGCTCCGCCACCTGCGCCTCGACGATCAGCCCGACGACCGCCTCGGTGACCGCCACGAACCGGGTCTCCCGGGACAGTGTCACCAGCGGCAGCGAGTGCGCCTCGGCGGCGGCCACCAGCGCGGGCGGCAGCGCGCGGCTCCAGTGCCGGACCAGCTCGACGACCACGCCGACCACGCCGGCGGCCGCCAGCTCGGTGACGTAGCGGGTGAGCGCCGCCGGGTCGTCGGGCAGCGCGATGCCGGTGGTCAGCACCAGCTCGCCGCCCTTGAGCAGCGGGCCGATGTCGGCGATCTCGGCGACGTGTACCCAGCGCACCCGCCGCTCCAGCCCGCCGGCGCCGGCGACCACGGCGGCACGGCCCTGCTGGATCACCGGCAGGGCAAGGACGTCGGAGACGGTCGGATACATGTTGTGCACACCCTACGGCGGCGGCGATACAGAGTGTCCATGGCGCGCGGGCGGCCCCGCCGCCACACTCGGGGCATGGGTGAACCGCGCCTGATCGAGCGCCATCGTGCCGTCCTGCCGAGCTGGCTCGCGCTGTACTACGACGACCCCCTCGAGATCGTGCACGCGCACGGCAGGCGGGTCACCGACGTCAACGGCAAGACCTACCTCGACTTCTTCGCCGGCATCCTGACGAACGCGATCGGCTACGACGTGGCCGAGGTCAGCGACGCCGTGCGCAAGCAGCTCGACACCGGCATCCTGCACACCTCGACGCTCTACCTGATCCGCAGCCAGGTGGAGCTGGCCGAGCAGATCGCCCGGCTGTCCGGGATCCCCGACGCCAAGGTGTTCTTCACCAACTCGGGCACCGAGGCCAACGAGACCGCGCTGATGCTCGCCACCCAGTACCGGCGCAGCCACCAGGTGCTGGCGCTGCGCAACTCCTACCACGGCCGGGCGTTCGCCACGGTCGGCATCACCGGCAACCGCGGCTGGGCGGCCTCCGCGCTGTCGCCGGTCAAGGTGTCCTATGTGCACGGTGGGTACCGGTACCGCAGCCCGTTCCGGAACCTGTCCGACGCCGACTATGTCGCCGCGTGCGTCGACGACCTGCGCGACGTGCTGCAGACCAGCACGTCCGGCGACGTCGCCTGCATGATCGCCGAGCCGATCCAGGGCGTCGGCGGGTTCTCCTCGCCGCCCGACGGGTTGTTCGGCGCGTTCGCGGAGGTGCTCGCCGAAAGCGGCATCCTGTTCATCTCCGACGAGGTGCAGACCGGCTGGGGCCGCACCGGCGACCACTTCTGGGGCATCCAGGCGCACGGCGTCACGCCGGACATGATGACCTTCGCCAAGGGATTGGGAAACGGGCTCGCGATCGGTGGCGTCGTCGCCCGCGGCGAGATCATGGACTCGCTCGGCGCGAACTCGATCTCCACGTTCGGCGGCAACCCGGTGTCCACGGTCGGTGCCCGCGCGGTGCTCGACTACCTCGTCGAGCACGACCTGCAGGCCAACGCGGCCGCGCTCGGCGCGAAGCTCCTCGACGGGCTGCGCGCGGTCGCGGCGAAGCACCCGGTGGTCGGCGACGTGCGCGGCAAGGGCCTGATGGTCGGCGTCGAGCTCGTCGAGCCCGGCACCATGACGCCCTCGCCGCCCGCGGCGGTGACGGTCCTCGAAGAGACGCGCGCCCGCGGGCTGCTCGTCGGCAAGGGCGGCCTGCACAACAACGTAATCCGCCTCGCGCCCCCGATGACGCTGACCGGGGACGAGCTGGACGAGGCGCTGGACATACTGGCCGCGGCGATCGCCGCGGCGGACGGGGTGAGGTAAGCGTGCCTAAACGGATCAGCCACTGGATCGACGGCAAGCCGTGGGCGGGTGTGGCCGAGCGCTCTGGTGAGGTCTACGACCCCGCTACCGGCGAGGTCACCGGGCATGTCGACTTCGCCGCACGGTCCGAGGTGGACGAGGCGGTGGCCGCGGCCGCGCGCGCGTTCCCCGCGTGGCGCGACACCTCGCTCGCGGCCCGGTCGAAGATCCTCTTCGCGTTCCGCCAGCTGCTGCACGAGAACCGCGACGAGCTGGCCGCGATCGTGACCGCCGAGCACGGCAAGGTGCTCGACGACGCGGGCGGCGAGGTCCAGCGGGCGCTGGAGAACGTCGAGTTCGCGTGCGGGATCCCGGCCCTGCTCAAGGGCGGGTTCAGCGAGAACGCCTCGACCAACGTGGACGTCTACTCGATCCGCCAGGCGCTGGGCGTGGTCGGCGTGATCTCGCCGTTCAACTTCCCCGCCATGGTGCCACTGTGGTTCACCCCGAACGCGATCGCCTGCGGCAACACGGTCGTGCTCAAGCCGAGCGAGAAGGACCCGTCCGCGTCGAACTTCGTGGCCGGGCTGTGGGCTCGCGCCGGCCTGCCGGACGGCGTGCTCAACGTGCTGCACGGCGACAAGGTCGCCGTCGACGGCCTGCTCCTCCACCCGACGGTGCGCGGCATCTCGTTCGTCGGCTCCACGCCGATCGCGCGCTACGTCTACGAGACCGGCACCGCGAGCGGCAAGCGCGTGCAGGCCCTCGGCGGGGCGAAGAACCACATGGTCGTGCTGCCCGACGCCGATCTCGACCTCGCCGCGGACGCCGCCGTCTCGGCCGGGTTCGGCTCGGCGGGGGAGCGCTGCATGGCCGTGTCGGTCGTGGTCGCCGTGGACCCGGCCGGCGACGAGCTGGTGACCAAGATCCGCGAGCGGATGGCGAAGCTGCACGTCGGTGACGGCCGCCGGGCCGGCTGCGAGATGGGCCCGCTCGTGACCGGCGCGCACCGCGACCGCGTGACGTCCTACCTGGACGCGGGCGTGGCGGCGGGCGCCACGCTCGTCGTGGACGGCCGCGACCACGAGATCGACGGCGCGCCGGACGGCTTCTGGCTCGGCCCGACGCTGTTCGACCACGTCGAGCCGCCGATGTCGGTCTACACCGACGAGATCTTCGGCCCCGTGCTGTCGGTCGTCCGCTCGGACAGCTACGAGTCGGCCGTGGGCCTGGTCAACGACAACCCGTACGGCAACGGCGTCGCGATCTACACCAACGACGGCGGGGCGGCACGCCGGTTCCAGAACGAGATCGAGGTCGGCATGGTCGGCGTGAACGTGCCGATCCCGGTGCCGGTCGGCTACTACTCCTTCGGCGGCTGGAAGTCCTCGCTGTTCGGCGACACGCACGCCTACGGACCGGACGGCCTGCACTTCTTCACCCGCACGAAGGTGGTCACCTCACGCTGGCTCGACCCCTCCCACGGCGGGGTCAACCTGGGCTTCCCGCGCAACGACTGACCGCCGGCCGAACGCACCGAATCCTCCGGCCCCGGTCCGTCGTTTGCCGTATGGTGCCGCTTGGCGGGATCTTGGGGGAACCGGCCGTGAATTTTCCCCGTCCTACCGTGCGGATGTCCGGCCAGGTCACGGCCGGTAAGCTCGATGAGATCGAGCATTGGGGACACGCGGAGGGGTGATGGGCGGTGCCTGACGGGACGAGCGCCGGATCGACGACGGATCCGGGCACGCCGGAGGACCAGATCAACGCCACTGTTCAGTCGGCGTCGCTGTTCGAGACGGTCTCGAACGCCCTGTCGCCCATCATGGGGATCATCGGCAACCCGATGCCGTACGCGCCCGACACGGGTGGTGGGGGCGCGGGTGGCTCCTACATGTTCGCGAGTCTCGAGGAGATCGACGGCGTCATCCAGCAGTGGCAGGACCTCGTCGACGACATCGAGGCCGACCAGCGCAACATCAAGTCCGCGGGTATCGAGGCCAACACGCCCGCGGGCGACCCGGTCAGCGGCAACAACTACAACGCGTCCAGCAAGGTGGTGATGGCGATGCAGAAGCACAACGAGACGCTGCTGGAGTACGCGATCGGCTACGTGAAGAAGCTCCAGGACTGCCGCACCCAGATCAGCACCACCGAGCAGGGCAACCAGGACAAGATGAACAAGGTCCACTGACCGCGCGCTTCAGGAGACGAACAGCAATGGCGCCATCGGGGATGACCGGTGAGCAGATCTACGACAACTTCTACGGCGGTACCGGCGACGACGGGCGGGGGCTGACCGCGTCCGCGAGCACCGTGGACGCCGTGTCGCAGGCCTACGCCAGGCGCGCGGACTCGATCATGAAGCTGACCAAGCGGATGGAGTCGTCCTGGCAGGGCGACGCGTCGGGCGCCGCGCAACGCGGGGCGGCCCCGCTCGCCGTGGAGCACCTCCTCGCCGCGAACGAGATCGACAAGACGCGGGACTCGATCAACGACCAGGTCAACGCATTCACGGCGGCCAAGACCAACGTCATCAAGGTGCCACCGACGCCAAGCAAGCCCGGCTTCTTCGACAACGTCGTCTCGCTCGGCGGCGCGAACGACAGCTACGAGGCCAAGATGACCCAGGTCAACGCCGCGAACGACACGAACCTCGCGGCGATGACGGCCTACGAGTCGCACAGCGCGAGCGCGCGGTCGGGCATGCCGGACTTCTCGACGAACCTGCAGGACGACAAGGCAGCCGTCGGGATCCGCCCACCCACGCCGCCGCTCACTCCGCCGCCGTTCCAGGGGCCTCCCCCGACCAAGACGCCGCCGCGGAACGGGCAGACCAACCCGCCCGGCACCTCCAACCCGCCCCAGACCCGCAACCCGGAGTTCGTCAGCCCGAACGGCCCGAACGGGCCGGGTAGGCCGCACGGCCCGGGCACCACCCAGCCGACGTCGACGCAGGTCACCACTCCCGGTGGCATCCCCGGCGGGATCGATCGTCCCGGCCCGGGCGGGCCGAACGGCCCCTTCGGTCCAGGGGGCCCGAACGGTCCTGGCGGGCCGAACGGTCCTGGCGGTCCCGGTGGACCCTTCGGTCCTTTCGGGCCGCTCGGTTCCGGCGGTTCCGGCGGCCCGGGCTCGGCGGGCATGCGTGGTTTCGGTCCCGGTGGGTCGGGCTTCGGCCCGGGTGGATCCGGGACGGGCGCGGGTGGTCCCGGCGGTTCGGGTGCTGGCTCCGGTGCGGGCGGTCCGGGTAGCGGTGCCGGTGCGCGCGGCGCCGGCGGCATGGGCCCGGGCGCGGGTGCCGCGGCCGCCGAGGGCGCGGCCGCACGCGGTGGCGTCGGCGGTGGCGGTCGTGGCGGCGCGGGCGGCATGGGCATGGGTGGCGGCCGCGGGCGCGAGGGCGGCGACGACGCCGAGCACGAGCGGCCCACGTACCTGGTCGAGCCGGACCCGCACGACACGTTCGGCACGGACGAGATCACCGCGCCGCCGGTGATCGGCGAGTAGGCGCGGTGGTGCTGTCCCGACCCCTGACGCTGGACGCCGACGCGCTGGTCCGGTTGGTGCGCATGGAGAACCTGGGGGAGCTGCACGTCACGCTCAAGCCGACGGGCGTGTGGCGCCCGCGGGAGGAGGAGGAGCGAGTCGAGTCCGAGGTGCGGGCGCGGTTCCTGCGCGAGGGCCTGATCGACTCGCGCGGCAGGCTCGACGTGGAGCTGACGGCGTCGCTGACCGTGCTGTGCCGTGCCGGTGCGGAGTTCTACGGCTGGATCAACGAGGGCGAGTCGACCCGCGGCATGCTGGCGGCGGCCATCGGCCGGGAGGCGATCCTGGCCATTCGCGACGGTGACGAGGTCTCGCTGAACCAGATCCGCCCGGAGTCGCTGCCGGAGGTGCTGGTCGCGCAGGTCCCGGACGTGCCCCCCGCCCGCGGCGAGGCACACAACGTGCTGCGCTCGGACGCGGTGGCCGCGGTCGGTGGCCGGCACCGGACGGAGGCCGGGGTGGGCAGCCGCCCCGCGCCGGCCGAGGTGCGCGCGGTGCAGCAGATCGCCGCCCAGCCGGTGACCGGCGGCGGCGAGCTGTACGTGGCGGTCCGCGACCGGATGTCGCGCCGCCGCCCGGTCGCGTACCCGCTGCGCTACGCCGACACGGTGACCGGCCGCTGGCTCAACCTGACGGCGGACGCGGGTGGTGGCGAGCAGCGGGTGCTGGTGGCCCCGGCCACGAAGGCCGATCTGGTGCGCCGCCTGCAGGAGATGCACCGCGGCCTGCTCGGCTGAACCGTCTCAGCTCATCGTCCTGCGGAGTACCTGCAGGGCTTTGTGCTGGGCCAGGCGGACGCCGCCCGGGGACATGCCAACGGCTTCCGCGGTCTCCTCCGTGGACAGGCCCACCAGCGTGCGCAGGATGACGACGTCGCGCTGGGCCGGCGGGAGCGTGTCCAGCGGGTGGCCGGGGCGGGTGCGCGGCGCGCGGGACACGGTGTCCGCGGTGATCTCGTACACGAACGCCAGGAACGGGCGGCTCTGCGCGGGAAAGCCAGGCAGCGCCGAGAGCACCGCGAGGCACGCCTCCTGCGCGACGCGGTCCGCCGACTTGTACGTGCCCTCCGCGTCCCGGAGGCGGGCGCGGCAGTAGCGGGCGACGATCGGGCGGAACGTGGTCAGGAGACGCTCGATCGCCCGAGGATCACCCTCGAGCGAGGCGTGCAGGTTCACTCGCAAGTCGTCGCGGTAGGTCATGTTCTCGAGCCGGTCGCCGGCACCCCCATGGCCGCGCCGGAGGCAGACGTTACCGCACGCGTCCCGTACCGTTGCCGCGTGGAGTGGGCAGGTCTGGTACTCGTCGCCGCTGGGCTCGTCGTGCTCGTGCTGGCGGTGCGCCAGGTCGGCCGGCTCCGCGCCGACGTCGCCGCCATCGAGGAGCGCGCGGCCGAGGTCGCGGACGAGATCGCCGCGCTCCCGCCGGAGCTGTCGCGGACCTTCGGCACCGGCGCCCGGCACGTGCTCGCCGTCGAGATCCTGAACCTGTTCGAGCTGGCGCACAAGGAAAGCGCGCTCTCCCGGCCCTTCACCGCGCTCACTCCGCGGCTGCTGCGTGACGTGGTCCACCGGCGGATCGTCGGCCGGGTCCGGCAGAGCCTGCGCGACCAGGGCGTCCGGGCGGACGTGCGGGTGCACCGTGCTCGTTGAGCTGACCGTCCTCGCCGGCCTGGTACTGACGGCCGGCGCCGCCGCGCTCCTGATCGTGGCGCGGCGGCTGCGCAGGGACGTGCGGCGGGCCGGATGGCTGCTCACCCGCGCGTCCCTGGCGGTCGCCGAGGCGCGGCGGGCGAGCATCGCTGTCGGTGGCTCAGAGCTTGTCGATCACCTGCTGCGCGGTGTCGCTCGGAATGGCGAACCCGATCCCGACGCTTCCCGCTGAGCCGTCGGCGCCGGTCACCGGCGAGTAGATGGCGGAGTTGATGCCGATCACCTCGCCCGCGCTGTTGAACAGCGGGCCGCCGGAGTTGCCCTGGTTGATCGACGCGTCGGTCTGGATGGCCTTGTAGGTCACGTTCCCGGAGTCCTGCTGCGGCTGTTGCTGCTGCTGGTCCTGGCCCAGCCACGGGAGCTGGCCGTCGCTCGACTCCTGCTGCTGAGGCTGCTGCTGCTGCTGCTCCTCGCCCGGCACGGTCACGTCGCGGTTCAGCGCGCTCACGATGCCGGTGGTGACGGTGCCCTGCAGCCCGCCCGGCGAGCCGATGGCCATGACCTCGTCACCGACGTGCACGGCGGAGGAGTTGCCGAACGTCGCCGGGGTGAGACCGGAGACGCCCTTCGCCTGGATGACGGCGAGGTCGCTCGAGGGGTCGGTGCCGACGACGGAGGCGTCCACGGTGCGGCCGTCGGCCAGCGTCACGGTCAGCTGCTCCGCGTCCGCGACGACGTGGTTGTTGGTGAGGATGCGGCCGTCGGCGCTGATGATCACGCCGGAGCCGATGCCCTCGGCGTTCGAGGTGCGCATGTTCACCTGGACGACGCTGTTCTTCACCTTGGCCACGAGCGCGCTGACGTCGGTGGCCTTGGTGTCGGAGCTCGTCGTGGCCGGTGCGGTCGCGGTCGGGGTGCTCGCCCCGTCGTTGCCGGCGACCAGTGCGCCGACGGTGCCGCCGATCCCGCCCGCGGCGAGTGTCGCGGCGGCGAGGAGGGCGACTGTGTTGCGGCGGAAGCGGTTCTTCTTCTGCGGGGGCTGGGGCGGCAGGTAGCCGGGGTTCGGATAGGTCCACGGTGGCACCGGAGGTTGTCTCGGTGGCAGGTACGTCTCGGTCATGTCTCCACGATGGGGCTGCGACCTGGGAAGAGCCTGTGAGTACCCGGAGGGCTCGCCAAGAAGTCCCTTGCGATTTGCCTTGGTAAGTTATAGCTTACGGTTCGTGTCGACTTACCAAATGGCCGCGCTCGGCGCGCTCGGCGACCCCACTCGCCGGGCGATCTTCGAGCTGCTGGTCGCGCTGCCGCGGTCCGTGGGTGAGCTGGCCGACGAGCTGCCGGTGAGCCGCCCGGCGGTGTCGCAACACCTGAAGGTGCTCAAGGAGGCGGGGCTCGTCACCGACCTCGCCCAGGGCACCCGGCGGCTCTACCGGGTCGACCGGCGCGGCGTCGGGGCGCTGCGCGAGTACCTGGACCACCTCTGGGACAACGCCCTGACCGCCTTCGCAGCCGAAGTAGAGAAGGAACTGCAATGACCACCGAGACGACGAACCTGGCCGTCACCAAGACCGTCACCGTCCGCGCCGGCCGGGAGCGCGCGTTCACCGTGTTCACCGAGCGCTTCGCCACGTGGTGGCCGAAGAGCCACCACATCGGCGAGGCCGAGCTCGCCGACGCGATCATCGAGCCCCGCGAGGGCGGCCGCTGGTACGAGCGCGGCGTGGACGGCAGCGAGTGCGACTGGGGCCGGGTGCTCGCCTGGGAGCCGCCGGGCAGGCTCGTGCTGTCCTGGCACCTGCAGGGCGACTGGGGCTACGACCCGGACCCGGCAAAGTCCAGCGAGATCGAGGTCCGCTTCGTAGCGGAGTCACCCGACCTGACCCGCGTGGAGCTAACCCACCGCCACATCGAGCGCCACGACGAGCCTGCCGAGGTGCTGAGTGGCATCGACTCCCCGGGCGGCTGGACCGGCATCCTGGCGGCATACGCAGAACAGGTGTGACCCCAACTTTCCGTCCACCCTCCCAACCGCACCTCAGGGGAACGTGACGCAACCCAGCCACAAGTACGTGACCAACAGAACCGTTCTCCACCACCGCGACCAACACATCGAATTCCGGGGAGGCGGACATGGGCGGATACTGTCTGGGGGTGACCAACCAAAGCTCGTTCCTCCGCCTCCAGGCCCGGACCCAGCGGTTCACCCTCGGCACGCCGCGTGGCTTCCAGGTGGCGCCGGACGGGTCGCGGGTGCTGTTCCTGCGCACGGCCTCCGGCGAGGACCGCCGGCACATCCTGTGGCGGCTGGACGTCGCCTCCGGGACCGAGACCCGGCTCGCCGACCCGGCCGAGCTGCTCGGTGGCGGGGACGAGGATCTGCCGCCGGAGGAGCGGGCCCGCCGTGAGCGCAGCCGTGAGCAGGGCGGCGGCGTGGTCGGCAACGCGGCCGACGCGGACGTGCGGGTCGTCGCGTTCGCGCTGTCCGGCAGGCTCTTCGTGGTCGACGCGGTCATCGGCAAGGACGCCGTCGAGCTGCCGGCCGCCCCGGGCGTGATCGACCCGCGGCCGGACCCGACCGGCCGGCACGTCGCCTACGTCTCCGGCGGCGCGCTGCGGGTTATCGGCGTGGACGGCACCGGCGACCGCGCGCTCGCCGAGCCGGCGACCGACGACGAGGCCTGCGGGGTCGCCGAGTTCATCGCCGCGGAGGAGATGGGGCGCGCCCGCGGGTACTGGTGGTCCCCGGACGGCACCCGGCTGCTGGTCGCGTTCACCGACCGGAGCCCGGTGCGCCGCTTCCACATCGCGGACCCGGCCAACCCCGAGGTGGCGCCGAACGTGGTGTCCTACCCGGCGGCCGGCACCGACAACGTCGAGGTCCGGCTGGCCGTGCTGAGCCTCGACCACGGCGGCATCTCCCGGGTGGAGGTCGACTGGGCGGGCGGCGAGCTGCCCTACCTGGTCACCGCGCACTGGAGTGCCGGCGGCCCGCCGCTGATCGCGCTGCAGACCCGCGACCAGAAGCGGACGGAGATCCGCTCGGTCGACCCGGACACCGGCGTCACGACGCTGCTCGCCGCGGAGGTCGACGACACCTGGGTGGAGATCGCGCCCGGCGTGCCCGCCTGGACGCCCGACGGGCGGCTGGTGCGGATCTGCGTGAGCCAGGGCGGGTACCGGCTTGTCGTCGACGACAAGGAGGTCACCCCGCCGTCGATGCAGGTGCGGTCGGTGCTCGACGTCGCCCGCGGGGTAGGCGGGATCGGCACGGACATCCTGTTCACCGCCACCGAGTCCGACCCCATGCAGGTGCACGTCTACCACGTCGACGACGCCGGGATCACCCGTCTGTCCACTTCGGACGGTGTGCACACGGCGGCGCGCGGCGGGCAGACGACGGTGCTGTCGGCGTGGACGCTGGAGCGTTCCGGCGTCACGGTCGACGTGCTGCGCGGCGCACGGGACCTCGCCGAGCGCGTCGCCGGCGTCGTGTCGCGGGCCGTGGACCCGGGCATCGAGCCGAACGTGCGGCTGCTGACCCTGGGCGAGCGGGAGCTGCGCGCGGCGCTGGTGTTCCCCACCGGGTACGTGCCGGGCAGCGGGAAGCTGCCGGTGTTGCTCGACCCGTACGGCGGGCCGCACGCGCAGCGGGTCATGGCCAGCCGCAACGCCTTCCTCGGCCCGCAGTGGCTCGCCGACCAGGGGTTCGCGGTGCTGATCGCGGACGGCCGCGGCACGCCGGGCCGCGGGCCGGACTGGGACCGCCAGGTCGCGTTCGACTTCGCCGGCGCCACGCTCGACGACCAGGTGGACGCGCTGACCGCGGCCGCCCAGCAGTTCGGTGACCTTGATCTGTCCACTGTGGCCATTCGGGGCTGGTCGTACGGCGGGTACCTGGCCGCGCTCGCGGTGCTGCGCCGCCCGGACGTGTTCCACGCGGCGATCGCGGGCGCGCCGGTCACCGACTGGCGGCTCTACGACACGCACTACACCGAGCGCTACCTGGGCCACCCGGACGAGAAACCCGAGGTGTACGCGGCGAACTCGCTGATCGACGACGCTCCGAAGCTCGAGCACCCGCTGCTGATCATCCACGGCCTGGCCGACGACAACGTGGTGGTGGCGCACTCGGTGCGGCTGTCCGCCGCGCTGGTCGCCGCGGGCCGCCCGCACGCGCTGCTGCCGCTGCCCGGCGTCACGCACATGACCCCGCAGGACGACGAGGTGGCGGAGAACTTCATGCGCATGCAGGTGCAGTGGCTGCGGGAGGCCCTGGGGGTGGCATCGTGAGGTGGGGGATCACGTTGCCCCTGACCGGCATTCCGCTCGCCGCGCACCGCGAGCTGGTCCGCGAGCTGCCCGACCTCGGCTACACCGACGTATGGTCGGCGGAGACCGCGGGCACCGACGCGTTCACCCCGCTCGCACTGGCCGCCGAGTGGGCGCCGGGCCTGCGCCTCGGCACGGCCATCGCGCCGGTGTACACGCGCGGGCCCGGCCTGCTCGCGATGCAGGCGGCCACGATCGCCGAGCTCGCGCCAGGCCGGTTCGTGCTCGGCGTCGGCACGTCCACGCCGACGATCGTCACCGGCTGGAACGCCGTGGAGTTCGCCGACCCGTACGCGCGGGCCCGCGACACCCTGCGCTTCCTGCGTGCCGCGTTCGTCGGGGACAAGATCAGCGAGTCGTACGAGACGTTCGCGGTGTCGAAGTTCCGGCTGGAGCGGGCGCCGACCCCGCCGCCGCCGATCGTGCTCGCCGCGCTGCGCCCGGGCATGCTGCGGCTGGCCGCGCGGGAGGCCGACGGCGCGATCACGAACTGGCTGGCGCCCTCGGACGTGCCGACCGTGCGCTCCGTGCTGGGCCCCGAGCCGGAGCTGGTGGCCCGGATCTTCGTGTGCCCCACCGATGACGCGGACGCGGCGCGCGGCCTCGGCCGCATGCTGATCAGCAGCTACCTGACGGTGCCGGTGTACGCGGCGTTCCACGAGTGGCTCGGCCGCGGCGACGCGCTCGCGCGGATGCAGGAGGCGTGGAAGGCCGGCGACCGGGCGGCGGCGACCGCGGCCATCCCGGACGAGGTCGTCGACGACCTCGTCGTGTGGGGGCCGGCCGAGAAGTGCCGCGAGCGGGTGGCCGAGTACGTGGCGTCCGGTTTGGACACTCCGGTGATCGGGATGCTGCCGACCGGCGCGGACCCGGCGGGCCTCGTGCGGTCCCTGGCTCCGGCGTAGCCCGATCGTGGTGGCCCGGGTGGCGGCCGTATTCTGGCCCGGAGTTAGGTAAACCTAAGAAGGGGGCGGATTGCGCGCTTCGATCTCCGAGGAGCCGCTGCTGTCCAGCGGGCCGGCGGGCGCGGCACGGGTGCGCGCGCTCGCGGCCGTGGCGATGGACGCGGTGGCCGGCGCGGCGGCCGCCCGGCCGGGACCGATTCCCGGCGGCGGCCCGGCGGCCGTGGCGGCCACGCTCGCGGCGGCGCTGGCCGCCGGGCCCGCGCCGGTGCCCGCCCTCGCGGGCGCTCCCGCGATCGCGCTGCCCGCCGGCCCGCCCGCGGACGGGCGCGAGGCGGGAGTCCTGCCGGAGCACGGGATCGGCGAGGTACGCGCGCTCGAGGAGCTGAGCAGGCTGCTGGCCGCGGGCTCGGTCGACCCCGGCCACCCGTGGTGCGCCGCGCACCTGCACGGGCCGACGCTCGCGGTCGCTGCGGCCGCGGACCTCGTCGGCAGCGTGCTCAACCCGTCGATGGACTCGTGGGACCAGGCGCCGCTGGCGAGCGAGCTGGAGCGCGAGGTCACCCGCGTCCTCGCGCGGCTGTGCTTCCCGGCCGCCGCGCGCCCCGACGCGCTGCTGACCTCCGGCGGCACCGAGTCCAACCTCGCCGGCCTGCTGCTGGCCCGCGAGTCCGGCCGCACGGAGGTCGTCTGCGGCCGCAACGCCCACCACAGCATCGCGCGCGCCGCGTGGCTGCTCGGCCTGCCGGCGCCGCGCGTGGTCGGCACCGACGCGGGGCGGCTGCGTGCCGGCGAGCTGACCGGCCTCACCGAGCGGACCGTCGTCGTGGCCACCGCGGGCACGACCGACACCGGCGCGGTCGACCCGCTCCCGGAGATCGCCGCCGCGGCGCGGCGCGCCGGTGCCTGGCTGCACGTCGACGCCGCCTACGGCGGCGCGATCCTGTTCAGCGACCGCCTCGCGCCCGTCCTCGCCGGCGTCGAGCGGGCCGACTCGGTGGCGCTCGACCTGCACAAGTTCGGCTGGCAGCCGATCGCCGCCGGGGTGCTCGCCACCCCCGAGCCGGTCACCGCGCTCGACGTCCGCGC
Source organism: Actinophytocola sp. (assembly GCA_035995025.1). GTDB lineage: Bacteria > Actinomycetota > Actinomycetes > Mycobacteriales > Pseudonocardiaceae > Actinophytocola. Next base: position 18,302 of record DASYKY010000111.1, read on the forward strand.
GGACTACCTCAACGCGGACGACGACACCGAGGCCGGCCTGCCCGACCTGCTCGGCCGCTCGCTGCGCACCTCGCGGCGGCCCGACTGCTTCAAGATCGCCGTGACGCTGCGCGCGCTCGGCCGGGCCGGGATCGGCGCGCTCGTCGAGCACTGCTGCGACCTCGCGGCGCTCGTGGCCGACGAGGTCGAGCGGCACCCTGGGATGGCACTGTGGGGCCGCCCGGCCCTGTCCACGCTGCTGGTCCGCCCGGTCGGCGACGTGCCGGCCGCGGCCGTGCGGCGCCGCCTGCTCGAGGACGGCACCGCGGTACTGGGCCGCGCCACGATGGACGGACAGACGTGGCTGAAGCTGACCCTGCTGCACCCGCGGGCCACCCTCGAGGACTACCGCGGCCTGCTCGACCTCGTCGACGCCACGGCCCGGCGGACCGCACCGTGATGCTCGATCTCGCGGGTGTCGGCATCGGGCCGGTCAACCTCTCCCTCGCCGCGCTCGCCGAGCCGGTCGACGGGCTGCGCGCGGAGTTCTTCGAGCGCGAGCCGGAGTTCCGTTGGCATCCGGGGCTGATGGTCGCCGGCGCCGCGCTGCAGGTGCCGTTCCTCGCCGACCTCGTGTCGCTGGTCGAGCCGGCGCACCCGCTGTCGTTCCTCAGCTACCTGCGCGACCGGGGCCGGCTGTTCCCGTTCTACTTCGCCGAGCGCTTCCACATCCCGCGCGCCGAGTACGAGGACTACTGCGCCTGGGCGGTCGGCAGGCTCACCAGCGCCCGGTTCGGCCGCGACGTGCGCGCGGTCCGCTGGGGAGGCGAGGCGTTCGAGCTGGACGTCGAGCCCGGTGGCGTGGTCGCGGCCCGCAACGTCGTGCTCGGCGTCGGCACCGAGCCGGTGCTGCCCGAGCCGCTGGAACACCTTGCGGGACAACGGATCCTGCACTCCGCGGACTACCTGTCCGCGCGCGAGCGGCTGGTCGGGGCCGAGGACGTGACGATCGTGGGCTCCGGGCAGTCCGGCGCCGAGGTGTTCCTCGACCTGCTGCGCGCACGGCCGCGGGGCGGGCTGCGCTGGCTCACCCGCACCGCCGCGTTCGCGCCGATGGAGTACTCCAAGCTCGGCCTCGAGCAGTTCACCCCGGACTACACCCGCTTCTTCCACGGCCTCGACGAGCCGACCCGCGACCGGCTCGTGCCCGCGCAGTGGCAGCTGTACAAGGCGATCAGCACGGACACCATCGGCGCGATCCACGACGAGCTGTACGACCGCACGGTCGGCGGCGGCTGGCCGGACGTCACGCTCGCGCCGGGCGTCGAGGTGACCGCGGCGGCCGAGCGGGCCGGGCGGGTCGAGCTGGAGCTGCGGCACGTGCAGCAGGACCGCAAGGCGACGGTCACCACCGACGCCGTCGTGTGTGCGACCGGGTACCGCGAGCGGAACCTCGACGAGCTGCTCGCCCCGCTGGCCGGGCGCATCGAGCGGGACGCGGCCGGCCGCATCCTGGTCGGCGAGGACTACCGGGTGCGCCTCGACAGCGGTGTCCGGGCACGCGGGTCCCTGTTCGTGCAGAACGCCGAGCGGCACACGCACGGGGTGGGCGCGCCGGACCTGGGACTGACCGCGTGGCGGTCGGCGCGCATCCTGAACACCGTGTGCGGCCGGGCCGTCTACCCGCTGCCGGACCGCACGGCGTTCACGACGTTCGGGCTGGAGGAATTTCGTGACTAGTTCCTGGCAGACGGCCGGTGCGCTGGTCGTGCACAAGATGCTGGGTGAGCTGAGCTACGAGGGGCTGCTCGAGCCGGAACCGGACAGGGACGGCTGGCTGCTGGTGCTGGCCGACGGCGCGCGCTACCGGTTCCGCGCGCGGCGCGGCGCGTTCGAGTCCTGGCACGTCGAGCCGGGCAGCGCGACCCGCGACGGCGAGCCGGTCACCGACCCGCGCACGCTCCTGGTCGACGCCCGGGAACGCCTGGGGCTCACCGGGTTGCGGCTCGCCGACGTGCTGGGCGAGCTGACCGCGACCGTCACCAACGAGGCCATCCGGCTCGACCGCGCGCCGACCGCGGCCACACTGTCCACGATGGACTACGACCGGGCGGACGGGTACCTCACCGGGCACCCGCGGCTCGTGCTGAACAAGGGCCGGGTCGGCTTCTCGCAGACCGACCGGGAGCGCTACGCACCCGAGTCGGGGCCCGAGTTCGGCCTGCGCTGGTTTGGCGTGCACCGCGACCACGCGGCGTTCCGGTGCGTTGACGAACTGACCGAGGAGCGACTGCTCACCGAGGAGCTGGGTGAGCTGCTGCCGCTGTTCCGCGACCGCGTTCCGCCGCACTTCGTGCTCGTGCCGGTGCACCCGTGGCAGGCCGACGAGATCATCGGCACGCTCTATTCCGCGGAGCTGGCCGAGGGGATCGTCGTGCCGCTCGGCGTGAGCACCGACCTCTACCGTCCGCATCAGACGATCCGGACGCTGGCCAATGCGAGCCACCCGACCCGCCGGGACGTCAAGACCGCGGTGTCGGTGCGCAACACCCTCGTCTACAGAGGACTCGCGTCGGCCGCGACGCTGGCCGCGCCCGCGGTCACCACGTGGCTGCGCGACGTCAGCGCGGCCGACCCGTTGCTCGGTGGGAAGTACCGCTTCGAGCTGCTCGGCGAGGTGGCCAGCGTGTCGGTGCGCCACCCGGTGCTCGGGCACCTCGACGAGCTGCCGTACCGGTTCCACGAGACGCTCGGCGCGCTGTGGCGCGAGCCGATGCGCACCCGGCTCGGGCCGGGGGAGCGGGCGATCTCGTTCGCGGCACTGCCCTACCGCGGCCCGGACGGCACGGCGGTGATCACCCGGCTCATCCATGAGTCCGGTGTGGACGCCGCGGACTGGCTGGGCGGGCTGCTCGACCTGCTGCTCACGCCGCTGCTGCACTGGCTGCTGCGCTACGGCGTCGGGTTCTGCCCGCACGGCCAGAACCTCGTGCTGGTCACCGACGAGCGCGGCACGCCGCTGCGGGTGGCGATCAAGGACTTCGCGCAGGGCGTGGACCTGCTCGACGAGGACGTGCCCGAGTACGCGCTGCTGGACCCGGAGGCGACCACGCACATGCTGCGCTGGCCGCCACACCTGCTGGCGCAGTCGCTGTTCAGCTCGGTGTTCGCCGGCCAGCTGCGGTTCCTCGCCGAGGTCCTGCTCGACGACCTGGGCTACCCGCGGGCGAGCCTGTGGGCGCTGGTGCGCGACGTCGTCGGCCGCTACCGCGACGAGCATCCCGAGGCGGCGGCCCGGTTCGACGCGTGCCGGCTGTTCGCGCCGGACGTGGAGCGGGTGACGCTCAACCGCGAGCACCTCGCCGGGCAGGGCTTCGACAAGGTCGACCGCGACGACGAGTTCGACGTCCGTTTCGGCCGGGCACGCAACCCCCTGGCGGGGCCGGCATCGGACGGTGCGTGGTGATGGAGCACCAGCGCCCCGGTGGCGCGCGCACGCTCGCGGCTCGCGCGGAGGCGGCCGGCACGCTCGCCGAGGCGATCCGCACCGAGATCCTCGCCCGCGCGGTGACCGGCCTGGTGCTGCTCGTGCCGGACCCGCACGCCCGGTTCGCGGCGGTCGGCGTGGGCGCCAGGTTCTTCTCCGAGTCGGTGCTGGCAGGCGGGTACGGCGTGTGCAGCTACGTGTTCGCGTGGACGCCGGAGCGGGAGGCGATCGCCGCGCCGGTGTTCCAGCCGTACCTCGACCACTACGGCGACCTGCGGATGCGGCCGGACATGTCGACGCTCGCGCCGCTGCCGGGCCAGCCGGGCACGTGGCTCGTGGTGTGCGACGTGGAGTGGCCGGACGGCGAGCCGGTGCCGATCGCGCCGCGCACGCTGCTGGGCGATCAGCTGCGCGCGGCGGAGGCGGCGGGCTTCGTGCCGTCGGTCGGGCTGGAGCACGAGGTCACGTTCACCGACCTCGCGGGCGAGCCGTTGACCGAGGAGGGGCTGGACTACGCGGCGGGCGGGCTGGACGCCATGCACCCGCTGCTGGCGGCGGTGCAGTACGACGTGGACGAGCTGGACCTGGGCGTGGAGTCGCGGCGCGGCGAATGTCACCCCGGGCAGTACGAGAGCGTGCTTGGCCACCGCGACGCGCTCGCGGCGTGCGACGACGCGATGCTGCAGCAGCTGGCGATCCGGCGGGCCGCGGCGGCGCGGGGCGTGCGCGCCGGGTACCTGGCGGCGGAGCGGGCGGAGACGGGCAGCTCCTGTCACGTCCACCTGTCGTTGTCCGATATGGACGGTCAGCCGGTCTTCGCCGACCAGGTGCTGCTCGACCACTTCACCGCCGGCGTGCTGACCGCCGCGCCGGACCTGACCGCGATCTGGGCACCGACGTGGAACTCCTACGTCCGGCTGCGCACCGCCCCGTTCGCCCCGCGCGACGTGCGTGCCGGCACCGACGACCGCACGGCGGCGGGCCGCATCGCCGGTGAGGGGGAGTCGCTGCGCCTGGAGGCCCGCTTCGCCGGCGCGGACGCGCAGCCGCACCTCGTGGTCGCCGCGCTGCTGGCGGCCGGCATGTGGGGCATCCGCGAGGAGCTCCCGATGCCGGAGCAAGGCCGCCTGCACGACACCCCGTGGGCGGCGCTGCGCGCGCTGGACACGTCGGAGCTGGCCCGCAAGCTCCTGGGCGACGCGATGGTCGACGCCCGGGTGGCCCTGCTGAACGAGGAGCTGTCCGCGGGCCTCGAGACCGTCACCGACTGGCAACGCACCCGCGGCGACCGCCGGGTGTGACCGGGCCCGGTCCCCGGTGTGCGGACCAGGTCACAGAAACAATCAAGCACGCATGCTTGAAATGGCTACCCGGCCCGTGCCATCGTGGGTCCCGTGGTTGACGTTGCTGCGCTGGTCGCTGACCTCCGTGACGAGAGTGCCGAGATAGACGCGCTGGTCAGCGGGCTGTCCGCGGACGGCTGGACGACCAGGACGCCCGCCCCCGGATGGACGGTCGCGCACCAGGTCGTGCATCTGGCCTGGACCGACCAGCGGGCGCTGCTCGCGGTCAAGGACCCGGCCGCGTTCCAGGCCGAGCTCGCCGAGGCCGTCAAGGGCTCACGGGAGCGGCTGGACCGGCTCGTCGACGCGGCCGCCGAGGACGGCGCACGCGCCCACCACGAGAAGCTGCTCGCCGACTGGCGGCAGGGCCGCGACGACCTCGCCGGCGCGCTCGAGCAGGTGCCCGACGGCACGAAGCTCCCCTGGTACGGCCCGCCGATGTCGGCCGCCTCGATGGCGACCGCCCGGCTCATGGAGACCTGGGCCCACGGGTACGACATCGCCGACGCGCTCGGGGCTGCCCGCGTGCCCACCGCGCGGATCCGGCACGTCGCACACATCGGCGTGCGCACCCGCGACTTCGCCTACCTGGTCAGGCAGCTGACGCCGCCGGCCGAGCCGTTCCGCGTCGAGCTGACCGGGCCGGACGGCGACGTCTGGATCTGGGGACCGGCCGACGCGGTGCAGCGGGTCACCGGGCCGGCGCTGGACTTCTGCCTGCTCGCCACCCAGCGCGTCAACCGGGCCGACACCGCGCTCGTCGCGACCGGCGCGGACGCCGACGCCTGGCTCGACATCGCCCAGGCCTTCGCCGGTCCGCCCGGGGAGGGGCGCGACAAGGGGAGCCGGTCGTGATCCGTATTGGGAACGCGTCCGGGTTCTACGGGGACCGGTTCGACGCGGTCAAGGAGATGCTCACCGGTGGCGAGCTGGACTACCTCACCGGCGACTACCTCGCCGAGCTGACCATGCTCATCCTCGGCCGCGACCGGATGAAGGACCCGGCCCGCGGCTACGCCCGCACGTTCCTGCGCCAGCTCGAGGAGAACCTGGGCCTCGCCGCCGACAAGCGCGTCAGGATCGTCACCAACGCGGGCGGGCTCAACCCGGCCGGCCTCGCCGACGCGATCCGCGAGCTGGCGCAGCGCCTCGGGATCGGCCTCAATGTGTCGCATGTGGAGGGTGACGACCTCCGGCAGAACGGCTTCGACGGCGCGCTGACCGCGAACGCCTACCTCGGCTGCTGGGGCATCGTCGAGTGCCTGAACGCGGGCGCGGACATCGTGGTCACCGGCCGCGTCACCGACGCCTCGCTCGTCGCCGGCCCGGCCGCCGCGCACTACGGCTGGGGCCGCACGGACTTCGACGCGCTCGCCGGCGCCACCGTCGCCGGCCACGTGATCGAGTGCGGCACGCAGGCCACCGGCGGCAACTTCGCGTTCTTCACCGAGCTGTCCGATCTCACCCACCCCGGCTTCCCGATCGCCGAGATCGACGCGGCCGGCGACGCGGTCATCACCAAGCACCCCGGCACCGGCGGCGCGGTCACCGTCGACACGGTGAAGGCCCAGCTGCTCTACGAGATCGCCGGCCCGCGCTACCTCGGCCCGGACGTGACCAGCCGCTTCGACACGATCCAGCTGGCCGACGCGGGCCCGGACCGGGTCGCGGTCAGCGGCACGCGCGGTGATGCGCCCCCGGACACGGTCAAGGTGTGCGTCAACACCCTCGACGGCTTCCGCAACAGCATGACGTTCGTCCTGTGCGGACTCGACATCGAGGAGAAGGCCGCACTGGCCCGCCGCCAGCTCACCGCGGCGATCGGCGACGACGGGCTGGGATGGACGCTCGCCCGCACCGACCACGCGGACGCGGACACCGAGGAGGCGGCGAGCGCGCTGCTGCACGTCACGATCAAGACCCCGGATGCCAAGCGCGCCAAGGCGTTCTCCCGCGCGTCGGTGGAGCTGGCGCTCGCCTCGTACCCGGGCTGCACGCCGACCTCGCCGCCCGGTGACGGCACCCCGGTCGGCGTGTACCGGCCGGAGTACGTGCCGCAGCAGGCGATCGAGCAGGTTGCCGTGCTGCCGGACGGGGAGCGTCGCGCGATCGCCCCACCCACCGACACCGCGAGTCCAACGCTCGCGCCCCGCGAGTCCAACGCTCCCGGCCCGCGAGTCCAGCCGTCCGGCCCGACGCGGCGCGTCCCGCTGGGCACGGTCGCCGGCGCGCGGTCGGGGGACAAGGGCGGCGACGCGAACCTCGGCGTGTGGGTGCGCGACCCGGCCGCCTACCCGTGGCTCGCGCACGAGCTGACCGCCGACCGGATCCGCGAACTGCTGCCGGAAGCCAAGGATCTCGACATCGAGCGGCACCCGCTGCCGAACCTGCACGCGGTCAACTTCGTGCTGCACGGCCTGCTCGGCCAGGGCGTGGCCGCGTCCACCCGCTTCGACCCGCAGGCCAAGTCGCTGGGCGAGTGGCTGCGCTCGCGCCTCGTCGACGTCCCGGAGGAGTTCTTGTGACGGATCCATTCAGGACACCCGAGCGCAGGGCCCTGCGCGAGACGACGCGGCGGTTCGTCGAGAAGGAAGTGCTGCCGTACCTCGACGACTGGGAGCGCGCCGGTGAGCTGCCACGCGAGCTGCACCGCGCGGCCGGCGCGCTCGGCCTGCTCGGCGTGGCCTTCCCCGAGGCCGCGGGCGGCGGGGGCGGTGACGTCCTCGACGCGATGACCGTCACCGAGGAGGTGCACTACGCGGGCGCGTCCGGCGGCGTGGTGGCGGGGCTGTTCACCTCCGGCATCGCGCTGCCGCACATCGCGCACGCGGGCGACCCCGCGCAGATCGAGCGCTGGGTGCGGCCGACGCTCGCCGGCGAGCTGATCGGCTCGCTCGCGGTGACCGAGCCAGACGGCGGCTCCGACGTGGCCAACGTGCGCACCACGGCGAAGAAGGACGTTGACGACTACGTCGTCAACGGCGCCAAGACGTTCATCACCTCCGGCGCCCGCGCCGACTTCGTCACCACCGTCGTGCGCACGGGCGAGCCCGGCGCGCACGGCCTCTCGCTGCTCGTCGTCGAGAAGGGCACCCCGGGTTTCACCGTCACCCGCAAGCTGGACAAGATGGGCTGGCTCTGCTCGGATACCGCCGAGCTGTCCTATGTGGACTGCCGCGTCCCGGCGGCGAATCTCGTCGGCACGGAGGGCGGCGGGTTCGCCCAGGTCGCCACGCACTTCGTCACCGAGCGGCTCGCGCTCGCCGTGCAGGCCTACGCCACCGCGCAGCGCGCGCTCGACGTGACCGTCGACTGGTGCCGGCTGCGCGAGACGTTCGGCCGCCCGCTGATCTCGCGGCAGGTCGTGCAGCACACGCTGACCGAGATGGCCCGCCGGGTCGACGTGGCGCGCAGCTACGCCCACCAGGTCGCGATCCGCCACGCGGCGGGCGAGCCGATGGTCGCCGAGGCCTGCTTCGCCAAGAACACCGCGGTCGAGGCGGGCGAGTGGGTGGTCAACCAGGCCGTCCAGCTGCACGGCGGGCTCGGCTACATGCGCGAGTCCGAAGTGGAACGGCACTACCGGGACATCCGGATCCTCGGCATCGGCGGCGGCACCACCGAGATCCTCACCGGCCTGGCCGCAAAAATTCTGGGGTACACCAAGTGACACCGCGAGTCCAACGTTCCCGCCCCGCGAGTCCAACGCTGCGGACCGCCGAGTTCGACCTTCGCGTGCCCGCTGGGACGAGGCGGTGTGCCCGGAATCCGCGACTCGCGGGTCCAGAGTGCTGGACTCGCGGGTTCCGAGTGTTGGACTCGCGAGGGGAGGTGCGGGCGTGACGCGACTTCGTTCCACTGTGGACATCGGAAGCGCCGAGTTCGGGGCCAACCGCGAGGCGATGCTGGGGAAGCTGGCCGAGATCGGGGCCGAGCAGGCCAAGGCGGTCGCGGGCGGCGGCGAGAAGTACGTCGAGCGGCACCGCAAGCGCGGCAAGATGCTGGTGCGCGAGCGCATCGAGATGCTGCTCGACGAGGACTCGCCGTTCCTCGAGCTGTCCCCGCTCGCGGCGTGGGGCAGCGACTACCGCGTCGGCGCCAGCATGGTCACCGGCATCGGCGTCGTCGAGGGCGTCGAGTGCCTGGTCAGCGGCAGCGACCCGACGGTCAAGGGCGGCGCGAGCAATCCGTGGACGGCGAAGAAGTCCTACCGGGCCGCGGACATCGCCGCGCAGAACCGGCTGCCGGCCGTACACCTGGTCGAGTCGGGCGGCGCGGACCTGCCGACGCAGAAGGAGATCTTCATCCCCGGCGGGCGGATCTTCCGCGACATCACCCGCTCGTCCGCCGCGCGCATCCCGTCCGTGGCGCTGGTGTTCGGCAACTCGACGGCGGGCGGCGCGTACCTGCCGGGCATGTCGGACTACGTGGTGATGGTCAAGGAGCGCGCGAAGGTGTTCCTCGGCGGGCCGCCGCTGGTGAAGATGGCCACCGGCGAGGAGTCCGACGACGAGTCGCTCGGTGGCGCGGAGATGCACGCCCGCACGTCCGGCCTCGCCGACTACCTGGCCGCCGACGAGCAGGACGCGATCCGCATCGGCAGGCGGATCGTGGCGCGGCTCAACTGGCGCAAGCAGGGCGCTGCCCCGGACGCCGCCTACGCCGAGCCAGAGCACGACGCCGAGGACCTGCTCGGCATCGTGCCGACCGACCTCAAGGAGCCGTTCGACCCGCGCGAGGTCATCGCCCGCGTGGTGGACGGGTCGGACTTCGACGAGTTCAAGCCGCTGTACGGGACGAGCCTGGTCACCGGCTGGGCACGCGTGCACGGCTACCCGGTCGGCATTCTCGCCAACGCGCGCGGCGTGCTGTTCAGCGAGGAGTCGCAGAAGGCGGCCCAGTTCATCCAGCTGACCAACCAGATCGACACGCCGCTGCTGTTCCTGCACAACACGACCGGCTACATGGTCGGCAAGTCCTACGAGCAGGGCGGCATCATCAAGCACGGCGCGATGATGATCAACGCGGTGTCGAACTCGACGGTCCCGCACATCTCGATCCTCCTGGGCGCCTCCTACGGCGCGGGGCACTACGGCATGTGCGGGCGGGCCTACGACCCGCGGTTCCTGTTCGCGTGGCCGAGCGCGAAGTCGGCGGTGATGGGCCCGCAGCAGCTGGCCGGCGTGCTGTCGATCGTGGCCCGGCAGGCCGCGGCGGGCCGGGGCCAGGAGTACAGCGAGGAGCACGACAAGGCCATGCGCACGATGGTGGAGAACCAGATCGAGGCGGAGTCACTGCCGATGTTCCTGTCCGGCATGCTCTACGACGACGGCATCATCGACCCGCGCGACACCCGGACCGTGCTGGGCATCTGCCTTTCGTCCGTCCACAACGGACCGATCAGCGGCGCCGCCGGTGGCTTCGGCGTCTTCCGGATGTGAGCGCCGTGATCACGAACCTGCTCGTCGCGAACCGGGGTGAGATCGCCCGACGGGTGTTCCGCACCTGCCGCACGCTGGGCGTGTCGACGGTCGCCGTGCACTCCGACGCGGACGCCGCCGCCCTCCACGTGCGCGAGGCCGACGCGGCCGTGCTGCTGCCGGGCACCGCGCCCGCCGACACCTACCTGCGCGCCGACCTGCTCGTGGCGGCCGCCCGCGAGGCCGGTGCGGACGCCGTCCACCCGGGCTACGGGTTCCTGTCGGAGAACGCCGCGTTCGCCCGGGCCGTGCTCGACGCCGGGCTGACCTGGGTCGGCCCGCCCCCGGAGGCCATCGCCGCGATGGGCTCCAAGATCGAGGCCAAGCGGCTGATGGCCGGCGCGGGCGTGCCCGTGCTGTCCGAACTGGACCCGGCGGCGATCACCGAGGCCGACCTGCCGGTGCTGGTGAAGGCGTCCGCCGGAGGTGGCGGCCGGGGCATGCGCGTGGTCCGCTCCCTCGACGAGCTGGCGTCCCAGGTGGACGGTGCGCGAGCGGAGGCGGCGTCCGCGTTCGGCGACGGCACGGTGTTCTGCGAGTCGTACCTGGTGACCGGCCGGCATATCGAGGTCCAGGTACTCTGCGACACCCACGGCACGGTGTGGACGGTCGGTGAGCGGGAGTGCTCGATCCAGCGCCGCCACCAGAAGGTCGTGGAGGAGACGCCCTCGCCGCTGGTGGACCGGGTCGCCGGGATGCGCGACGAGCTGTTCGCCGCCGCACGCGACGCGGCCAAGGCCATCGGCTACGTCGGTGCCGGCACGGTGGAGTTCCTCGCCGGCGACGACGGCCGGTTCTACTTCCTGGAGATGAACACCCGGCTGCAGGTCGAGCACCCGGTCACCGAGTGCGTCACCGGCCTGGACCTGGTGGCGCTGCAGCTCGCCGTCGCCGAGGGCCGGTCGCTGCCCGCCGATCCGCCGGAGCCGCGCGGGCACGCGATCGAGGTGCGGCTCTACGCCGAGGACCCGGCCGCCGGCTGGCGCCCGGCGAGCGGCACGCTGCACCGCTTCGAGGTGCCCGGCGTGGCGGCCGAGTTCGCCGTCCCGGCCGAGGGGATCCGGCTCGACTCGGGCGTGCGCGGCGGCGACGTGGTCAGCCCGCACTACGACCCGATGCTCGCGAAGGTGATCTCGGTGGCGCCGACCAGGGACGTGGCGGCCCGCGCGCTCGCCGCCGCGCTGACCCGCTCGCGCATCCACGGCGTCACCACCAACCGGGACCTGCTGGTGCGGGTGCTGACCCACCCGGCGTTCCTGGCCGGCGAGACGGACACGGCGTTCTTCGACCGGCACGGCCTGGACACGCTCGCCGCCCCGCTGGCAGGCGAGGAGACCGTGCGGCTCGCCGCGCTGGCCGCCGCGCTGGCGCGGGCCGCGGCGAACCGGGCGAACGCGGCGGTGCTCGGCCGGGTGCCGAGCGGCTGGCGCAACGTGGTCGCCGCGCCGCAGACCAAGCGGTTCCGGCACGGCGAGGACGAGCTCGAGGTCCGCTACCGGCTGACCCGCGACGGGCTGACCGGCCCGGAGGGCGTCCGGCTGGTCGACGCCGCACCCGGCGCGGTGGTGCTCGACGTGGGCGGCCTGCGCCGCCGGTTCGAGGTGACCTCCTATCCCGGCCTGTCCTGTGTGGACTCTTCGCTCGGGTCGGTGGCCCTGGCCCCGGTGGAGCGGTTCGCCGACCCGGCCGACCAGGTGGCGGCCGGCTCGCTGCTCGCGCCCATGCCCGGCACGGTCGTGCGAGTGGCGGTCGCGGCGGGGGAGAGGGTAACGGCAGGCCAGCCGCTGCTGTGGCTGGAGGCCATGAAGATGCAACACCGGATCGACGCCCCGGCCGACGGCGTTGTCGCGTCGCTCGACGTCGCCGCCGGGGACCAGGTCGAAGTCGGCCGCGTGCTGGCCGTCGTCTCACCCGAGGAGGAGGCATGACACTTACCGCATCGCCCCCGGGGCGAGAACCGGTGCCGAGTGCCTCTCAACCGCGCCCAGGGGGAACGGGACGCGATCTAGCCACTGGTACGTGCGGAACCGAGCAATATTCGCCCAACGCAACCAAGAGTTTGAATTCCGGGGAGGCGGCATGAACAATTTTACCGAGTCCGAAGAGCGGCAGGCACTGCGCGCGGCGGTGGCCGACCTGGGCAAGCGCTACGGCGGCGAATGGTTCCAGCGCAAGGCCCGCAGCGGCGAGAAGACCGCCGAGCTGTGGAACGAGGCCGCCAAGCTCGGCTACCTCGGCGTCAACGTGCCCGAGGAGTACGGCGGCGGGGGCGGCAACATCGGCGACCTGGCCGCGGTGGCCGAGGAGCTCGCCGCGCAGGGCTGCGGGCTGCTGCTGATGGTCGTCTCGCCCGCCATCTGCGCGACGATCATCGCCCGGTTCGGTACCGACGAGCAGAAGCAGACCTGGCTGCCCCGCTTCGCGGACGGGTCGCTGCGCATGTCGTTCGCGATCACCGAGCCGGACGCGGGCTCCAACGCGCACAAGCTGACCACCACCGCCCGCCACGACGGCGACGGCTGGATCCTCAGTGGACGGAAGGTGTTCATCTCGGGCGTGGACGAGGCCGAGGCGGTCATGGTCGTCGGCCGCACCGAGGACACGAAGACCGGCCGGCTCAAGCCCGCGCTGTTCATCGTGCCGACGAACGCGCCGGGCCTCGAGTACCAGCCGATCGAGATGGACATCATCTCGCCGGACAAGCAGTTCATGCTGTTCATCGACGACGTGAGACTGCCGGCCGACGCGCTCGTCGGCTCGCAGGACGCCGCGCTGCTGCAGCTGTTCGCGGGACTCAACCCGGAGCGGATCATGGCCGCGTCGTTCGCGATCGGCATGGGCCGCTACGCGCTGGGCAAGGCCGTCGAGTACGCGAAGACGCGGCAGGTGTGGAGCACGCCGATCGGCGCGCACCAGGCCGTCGCGCACCCGCTGGCCGAGGCGAAGATCGAGCTGGAGCTGGCGAAGGTGATGACCCAGAAGGCCGCCGCGCTCTACGACTCCGGCGACGACATGGGCGCCGGCGAGTCGGCGAACATGGCGAAGTACGCGGCCGCCGAGGCGTCGGTGAAGGCCGTGGACGCCGCGGTCCAGGTGCACGGTGGCAACGGGATGACCGTCGAGTACGGCCTGGGCGCGCTGGTCGCGGCAGCGCGCGTCAACCGGATCGCGCCGGTCAGCCGCGAGATGATCCTGAACTTCGTAGCCCAGAACACCCTTGGCCTACCGAAGTCCTACTGATGTCCGAGGCTCTGCGCGAACCTAGGCAGGACCGTAGTCGTGCTACGCGGCGGCGGCTGCTGGAGGCGGCGATCGAGTGCCTGGCCGAGCTGGGCTGGTCGGGGAGCACGGTCGCGGTGGTGGCCGAGCGGGCGGGCGTGTCCCGCGGCGCCGCACAGCACCACTTCCCGACCCGCGAGGACCTGGTCACCTCGGCGGTCGAGTTCGTCACCGAGGAGCGGCTGGCGCTGCTGCGCGCCCACGCCGCCGACCTGCCGACCGGGCCGGGCCGCACGCAGGCCGTGATCGACATGGTCGAGCACATGTACACCGGCGCGGTGTTCCGCGCGGCCATCCACCTGTGGGTGGCCGCGTCCTCGGACGAGCGGCTGCGCGAGCGGGTGGTCAAGCTCGAGGCGCACGTCGGCCGGGAGACGCACCGGGTGGCGCTGGAGCTGCTGGGGGTGGACGAGTCCTTGCCGGGCGTGCGCGAGGCGGTGCAGGCGACGCTGGACCTGGCCCGCGGCCTTGGCCTGGCGAACCTGCTGTCCGACGATCACCGCCGGCGTACCCGGGTGCTGCGCCAGTGGGCGGTCATGCTCGACACGGCGGTGGCACAGGCGCGAATTGCGTGACTTGACATCCGAGTAATAATCGAATTGTTCGGCTTTTCGCGATAACGCGCAAGAATGGTCGAATGGGGCGATTATAGCGGATGTGAGGAGCATTTGTCAAAAGCACTGTCGTCGACAGCACAGTCGTCGAATACGCAGTATGATGCCGAGCTGGCCCGGGAGCGTGAGCACATCGCGTTTCTCTACCAGCGGCTCGACGCCGAGCGTGCGGTCGCGTCCGGTGAGCTGGCTGGCGTGCTGCGCAGCGGATCGACCGAGACCACCGAGGACCTGTGGCAACGCGACGTCGCGGCCGGCGAGCTGAACGCCCGCCTTGGGCGGCTGCGGGTGGCCGACAGCGGGCTGTGCTTCGGCAGGCTCGACGAGGACTCCGGCGAGGTGGCCTACATCGGCCGAATGGGATTGTTCGACGAGCAGGACGATTACCGGCCATTGCTCACGGATTGGCGGGCGCCGGTGGCCCGGCCATTTTACTGCGCCACCGCCGCTAATCCCGAGGGGGTCACCCGGCGCCGCCATTTCCGCACGCAGGGCCGCCGCGTCCTCGATTTCCACGACGACATCCTCGACCACGGCGTGGCCGACGGCGACGAGGTCCTGCTGGCCGCGCTGAACGCCCCGCGCGGCGAGACCATGGGCGACATCGTGGCCACCATCCAGGCCGAGCAGGACGAGATCATCCGGCTCGGCCAGACCGGCGTGGTCGTGATCGACGGCGGTCCCGGCACCGGCAAGACCGTGGTCGCCCTGCACCGCGTCGCCTACCTGCTGTACGCGCACCGCGAGCGGATGTCGCGGCGCGGCGTGCTGATCATCGGCCCCAACACCGGGTTCCTGCGCTACATCGGCGACGTGCTGCCCTCGCTCGGCGAGACCGACGCGGTGTTCGCCACACCGGGCGAGCTGCACGTCGGCCTGGAGACGACCGCGACCGACGCGCCGGAGACCCGCCGGGTCAAGGGTGGCGTCGCGATGGTCGACGTGCTGAAGGCGGCGGTGGCCGACCGGCAGGAGCTGCCCGGCGCGCCGATCGAGATCGAGCTGGACGACGTCACCGTCGAGATCGACGACACGGTCGCCGCCCGCGCCCGCGCGCGGGCCCGCGAGTGCGGCCGGCTGCACAACCAGGCCCGGCCGACCTTCCGCGACTCGCTGATCCTCGACCTCACCGAGCAGGCCCTCGGCCGCGTCGGCGGCGACTGGCTCGAGGTCCGCGACATGCCGGAGCTGGCCGACGGCATGCGGGCCGACATCCGCGCGGAGCTGTCCCGCAGCCGGGCGCTGTCGGCCGCGGTGAACCGGCTCTGGCCGCGGCTCACGCCGTACGGGCTGCTGGTGGAGCTGTACGGCTCGCACTCGCGCCTCGAGGCGGTGTGCGACGGCGTCCTGTCCCCGGCGGACCGGGACACGCTGTACCGCGCGGCCGGGTCGGAGTGGACGGTCTCCGACGTGCCGCTGCTGGACGAGTCCCTCGACCTGATCGGCCCGCTCACCAGCGACGACGGCGCGGTGGAGCGGATCAGGCGGGCCGAGCGCCGCTACGCGCTGGGCGTGCTGGACATCCTGGACACCGACGAGGACCCGGACAACGAGACGCTGCGCGCGGTCGACGTGATCGGCGCCGAGACGCTGGCCGAGCGGCACGAGGAGCGCGACCACCGCACGCTGGCCGAGCGAGCGGCGGCGGACCGCGAGTGGACGTACGGGCACGTGGTGGTCGACGAGGCGCAGGAGCTGTCCGAAATGGACTGGCGGGTCGTGATGCGCCGCTGCCCGAGCCGGTCCATGACCATCGTCGGCGACCTGGCGCAGCGCGAGTCCCCGGCCGGCGCGCGCAGCTGGGCGGCGATGCTGGAGGACTACGTGCCGGCCCGCTGGACCTACCGTCGGCTGACCGTGAACTACCGGATGCCTGCGCAGATCATGGAGGTCGCGTCCGCGGTGCTGGCCGAGGTGGACCCGTCACTGCAGCCACCGAAGTCGGTCCGCAACGGCGATTCGCCCCCGTGGTCGTACCGGACCACCGTCGGCGCCCTGCCCGCAGCCGTCGCCTCGCTGTCGTCATCGGAGTCGGCGGCCGTCGGCGCCGGCACGGTCGCGGTCATCGCCCCGGAGGGCTTGGACGTCGGCGTCCCGACCGTGACCCCGCGGGGCGCGAAGGGCCTGGAGTACGACGCGGTGATCATCGTCGAACCGCAGCGCATCCTGGCCGGCTACGCGGGAGCGGCCGACCTGTACGTGGCGCTGACCCGCGCAACCCAACGCCTGGGCGTGATCCACACCGGGGACCTGCCGGAGTCACTGCGCGGCCTGGAGCCGCGAACCACGCGGTGACCTCAGACCGCCTTCACGAAGGCGTTGACCACCGCCGCACCGAGTTGCTTCGGCGAGTCGTAGGCGAAGGTCTCCATGCCGTCGTCGATCGGGGTGAACCCGGCCCGGCCACCGGTGTTGCGCTTCGGAGTCACCTCGACGGTCTCCCCGTCCCGGTACACCTCGACCGAACGTGTCCCCTTGGCATACGTGGCGAAGTCGGGCAGGCCGAGCAGATCGAGCAGCGGCCGGGCCGGTTCGCTGTCGCGCGTCGGGTCGTCGAGCCCGGCGCGGGCGCGGGCGAGCGCTTCGAGGACGGCCATGCCCAGCTCGTCGGCCGCCGAGCCTTGCGGGAGCCGGGTAGGCGTGCCGTCCAGCACCCAGAGTCCCTTGGCGGTCTTCGAGTAGGTGGAGACGATGTACTCGTCCTGCCGAAGATCGACGCTCGCCAGCTGTGCTGTCATGGCACCTCCGAGATGATCAGTTGGACGCCCTTGGATGAGGCATATTGCCGTAGCTGGTCGAGAACCGCCAGCTGCGTGGGCGACGCGACGCCAGGCTGGATCGCGACCTCGAGAGCACGTGTCGTGACGTCGCGGGCGCGGATGACCGTACCGTCCCAACTGGCGCCGTTGAAGCCGGCGGCCTTGTCGACATAGCCCTCCAGTTTCGACGTCAGCGCGCCGGCGTTCTGATAGGTCGGCGCCGCGAGGTCGACACTCTTGATGCTGGTAGCCACCCCGTTCTCGAACTTGTCGATGGTGGGGAAGGAGCGGGGCAGGTTCCCGCCGAGCTCGGCCTCGATCTCCAGGCCCCGGGTCGACCAGTTCTTGGCCCACGCGCTCAGCCCGTTGAATGCGACGTCGGTGGCGTCCGTGGCGGCACCCGGCAACCTGGAGGTGAGCGCCGTGACGGCCTTGCTCAGCCGGGCGCCCAGGATGACCTTGAGGCGCGTCCCCGCCTCGGCGATCTTGGTGAGGACCGAGCCGATGGTCCTGGCCACCGTGCCGGCGAGGTCGATGACCGTCTGGATGATCTTTCCGACCCGGGCGGCCGTCGTCGCGATCCGCGCAGCCTCCACGCCCTGAGCTGCCCCTTCGGCGCCGCCGAAGGTGACCAGTCCCAGCAGCAGGCCACCCGCCTCGATGCCGGCCGTCCATTCGGCGAGGCTGACCAGCTCGTCCTCGACATCCTTGTGTGCCGTGTCGATGCCCTCCGCGAAGTCCCCGCACGCCCTGGACAGCTCCCGGCACGCCGCCGACACGTCGTCGATGTGGCTGCCCATGCCCTCGCACACGGCGAAGGCGTCGCTCATCTCGGGGGACTGCTGGGTGACGATGGCCTCGAGTCCCTCGGACACGTAGACGTCGGCGGCCGCCAGCGAGTCGGCCGCGGCGGACCAGGCGTCACGAGCCGTGCGGAGCTTGCCAGGGTCACCGTCGGGCCAGACGTAGCCGACGGTGTGCTCGACCAGCCACCACAGGCCCGGCGGCCCCGACGAGCCGCCGTGTGCCGACGGCAGGTTCGGCAGACTCGCCGGGGTGGGCACATACGTCGACCTGTCTGCCGGCGTCGGCGCGGAACGGGACGGGTCCGAGGCGCTCTCGGCCATGCCGTGGTTGAACCCGGTCTGCTGCAACATCGCCGCCAGCGTCACGCTCGCGGTGCCGAGATCGCCGATGATGGAATGGACGGTGCCCGCCGCCTCGTCGTAGGAGGCCGCCCACGTCGTGCCGGCCGGATCGCTGCCTGCCATGGCACCGCACCCGGACAACCCGGACTCCAGGCCGGTGCATGCCTTGCGGAGCACCGAGAACATGTCGGCGCCGAATATCTTGCTGGCCGCGTCGAATACCTCGGGACTGACGTCGATCGGCTCCCTCACCGCACCTGCTCCCACATTTGCGTGTTCGTGTTCACCGCGCTGAGATAATTCGCATGAGCGATCGACGCGTTCTTACGCATGGTCGCCAGGGCGGCCCGCATCTCTCGCACGCCGCGTTGCCATTCCTCGTGCGCCCGGCGGTGCTGGGCCGCCGCCTCGCCGCGCCACGTGGTGTGGAGCCGATTCACCCGTGCGTCGGCGTCCTCGAGCGCAGACTCGAGCCGCCTGTCGAATTGGCCGATCTGGTCGATGATGTCGTTGAGTCGATCGAGATCGACCTTGAACGGTGCCATCACAGACCCGCCCCCGTGTCACGCAGGGTGTCGGCAGAAGAATCGTCTGTCGAGCGGTAGCTCTGCCCCGTCGTGTTCAGCAGCCCGGCCATGTCGTGCAGAGCGTCGAGGACGTCGTGCGCGCCGGTCCGCCACTGGTCCCAACCCTGGGCGAATCCGTTCGCCGCCTGGCCGTGCCATCCGCTGCCGAGCAAGGCGTCCATTTCGCCTTGCAATGTGGTCAGCTCGGTACGAATATCGTCGCCGATCTGCGCCAGCATTGAACCGCATATCTGCAGTTCGGCGGGCGTGGCATCGAAGCCGTCCATATTCGTCTCCCCAGTACGACGGCGATCCGGCTGTAGCACAAGATACACCGGCAGCGCATTGTCGTACCCGCGAATCGGTGCATCGAGCGGGTTCGGGATCAGCCCATTTCCGACACAATGCGGACGAGAGTGGACGCTGCGTGTAATAACCCCCCAAACGGCACGATCGAGGCTTTTGTGCGCCTGATCATCGGTCAGCGAGCGCGCAATGTGACCGGCAGATCGTCCGTGGGAATGGGCAGCGCGGTCGGGTCCCAGCGGACCGCGTAGCCGGGCGGGACCGTCCACTCGAAACGCCGCACCAGCTCGTGCACCAAGGACTTCATCTCGTACATGCCGAAATGCATGCCGATGCACTTGTGGACACCGCCGCCGAACGGCATCCACGCGTAGCGGTGCACCTTGTCCTCCCGGCGGCCCTCGGCGAAGCGCTCCGGGTCGAAGTGGTGCGGGTTCGGCCAGTACTCCGGCAGCAGGTGGTTCACCCACGGCGTGACCGACACCAGCGTGCCGGCCGGCACGTGGTGGCCCAGCAGGTCGGTGTCCCGCACCGTCTTGCGCACCAGCGACGGCACCGGCGTGACGAGCCGCATCGACTCCTTGATCACCAGGTCGAGCGAGCCGAGCGTGTCCAGCGCCGCCATGTCCGGCGGCTCGTCGCCCAGGGCCAGGGACTCCGCGCGCACCTTCTCCTGCCACTCCGGGTGCTTGCCGAGGTAGTACGCGACCGCGGTGGTCGTGATCGTGGACGTGTCGTGCGCGGCCATCATCAGGAAGATCATGTGGTTGACGACGTCCTCGTCGGTGAACACCGCGCCGTCGTCGGTGCGGGCGTGGCACAGGGCGGCGAACAAGTCGTCCGAGTCCGACGCGCGCTTCGCGGGCAGGGCGGCGCGGAAGTAGTCCTCCAGCACCTTCCGCCCGCGCAGCCCCGCGCCCCAGCGGCCGACCGGCAGCCGGATCAGCGCGGTGCCCGCCCGCACGGTGTCGATGAACGCGCGGGTCAGCTTCTCGGTGTCCGCACCCAGCTCGCCGGCCGTGAAGATGGCCGTCGCGATGTCCAGCGTCAGCCGCTTGAGCGCCGGGTACACGAGGAACTCCGCGCCCGGCTGCCACCTCGAGAGCCCCTCGCGGGCCACGCCCGAGACGCGCCCGAGGTAGGCCGTGAGCCGCTCGGTCGTGAACGCCTGCTGCATCAGCCTGCGGTGGTAGAGGTGCTCGGAGAAGTCCAGCAGCATCAGCCCGCGGTGGAAGAACGGGCCGATGAAGTACTCCCATCCCTTCTGCGAGTACGCCTTGTCCTTGTTCGAGAACACCACCTGCGCGGCGTCCGGCCCGGCCGCGGCCACCACGGTGATGCCGAACGCACGCAACCACGACACCGGCCCGTACGTCTCGTAGCGCCGCAGCCCGTAGCGGACGCCGAGGCGCAGCATCTCGATGCTGTGGCCGAGCAGCGGCGGCCCGGAGTCGCCGCTGACCGGCTTGAGGTCACTGCCCGCCGGGGGCGCCGCGAGGTCACGTGGCGCCCACTTCCTGTCGAGCAGCCACCGGTCGACGACGTCCAGGGCCGATGAGACGGATACGGCAGACATGACGCACCTACTTCCTGGCCTCCAGTACGGTCACCGCCAGCTCGGCGAGCTCGGCCGCGATGCCCGGCCGGGCCGCCACCCGGGGCGTTCGGGCGAGGTCGTTCACGATCGTCAGCGCGGCGTGCACGGTGATGCGCGCCTCCCGCTCGGCCAGGCCGGGCGCGACCGTGCGGAGCAGGTCGATCCACTGCGCCACGTACGCGCGCTGCACGCGGACCAGCTCCTTGCGGTCCGGGTCCGGCAGGTTGCCCAGCTCGCCGGCGAACACGGCCATCAGGTTGTCCGACCGCAGCACGGTGTCCACATAGGACGAAGCGAGCCGGGTGAGGGCTTCGCGGGGGTCGGCCGTGCCGGCGATGGCAGCCTCGGCGGTGCGGTCGAGCCGGTCGGCCATCCGGTACCCGGCGGCGACCAGGATCGCCGACTTGCCCGGGAAGTACCGGTAGATGCTGGGTCCCGCGATGCCGGCCGCCGCGCCGATGTCCTCCATGCTCACCGCGTGGAAGCCGCGGTCGCGGAACAGCCGGGTCGCGGCCGACAGCAGCTCCTCCCGGCGCGACGGCGCCGACGTCCCCATCGCGCGCGGCGGCTCCGGTGGCCCGGCCGGCACGGCCGGGTCGAGCGGCGGCACCCACGACAGCACGGCCGCCGCGAGCTCGGTGAGGCACGCCTCGAACCGGCGCCGCGGCAGGCTCACGTGGTGCACGGACACGCTGCCGAACACCGACAGGGCCGCCCAGCAGAGCAGCTCGGCGTCGGCCTTCGACAGGTCCGCGCGGGCGTCGCGCAGCGCGATGCCCCACTGCGCCATCAGCTCGCTGCTGCGGTGGCGGATCTTGGCCTGGTCCGCGCGGTCGAGGTGGCGGCCCTCCCAGCGCCACAGCGCGGTGACCTCGCGGCGGTCCACCGCCAGCGACGCGACCGCGCGCAGCAGCCCGTCCAGCTGCTCGTCGGGGGTGCCCGGCTCGGCCAGCGCTTCCTCGGTGGCCAGGCCGAACACATCCATGCCGGACAGCAGCACGTGCGCGAGGATGTCCTGCTTGCCGCGGAAATGCCGGTAGACCGCCGGCCCGGTGACCCCCGCCGCCGCGGCGATGTCGTTGACGCTCACCTGGTGGTAGCCGTGCTTTCCGAACAGCTCCGCGGCCGAGTCGGCCAGCTGAGCCTTCCGGTTGCGCGGCCTGCTGACGGTCACTCCAAGCCTCCCGAGAGCCTCCCGAGGTGAAGCGTCACTAGCGACGTTAGACGAGCACCAAGCTGTTGGCAATCAGTCAAGGCGGGCTGGAAAGTGAGTGACGATTAGCCGGGTGACCTGCCCGAGTGCGGGTAGTGTGGGGCACACCACCAGGTCATTGACAACTGGGGATCCGGTGCCACGATGTTAACCAGGATTAGCAGTCGAGAGGACCCTGAGCGTGCCTACCGAAGCATTCGTCTACGACGCGATCCGGACCCCGCGCGGTCGGGGAAAGAAGACCGGATCCCTGCACGGAACCAAGCCGATCTCTCTCGTCGTGGGTCTCCTCGACGAGCTGCGCAAGCGCAACCCCACCCTGGACCTGGACCGGGTGTCCGACCTGCTGCTCGGCGTCGTGACGCCGATCGGTGACCAGGGCAGCGACATCGCCAAGACCGCCGCCATCGCGGCCGGCCTGCCGGACACGGTCGGCGGCGTCCAGCTCAACCGGTTCTGCGCCTCGGGCCTCGAGGCGGTCAACATCGCCGCGCAGAAGGTGCGCGCCGGCTGGGACGAGGTCGTCATCGGCGGCGGCGTCGAGTCGATGTCCCGGGTGGCCATGGGCTCCGACGGCGGCGCCTGGGCGATGGACCCGGCCACCGCCTACGACACGTACTTCATCCCGCAGGGCGTCGGCGCCGACCTGATCGCCACGATCGAGGGCTTCGCCCGCGAGGACGTGGACGGCTACGCGGTCCAGTCCCAGCAGCGCGCGGCGAAGGCGTGGGCGGAGGGCTACTTCAAGAGCTCGGTCGTCCCGGTGGTCGACCAGAACGGGCTCGTGGTCCTCGACCACGACGAGCACATGCGTCCCGAGTCGACGGTGGAGACGCTGGGCAAGCTGCCCGCCTCGTTCGCCGCGATCGGCGACATGGGCGGCTTCGACGCCGTGGCGCTGCAGAAGTACCACCACGTCGAGAAGATCAACCACGTGCACTCGGCCGGCAACTCGTCCGGCATCGTCGACGGCGCGGGCCTCGTGCTGATCGCCAGCGAGGAGGCCGGCACCGAGATGGGCCTGACCCCGCGGGCCCGCATCGTCGCCACCGCCACGTCCGGCGCCGACTCCACGATCATGCTCACCGGTCCGATCCCGGCCACCGAGAAGCTGCTCGCCCGCACCGGGCTGACCGTCGAGGACATCGACCTCTTCGAGCTGAATGAGGCGTTCGCGTCGGTGGTCATGAACTACCAGAAGAAGCTGAACATCCCGAGCGAGAAGCTGAACGTCAACGGCGGCGCGATCGCCCTGGGCCACCCGCTCGGCGCCACCGGCGCGATGATCCTCGGCACCATGGTCGACGAGCTGGAGCGCCGCGAGGCCCGCCGGGCCCTGGTCACCCTCTGCATCGGCGGCGGCATGGGCGTCGCGACCCTCATCGAGCGCGTGTAGGTAAGGAATCGACTGTCAATGACTGACACCATTCGCTGGGAGAAGGACGCCGACGGGATCGTCGTGCTGACGATGGACGACCCGAACCAGTCGGCCAACACGATGAACCGCGACTACGCGGCGTCGATGGCCGCCGCGGTCGAGCGCCTGTCCGCGGAGAAGGACGACATCGCCGGCGTCGTCATCACGTCGGCGAAGAAGACGTTCTTCGCCGGTGGCGACCTCAAGGACATGATCAAGGCCCGGCGCGAGGACGCGCAGGACGGCTTCGACTTCGTCCAGGGCGTCAAGGCGCAGCTGCGCACGCTGGAGACGCTGGGCAAGCCGGTCGTCGCCGCCATCAACGGCGCAGCGCTCGGCGGCGGCCTGGAGATCGCGCTCGCCTGCCACCACCGGATCGCCGCGGACGTCAGGGGATCGCAGATCGGCCTGCCCGAGGTGACGCTGGGCCTGCTGCCCGGCGGTGGCGGCGTGACCCGCACGGTGCGGCTGCTGGGCATCCAGACCGCGCTGCTGTCGGTGCTGCTGCAGGGCCAGCGGCACAAGGTGTCGGCGGCCAAGGACGTCGGCCTCGTGGACGAGGTCGTGTCCACTGTGGACGAGCTGGTGCCGGCGGCCAAGGCGTGGGTCAAGGCCAACCCCGGGGCCGTGCAGCCGTGGGACGCCCAGGGCTACAAGATCCCCGGCGGCTCGCCGACGAACCCGAAGCTCGCGGCCAACCTGCCGGCGTTCCCCGCCAACCTGCGCAAGCAGCTCAAGGGCGCGAACATGCCGGCGCCGCGGGCGATCCTGTCCGCCGCGATCGAGGGCGCGCAGGTCGACATCGACACGGCGTTCACCATCGAGTCCCGCTACCTGGTCGAGCTGCTGGCCGGGCAGGTCGCGAAGAACATGATCAAGGCGTTCTTCTTCGACCTGCAGCACATCAACTCCGGCGGCTCGCGTCCGGACGGCTTCGAGAAGTACACGGCCCGCAAGGTCGGCGTGCTCGGCGCCGGCATGATGGGTGCGGGCATCGCCTACGTCTGCGCGCGCGGCGGCATGGACGTCGTGCTCAAGGACGTCTCCGCGGAGGCGGCCGCGAAGGGCAAGAACTACTCGGTCAAGCTGTTCGAGAAGGCCGTCTCCCGTGGCAAGACCACGCGGGAGAAGGCCGACGAGACACTCGCCCGCATCCACCCGACCGGCAAGCCCGAGGACCTCGCCGGTTGCGACCTCGTGATCGAGGCCGTGTTCGAGAGCCCCGAGCTCAAGCACAAGGTCTTCGCGGAGATCGAGGACGTCGTCAACCCGGACGCGGTGCTGGGGTCCAACACCTCGACGCTGCCGATCACCGGCCTCGCCGAGGGCGTGCGGCGGCAGGAGGACTTCGTCGGCCTGCACTTCTTCTCGCCGGTCGACAAGATGCCGCTGCTGGAGATCATCGTCGGCGAGAAGACCAGCGACGCGACGCTGGCCAAGGCGTTCGACGTGGCGCAGCAGATCAAGAAGACGCCGATCGTGGTCAACGACTCGCGCGGGTTCTTCACCAGCCGGGTCATCGGCACGTTCATCAACGAGGCCATCGCGATGGTGGCCGAGGGCGTGCACCCGGCGTCGGTGGAGCAGGCGGGTTCGCAGGCCGGCTACCCGGCGCCGCCGCTGCAGCTGATGGACGAGCTGACGCTGACGCTGCCGCAGAAGATCCGCAAGGAGACGAAGGCGGGCGTCGAGGCCGCGGGCGGCACGTGGGTCGTGCACGCGTCCGAGCCGCTGATCGACCGGATGGTCGAGGAGTTCGACCGCAAGGGCCGCTCGGGCGGGGCGGGCTTCTACGAGTACGGCGAGGACGGCAAGCGCACGCGGCTGTGGCCGGGCCTGACCGCGCACTTCACCAAGGACGGCTACGAGATCCCGTTCGAGGACATGAAGGAGCGGATGCTCTTCGCGGAGGCGCTCGAGACGGTGAAGTGCTTCGACGAGGGCGTGCTGCGCTCGGTGCCGGACGCCAACATCGGCTCGATCATGGGCATCGGCTTCCCGCCGTGGACCGGCGGCGTGATCCAGTACATCAACGGCTACGAGGGCGGCCTGCCCGGCTTCGTGGCCCGCGCCCGTGAGCTGGCGGAGCGGTACGGCGACCACTTCCTGCCGCCGGCATCCCTGGTGGCGAAGGCGGAGAAGGGCGAGACGTTCGAGTAGACCCGACGTGGTCAGAAGGGCCCGGCGCTGGCGCGCCGGGCCCTTCTGTCATTCGCGCATGAGGTTCTGGGCGTCGACGACGAGCCGCAACGGCTGGCAGTCGTTCCTCGCGGCCGTGACGATGTCCGCCTCCTTGCCGTCACCCTGCTCGCCCAGGATCACGACTGGAACCTTGTCGAGGTTGTAGGTACAGCTCGAACCCAGCTGTGTGTCGACTACGCCGCGGTCGTCGCCCGGCACGGTCCACGTGGCGGCCGAGGCCTTCTCCGGGACGGACTCGGTGGCGGCGGCACCGGTCGCCCACACGAACGCCGTCGCTCCGATCGCGGCCACCGCCAGCAGCACCAGGATCCACCACCGGGAGAAGGTGAAGCGCCGGCGCAACCGAAGGTAGCTGGCCGTCTCCAGGATGGCGGTTTGCTTGCGCGTCAGCGATGTCACGCGGTCCGAGGCCCGGTTCGCGAACGCCGCCCTCGCCTCGATTTCACCGCTCCGTGTCCAGTTTCGCAGGCGCACCTCATAGTCGAGTTGCGCTTCGTCGAGCTCATCGAAGAAGTCGCCGAAGTCGTCCTCCCATGGCGCCAGCAGTGGGTCGCCGGCAAGCCCCTCGCGGACCTTGCGGATGGCGCGACTTGCTCTTTCGGCGCGGAGGTCGGCCACCGAGATGGTGCTGGCCGACGCCAGGGAGATGGCTATCAACAGCGCCGCCAGCACCCCGAGCAACGCGCCCGCAGCGCCGCCCGCCGCGGTCCAGAACTGGATGGGTGCGGTTTCCGGATCGACGCCGCCGAAACCGGAGATGCTGATGCCGGCGAACACGACGGCGGCCACCGCGCCGAACGCGATCACGAGCCACCGAGCCGCTTCCCGCAGCCGGTCCGCCGCCGGTCCGAGCGATGGCGGCGCCGCGGCCGCGGGTTTCTCCGCTGTGGTCATCCCTCGTCGATCCCGGCGACGAAGAGCATGTGATCGAGTGAGCCGCCAAGCTCCTCCGGAAGAGACAGTGTTACTTGTCCGCCACTGATGTCCTGCACCTGCCACACGACCGCGTTGCGGCGCGCGCCGGGTACGAGATTGGAAACGAGCCGGGAGTTCAGGTAGACGTCGGCAACGGGATCCTGCTCAGCCAGCACGCCGTCGGAGGTCATGATCTCCGCGACCACGCTGTTGCCGACCACCGGACCCGGGACCGTGTCCGGGCCGGGGCCCGGGTTGCCGCCACCCTGCGGGCCACCCGGAGCGTTTGGCTTGCCCGGCCTCGCAATGATGCGGTAAGTGATCTTGTTGCCGTGCTCGTCGTAGGCCTCGATCTCGATCGAGGACCCGCAGTCGACGTGGATGTCATTGCCCGCCGGCAGTTTCGCCATCGGTTCGCTCCTAAACACCAGGGTCCCCGACGCTGTGTCGGGGGTCGCTCACCTGGCGGGGAGCGTTACGAACGCAGGCGCCTGCCGCGCCTCTCGGGTGCGGTCGGTCGGCGCGGCAGGGCCTTCGGATGGTACGGGCGGCTCTCGGGCGGACACAAGGTCTAAACCAATTCCTGTCGCAAACCAGACAACGGTCAGCTGAGCGCGGCGACGAACTCCCGGGCGCTCGCCGCGATCTCCGCGAAACGGGACTCCGCGGCCAATGCCGGGCCCACCACGCCGCTGCCCGCCGTCACCGCCAGCGCCCCGGCGGCCAGGTAGTCCCGCGCGTTCGCCGCCGTCACGCCGCCCGTGGCCACCAGTGGCGCGTGCGGGTAGGGACCGTGCAGGTCGCGGAGGTAGGCCGGACCGAGCCGGGCGGCGGGGAAGACCTTCACCGCCGTGGCGCCGAGGTCCAGCGCGGTCGCCACCTCGGTGGGCGTCATCGCGCCGAGCACCACGGGGACGCCCTGCCGGCGGGCCTCCTCGGCGACCTCCGGGCGCAGGCCAGGGGTGATGAGGAACCGGGCACCGGCGGAGATCGCGTCGCGGGCGTCGGCGACGGTCAGCACCGTGCCCGCGCCGAGGAGCAGACCATCCACTGTGGACGCACGGGCGATGAGGGCGGGCGCGCCGGGCGTGGTCAGCGCGAACTCGACGATCGGGAGGCCCGCGTCGACCAGCGTCGCGGCCAGGCCCGCCGGGTCGGGGATCGCCTGCGCGCGGATGATGCACAGCGCCCGGCGCGCGGTCAGCTCAGCCAGCAGGTCCACGGCCAACTCCTCGGATCGAGTGCCCCGGCAGCGTATCCGCGCGGCGCCCGTCCTCGATCACGGGAACTCCGTTGACCAGCACGTACGGGATGCCGGCCGCCTGCCGGCACGGGGTCTCGTAGGTCGCGGTGTCGGTCACGGCCGACGGGTCGAACAGGACCAGGTCCGCGTGGTATCCGGTGCGGACCAGGCCCCGGTCGGTCAGCCGCAGCCGCCGCGCCGGGCGCCCGGTCAGGTGCGCCACGCACTCCTCGAGGCCCAGCACGCCCAGTTCCCGCACGTAGTGGCCGAGATACCGCGGGAACGTCCCCCAGGCGCGCGGATGCGGCCGCTCGCCCAGCAGGCCGTCGCTCCCGCCCGTGTGCACCCGGTGGCGCATGATCGCCCGGACGTTGTCCTCGTCGCCGACGTGCATCAGGCACGTCGTGCCGAGCCGTTCGGCGACCAGGACGTCGAAGTACAGCTCGGCGGGCGGTCGTCCGGCGCGGCGGGCGGCCTCCGCCACGCGGAGCCCCACCAGGCCGGCGTTCGACTCGAGGCGCACGCCGTTGATCTCGATCGCCGACCAGTCGACCGGCACGCCGTGGCAGCCGTCCGAGCCGTGCTCCTCCAGGTCGGCCCGCATCCTCGCCCGCGCGTCCACATCGGACAGACGGGCCGGCGTCGCGTCCGGGCCGCCCTCGGCCGCCCAGCTCGGCAGCAGCGCCGCCAGCGACGTGTTGCCGGCCAGGTACGGGTAGGTGTCCAGCGTGACGTCCACTCCTTCCGCCAGCGCGGCGTCCACAAGGGACAGCAGCTCACCCGCCCGGCCCGCGTTGACCGGGAAGTTCATCGTCGCGTGCGCCAGGTGCAGCGGGCAGCCCGACCGCCGTGCGACGTCCACCATCTCCGCGTACGCCTCGAGCGCGCCCGCGCCGTAGCTCCGATGGTGCGGGCTGTGGTACCCGCCGGCCCCGGCCACCACCGCGCACAGCTCCACCAGCTCGCCGGCCGGCGCGTACATGCCCGGCGGGTAGGTCAGCCCCGACGACATGCCGACCGCACCCTCGGCCAGGCCCGCGGCGACCAGCGACCGCATCATGTCCAGTTCGGACGGTGTGGCCGGCCGGTCCGCCCAGCCGACCGCGCGCATCCGGATCGTGCCGTGCGGCAGCAGGTACGCGGCGTTGCAGGCGATCCCGCGGTCGAGCCGGTCGAGGTACCCGCCGACGCCGCGCCAGTCCCACGCGAACCCCGGCGGGTCGCCGTTCCACCCGGCCAGCACCTCGCGCAGGGTGTCCAGCGTGGCGTCGTCGACCGGCGCGTAGGACAGCCCGTCCTGCCCGAGCACCTCGAGCGTCACGCCCTGCGACACCTTCGCCAGGTGCTCGGGCTCCGTCAGCAGCCGCAGGTCGGAGTGCGCGTGCATGTCGATGAACCCGGGCGCCAGCACAAGCCCGCCCGCGTCGAGCACCCGCGACCCGGACAGCCCGCCGCCGATCCCGGCGATCCGGCCGTCCTCGACGAGCACGTCCGCGCGGTAGCCGCCCGCCCCGGTGCCGTCGACGACGGTCGCGCCGCGGACGAGCAGGCCGGCCATCAGGAGACGGCCATCAGAAGTACGTGCGGATCAGGTCGACCACGGTCTCCCCGTCCGGGCCGACGACCGGCAGCAGCGGCCACTTGTCGAAGGTGGTGCACGGGTGCGACAGGCCGAGCCCGACCCAGTCACCGACCTCGACATCACCCTCGAAGGTGAGGAACGTGTGCTGGTCGTTGAGCTTCGTGACCGTGGCGTCCAGCGGCCGCGCGGTGCCGTCGCGGCGCAGCAGCTCGGGCATCGGCAGGTCGATGTCGTAGGGCAGGTCCCGCTTGCCTGCGGTCAGGAACGCGAACCCCGGCTCCGGGTTCGACACCACCTGCGCCCACGCCCGCAGCGCCGGCCGCAGCGCGGGGCCGTCCGTGCGCGGGTGCGCGCCGAGCGGGGAGAGCCGGGCGTAGAAGCCCGAGTCGTGGGTGAGGTACGCGCCGCTGCGCAGCACCGGCAGGACCGGCAGCCCGTCCGGCCACGGCCCGCCGAGCACGTCGGCCACCTGGTCGAAGAACGCGCTGCCGCCGGCGGTGACGATCACCTCGTCGACGCCGTCGAAGTGCCCGCGCCCGGCCAGTTCCACGGCCAGCGCGCGCAGGTCCGTCAGGTAGGCGTGCACCGCGGCCAGCGAGCCGGGCGTGGCGTCGTTGGCGACGGCGCCCTCGTAGCCGCCGACACCGGCGAGCCGCAGCGCGGGCGAGGCCGCCACCGCCTCGGCCACCGCGATGCCGGTCGCCGCGTCGCGCACGCCGGTCCGCGCGTGCGGGGCGCCGACCTCGACCAGCACGTCGACCGGCCGCCCGGTGCCGCGCAGCGCCTCGGTCATCAGCGCCACGCCGCGCACCGAGTCGACCCAGCAGCTGAACCGGAAGTCCTCGTCGCCAGCCAGCTCGCCGGCGAGCCAGCGCAACGCCGCCGCGTCGACCAGCTGGTTGGCCAGCAGCACCGGGCTGACGCGGAACGCGCGATACACCCGCAGCTGGCTCGCGTTCGCCGCGGTCTGCCCCCACGCGCCGTGGTCGAACTGCCGCGCGTACAGCTGCGGCGCCATCGTGGTCTTGCCGTGCGGCGCGTGCGCGAACCCGTGCCGCGCGCAGAAGTCCGCCATCGCGGTGAGGTTGTGCTCGAGCGCCGCGCCGTCCAGCGCGACCACCGGCGGCAGGAACCCGAAAAGGTCGAGCCCGGCGTCGCGGGCGGCGCCGATCGTCAGCCCCTGGGCCGCGGGCGGCAGCCCCTTGAAACGCCAGTCGACGCGCTCGTCGAGGATCGCGGCCACCCTGTCGCGGTCGATACGCCCGGCGCCCACGATTCGTGTGTAGCATCCGCTGGCCTGGCCAGTCAACGCGGTGATCCAGCGGGTCCGGAAGGGACGGTCGGTGGACGTACTCTGCCTCGGCGAGACGATGGCGCTGTTCGTGCCGGCCGAGCCGGGGCCCGCCGAGACCGTGCGCACCTGGACCCGCACGACGGGTGGCGCCGAGTCCAATGTGGCCTGTCATCTCGCCGGGCTCGGCCTGCGGGCCGCGTGGGTGTCGGCGGTGGGCGACGACCCCTTCGGCCGCGCGGTCGTGGACTTCGTTGCCGGGCACGGGGTGGACGTGTCGCGCGTCGTCGTCGATCCGGAGCGGCCGACCGGCGTGTACTTCAAGACCCCCGGCGGCGTGCGCTACTACCGGCGCGGCTCGGCGGCGTCCGCGCTGGGCCCGGCGCTGCTGGCGGACCTGCCGCCGGCCGGCGTGGTGCACACCAGCGGGATCACACCCGCGCTGTCGGCGAGCTGCCGCGCGCTCATGGACGGGCTCCTGCGCGCGCCCCGGTCACACCTGCTGTCGTTCGACGTCAACTGGCGGCCCGCGCTCGGCCAGGACCCGGAGCTGCTGCGTGAGCTGGCGTCGCTGGCCGACATCGTGCTGGTCGGCGCGGACGAGGCGGCGGCGCTGTGGGGCGCGGGCGAGCCCGCGGCGATCCGCCGGCTGCTGCCCCAGCCGTGCGAGGTCGTGGTCAAGCAGGCCGAGCACGGCGCCACGCTGGTCGAGCCGGACGGGACGGAGGTCTTCGAGCCGGCGCTTCGGGTGGACGTCGTGGAGCCGGTCGGCGCGGGGGACGCGTTCGCCGCCGGCTACCTGGCCGCCCTGCTGGCCGGCGAGGCGCCCCGGCGCCGGTTGCGCGCCGGCCACCTGCGCGCCGCGTCCGCGCTGCGCACCCACGGCGACGTCGGCCCGCCGCTACCTCCCGCACTGGTGGCGGCCCTGCTGGACGCGGACGAGGACGAGTGGCGGGCGGCGCACATCGCATGAATAGCCTGGGGTGGTCGTGAGCGAAAGGACCCCGATGTCGAGAACCGTGATCCAGCCGGACGGCATGGCACCCCCGGCGGTGCCGCTCTCGCCGGGCATCCGCAAGGGCAACATCCTGCAGGTCGCCGGCCAGGTCGGGGTCGACCCGGCCACCGGCGAGCTCGCCGGCGCCACCGTCGCGGAGCAGACGCGCCAGGTGCTGCGCAACGTCGAGGCCGTGCTGGCCGCCGGCGGCGCCGGGTTCGACGACGTGGTGATGCTGCGCGTCTACCTCACCGACACGGCACACTTCGCGGAGCTGAACGAGACCTACGCCGCGGTGGTGCCCCAGCCGTACCCGGCGCGCACGACCGTTTACGTCGGCCTCCCGGCGGGCCTGCTGGTGGAGATCGACGCGCTCGCCGTGGTCGAGTGAGTCACGTGTGACCAGCGACTAAGGAGGGCGGCATCACCCCGGTCCGATCAGTAGAGTTCCGGGGATGTCCGAGGAAACGCCGCTGGAGCGGCTCAACCTCGCCGAGGCCGCGCAGGCCGAGCGGGCGCTGCTCGCGTGCTGCGCGTCGCGGCGCTGGGCCGACGAGCTGCTCGCTCGCCGGCCCTACCCCGACCTCGACGTGCTGCGGCGCGTGTCGCACACCGTGCTGGACGCGCTGACCTGGGACGACGTCGCCGAGGCGCTCGCCGCGCACCCGCGGATCGGGGAGCGGGCGGGCGGTACCGGGCGGGAGGCCGCCTGGTCGCGTGCCGAGCAGGCGGGCGTCGCGATGTCCAGCGCGACCACCCAGGAGGATCTCGTCGCCGGGAACGTGGCCTACGAGGAGCGGTTCGGGTACGTGTTCCTGATCTGCGCGACCGGCCTGTCGGGCGAGGCCATGCTGAACGCGCTGCGCGTGCGGTTCGGCAACGACCCGGAAACCGAGCGGGGCGTGGTGCGCGCCGAGCTCGCGAAGATCGTGGACCTGCGACTCGGGAAGGCGTTCGCATCGTGACCTTGTCCACCCACGTCCTCGACACGAGCGTCGGGCGGCCGGCCGGCGGCGTGCCCGTACGGCTCGAGGCCGCCGGGACGACCGGCTGGCGGCCGCTGGCCGACGGCCGCACCGACGCGGACGGCCGGATCTCCGGCTGGGAGCTCGCGGGCGCCGGGGTGCACCGGCTCGTGTTCGGCACCGGCGAATACCTCGGTCCGGACGCGTTCTACCCGGAGGTCGTCGTGGCCTTCCGGGTGCACGACCCGGCCGAGCACCACCACGTTCCGCTGCTGCTCAGCCCGTTCGGCTACTCGACCTACCGGGGAAGTTGATGATGGAGTTCAGGCTCGGGGACAACCAGTACGGCAAGGCGGAGACCCGCCTCGTCCACGTGGACCGCGGCGGTGAGAATGGCGGGGACCGGCACGCCATCACCGACCTCAACGTCAGCACCGCGCTGGCCGGCGACCTCGCCGCCACGCACCTGACCGGGGACAACTCCGGCGTGCTGCCCACCGACACGCAGAAGAACACCGTGTATGCGTTCGCCCGCGACGGGGTCGGCGAGATCGAGGACTTCGGGCTGCGGCTGGCCCGCCACTTCGTCGGCACCACGCCGGCGATCACCCGCGCCCGCGTGCACATCCAGGCCTACCGCTGGGAGCGCCTGACGGTCGCGGGCGAGCCGGCGCACCACTCGTTCGCCCGCGCCGCCGGCACCCGCACGGCCACCGTCACCTACGACGGCACCACCGCGTGGGTCGTGTCCGGCGTCGAGGACGTCACGCTGCTCAACACCACGGGCTCGGAGTTCCACGGCTTCCGCCGCGACCGCTACACCACGCTGCCCGAGACGGACGACCGGATCCTCGCCACCGCCGTGTCCGCCCGCTGGCGCCACACTGGTACCGGCTCGGAGTGGGCCATGTCGTTCCGCCACGCGCACGCCCACCTGCTCGAGGCGTTCGCCGACACGCACTCGCTGTCGCTGCAGCAAACCCTGCACGCGATGGGTGAGCGGGTGCTGCGCCACCGTGACGAGCTGGTCGAGGTGCGCCTCGCGCTGCCGAACAAGCACCACTTCCTGGTCGACCTGAGCCCGTTCGAGCTGGACAATCCGGGCGAGGTGTTCTTCGCGGCGGACCGTCCGTACGGGCTGATCGAGGGCACCGTGCTGCGCGAGGGCGCACCGGAACCCGGCCTGGCCTGGTGGTGAGATGGACTTCCTGAGACCCGCCTCGCTCGACGAGGCGCTCGCCATGAAGGCGGCGACGCCCGAGGCGGTGCCGATCGCGGGCGGCACCGACGTGATGGTGGAGCTGAACTTCGACAAGCGCCGCCCGCCCGCGCTGCTCGACCTCGGGCGGGTCACCGAGCTCGCCACGTGGACCGAGCGCAACGGGCACGTCCGGCTCGGCGCGACCGTGCCCTACACCCGCATCGTCGACGAGCTGGCGGACCTGCTGCCCGGGCTCGCGATGGCCAGCCGGACCGTGGGCTCGCCGCAGATCCGCAACCGCGGCACGGTCGGCGGCAACCTCGGCTCGGCCTCGCCCGCGGGCGACGCGCACCCGCCGCTGATGTGCGTGCCCGCGGTGGTCGAGGTGGCCTCCACCCGGGGCACCCGCGCGGTCGCCATCGCGGAGTTCTTCGCCGGCCCCAAGCGTTCCGCCCTCGCCGCCGACGAGCTGATCACCGCGGTGACCGTGCCGAGGGCGGCCGGGCCGCAGCAGTTCGCGAAGGTCGGCACGCGCAACGCGATGGTGATCGCGGTGTGCTCGTTCGGCCTTTCGCTCGACCTCGCCGCGCGCACGGTCGGCACCGGCATCGGCTCGGCCGGGCCCACGCCGCTGCGCGCGGAGGCGGCACAGGACTACGCGGCCGAGGTGCTGCCGTGGGCTGGCGGCGAGTTGGACGACGACGTGGCCCGGGAGTTCGGCGAGCTGGTCGCGGCCGCCGCTCGCCCGATCGACGACGTGCGCGGCAGCGCGGGCTACCGGCGCCTCGCGCTGTCGGTGCTGGCCCGGCGCACGCTGCGGTGGGCCTGGCAGGACCGGGGAAGGTGGTCGTGATGCGCGTCAACGTGGAGGTCAACGGCGAGGCGATGATCGCCGACGACGTGTGGCCGGGGGAGAGCCTGCTGTACGTGCTGCGCGAACGGCTCGGCCTGCCCGGCTCGAAGAACGCCTGCGAGCAGGGCGAGTGCGGCTCCTGCACGGTCTACCTCGACGGCACGCCGGTGTGCGCGTGCCTGGTCGCCGCCGGGCAGGCCGAGGGCCGCTCGGTGCGTACCGTCGAGGGACTGTCCACAGGGGACGAACTGGACCCGGTGCAGGAGGCCTTCGTGCGCACGGGCGCGGTGCAGTGCGGGTTCTGCACGCCGGGGCTCGTCGTGGCCGCGCACGAGCTGGTGCATCGCAGGCCGGACGCCTCCGACGCGGAGATCCGCGAGGCGCTCGCCGGAAACCTGTGCCGCTGCACGGGGTACGAGAAGATCCTCGACGCGGTCCGGCTGGCCGCGTCCCAAGTGGGTGAGCGCGCATGAGGACGGTCGTCGAGAACGCCGCGATCGCGACGGTGGACGCGGTCGGCACCGAGCACGCGACCGGCCACGTCGTGGCCGACGGCGGGGTCATCGAGTCGGTCGGCGCGGGCCCGGCGCCCGCGGGCGACTACGACCGGCGGGTCGACGGCAGCGGCTGCCTCGTCACGCCCGGCCTCGTCAACACCCACCACCACCTCTACCAGTGGGCCACCCGCGGGCTCGCCCAGCAGGCCACGCTGTTCGAGTGGCTCGTCGAGCTCTACCCGGTGTGGGCCGGCATCGACGAGACGATCACCCACGCCGCGTCGCTCGCCGGCCTGGTGCGCCTGGCGAAGACGGGCTGCACCACCGCCGCCGACCACCACTACGTCTTCCCGCGCGGCGAGGGTGACCTGATCGCCCCGCTCGTGGACTCGGCGGGCCGGGTCGGCATCCGGCTGCACGCCGTGCGCGGCTCGATGGACCGCGGCGAGTCCCGGGGCGGCCTGCCGCCGGACTCGGTCGTCGAGGACAAGGACGAGGCGCTCGCCGCCACGGCGGCGGCGATCGACCGCTACCACGACCCGGCACCGGGTTCGTTCGTGCGCGTGGCGGTCGGCCCGTGCTCGCCGTTCACGGTCAGCACGGAGCTGATGACCGAGGCCGCGGAGCTGGCGCGGCAGCGGGGCGTCCGGCTGCACACCCATCTCGCCGAGACCGTCGACGAGGAGGAACAGTGC
The DNA here is from genome assembly GCA_035995025.1 of Actinophytocola sp. GTDB lineage: Bacteria > Actinomycetota > Actinomycetes > Mycobacteriales > Pseudonocardiaceae > Actinophytocola. The sequence goes on from DASYKY010000111.1 coordinate 53,931, forward strand.
CTCGCCGAGCTCGGCTGCACGCCGATGGAGTACGCCGAGCGCACCGGCTGGCTCGGCGAGGACGTGTGGCTCGCGCACGGCATCCACTTCGCGGACGCGGCGATCGCCCGGCTGGGCGCCACCGGCACGGGCGTCGCCCACTGCCCGACGTCCAACGCGCGGCTTGGCGCGGGCACCGCCCGGGTCACCGACCTGCTCGCGGCCGGTTCGCCGGTCGGCCTCGGCGTCGACGGTGCCGCGTCCAATGAGGACGGTGGGCTCGGGGTCGAGCTGCGCCAGGCGACCTACGTGGCCCGGCTGCGCGGCGGCCCGGCGGCGCTGTCGGCCCGCGACGCGCTGCGGCTCGCCACGATGGGCGGCGCGCGCTGCCTGGGCAGGCAGGACGAGATCGGCTCGCTCGAGCCGGGCAAGCAGGCCGACCTCGCGATGTGGCGGCTCGAGGGCGTCGAGCACGCCGGCATCGCCGACCCGGTCGCCGCGCTCGTGTTCGGCGCGCTGCCCCCGCTCGCGCTGCTGCTGGCCGGCGGCCACCCGGTGGTCGAGAACGGCGCCTGCGTCGGTGTGTCCGAAGTGGACGTCGCCGCCGGCCTGCGCTCGGCGAGCGCGGCGCTGCTGGCGAAGGCGGCGCGATGACCTCGCGAGTCCAACGTTCACGCCGCGCGAGTCCAACGTCCGGCCCACGCGAGTCCAACGTTCAAGGCGCGCGAGTCCAACGGTCCGGGACCGGTGACACCGGCAACGGGCCCGCCGCGAACGTTGGACTCGCCTGCCGCGAGCGTTGGACTCGCGGGATGGGAGCGTTGGACTCGCGGGATGGGGTGGGGCGATGAGCAAGTCTCTTACCGAGACGCAGACCGCGACGGTCACCGGCGCGATCGGCGACAGCCCGTTGCGCCCGGACGGCACGCTGAAGGTCAAGGGCGAGTTCGCCTACTCCTCGGACCTGTGGCACGAGGACATGCTGTGGGGCGCCACGCTGCGCAGCCCGCACCCGCATGCCCGCATCCGTGGCATCGACATCGGCCCCGCGCTCGCCACCCCCGGCGTGTACGCCGTGCTGACCCACGAGGACGTGCCGGACAACGTCTTCGGTCTCGAGCACGCCGACCAGCCGGTGCTCGCCGAGACCGTGGTGCGCTACCAGGGCGAGCCGGTGGCCATCGTGGCCGCGGACCACCCGGAGACCGCCCGCCGCGCGGCGGACCGCGTGCGCGTCGAGTACGAGGTGCTCGAGCCGGTCACCGACGCGGAGGCGGCGATGCGGCCCGACGCGCCGGTGCTGCACCCGACCCACCCGGGCGGCAACGTCGTGCGCCACGTGCCGATCCGCCGCGGCGACCCCGAGCCGGTCGCGGACGTGGTGGTGCGCGGCGAGTACACGGTCGGCATGCAGGACCAGGCGTTCCTCGGCCCCGAGTCCGGTATGGCGGTGCCGGCCGAGGACGGCGGCCTCGACCTCTACGTCGCGACCCAGTGGCTGCACGCCGACCAGCGGCAGGTGGCGCACGCGCTGCGGCTGCCGGCGGAGAAGGTGCGGCTGCACCTCGCCGGCGTGGGCGGCGCGTTCGGCGCGCGCGAGGACCTGTCGATGCAGATCCACGCAAGCCTGCTGGCGCTGCGCACGGGTAAGCCCGTGAAGATCTCCTACGGCCGGGAGGAGTCGTTCTTCGGGCACGTGCACCGCCACCCCGCGGTGCTGCGCTACGAGCACGGCGCCACCCGCGCGGGCGACCTGGTGTACGTCAGGGCGGAGATCGTCCTCGACGGCGGCGCGTACGCCTCGACCACCTCGGCGGTCACCGGCAACGCGGCCACGCTCGGCGCGGGCCCCTACCAGGTGCCGAACGTGTCGATCGACTGCTACGGCGTCTACACCAACAACCCCCCGTGCGGCGCGATGCGCGGTTTCGGTGCCGTGCAGGCGTGTTTCGCCTACGAGTCGCAACTGGACAAGCTCGCCGAGGCGCTCGGCATGCATCCGGTGGACGTCCGCATCCGCAACGCCGTCACCGAGGGCGCGGCGATCGCGACCGGCCAGCTCGTGGACTCCGAGGCCCCGGTCGCCGAGCTGCTCACGCTCGTGCGCGAGCGGCCGCTGCCCCCCGAGCCCACCGGCCCGCGCGACCTGCGCGAGCTGCCGGGCGGCGTGTCGAACACGACGCACGGCGAGGGCGTGGTGCGCGGCGTCGGGTACGCCGTGGGCATCAAGAACGTCGGCTTCTCCGAGGGGTTCGACGACTACTCGACGGCCCGGGTGCGCCTCGAGGTGATCGGCGGCGAGCCGGTGGCGATGGTGCACACGGCGGCCGCGGAGGTCGGCCAGGGCCTCGTGACGTTGCAGGCGCAGATCGCGCGCACGGAGCTCGGCGTGCAGCGGGTGGTAATCCAGCCGTCGGACACGACCGTCGGCAGCGCGGGGTCCAGCTCGGCGTCGCGGCAGAGCTACGTCACCGGCGGCGCGGTGAAGGCGGCGTGCGAGCAGGTCCGTGCGGGGGTGCTGGAGCTGGCCGCCGCACGGGGGTTCGCGGCGGCCGGGCTCGCGGGCGGCAAGATCGTCTCGGCCGGCGAGGAGGTGCTCGCGGATCTCGTCGACGTGCTCGCCGCGGAGTCCGTGGAGCGCACGGTGGAGTGGCGGCACCGGCCGACCCGGCCCGTGGATCCGCTGACGGGACAGGGGTTCGCGCACGTGCAGTACGCGTTCGCCGCGCACCGGGCGGTGGTCGACGTGGACGTCGAGCTCGGCCTGGTGCGGGTCGTGGAGCTGGCGTGCGCGCAGGACGTCGGCAAGGCGATCAACCCGGACGCGGTGCTGGGCCAGATCCAGGGCGGCTCGGCGCAGGGCCTCGGGCTCGCGGTGATGGAGGAGATCCAGGTCGTCGACGGCGTGGTGCGCAACCCGTCGTTCACCGACTACCTGATCCCGACCGTGCTGGACATGCCGCCGATGCCGATCGACGTCCTCGAGCGCGCGGATCCCCATGCCCCGTACGGGCTGCGCGGCGTCGGCGAGCCGCCGACGCTGTCGTCCACGCCCGCGATCGTGGCCGCGATCCGCGCGGCGACGGGGATCGCGCTGACCCGGGTGCCGGTCCGGCCGGAACACATCGTGGAGGTGTCCCCGAAACCGTTGGCCTGACACGGAAAACGGCCGGGAGCCGGCCACCCTGCGAGCCGGACGCGGCACTGCCCGTAGTTCACCCGTTCGGAGCAGTTGCGAACACCTAGGGTTGTGTCGGTATCGGCAGTCAGTGCCCGATTGGGCGCAGAGTGCCGTCCGTCGTCGCTGGTAGCGTCAGCCAGCGGCGTCACCGGAGAAGGACGACTGGGATGATTTGGCCTATGGATGGCTCCGGTGGATAGATCTGAGCTGGTCAGCGAGTGGGTGGGAGCGCTGGCTCAGGTCATCTACATTGCGCGGTCCCGCAACGAGATCGAGCACGAGCTGGACAGCGCGCTCGACGATCTCGTGCGCGCCTGTCGCGACGAACCGTTCACCGCGGAGCCCGGTGTGCGCGTCGCGAAACGGTTGGTGGGCCTGGGACTCACCAACCCCGAGTCCGTCGGGCAGTCGATCGACCTGCTGGGCAGGCACCTGCCGCACCTGCCCGACCTCGACGGCGTGGACGCGACGGCCGACCGGCTCGCGCGCCTGATCGGCGCGCTGACCCACGGCTTCAGCGACGGCATGCGCAAGCGCCTCTTCGACGAGCAGGAGAACATCACCCGCGCGCTGATCCGTGCCCGCGAGAACGCCGAGTCCGAGCTGGCGGCCAGCGAGGAGCGGTTCGAGGAGGTCTTCACCGCGTCCTCGGTCGGCATGGCGATCAGCGAGATCGACGGCACGCTCGTGCGCACGAACCGCGCGCTCGCCGACATCCTCGACCACCGCCGCGGCCGGATCCCGGCGGAGCGGCTGGAGGAGATCTTCCATCCCGACGACGCCGAGTACCTGCGGCTGCGCTTCCAGGTGCTGCTGGAGGAGGACTCGCTGCCGTTCCGCGAGCAGCGGCGGCTGCTGCGTGCCGACGGCGAGGAGGCGCTGGTCTTCCTGTCCGCGTCCGTGCTGCGCGACCCGGACGGCACGCCGCGGTACTACGTCACGTCCGCGGAGGACGTGTCGGACAAGCACTTCCTCGAGAACCAGCTGCAGTTCCAGGCGATCCACGACCCGCTCACCGGGCTGGTGAACCGGCACCGGTTCCTCGGCCTGCTCGAGGAGTCGCTGCGCGGCAGGCAGCGCGTCGACGGGCTGACGATCTTCCATCTGGACCTGGACGGTTTCCGCGCGATCAACAACGGCATGGGCCGCGAGGCGGGCGACCGGCTGCTGCAGTCGGTCGCGACGAAGCTGCGGCAGGTCTTCGACGACGAGAAGGTGACCATCGCGCGCTTCGACGGCGACGAGTTCGGCGTGCTGCTGGTGAACACGCTGAGCACCCCGTCGATCGGCAGCATCGCCACCCGCATCAACGACGAGCTGACCGAGCCGGTCTACCTCGGCGCCACCGGCGACTCCATCGGCATCGCCACGACCGCCACCATCGCCGTCGCGCACCTCCCGTCCGCGGACGCCCTGCCGGCGGACCTGTTGCGCGCCACCGACACCACGCTGCAGCGGCTGAAGACGACCGGGCCCCGGCAGTGGGGCATGGTCGACACCGACGCGAACGAGACCGACCAGGCCCGCTTCCTGCTCGCCGCCTCGATGCCCGGCGCGTGGGAGAGCGGCGAGATCGGCATCGACTACCAGCCGCTGGTGTCGGTGCAGAAGCGGAACATCGTCGCGGTGCAGGCGCTGCTGCACTGGGACCACGCGGTGCAGGGCCCGCTCGGCCACGCGCGCTGCGTGGACGTGCTGACCGACACCGGGCTGTCGCTGCCGGTCGGCCGGTGGATGCTGGGCCGCGCGTGCGGTCAGTTGCGTACGTGGACCGACCGGTTCGACAGCGGGCTGCCGAAGCTGTACGTCGAACTGTCCAGGCAACTGGCCGGCGACCCGGACCTGGTGTCGACCGTCCAGGCGGTGCTCGCCGACGCCGGGCTCGACCCGGGCCAACTGCAGCTGGGCATGCCGGCGCAGGCGCTGTGCCTGGTCGACGGGCTCGCCGAGGACAACCTCGACGTGCTCGTGGACCTCGGCATCTCGGTCGTGCTCTACGAGTTCGGCACCACCCGCGGCGACCTCGCGTGCCTGGAGGACCTGCCGCTGCGCGCGGTGAAGATGTCCGCCAACGCGGTGTCGCGGGTCGACCGGATGGGCCCGGACGCGTTGTTCAGCCGCGCCGTGCGCCAGCTGCTGCCGCTGGTGCGCGAGTCCGGCATCCCGGTCATCGTCGGCGACATCGCGACCGAGGAGCAGTACGAGTGGTGGCGCACGGCCGGCGCGGACATGGCGCAGGGCGACTTCATCGGCACCGCGGGCTCGCCGCAGGACGCCGAGCACCTGTTCGTCGCGTGAGCGGCCTAGCTCTTCTGCTGGGCGATCTGGATGAGGTTGCCGCAGGTGTCGTCGAGCACCGCGGTGGTCATCGGCCCCATCTCCGTTGGCTCCTGGGTGAAGCGCACGCCGAGGCCACGCAGCCGCTCGAACTCGGCCCGGACGTCGTCGACGGCGAACGAGGTGTAAGGAATGCCGTCGGCGACCAGCGCCTCCTTGAACGGCTTCACCGCCGGGTGGCCGCTGGGCTCGAGCAGCAGCTCGACGCCGTCCGGGTCCTGTGGGGACACCACCGTCAGCCACCGGTCCTCGCCCAGCGGGACGTCGTGCTTCGCCTGGAAGCCCAGCACGTCGGTGTAGAACTCCAGCGCGGTCTGCTGGTCGTCGACGAGCACGCTGGTCAGGTTGATCCTCATGGCGGTCCCCTCTTGAGCCACCGCTCGACGATCGGTTCGAGCGGCCCGGTGTTGATGTAGTGGAACTTGTACCGGCCGTCGCGCCTGGTCTCGACCAGGCCGGCGGCCTCGAGAACGTCGAGGTGCTGCGAGATCGCCTGCCGCGACGAACCGAGCCCGTGCCTGGTGGTCAGTCGGGAGCAGATCTCGAAGAGCGTCTGTCCGTCCCGGTCGGCCAGCTCGTCGAGGATCGTCCGGCGCGTGGGATCGGCCAGGGCCTTGAAGACGTCACCCACGCGCCAACCATAGGCAAGTCGTTACTTGCATGTCAACTAGAGCCAGCCCCGGTGCGCGGCCTGCACGCCGGCCTGGAACCGGGTCGTCGCGCCCAGCCGGTCGAGCAGCACGGCGATCCGGCGGGACACGGTCCGCCGCGACAGCGACAGCCGGCGGGCGATCGCGTCGTCGGTGACCCCGGCGGCCATCAGCGAGACGATCCGGCTGTCCTGTTCGGACAGTGGGCCACGGTTGCCGGACACCGGCACGCCGAGCGTCCACAGTGTCTCGAACAGGCCGGCGAACGCGTTCAGCAGGCCGCCCGCGTGCACGACGAGCGACTCGCCGACGCCGACCCGCTCCGGCTCGGGCACCAGCAGCGCGGTGCGGTCGTCGCCGATCATCAGCTTCACCGGCAGGTCGGCGAGCACCCGCGCGTCCTCGCCGTGCTCGACCATCCGGGTCATGCCGGCGAACAGGCCCGGGTCGTCGTAGACGTCCTGGTGATAGATGGTCCGGTAGCGCAGGCCGGCCGCCATCCGCCGGGTCTGCAGCTCCTCCTGCGCCTCGAAGTGGTGTGGCCGGCTGTGGTACGGCGGGCGGTCGAGCCAGCGGATGCGCTCGGTGGACCGCTCCTGCAGCCGCCGGGTGAGCGCGATGAGGTCCAGCGGATGGTCGATCGTCTCCACGGCCGGCGGACCGTGCGTGCCGCGGGCGAGCTGGTAGAGGTGGTCGAGCTCGGCGCAGGCCCGCCACAGCTCGGCGCGGCGCTCCTCCTCGGCGTGCAGCACCGCGGCGAGCACCCGGTGCGGCGGGCGGGCCTCCCACAGCTCGGCGGACTCGTCGACCAGCAGCACGGCGTCCGCGGCGGCCAGCTCGACGAGCGCGCCGCCGATCGCGGGGGCGGTGAGCCCGGTGTGCCGCGCCAGCTGGTCCGGCCGGCAGCGCCCGCGGGCGCTCAGCGTCCGGTAGACCCGGCCCTGGTCGCTGTCGGGGTCGAGGGCGTCCAGCATCGGCGCAGCGTAGCGAGATGACGCACCGATCGTGGCGCATTCGCGCTATGGCGCAGGTGAGCCACGAGCCCGCACTGGTGCGGGCTACCGATCATGGCCACAGTTGGTGAGCAGTTCACCACAACTTCGGGGAGTTCCGTTGCGTACACGCCTGCTCGCTGTGCCCATCACCGTTCTCGCCACCGTCGGCACCACCCTGCTGGTGCCGGCCGCCGCTTCCGCCGCCCCCGCGCCCGGCGCCGTGATCACGTCCAATGTGCACGCCGCCGCCGACCACACCCTGCAGGTCGACTACCAGGTCCAGGAGACCGGCTACTGGTGCGGCCCGGCCGCGACCCGGATCGCGCTGTCGGCGCGCGGGATCTCCCGCAGCCAGTCGCAGCTCGCCGCCGAGCTGGGCACCACGCAGAACGGCACCGACTGGATCGGCCAGGTCACCGGCGTGCTGGGCAACTACGTCGGCTGGTACGAGACGAAGGAGATGCCGAACGACCCGCCGAGCCAGGCTCAGCGCGACCTGCTGTGGCGCGACGTCGTGCTGGACATCGACAACGGCTACGCCATCGTCGCGAACATCGTCGCCCCGCCGAACAACCACCCGCCGGGCTACCCGAACGAGACGATCTACCACTTCTTCACGGTGATCGGCTACAACGACGTGGACCAGACGGTGCTCATCGCGGACCCGGCCTCGTTCAGCGGAAACCAGATCTACTGGCTGACGTTCAACCAGCTGGCCACCCTGATCCCGCCGAAGGGCTACAGCGCCTGACGGTGTGTGCGACCGGAGCGGTCCCGGCCACCCGTGCTCGGCGGGTCCGGCCGGGACCGCCCCGGCCGGCTTGCGCCGGCCGTCGATCGCGAGGAGCAGCGCCGCGGCGCGTGCGGGATGCTGGCTCGCATGGAGTTCTTGAGCAGCCGGATCATCGTGCGGCCCCGTGATCCGGAGCGGTCGCTCGTCTTCTACCGGGACACGCTCGGGCTCGCGGTCTACCGGGAGTTCCCCGGCGGCACGGTGTTCTTCACCGGCAACGGGCTGCTGGAGGTGTCCGGACACGGCGGCGACGGCCCGGGAGAAGGCATCATCCTGTGGCTGCAGGTGCGGGACATCGAGGCTACGACGCGTGAGCTGAGGCAACGGAATGTGCCCATTGTTCGCGAGGCTCGCGAAGAACCGTGGGGTCTGCTCGAAATGTGGATCGCGGACCCGGAAGGGTTACGGATCGTGCTCGTCGAAATACCCTCGGAACATCCGCTCCGAAAAGACCGGCGAAATTAGGCGGCGGCCGGGGCGGCCAGTACGGCCTCGCCTGCCTCGGTGAGCTGGGCCGGTACGAGCTGGCCGACGCCACCGTTGGTCGAGGGCGCTATCAACCCTGCGTGCGCGAGCATGTGCGCCGTGTACTGGTCGCAGCAGGGCACGTTGTCGATGAAAAGGTCGGGCTCGCTGCTGCAGCTGATCTGCGCGCGACCGGCGACCACCGCGCGGAGCATGGAGACGGCCCTGTTGTTCAGGCTTTCGGACAGTTGGGCGGACATGGTCGTTGTTTCCTCGTGTACCTGTTCGGATCCCATTGGCGAGTCAAGTTGTAGCACTCGTCACTGACAATTCGTTGGATGATCGCGCATCCCGTTCGGTTTCATCGGAATTCTTAACACGGCGTTACTACTCATGAGTACCCGGGGTGGACACAGATACAACCTGTAACCTGAGGTAGCAGTCCGAATAGGCTGAATGGACGCATCAGCGATCCAGTTTCGCTCGTAGCCAGGCCGGCCAGCCGCGCGGACGCCGCGCCAGGGCGCCCAGCAGCCGCAGGCCGTCGAAGTTGGCGGTGCGGGCGGCGATCAGTCCGTCCCGCAGCACGATCTTGTCCACGGTGACCCACTCGATCGGTTTGCGGCCGAACGTGCCGCGCAGGCGCAGCTCGACGAACACGGTGTTCTCGTCCACCGGCGCCCAGCTCACCAGCTCGCCCGTGAGGTCGGGGATGGTCGACAGCAGCTCGTCGAACACGTTCGCCAGGCCCTCGTGCCCGTGCGCGGTCGCGGCCAGCGGCTGGGTGAACGTCGCGTCGGGGTGGGTCAGGGCGACGAGGCCGTCGACGGTGGGCTCGGCCCACGCCTCGGCGAAGCGGCGCACGAACGCCGCCGTGTCGGTCTGGAACATGGCGGTCAAGGTAACCGAACCGGCGGTGTTCACCGGCCGGGGGACCGCGACACGGTGAACTCGCCGGCCGCCCGTGCCGCGACCACCGTCAGCCCGTCCCCGCGGCGCACCTCCGTCATCGCGTCCCCGCAGGTCACGTCGCCGCGGACGGCCGCGAGCGCGCCCGGCGCGAGCGCCCGGAACGTGACCGTGCCGTTGTCACACGAGACCGGCTCGGCGGTCGCGTACGCCACCTCGAGCCCGCCCACGGTCAGCTCCAGCGGCAGCATCAGCCCGTGCCGGCCGGGCAGCCGCAGCGTCTCGCCGCCCAGCAGCACCCGGCCACGCTCCGCGACGGTCAGCTCCTGCGGGTAGCCGGACAGGTTCATCGCGTGCAGGATCCGCCCGCCCGCGCCGGTGCCGGTCAGCAGCACGACCCCGGGCACGGCCGCGGTGTGCGTCAGCGCGGGCGCCGCGCCGAGCGCGCCGAACGCGGTCCGCCACAGGTCCAGGTCGCACTCGTAGTCGGTGCTCAGCACGACCGCCCGCCCGGTGCCGGCCGGCACGTCGAAGCCGCAGCCGTGCCCGGTGGACAGCTCGCGCAGCACCACGTCGCCGGACGCGCACTCGTACAGCTCCGCGAACGCGGCACGGGTCTCCGGCCGGGGCGCGGCCCAGCCGTGCGCGGTGACCGACGTGAAGAACGCCCGCGTGCTGTGGATCGTGTCGAGCGGGGCCAGGCCGAGCGCGTCGCGCAGCAGCGTGCACGGCTCGCCCGTCATGTCCCGCGACGGCACCCGCCCGGCCAGCAGCAGCCGCCCGCCGCCGCGCAGGTACTCGACGAGCACGGCCTGGACGGCGGCCGGCAGGTGCGTGGTGCCTGCCAGCGCCAGCACCGGCACGTCCGGCACCCCGGCCTGCAGGTTCACCGCGCCGAACCGGAACCCGCTGAGCAGCATGGCGCGCGCCAGCACGCCGCGCGGCCCCGCGCCCCGGGTGCGCACCACGTCGTCGAGCACCTCCTGCACCGACTCGGAGCCGGGGTAGTGGTACTCGGTCAGGTAGTGGTCCGGCACGAAGCCGATGGCCACCCCGTCGTGCTCCTCGTGCATCGCCGCCAGCGCGGGGGCCAGCGCCCGCGCGGTCCGCAGCACCTGCGTGGTCGGCTCGTACACCGGGCTCGGCCGGCCCTCGGGGTCGAGCGGCGCGGCGAACCCGTGCCGCTCGCCGGTGAACGCGATCCGGTCGTTCCCGTCGCCCACGGCGGCGTCCAGCGGCGGGTTCACGCCGCCGGCGAACAGGTAGTAGTTGAGCAGCTTGTTGCCCTGCGCCAAGCACATCCGCGTCTTCAGGACCACAGCGGACGGGTCGTACTGGCGGGAAAGGTCGCAGCCGTAGTCGCCCGTGCCCGCCTCGAACTCCATCGACGTGAGCGGCTGGTCGGCGTCGTGCACGGCGTCGCAGAACGCGTTCACCAGGTACAGGTCCGCCGCGTTCGACACGGTCAGCTCGCCGAGGTAGATGTCCGTGCCCGACAGCATCCCGGGCACGCCGGAGTAGCTGTCCATCAGCTGGCTGATGCCGATCGGGAACGTCTCGGCCATGCCGCCGTCCGTGCCGTGGATGTTCACCACGAACGGCACACCGTCGATGCCGGACTCCTCGGCGTAGGACCGCAGGGCGTGCAGGTAGCGGGCGAACCGGCCGCGCATGTACGTGCCGAGGTCGCGCATCAGCCGGGGCGCCTGCTCGTCCTTCACCGAGCGCGCCACCGGCCCCGGGTAGTGCCCGGCCAGCCCGCGCTCGCCGAGCCAGGCGTTGAAGTCGGCCAGCAGGTGGTCGGTGAGGTCCGGCGTGTTGCTGACCCACGCGAGCATGCCGACCTCGTTGTCCAGCTGCACCGCGATCACCGGCCCGCCGCGGGGCGCCAGCCGCGCCGCGATAACCGGGATCACCGCGGCGTACCAGCGGCGTGCCTCGGCGAGGAACGCCGGCGCGAGGTAGTCGACCGTGCGGGTCGTGGCGGGCGCGCCGTCCCAGCCGACCGGCACGATCTCCGGATGCTCGGTGTAGAGCCGGAACGGCAGGCCCTCGTTCTTGAGCTCGGCCATCACGAACGGGCCCGGCCGCGCGATCACGTGGAAACCCTTGTCGTGACACAGGTCCAGGAACGCGCCGAGGTCGCGCTCCGGCCGGGTGCGACCGTCCACATCGACCGTCCCGTCCGGAAGCTCGTGCCACAGCCACGGGATGTAGGTCGCGATCGTGTTGAGGCCGGCCCGTTTCGCCTTGTCCAGCCGGTCGGCCCACTCCTCGCGGCGCAGCCGGAAGTAGTGGACCTCGCCGGACAGCACCAGCTCCGCGCGGCCGTCGACGACGATCTTCTTGCGTTCGTATCGGACGGTTCCGGCCATGCGCACGCCTCCCGGTTCTCCGGTGCGCCAGTTGCCATGGGCGCAGGTGGAGGGTTAATCTCCACCAAAATGGAAGCGCATACAGGATGCGCTTACATCGCGCACCGTACTGGTCAGGGACGACCAGGACAAGGCGAGCGGGAGGTGCAGGGTGGCACGGCGCTGGCGCTATCTGGCGGTGATGATCGCGGCATCCGTGGGGCTGACCACGGCATGCTCGGCGGGTTCGGCGGACTCGGAAGGGGTGACGAAGGACGGGCTGGTCCCGTTCCTCAACCTCGGCGGGTACGCGCCCGGCACGTCGCCGCAGCGCAACTTCAACCCGTTCGCGGCGAACAAGGCCGTCGTCGGCTACACGTTCGAGACGCTCTACCAGGTGGACCAGAACGGGTGCACCGAGCACCCGTGGCTCGCCACCGAGTACAAGTGGGACGGCACGCAGAAGCTCACGTTCACCCTGCGCGACGGTGTGAAGTGGAACGACGGCAAGCCGTTCACCGCGGACGACGTGGTGTTCACCTACGAGATGATCAAGAAGAACCCGGCGCTGGACCTGCGGGGCATCGGGCCGGTGCTGGACACGGTCACCGGGCAGGGCAACCAGGTCGTCATGACGTTCAAGAGCCCGGCCGTGCTGCTGTTCTCCAAGATCGCGATGCTCGAGATCGTGCCAAAGCACGTCTGGGAGAAGGAGAAGGACCCGGTCACCTTCACCAACTCCGACGCCGTCGGCACCGGGCCGTACACGGTGAAGACGTTCAACAACCGGCAGATGGTCCTCGAGCGCAACCCGGACTACTGGCAGGCCGACAAGGTCAAGGTCAAGGAGCTGCGGTTCAGCAAGGCCGCCCAGGGCCAGACCGACCAGCTGCGCCTCGAGCGCGGCGAGTACGACTCGAACGCCATCTTCGTGCCGGACATCGACAAGGTCTACGTGGCCAAGGACCCGGCGCACAACAAGTACTGGTTCGCGCCCGGCGGCGTGATCAGCCTGTACCTGAACCTGACCAAGGCGCCCTTCGACGACGTCGGGTTCCGCCGCGCGCTCACCGGTGGCATCGACCGGCAGGAGATCGCCGACAAGGCGCAGTTCGGCTACGTCGACACCGCGAGCCAGACCGGCCTGATCCTGCCGAACCAGAAGGACTGGCTGGACCCGGACATCGCCGACGAGGGCAAGATCGCCTTCGACGAGGACAAGGCGAAGCAGGCGCTCGAGGACGCCGGCTACCAGGACAGCGACGGCAAGCGCCTCGGCAAGGACGGCAAGCCGCTCCACTTCGAGCTGGCGATCCCGTCCGGGTGGTCGGACTGGCTCCAGGCGGGCCAGATCGTCAAGGGCGACCTCGAGAAGCTCGGCATCCAGATCGACGTCGCGAGCCCCCAGGAGACCGTCTACAACGCCGACCGCGAGTCCGGCCGGTTCGACATGCTCTTCGGCGTCTACGGCGGCGACTGCAACATCCAGAAGGACTACGCCGACCCGCTGTCGTCCGCGCAGTCCGCGCCCGTGGGCGGGAAGGCCATCTCCAACTTCACGCGCTGGCAGGACGGCAAGACCGACGACCTGCTCAACCAGCTCGCCGCGGCCGGGGACGACAAGTCCCAGCAGGAGGCCGTGCACGGGCTACAGCAGGTCATGATGGACCAGGTGCCGAACATCCCGCTGTGGTACGGCGCGAAGTGGTTCCAGTACCGGACCGCGCGGGCGTCCGGCTGGCCCAACGAGAAGGACCCCTACGCCGCGTCGTCGGATGCGCTGCTGGTGATCACGCGGCTGCGTCCCGCAGGGTCGTGAGGTACTTCCTCCGGCGGACCGCGTTCTTCGTCATCACCCTGTGGGCCGCGGTCACGCTGAACTTCATCATCCCCCGGCTGCAGCCGGGGGACCCGGCCGAGTCGATCGTGTCGCAGCTGACGGGCCAGGGCACGGCGGTCGACCCGGACCAGATCCGCGCGGTGCGGCTGATGCTGGGCCTGAAGGACGAGCCGCTCCTGGCGCAGTACTGGGACTACCTGGGCCACCTCGTGCACGGGCAGTTCGGGGTGAGCTACACGTACTTCCCGTACTCGGTGACGCACATGATCGGCGAGGCGCTGCCGTGGACCCTGGTGCTGGTGGGCGTCACGCAGATCCTCGGGTTCGTCATCGGGACGATGCTGGGCGCGTTCGCGGCCTGGCGGCGCAACTCGCGGTTCGACTCGGTGGTGACGCTCGGCTCGCAGTTCATCGGCGCGCTGCCGTTCTTCTGGATCGCGTTGCTGCTGCTGTACTTCCTGGCGTTCGTGACCAAATGGTTCCCGGACGCCGGCGGGTACTCCACGGACATCGAGCCGTCGTTGTCGTGGGCGTTCGTCGGGGACGCCGTCTACCACGGGGTGCTGCCGGCACTCGCCATCCTGATCACGGCGCCGGCCGGCTGGATCATCGGCATGCGCAACAACATGGTGCAGTCGCTGGGTGAGGACTACACGCGGCTGGCCCGGGCGAAGGGCCTGCGGGTGCGGCGGATCGCGCTGATGTACGGCGCCCGGGTGGCGATCCTGCCGAACATCACCGGCCTCGCGCTCGCGCTGGGCGCGATCCTCGGCGGCACGGTCCTCGTCGAGACGATCTTCGACTACCCGGGGCTGGGCCGGCTGATGATCGAGGCGGTCACCTCGCGGGACTAC